>CAZFVY010000024.1:13029-68171 GCA_964522665.1 uncultured Verrucomicrobiota bacterium | reverse complement strand
CTAAGAGGGAAATTACAAAGTGCATAACTTTCCGTCCTGCGCGCCCGACGCGGCCATCATCAGGGTAAACCATCTCCTTTCGCCCGCGGCGACATCGGAATTTGAGACGAAGTATCAAGCCCGCTTGAAACTTCTGTGCGCCGTCTCCATGCTCTTGAAATCACCCTCAGACCGCTGCGGCGATGTTCACCAGCGCCCGGAGACAACTGACGAGCCGACCCGCGGTCGGTTCAGGGGTTTTTGGTCAATCGGCGTTTTATTTCGGATTCGATTTCATTTTGACCAGGGCTTTTTCGATGGCAGTCGCTAACTTAGGTCCACGTGCGTCCTGGCCCGCCGCGAGAATGTATCCCGTATCACCGTCGACAACCAAGGCATACGGAATGCCGGTCGGGTGCTCGACCCCCGTGATTCTAAACAGCCTTGCGATGGGCGAGTCCACATACTGCCCATCGTAGATTTGCGGCCAGGGCATTCGGTGGCTTCGGCCAAAGCGAGCGAACACGTCACCAGCGTTTGCTTGGTCCAAACTCACACTGAGGATTTCCAGGCCGTCAAGATGATGCTTTTCGTAAGCGTCAGCCACGTTCGGGATTTCTTTCACGCACGGGCCGCACCAAGTTGCCCAAAAATCGATGAGGAGAACCTTCCCCTTGTAGCTACCGGGCACCTGCACGGTTTTTCCGTCGGTAGTCGTTGCCTGAAAAGGAGGAGCTTTCTCTCCTGCCCGCCACCCGCTCTCAGCTGGAACCGGGCTTCCAAGGTAGCGGAGACCATCTCTGGCGATGTCGCCCAAGGTAGCCGCACTCGCTTGGCTCATCTTGACGTCCGCAAACTTTGCAATAACTTCTTGATAGAGCTTCTCAGCCGTAGCGTCGTCATGCATGCCTGAGTGCCGAAAGCGAGCCCGCGCCAGCGTCGCTCGCCCCCTCGTTTCCGGGTCTGGACTCCACCGGGCCATCGCTTGTAAAGAAGGGTCGATGAACGCATTGCGATCAAGGACAACGCTGCGGCATCGGATGGCAAAGATTTCTGGAAAGTCGCGGGCATACGTCTCGACGGCTTCCTTGCAGCTCGATCCTTCAGAAAAGTAGTTGATGATCCACCACAATTCCTTATCCGCGAGATCGGTTTTGGGGTGCGCTTTGGCGAGGGATAAAGCCTTCGCCGCATACTTCTCTGCATCGGCGCAACGCCGCAGGGCTTCTTCCCACTTCGCTGGATCGGTGCTGTTTCCCGCTCGGTATTCCGAGTGTGCCTGCCAAAACTCCTGCTCAAGGCTTTCCCACGCCGCCCGAGGAGATGGGGTGCAACCCGTAAGGAGAAGCGACGCCAGACTCAGTAGAATTCCGCGTCGCGCTACTTCCGTTGTCCTGCAGATTCGCCCGAGCACAAGCGTAACCTCAGGGAGCCTCCAATCATTTGCATGAGAACGGCCGCCATCCCTGGCCGACGGTTGATAAGGTTTAGGCATATCTTTCACATCTGTACCGACAGCTCTGGCTGCTTTGCGTCACGACGGAAACCGACTCAGCGATACTGCTCACTCCGCCACGGCCCGCGCTTCCGCACGAGCACTCGAACCAAACCGCTGGGGAGGGCGAGAACGCAATGGGCGTCAGTCCTAAACAAAAAATCCGCCTCGGCGCGTCCGGGCTCTCCGACAGTGAACGAAAGCAGCGGGAGAAAGACATGCTGAACAAACTCGCGCAAACGCTGAAGTCGGGACAGGCCGCGAAATAATTGGCCGTCAGCCAATGAACTATCGTGCTGCCGGTGGTCGGGAAAAGTGCCCTCCACGCGCCGATTATTCTCACCCTCTACTGCGGCGAGATGACACCGTAACTCCCTGAAAACTCAACCATTTCCGCCTCAAAATGAGCCACTGCCGGGCATTCTCATTCTCACTTTGGCATTCTCACCGGAGGTCAGTTTTCGGAAGTAGTTGAAATGAGAGGAGTTATGAAAGATGGTGGCAAGAGGCGGAATTGAACCGCCGATTCAAGGACTGGGCGATCAAAAACCTGCACGAACTGCATGAACTGGAAGCCGCATCACGGAATGCCATCATCGAAGCTCAACAGAAAGCATACCAGGACTGCCTGCGGCGAATCGACGCCTTGGTGAAGCTCAAGACCTCGCCCGGTAACGCCGATGGCAGCCTGCTGTCCGACGTTTAGTATGAGCGGGAGCGCGCTGAATTACTTAAGAAAAAGTCCGTTTTGGAGGAACTGCTCCAGGACGTCGGACGGCGGGTCAAACAGTGGGTGAGACTTTCCGAAAACACATTTGAATTCGCCTGCGCTGCAAGGGCAAGGTTCGCCAAAGGCGATGCAAAGACCAAAAAGGAGATTCTTTCCACTATCGGATCGAACCTAACTCTCAAAGACAAAAACCTCTGCATTGAAGCCACCAAACCGTTTTTCATCCTCGAAAAGTCCTTGTGTGTCGATGAAACCGAAGATGAAACAATCGAACCTAAAACTGCGGTTATGCCACAAGGACAAGAGGAGGCAAACGCCTCCTTTCGTCCAAGCGTGCTGGGGGACTTATATGAAGTTCGAACTTTTCCTCGTGATCCCAAAGAGGTCGTCACGTCAGTATACAACTACTTCCGAAGCCTATGCGGGTCGATTGATTTCAAATTGTCGGACTGGAAAAGCCCAATTCATGAGAACGGTACAGCCAAGGAATCGGTGAGGCGAAGGAGGCTTGCAGCGGCCCCAATAATGTCGCCGGAACAACGTTTTCTCAAGCGGCGTTAAATCAGAACAATTCGTTAGTTGTCGAATTTTAGACGGTAAACCCGAAACGGTTGTCCGCTCGCCGGCCCCGAAGAATCGACAAAGACTCCAAGGCCGCTAAACGTGCCGAACTCCGTAACACCAACTCCGAAACTCGCATCGGCTGCCGCGACGATTACATTCCTTCCAAGTCGAGCATTGTAGTAGAACATGAATTGCCCGTTCGGAAGAACGCGGGATCCCCAAATGTATTGATCGTTCCCAACCATCACGATCGCCGGCTGCGTTGCAGTACTCGTCCCGTTGGTGTCGAAAGCCTCCGCAACGAGCGCGTGAGTTCCAACCGGCAGTGGCGTTCCGGTCGCCGGCCCGCTGTTGGTCCAAACGATCGCGTAGGGAGCATTAGATGCTACGCCGATTAACGTTGCGTCGGCAAAAAATCGAACCAGCGCGATCTTCTGCGAATTTGTTACTGACGCCTGAAGAAATAGCGATTGTTGGGTGCGCGGGAACGAAAGCCCCGTCACCGGAGTATTCAGCGTGATCGACGGTGGGGCATTTGACCACGAGGATACGCGGACCGTGCCAACAGTGCTGCCGTACGAAGTTGCTGTTGCTGTCTGGTACGCGTAAAATCCAGGCTGTTGAAAGGTATAGGCAAAACTGCCACCCGCTGCAAGGGCGGGACTTTTCCATTCCCCGCCGTAGCTCTCTGTAAACGTCGGTGCAGTGGCATCCTGGTTAACCCATACAATCGTGTCGCCAACATTCAGTTGCATATACGCTTGCGTCCAATTCCCGTTCAGTAAATTGGTGATCGTGATTGCGCCAGATTGCTTATAGCACAAAAAGAAGGCAAATAGAGCAATCGTCCAAAAGCGATGGAATCTGGTACACCGAAACTCAACTTTGTCTCTTAGGTGGGATGTTTTCACTTTAATATGCCAGCTTTGTGACGTAGACGTCCATAGAGCTCGTGCCATCGGGATTATTACCGGTGCTATTTGAATTGTCAGCCCAAGCGGCATACATTACACCTCCGTAGTATGCCAAGCCCGTAAAGTCAAAGTAGTCCTTGTCCGATACGCCAGAGGCGTTTGATTGACCAGGTTCCAACTGGATATTTGGACAAAAGGTTGCTCCCCCGTCGCGGCTGATCGCCGCGTAGAATCGCGTCTTAGTATTTCCCGGAGTATCCTCACGGCAATCGTACCACGCGACAGCAACGTTCCCGGTCGTTGAATCAACGGCGATATGCGGCCAAAAATGGCTCATTCCTTTTGAGTCGTCGTTGACCTTCACAGGTGAACCAGTGCTCCAACTGGTACCGGCATTGTCTGAGTAGATGACGTAAATGTCTGTTTGGACGTTTGTACTACCCGACGGCCTGTCGGTGTAAACCATGTATGCCCGACCCGAATGAGTACCGCCGGAAAGATCGGAAGCAAGCCCCAAGCCGACGTCAATGTTTCGTGTGGGTTGCGCGGGAATTGATTGACTGTAGCCCACTTGACTTGTCAGGAGATAGCCTGAATCACCGAACGCTTGGCCCACACCGTTCGGATTGGCCGCTACATAAATGTCAGATGGTCCGACTGCATGATCTTCCAGTTGAAAAGTGGCTACAGTCGTACCGTTGGGCACGATTGTGACTCCTCCGAAGTTTCCGTCCGTCGAACGAGTAAGGTTGGTAACGGAATAAGCTCCGATGTGAGCGGCTCCAAGCCCCGTGACATTAGCGCCCGCCGCAAGAAGAGATATGGCGTCATAGGAGTAAAATGTGAGGTATGTATGATTGCCGTATGTAGGGTTTGGTCCAGATGTAATTCTTGGATAATCGACTCCACTGGAGGTTGAGAAAACGAAATTCGTCGTAAATGTCGTTCCGTTATTTGTGCTCAGCAGAACTACGACGTTTGTTGTTGGAGTGCCAACACATGCCAAGAACAAATTACCGTAGGAATCCCATGTTAAAGATGGATCACAGCAGAGGTTGCTGAGAAAATTCGTTGAGAAGGATGCGCCAGCATCTGTGGAAATTCCTATGAAGAGGCTGGCCCCGCCTGTATTGTTTGCGACGACTACGACGTCGTCGGGGTTTGTCGGATTAATTGCGATAGAAGGCTCCCCCTGGATGGCGGTGAATCGTGAAACGTTAATCGGGCTAACCACAGAGACGGTTCCCGAATGGGCTCCGCTCGTAACGGATAGGCCTGTGCCGATGCTGCAACCGGTGTCTTTGGTAAGCGTAAGCGAGCTGTTGGGAATGTTTTCACGAACCGCGTAGGTGCAATTCTCAAACTCACAGTAGCTGACACTGTAGGAGATGAACGAGCCTGTTCCGTCATATTGGAGTGCGTCTTGTGCCCACCGAAATCGAGCGTGCTGCACGGTAGACGAATTGCTATCGTAGTAGAATGACAGGTGATGGAGCGCAGCGTATCCTGGGTTCCCCGTGCTGTTAGGTATACTTTCGCCGTAAACATTATCGTCAGCCGAGGTAAAGACTGGCGGTATTCCCGACGTCGGAAAGCTCACCGGGCCGGAGACTAACATGTAGGCGTTCGTCGCGTACTTGACGCAGGTGTTGGCCTGGAACGTGGCGGTCGCGCTGCTGTTGAATGTGACGGTGTTGCTGATGACGTAGGTGGATCCGTTGGTGAACGTGTAGTCCGAGAGGGTACCGCTGAGAGTGGTGTAGTCCCAGACAAGGCCGTGCGGTTGATACGGGGCCGAGGCCAAGGCGAAGGAGTGCGCGCCCACCCGATTACCGGAATCAGAAGGAGGCAATGGGACGGCGGCAACCTGGCGTTTGGCGTCCGGCTTTGCGGGTAACGCCGCCTGCCGGAGGTTCTTGAACTTTGGCAACAGGTCGTTGTAATCAACCGTTTCGATCAAGACGTTCTGGTTGTTTACCTGAGTGAGCGTCTTTGCGATGAGGACGTTATCGGGATCGGAGGACTCGGGCACTCGCACCAGCTTCGGCTGGCCGGCGAGGACTGGCTTGGAGTGTTCGTAACCGAACGCTGCGCCAACCGGGAACCAGAGATCGTTGAATAGCAGGAGATTGTCGACGAGATCCGAGGATTTCGGGTTGGTCGCTGCCTTGAGCGTAATCGGCGTCTGGCGCTTCGGTACCGGAACCTGGTCGAACGCGGTTACCAGATGAATGCGCGTCGTTGCGGGGTTCATGCCGTAGCCTGTGTCGGGAGGCGCTGGCGCCTGCAAGAAAACGACATTCTGTTCAAGACCGTTTTTGGCATACACGTAGGTCACGTCGATTCTCAATCCGTCAAACGCATCATTATAAGCCACCTCATTGGGAGGTGCCAGCACCCCTTTGGAATCTTTGACGGAGGCGATGAGGACAATTTTGCCTGTGGCGGTGTCTTCGTAGTACAGCGCCGACGGGTGGCTTTTGAAGATTTCGCCGCTCGCGGTTATCATCGTGACGGCTCCGGCGGTGTTGAGATTGGCGTTGAAGTGTGCCTTGGTAGGACCATGGAGCGCCGCGGCCCCGTCTGGAGTGATTTCAATCAAATCCTGCGAGTCCAGCCATTGTCCGTTTTCCTGATAACACAAACCGTCGCCGACTTCAGTGTAGGTATTCGTCGACGTCACAATCGATCCGTTTACGCGGTTGGTGGATAACACCATGTTTTGCCAGACCCGATGAAACGGGCCGCGTTCAACGACTGCCGACCCCTGTGGCGACGCAAGTCCCGTTCGACCAAAGCATACCGCCACGACGATTCCCATCCCACATATCCTCCCCACGAACTTCATTTGTTATTCCTTCGATTGTTAAATGTTTATTAACGCAACCGCACTCGAGTTGGTTTGTTTTGGACTCCCTGCGCCCTTGTCGCGTTAGTTTGTCGCATGGACAGCGGCGTAAGTCAAGCGATAATCGCGATATTACTCATTTTAACTGGAACTCCTTACGTTCGACGCTCAAATAATTCCAAACACGTCCGCTCCCCGGGATTAATGCCTGTCGAGCCGAATGCTAGGGGGTATTTTCGCGAAACCTAGGGGATTCCACGTATAGCTCTTTTTCATCAGGCCGCGCAGTCTCTCGTTCCACGGTTTGCCCAACGCAAGCACACGACCAAACCGCCGCGCGACCTCTCGCGGTCAGAAGACCAGCAGCCACTCCGGCCCCCTGACCCTGACCCGAGCAAGGGAATGCAAGTCAGGCGTGATTGGGATCGCGTGCCGCGTCCACGTTCACGCGTGCAACCCTGACGTATTCTGGATTGATATCGAACCCGATGAATCGCCCAATGCCACACCGTTTTGCAGCACACGCCGAGTGCCCGATGCCGACGAACGGGTCGAGCATGACCAAATCAGGCCGACAGCCATGAATCCTGATGCAAGTCACCGCCAACTCCGTAGGGAAGGTGGCGGGGTGCGGCCTCTGCGTCGAGCGACTTCTGATCGTCCTGTACGGGATAAACCAATTGTTGCCCCGACACCGAAGATCACCGTGACCGGCGCTGAGAGGACACCGTAACTCGCTGAAAATCCGCCTATTTCCGCCTGAAATTGAGCCAAATCCGGGGAGTTTTATTCTCACTTTGGCATTCCCACCAGAAGTCTGTTTTTGGAAGTCCTTGAAATTAGAAGAGTTCTGAAAAATGGTGGCAAGAGGCGGAATTGAACCGCCGACACAAGGATTTTCAGTCCTCTGCTCTACCAACTGAGCTATCTTGCCAAACCCGGTCGCTGGGGTTCATCCTACCCCGGACCTCCCCACTGGCAAGCCTTTTCAAATTCTCGGTTTTGCTCGCTCCGCGGAGCCCGTATCCGAGCATCGAACGTTCCGGGCGGTCGCGTGGGCACGATCACGTGAGTTTCCGAAAGCGCCGCACGGCGGCCGATCGGTTCGTCATCATGCCAAGTCGCATCGTCGAGCGGACCGCTCCCGGTCGGAGGAATCCCTCCCCTGCGCGCGGTGGAGTCAACGCGCAATTCGGGCGGCAGGAACGCGACTCTGAGTCGTTGCAGTTTTTGGCGTTTTGATTGCGGGGGCAAGCGAATCGGTCACGACCCAACCGGTCGGAAGAATTACTATTGGGGACGATCACTTGGGATTTCGCTTTGCCCATCCCAAGGCTTTCCCATTGCGGGCTTTCAGCTCTTTCGACCGGGAGCGTCGGACGGTACCGGCCAATTACGGCAACTACCCGAAGTTGCGCAGGGTCGCGCGTTCCTGGTGGAGCGTTCCTGGTGGCAGGCTCCGGGTCTCGTTTTCCGGTTTGCATTTTCCCTTTCCGGGCTGGGGAGGCGTTGGTAACGTTGCGTGATCCAATTCTGACTGGCCCGGCAATTACGACTATGAATACGCTTCACTTACGGTGGTTTTCGTCCCAAGCGCTCGGACGCCGCCGCCGCCGCGCGATGGCGTGGACCCGACGGTCGTTCGTCGCGTTCGCCGTCTGCTGCGCGCTCGCGCCGACGCTGTCACGAGCGGGCGTCGCGGACAAGACGCTCGATATTTACTGGGCGGACGTCGAGGGCGGTGGCGGGACGCTGATCGTCACGCCCGCCGGTGAATCGATCGTGATCGACACCGGGATGCCGGGAGGGCGTGACTCGGGTCGGATTCACGACATCGCCACCAAGGTCGCCGGGTTGCAGCGGATCGATCACCTGATAATCACTCATTTCCACCTCGACCATTTCGGCGGGGCCGCGGGGCTGGCGAAACTGATGCCGATCGGCGTGGTTCATCACAACGGTATTCCCGACCACAATCCCGACGGTGGGGACGACGCGTCGTTCGCCAAGCAGATTCAACCGTTTCGCGACATGACGATCGAGAAAGAAATCACGATTCATCCGGCGGATGAATTCGCGCTGAAGCAGGCGGACGGCGCCGCGGCGTTGTCGTTCCGGTGTCTGGCCGCGAAGCAGCAGATGGTCGCACCGACCGGGTCCGCCGCCCAATTGAATCGGTTGTGCGGCACGGGTCACGAGAAGGAAAAGGACACTTCGGACAACGCGAACATCGTGGTGATGCTGCTGCAATACGGCCCGTTCCGTTTCTTTGATGGCGGCGACCTGACCTGGAACGTCGAGGGGCGGCTGGTCTGCCCGAACAATTTGCCCGGCGTGGTGGACGTGTATCAAGTGGATCATCACGGCCTGGACTTAAGCAACAATCCGTTGCTCGTCCGCAGTTTGGCGCCAACGATTTCCGTGATGAGCAACGGCACGAGCAAGGGATGCGGCGCGGAGACGTTTGCCACGTTGAAAGGGACGCCTTCGATCAAGGCGATGTATCAGATTCATCGCAATCTGCGGGCGGACAAGGAGAACAACACGGCCGACGAATATATCGCCAATCTGGAGGCGGCCTGTCAGGCCAACTACATCAAACTCTCGGTCGCGCCGGACGGAAGAACGTACACCGTCAGCATTCCGGGAAAGGGACACTCGGCGACGTACGTGACGAAGGGATCCAACCGCTAAACGGGGCGGACTTGCACGCGGGGAAACCGCGCGAGCGAGCCGTGACGAGGGTCGGGACGTGCGCAACGCCGCACGGCCCCGAGACTTCGTTCGAGCGACGGCATTTCGGCAGCAACGGGCGTTGGTTGGCAAACAGGACGCCACGCCGCTTTTTCACGGCTCGGCGGAGCCTCGCCCCACCCGGGTGAGCGGGGCGCTTGGCCGAGGGTTCGCTCCGAATTGACTGAAGCAGTTTGACCATGCTGGCTATATTCGGTCAGCTTCTGTTCACCGTTTCAGCCGGAGGCCGCAAGTGGAGATTTCTTTCGTGTTTATTTGGCCGCAAAACCCTATGGAAACCAATGACACAGAAAGATTAGCGATCATTCGCGGCCAAGGCGGCAAACATTGTGCTCCAAGGCCCCGTAAGTGGCGCCGTCAACGCATCAACGCAGGCTGGGGTTGCCTCCGGCATGGATCTGGTCCGTGCTTGGGGTGGGGATCGTATTGTCGTTGGCGCTGTTTTCGCTGATTCGCGGCTGGGAACTGCGGGAATTTGACAAACGAACCGGCGATCTGGCGCGGGAACAGGTCGAAAAACTTGAGGTCTCCGTGCTGCAATCGACCGAAGTGCTGCAGGGCATCGCCTCCCTGTACGCCACGCGCGGCGGCCTGGAGCGCGAGCCATTCCGCCGCTTTGTGCAGCCGGCGCTTGCCCGACAGCACGAATTGCAGGCGCTTTCCTGGAATCCCCTCGTTCGCGCCGACCAGCGGGGGGCGGTCGAAGCCGCCGCCGTCCAGGCCGGCATGACTGGCTTCTCCATCCGCGAGCACGCGGGCGCCGAGACGACGATTCCGGCGACCGCCCGCGCGGAGTACGTTCCCGTCTATTTCATCGAGCCGATGGGGAGTAACGAAGCAGCCTTGGGGTACGACCTCGCCTCCGACGCCAAGCGGCGGGTTTCGTTGGAACGCGCCCGGGACACGGGCCAACCGACGGCCACCGCCCCGGTGCGCCTGGCGCAGGGACCGGAAAACCGACCGGGCTTTCTCATGCTCTTGCCGGTCTATCGCGGCGCCGGCATTCCCGCGACCGAAGCGGAGCGCCGGCGCGAACTGGCCGGGTTCGCGGTCGCGGTGTTCCGGGTGGCGGATCTGGTCAAGGATGTGTTCACGCAACTGGAGAAGCGCGGCATCGACGCCCGGCTATTCGACGAGTCTCCCGAAGGTGAATTGCTTTACGGTTCCACCGCCGCCCCCGCGCGAGCCGAGCGCACGATTCCGCTCGAAATCGGCGGCCACCACTGGATCGTCGCTTACGCGGCCGGAACGGCGCTGTCCGGCGCGCAAGTGGCCCGCCAATCGTGGCTGGTCCTGATTGGCGGCTTGATCTTCACGGCGTTGACCACAGCCAATCTCTATGGCGGCTGGCGGAGGACGCGCGAGATTGCCGCCGCGAACGCCGCGCTGCAAGACGAGGTGGCCGTCCGGATGCGGGCCGAGGAAACGGCCGCGGCGGCCAACCAGGCAAAGTCCGATTTCCTGGCCAGCATGAGTCACGAAATCCGCACGCCGTTGAACGCGATTCTCGGCTACGCGCAACTCATGCAGCGCGATCCCCGCCTCCCGCAGGAACAGCGCGACGCGACGCGCGGCATCCTGGCCAGCGGTGATCATCTGCTCGGGTTGATCAACGAAATTCTCGACCTCTCAAAAATCGAGGCCGGCCGAATGGAATTGAATGAGATCGATTTCGATCTCGCGGCTTTGGTAGCCGGGCTGGCCACGACGTTTCGGTTGCTCTGCGCGCAGAAAGGCATCGCCTTTCGCCTCGAGCTGGGCCAGCCCGGGCCGGTTCCCGTACGGGGCGACGAGGGTAAGTTGCGGCAAGTTCTCATCAACCTCGCGGGCAACGCGGTGAAATTCACCTCCGCCGGGGAGGTGTACGTTCATTTCCGGGCGGCCGCCAACGATCATTGGCTCTTCGAAGTCATCGACACGGGGTTGGGCATTCCGGAGCATGAGCAGCGGGATATATTCCGCCCGTTTCATCAAGGTTCCGGCGCGCGCCACCAGGGCGGGACCGGCTTGGGACTGTCGATCGCGCAACGGCAAGTGGAGTTGTTGGGCGGCACGCTTGAGCTGCAGTCCGAGCGGGGCGCCGGCTCGCGATTCTTCTTTACGATTCCGTTGGCGCCGGCCGCCGGAGAAATCCGCGACCCCGCCCCTCACTTTCTCCGCCTCGCGGCGGGCCACCGCCTCCGAGCGCTCGTCGTGGATGACAATCACGCGAATCGCGAGGTGCTGGGCGGGATGCTCAGCGCGGTCGGCTGCGAAGTCGAGTTCGCCGGAGACGGCCCGGCGGCGATCGAGCGAGTTCAGGCAAGCGCGTTCGACGCCGTGTTCATGGACCTCTTGCTGCCGGGCATGGGAGGGGCGGAAACCGCCCGCCGTTTGCGCGCGCTGCCCAACGGCGCGCGTCCGAAGGTGATCGCCCACACCGCCTCGGCGGTGGCCCGGCGCCGCGAAGAAGCGGCGGCGGCCGGTTGCGTCGATTTCATCGCCAAGCCGTTCCGGTCCGAACGCCTCTATGAATGCCTGGAAGCGCACTGCGGCGCCGTTTTCGAGAAGTCGGAGCTCCACCTGGACGCGGCCCCGCCCGGACCGGCCGCGAAAGTGAACTTGCCGGAGCAATTGTGCGCCCGCCTGGCCGTCGCGGCGGAACTGCACAGCACCACCGCGCTGAAGGGCTGCCTCGCGGAATTGCGCGAACGCGGGCCGGACGCCGGGCGCCTGGCCGACCTCATTCGCGAGTTGATGCGCAGTTACGACATGGACGCCATTCAACGGTTGATCGCCTCGACCGCGGTTCCAGTTCCGGACGAGCCGGCCCTTCCCGCCCATGGATTCGCCCAAGCCTAAGGCGTCGCCGCGGGAAAAGATCCTGCTGGTGGACGATGTCGCGGCGAACCTTTCCGTGCTCACTGCCGCGCTGGAACCCGAGGGCTACGAAATCCTCGTGGCGCCGAACGGCGGCGTGGCGTTGAAGCTCGCGGCCAAGGCCCATCCGGACTTGATTCTCCTCGACATCCTCATGCCAGAGTTGGACGGGATCGAGACGTGTCGCCGCTTGAAACTCGACGCCGCGGCGCGCGAAATCCCGGTGATATTTCTCACGGCTCGCAACGAGATGGAGAGCGTGGTCGAAGCGTTCCAGGTGGGTGGCGTCGATTACATCACGAAGCCGTTCCGCGCGGAGGAAGTGCTCACCCGCGTGGCGACGCACCTGCGGCTGAACCGGCTCACCCGAGAATTGCAGGAAAAGAATCGCGCGCTCGAAACCCGCACCGCCGAATTGACCGCGGAAGTTCACCGCCGGCGGCAGGCCGAGACGGCGCTCCGGCAGGCGGACGATCAGTTGGCCGCGATTTCGGACCTGGAGGCGTCGCGCTGGAATCTTGCCGGCATGGTCGGCGGCAGCCGCCAGATGCAGAACGTGGCCGGCGAAATCCGCCGCCTGCATCAATTCGCGAACACGAGCGTGCTCATCGTGGGCGAAAGCGGCACGGGCAAGGAACTAGTCGCCCGCGCGATCCATTTCGGCAGCGCCCGCGCGCGGGCTCCCTTCGTGCCGGTGAATTGCGTGGCGATTCCCGCGGAACTGGCCGAGTCGATGCTTTTCGGCCACGTCAAGGGCGCGTTCACCGGGGCGGTCGCGGACCGCAAGGGCTATTTCGAACTCGCGCACGGCGGCACGCTGTTTCTCGACGAGATCGGCGATATGCCGATCTTACTGCAGGTAAAACTGCTCCGCGTGCTCGAGGACGGCTGCGTCACCCCAGTGGGCGCCGCCGAGCCGCGGAAGGTGGACGTGCGCGTCCTCGCGGCCACCAACGCCGACCTGCAGGCGCGGATCGCGTCGGGCGGATTTCGTTCGGATCTTTATTTTCGGCTTGCCCGTTACACCATCACCACGCCGCCCTTGCGCGAGCGGATGGACGACGTGCCATCGATCGCGGGGCATTTTCTCCGGGCGTTCGCCGCCGAGATGGGCCGGCCCGCGCCCGCGCTCAGCCGCGAGGCCGCCGCCGCGCTGCAGGCGTACGATTATCCAGGCAACGTGCGCGAGCTTAAAAACATCATTGAGCGCGCGTTGATCGAAAGCGGCGGCGAAACGATCGAAGCCGCGCACCTGCGCCTGGCGCCGGCGTCCGAGACCCCGAGTCCGGCGGCCGCGCGGGAGCGCAAGAGCACGGTCGCCGCGTTGCCGTTGAACCTCGACGCCGCGGAGGACGAGCTGATCCAAAGGGCGCTGGATGAGACCAACGGAAACATCGCCGAGGCCGCGCGACTGCTTGGCGTACACCGCACGCGAATCTACCGGAAGCTCGCCCAAAAAGAGGCGGGCGCGGGTTGAGCTGTGTCGCAACTGTCGCCAGCGCGACACGTGAAACACTCGCCGGCCGCGGCGCCTCGCGCGGTGGTTTCAAATCTCCCCGTAAACCGCCCGATTCCGCGCGCGCGATTACGGTGGCACAACGTCTGCTAAAGGGGACGCAGCAGTTGTAGCTCTGCCACTCAACAAACGACCAACTGATATGAACAACCTGAGATCAACCCTGATGAAAATGATGAAGTCCCTCCCCCGCCGCGCGAGCGTGAGCCTGGTGGCTCCGTTAGCCGCGATGTGCCTGATGACCACGCCCGCCGCGCGGGCGGATGACGCGGCCCCTTCGCGGGTGGACGCGCTGGTTAATTCCGAGTTTGCGAACATGTACCTGACGCCCCGCGGCATGATCGTTCATGACCAGGGATTGACGTTCCAGGAATTGGTACTTGGCCTGGTTAACCTCTACAAGGGCGACGGGCCAATCAGCTCGGTCACCTTCACGCCAGGCGTCTGGAACGACTTTTCCAGCAGCAGCGTTTCGTCGCACGCGCCGTTTGGCAGCTCACCGAAAGTGGACTGGGTGGAAATCGACCCGATCGCCGGTTTGTCTTTTGGCCTCGGCAAGCATTGGACGTTGAGCGCGACCTACACGTCGTTCAACATGCAGATCCTCGACATCCCGTTCTCCCAGCACATGGAGACCAAACTGGCGCTGGATGACAGCGATTGGCTGAAGGCGTTCGCGCTGCACCCGTACATCATTTACTGGCAGGAATTGTCCGGCAAGGCGACCGCGGCGCAGGTGCCGTACCTGGTCGATCCGCTGCATAAGGGTTCGATGCCGCTGCCGGGATCGAGCTACTACTTCGACGTCGGCATCACGCCGGGCTACACCTACGAGCCGTGGGGCTTGAAGATGGAAGCGCCGATGCGCATCCTCCTGCCCGACTCGCAGTTCTACGGCGAATACTACAGCAAGGCCTCGACGGTCGGCCTGTTTGAACTCGGCGCCAAGTTGACCGAACCGCTCTCCTTCATGCCGGCCGGCTACGGGCATTGGAGCGCCCATGCCGGGTTCAAATACATGAACCTCGTGGACAACAATCTCGCCAGCATGCAGGAATTCAACGCCCCCGGCAAAAAGACCCGCGACACCGTCCAAATCTTTTTCGGTCTCACGGCGTTCTTTTGATCCCGCGACCAACGTTGACGCGATCATCCTAACAACCGCCATCCAACTCACCTGAATCATGCTTATGAAAACTACGCTGCGTTCGCTGTTCCTCGCGGCGCTGGCCGCCGCGGCCACGCTGACCTCCGGGTCAGCGCGGGCCGAGGATAAAGTCACGATGGGCTTCATTTACGTCGGGCCCAAGGACGACTACGGCTATAATCAGGCCCACGCCGAGGGCGCCGCGGGCGTCCAGAAGCTCACCTGGGTCAAAGCCGTCGAAGAAGCCAGCGTGCCCGAGACCACCGCCGTGCAGGAGACCATGCGCAACATGATCAACCTGGACGGCGCGCAAATCCTCTTCCCGACCTCGTTCGGTTACTTCGACCCGCATATCCTCAAGGTCGCGAAGCAGAATCCGAAGGTGCAATTCCTCCACTGCGGAGGTCTCTACACGGAAGGGAAGCACCCGGCCAACGTCGGCAGCTACTTCGGCTACATCGACGAAGCCGTTTATGTCGCGGGCATCGTCGCCGGTTACTCGACCAAGTCCGCCAAACTCGGCTTCATCGCCGCCAAACCGATTCCTCAAGTGTTGCGGAATATCAACGCGTTCACGCTGGGCGCCCGCTCGGCGAACCCCAAGGTGACGGTACAAGTCATCTTCACGGGCGATTGGTCCATGCCGGTCAAGGAAGCGGAAGCCGCGTCGAGCCTCATCAATCAGGGCGTGGACGTCCTCACCTGCCACGTGGACAGCCCGAAGGTCATCCTGGAGACCGCGGAACGCCGCGGAATCTTTGTCTGCGGCTACCACGCCGACGGCTCGAAGCTGGCCCCGAAGGGCTACCTGACCGGCGCCGAGTGGAATTGGTCGAAGGTTTACACCGACTACGCCGAAATGGTTAAGGCGGGCAAGACGCTCGCGGCCGGCACGATTCCGCACTTGGTGCGCGGGGGTCTTAAAGAGGGCTTCGTCAAGTGTTCCGACTACGGCCCCGCCGTCAGCGACGACGCGAAGAAAGCCGCGGACGCTGCGAAAGCCAAGTTTATGGACGGCTCGATGGTGATCTTCAAAGGTCCGCTGAAAGATAACGCCGGCGCGGAAATCCTCGCCGACGGCAAGGAATACAAGCAGCAGGACATCGAGCTTGAAAAAATGGGCTGGCTGGTCGAGGGCGTCATCGGCAGCACGAAGAACTGACCTCGCCGTCGCCACGCAGGCCTATGACACCTGTTTTTCGCAGATGCGCCCGCCCAGGTTTCGGCAGCGATGTTCCTCCTGCGATTGGGACGCAAGCGCGGCCGTCTGCGAGATTCTCCTCATCGGTCGCTCGCCGGCCGGCGCTTCGATCAGCGGCGCGCAAGCCGAACGCCCGATGAACTCACTCCGCCGAAGCCGGTCTCGCCTCGCTCGCAATGCGCGGCGACCGGCTTCGGCGTTGATCATTTTGCAGAGCAGCGCGGCATGAGCCAAGCGCCCTTGAACCCCGCCGCCGCGGTCGCGACGACCACCCCCGGAGCGCCGGTCACGGCGCCGCTTCCCCGGCAGTGGCGTTCGACCGCCGAGGCGATTTGCCTGCCCGTCGGCGCCGTGATTGTCGCGCTGGCGCTCTTCGGTTTCTTCTGCGCCGCGCAAGGAGCTTCCCCACTGAAAGTCTTCGCGGCCATCTATAAGGCCGCGTTTGGGAGTTGGTATTCCATTCAAAACACGCTCGTGCGCGCGGCGCCACTGATGTTGACCGCGCTCTGCACGGCGCTGCCCGCCCGGCTCGGGTTGGTCGTGATTGGCAATGAAGGAGCCTTGGTCATGGGCGGTCTGGCCGCGGTGGTCGCCGGTCTGCGGACCGGCTCGGCGCCACCCCTGGTCGCGATTGCCATCATGGCGCTGGCGGGTTTAATCGGCGGCGGGCTCTGGATAACGCTCGTTGGGGTGTTGCACTATTATCGCGGCGTCAACGAGACGATCACGAGCCTGTTGATGAACTACGTCGCCATCGCCGTCCTGAACCATCTGGTCAACGGCCCGCTGCGCGACCCATCGAGTCTTAACAAGCCGTCCAGCTTTCCGATCAAGGAGGAAAACATGCTGCCCGTGATCGGCTCGAGTAATGTGCATTACGGACTATTTTTTGGGATCGCCGCCTGCCTGATCGTTTGGATTTTGATGGAACACACGACCTTTGGCTTCAAGGTGCGGATGATCGGCGGCAATATTCGCGCGGCGCGCATGGCGGGGCTGCCGGTCGCGCGCCTCGGCCTGACGACCTGTTTTCTGGCCGGCGGGGCCGCCGGCCTGGCTGGCATGGTCGAGGTCGCCGCGGTCCACGGCCGCGCGAACGAATCTTTGGCGGCGGGCTATGGCTACGCGGGAATTCTGGTCGCCTTCGTTGCCCGACACCGCGGATTGCCGACGATTCTCGTGGCGACGCTTTTGGGCGGCATTCTTGCGAGCGGAGGAATTCTGCAACGCCAGTTCAAATTGCCCGACGCGACGATCCTGGTGTTTCAAGGGCTGGTATTCCTGGTGATTCTGTACAGCGATTCGCTCTACGGACGTTTCAAGGTTTTCAAGGAGCGGGAGAAATGAGCGGTGGTTCCATCGGTTGGTGGGGCGTCGTGATCGGCGTGCTTTCCGGCGCCGTGCGGGGTGGAACGCCATTCCTCCTGGTCAGCGTTGGCGAATGTCTCACGGAAAAAAGCGGCAAGATCAACCTGGGCCTGGAAGGCACGCTCCTGATGGGCGCGATGAGCGCCTACGCCATCGCCTACAAAACCGGCAGCCCGTGGTTCGGCGTGGTCGCGGCGGCGGGAGCCGGCGCGCTGCTCGGGGCGGTGCATGCGCTGCTCGTCTCGCGTCCCAAGGTAAACGATATCGCCGCCGGCATCGCCATGCTGATTTTTGGCAGCGGCGTGGCGTTCTTTTTCGGCAAACCGTACATCCAGCCGACGGCGCCGCAGCTACCCGCGATTCCGCTGGGAGCCTGGAGTTCGGCGCCGCAAATTCAAGCGGCGCTGAAGATTTGCCCACTCTTCTTTTTTGGCGTGGCGATCGCGTTCGCGATGGATTGGTTTTTCCGGTCCACGAGGCTGGGGATGCACGTGCGGGCCGTGGGCGATTCCCCGGCGGCCGCCCGGGCGATGGGTATTTCGGTTCCGAAGACTCGGTTCTGGGCCATCGTCGCGGGAAGCTCCCTCGCGGGATTGGGCGGCGCGCATCTTTCGCTGTTTTATCCCGGGGCGTGGACGGAGGCGGTTTCGAGCGGCCAGGGTTTGATGGCGGTGGCGCTGGTCATCTTTGCCCGTTGGAAACCGGTGCACTGCCTGTGGGCTTCCCTGCTTTTCGGCGGCGCGCAAGCGGTAGGACCATCGCTCCAGGCCGTCGGAATCAGCACCGGTTATTATCTCTGGAACGCCTCTCCGTATATTCTTACGTTGTTGGTGATGGTCGTGACCTGTTCGCCGAAACGGACGCTGATCGGCACCCCCGGCGCGTTGGGGGTCCCGGACTAGAAAACACGCGCGCTTGATTTACCGTGCGGAATATTTTTCAACCAAGATGAAACGTTACGTCGAGGCCGATCCTTATCCGTGGCCTTATAACGGAGAATTGCTGCCCGAGAACACGGTCGTGCTCGTCATCGACATGCAGACCGATTTCTGCGGACCCGGTGGTTACGTGGATAAAATGGGTTACGACCTCTCCCTGACCCGCGCGCCGATCGAGCCGATTCAGCGGGTCCTGGCGGCGGCGCGCGCGCAGGGTTTCCACGTAATGCACACGCGGGAGGGACATCGCCCCGACCTGGCCGATTTGCCGGCCAACAAACGTTGGCGGAGCCAGAGGATTGGGGCCGGAATCGGGGACGCCGGGCCGTGCGGCAAGATTCTGGTTCGGGGTGAAAAGGGCTGGGACTTGATCCCGGAACTGGCGCCGCTCCCTGGCGAAGCGATTATCGACAAACCGGGCAAAGGCTCTTTTTACGCGACCGATTTGGACCTCCTGCTCCAGCGCAAAAAGATTCAAAACATCGCGCTGGCGGGAATCACCACCGACGTTTGCGTCCACACCACGATGCGAGACGCCAATGACCGCGGCTACGAGTGCCTCATGCTTTCCGATTGCACCGGCGCGACCGACTACGGCAACTACCTCGCCGCCCTCAAAATGATCAAGATGCAAGGCGGCGTCTTCGGCGCCGTCGCTGACTCCAAGGCGTTCATCCAAGCGATCGGCGAGACCGCTCAAAGCTGAACCGATGCAAATTCCAGCGCCCAAATCCCGTCCGGACCGTCCGCACTCGCTGGCGTTGAATGACGTCACCAAGCGCTTCGGCTCGTTTGTCGCGAACGACAAGATTTCACTCGAGATTCCGGCCGGTACATTTCACGCGCTCATCGGCGAAAATGGGGCGGGCAAAAGCACCTTGGTCAAATGCATCATGGGGTTCCACCAGGCGGACGAAGGCGACATTTTGATCGCTGGCCATTCCCGCGAGATCAAAAGCCCCTACGACGCCTACCAGTTCGGCATTGGGATGGTTTACCAGCACTTTACGCTGGTCCCGGCGATGACCGTCGCCGAAAATCTCGTGCTAAGCCGCCCCGATATTCCGAACGTCATTAATTGGAAACAAGAGATGGAGCGGTTGCGGGCGTTCATGGCGCAGGCGCCATTTCGAGTCGATCTCGACACGCCCGCCAGCCAACTGGCCGCCGGACAGAAGCAAAAGGTCGAGATTCTCAAGCAATTGTATCTGGAGAGCCGTTTTCTGATCCTGGACGAGCCAACTTCGGTCTTAACGCCCGCCGAAGCCGACGAGGTGCTTGGGTTGATTAGGGACAAGGTCAAGGCCGGCGAATTGAGCGTGCTCCTGATTACCCACAAATTTCGCGAGGTGTTCGGCTTTTGCGACGAGGTCACGGTCTTGCGGCGTGGCAAGTTCGCGGGCGCCGGCAAGGTCAAGGATCTGACCGCCGACGAGATGGCGGCCATGATGATGGGCGGGCAACGCGAGGCCAAAGTGGTGGCCAAAACGGCCCGCGAGCGCGGTCCCGTGGCTCTGGAGCTACGCAAGCTTTGCGCGAATAAGGACAACGGCGTGCCCGCCTTGAACGGCGTCAATTTGAGCGTCCACGAAGGTGAGGTCGTCGGTATCGCCGGCGTGTCGGGCAACGGCCAGCGGGAATTGGTCGAAGCGATCGCCGGGCAGCGTCCGCTGACCGGGGGAGAAATCTACGTGCATGAGAAGCCGTATCATGCCACGCGGTCTGAATCGTTCGATCACAAGGTCTTCCTTTTGCCCGAGGAACCGTTGCGCAACGGTTGCGTGCCGCAAATGAGCGTCGCGGAGAATCTGGCGCTGCGGAGCTTTGATCGCCCGCCGGTAACGCGGGCCGGATGCCTGATAAGCCGGCCCATCATGCGTCGGCAGGCCCAGGAAATGATCAGCCGCTACGCGATTAAGACCCGGTCACCGGAGACCCGCATCGGCGACCTTTCCGGGGGCAACGTCCAACGCGCCGTGCTGGCGCGGGAGCTGGGAACCGGAACCGCGCGGGTGCTGATTACGGCCAATCCCTGTTTCGGCCTCGATTTCGCCGCCGTTGAGTCCATTCACGGGCAAATCACCGAGGCCCGCAATCGAGGCGTCGCGGTGCTCCTGGTGAGCGAGGATTTGGACGAATTGCTCGCCTTGGCCGACCGCCTGCTCGTGATTTCCCACGGCGAATTCGTCTATGAAACCACCCCGGCGCAAGCGGAGATCAAGACCATCGGCCACTATATGGCCGGCCATTGAAGGCAGCCGTGAAGACCAACGCGCGTTTGGTGTTCCGGGCGCGCGGCTGCGGTAGGCGGGGTCGTGTCATGGCCTGGCCTGAGCGCGGGACGCCGGGCGTTCCCAGGCGGTTGCCAAACGCTGGCGCTTGGTCTCGTGGGCGGGCCGCTGCCGCCCCGGCCACAACCCAATCAATCTCCGCCCTTGGAGGCATGAAAACAGAAACCCTGGCGATTTGCTTGATCGGCGCCGCCTTATCCATAATCTACCCCGTCATTGTGGCTGATTCCCAAACGAACCTCGACCCCGCTCCAACCTATCAAAGGATTGAGCTAAACAACCTTTTCAAGATCGCGGAACATCAAGACCAGATTCCCTGGCAGCCGTTCCACGAAGGAGTGGACATTCACCGGCTCTACGGGGACGGCGTCCACGGGCCGACCGCGGCCCTGATGCGCTTTCGCCGCGGCGGCAAAGTTCCGCTCCATCATCATGACGGGTATGAGCACATCGTCGTGCTCTCCGGCTCCCAACACGATCAGAATAGCCGCGCCGATGAAGGAACGCTCATCGTGAATCCGCCCGGCAGCGCGCACAGCGTCGTCAGCGACGGCTGCATCGTGCTGGCCATATACGAAAAACCGGTGGCGTTCGGGCCGGACGGTGAAGCGATTAAACCAGCCTAATCGTCGCATGGAATCGGTCCTTCTGGCCGTCAATGGCACCCTGATGCGCGGCTTGGCGCTCAACCCCAACCTGCTGGCGGTCGGCGCCAGCTTTGTCCGCGAAACCACCACCGCGCCCTGCTACCGACTCTGGTCCATCGACGATTGCCATCCGGCGATGCAGCGCGTCGCGCGGGGCGGCGCCGCCATCGCCTGCGAGGTTTGGTCGGTCCCCGCCGCCGGACTCGCCTCCATTCTGATGCGTGAGCCGGCCGGACTTTGCATCGGCAAGGTGAAGCTGTCCGATGGCAGCGAAGTCCTGGGAGTCTTGGGTGAGCCGCTATTGTGCGAAAATCGCGCCGAGATCACCTTATTCGGTGGCTGGCGCAGCTACACGGCCCAGTTGAACAACGCTTCTTGACGCCGGTCGTCGTCAGCTCACGGAACCGCAAGTGAGGGGACGACTCAGGAACGCCAGGGTCGCCGCCACAGCCGGTCCGACCGCAGTCCGGCATTGCTTTGTCCGATTTTGGGCAGTATGAATAAATCTCGCCAAGATCAGAAATATGATGACGCGGATGAATCGAAGCGCGATCTTCCGCTGGCTGCGGGAAACCCAACGAATCGTGGGCGCTGCGTCCGCGAAGCACGCCGCTAGCCGGGAAGCGGAGCTTTTTCCACGAAATCCCGCTCGGTGGCACGGGCACTGCTCAACTGAAAATGGATTGATCAGCGATGGATTGAACTAGTGCGGAGGGTGGCCATTCCACCCGCTAAGTTTATGCGTTTTTCGGGATACAACGTCGGCGAGTTTTTCGATGAAATGTTTGGGGACGCCGGCAAACCGCGGGCGTCCGCGCGCACGCTGGTGCGCAACATCGAATCGCTGCCCGAGGGTGAATTGGCCAGCCGCCAAAGCGCCGCCGAGCGCGCGCTGTTGCAGGCGGGTATCACCTTCAACGTCTATGGCGAGCGCGCCGGGGCGGAGAAGATTTTCCCGTTCGATTTGGTCCCGCGGATCGTCTCGGCGACCGAATGGAGCCGGATCGAACGCGGCTTGAAGCAGCGCATCCACGCGCTCAATCTTTTCATCAACGACCTTTACCACGACCAAAAGATCATCAAGGACGGCGTGGTTCCGGGTGAGATTCTGCTTTCGTCCAAGGCCTACCGAAAGCAATGCGAGGGTTTCAATCCGCCGCGCGGCATCTGGTGCCATGTCACGGGGACCGACCTGATCCGGCACGGCGACGGGAATATCTACGTCTTGGAGGACAATCTGCGGTGCCCGTCCGGCGTCTCGTACGTGCTGGAGAACCGCCGCGTGATGAAGAGCATGTTTCCGCAAGTCTTCGCGGCGCTCAAAATCCGGCCCGTGGTGAATTATCCGAGCCGCCTGCGCGACATGCTTGAGTTTCTGGCCCCGGACCACGTGACCGGTCCCCGGTGCGTGCTGCTGACCCCGGGGATTTACAACTCGGCCTATTTCGAGCATTCGTTTCTCGCGCAACAAATGGGGATCGAATTGGTCGAAGGCCGCGACTTGGTCGTGGACGATGGTTTCATCTGCATGCGGACGACCAAGGGATTCGAGCGGGTCGATGTGATTTACCGTCGGCTCGACGACGACTTTCTCGACCCGGAAAGCTTCCGTCCGGACTCGATGCTCGGCGTGCCGGGCTTGATGGAGGTTTACAAGGCGGGTAATGTCGCCCTGGCCAACGCGCCCGGAACCGGGGTGGCGGACGACAAGGTCGTCTATGCCTACGTGCCCCGGATCGTGAAGTACTACCTCGGCGAGGATATTATACTCCCGAACGTGCCGACCTATATCTGCGCCGAGCCGAACGATCTGAAATATGTCCTCGAACATTTGGACCAACTCGTCGTCAAGGCCGCCAACGAATCCGGCGGTTACGGGATGCTCATCGGCCCACATTCGACGGCGGAACAGCGCGCTGATTTCGCCCATCGGATTCAGGAAAACCCGCGGAATTACATCGCCCAACCGACCCTCGCTCTTTCCCGCGTCCCGACGATTTGTGGCGATCACTTTGAAGGCCGGCACGTCGATCTGCGTCCCTACATCCTCTATGGCAAGGAGATTTTTGTGCTGCCCGGCGGGCTTACCCGCGTCGCCCTCAAGAAAGGCTCGCTGGTCGTCAACTCCTCGCAAGGTGGCGGCAGCAAGGACACCTGGGTGTTGGCCGATTCCAGCGAGACCGAACGCGATCAGGTGGCGCCCGCGGCGGCAACCCAATCCCAATCCCAATCCCAATCTCAAACCCAACGGGCGGCGGCGGTCTGACCGGTCCCGGAACTCCGTTTCTACTGCGTCATGCTGAGCCGCGTCGCTGAATCGATCTACTGGCTAAGCCGTTACGTCGAGCGGGCGGAAAACGTCGCCCGCTTTATCGACGTAAACCTGCAACTCATGCTCGACGCCCCGTCGGGCGAAACCCAGCAGTGGCAACCCTTGGTGAACACGACGGGCGATGACGAGGATTTCGGGAAACGTTACGGTGAGGCGACCCAGGAAAACGTCATCCATTTCCTGACGGTTGACCAGGAGAACCCGAACTCAATCCTCTCCTGCGTCCGGGCCGCCCGTGAAAACGCGCGCACCGTCCGAGAGATCATTTCCTCGGAAATGTGGCTCCAGTTGAACAAGTTTTATCTCACGGTCAACTCCGCCGCGGAGAACGCCGCCGGCATGACCGATTTGCACGAGTTCTTTTCCGAGGTTAAAAACGCGAACCACCTTTTCAACGGCATTACCGCCGCCACGCTGACGCGGGACGAACCGTGGCATTTTTTCCACATGGGCCGGATGATCGAGCGCGCCGACAAGACTTCGCGCATTCTCGACGTGAAGTACTTCATCCTCCTGCGCTCCGTGCATGACGTCGGGACCCCTTTTGAAGACATTCAGTGGGCGGCCGTCCTGCGCTCCGCGAGCGCGTTTGAGATGTACCGCAAACGTCACGGACGCATCCTGCCCCGCAGCGTGGTCGAATTCCTCCTGCTCGACCGCGATTTTCCGCGCGCGATTCACTTTAGCCTGCTGGCCGCCCGGGACTCGCTGCACGCGATTTCCGGTACGCCGCTGGGCACCTTCCGGCATCCGCCGGAAAAGCTGCTCGGGCAACTTTGCTCGGACCTATCCTACGCCGCCGTGGACGACATCATCGCCGGCGGACTGCACGAATATCTGGACGAATTGCAGAACACCATGAACCAATTGAGCGCGGGAATTTACGAAACCTTCTTTGCGCTCAAGATGCCCAAACCGGCCAAAAAACCCGCGCGGGAAAACGCGCAATAACCGATAACCCGTGGAAGCGGAGGCGTCATGACCACCTCGACATATCAACTGCCCGCGCATTTGGTTTCCTACGTTAATTTCAAGCTCGCTCTGTTGGGCGCGCAAACGACCCCCGCCGGCTCGAGCGCCGAGGTCGATGAAATCGCCACGGCGCTGATCGCGCAGTATCAGGAGAAGGAGCGGCTCCTCGCCAATCATCTCTGCCCGGCGGACCAGCGGATTCAGACGTTCCTCTACGATTATCTGCAGGACTCCCCCGTCGCCCGGCTCCCACCCCGGACCTTCGTCTTGGACCGTCCGGGCTTGGCGCGGTTGCTCTCCCTGCCGTTCGGTCAGGACGAGTTTTCGTCTGAAATCATCAATTCCTACCGGGTCAAGCAAGGGGTGCTGCACAATCCCCGCAATGACCGGCGCTCGACCCAGGGAATATTTCACGTGGCCGAAGGCGGCTTGCCAATTCCTCAAGATAAGGCCGCCGTCCCGCGCGCGGTTTTTGCGAAGATGCTGAGCATGGCGCTTTGGCCGCCGCCATCGTTGATGCGTCTGCCGTTTACGGCGAATCTGGCCCGGCCCGCCGAATGTTTCGTCTCGCTCCTCTTGCGCCCGATCGTCAGTCCGGAGGTTCCCGGATACCTGCCCGAAAAGACGATGGAGATTCGCTTTTTCGCGCCGGGCAACCTGGTGAGCAACCTTGATTTCGTCGAGAGCATCTTCGGCAACGCCGGCGATCCGACCCTGCCCGAGAACGACGCCGGGCTGGATGTCGAGCATTGGACCGGAGCGACCGGCTGCGTGATTCTGGCGCCGCACCTGACTACGGTGACCAAAAAATCGGCCGGCCTGCCCCATTGGAACGACGCCACCGAGCGGCAGCGCCGCGACGGCATGTGCTGGCGCACGGAGGAAGAGCGTTACAATGGCGGCCAGGCGTTCAAAATCACCTGCCGCGACGAATCGGGCGTGATCGTCACGGTCATCGCCGACAACTACTACGGCTACTGCAAGAAAGAAGTTAAGACCCAGATCAGCTACGCCGCGAACCTTTACGGCATGTGCGAAGAAGAGCACGCCGGCGGCGCCTTGGTCTTCCCGAGCTTCGACTTGGGCGAGGAATTCGCCGGCAACGTCCACGTTGCGCCGATGGAGCATTCCTATCGGGAAATGATCGAACTCTTCCCCGACCTTTTGGAGCCGAAACCGGAAGGCTACGCGGTGGACAAGGAATTTCCCGACGTGATTTACGTGCCGGAAAGCGCGCACTTCGACCTGCACGCACAGCGGATCAGTTGGACCGGGACGAGCGGGCCGCAAACGATCAAACTGCTGATCGATCACACCTACGTACGGCCGTCGGGCTATCGGGTGCATCTGGAAAAACCGAAGGGCAATCGCGCCTGGCGCCTCATCGGTACCGTTGCCGAGGGCCTCCTTTGCCACAAGCCGTGCACCGTGTCGGGCGGCGGCAAGTCGGAAATCTCGAAACCGATCTCCGACGCGATCATCCAAGGCCCGGTGTTCGTCGCGAATCTAAAGCACGACCTTGATTTGGTCGGCGAATTGATTCAACGCGATTACTCCGACCGTCTGCTGGACGAATCAAAAGTGGACCGCCGGTCGATTCTCTCCCCCGAACGCTCGCTCGGCTCGGTCATCAAGCTGTTCACCCACGACGACCGGGAGTTCACGCCGGAATATAACCGGTGGCTCGACTCGATTCCCCAGCACGTCAAGGAACTCGTCTTCGTCGTCAAACGCTTCTACCGGCAGGAGTGGGGCGCCAACTGGCGGGAGCACTTTACGGTGGACATCGTCAACGGCGTCCAGGGCAACGAATTGAAGTGCAATAATCGCAAGCTGGTCACCAATTACCTGCGCGTCGGCTTCGAACCGGACGGCTCCTGGCGAACGTTCGGTTTGCGCAAGGATTTTCATCCGGCGGCCAAGGTGCAAATGGAGGACGACATCACCGCCTCGGTCCTCGTTCCGACGCGGGCGCTCACGGATTTGCCCCCGCTGCAAGATGGGGCCGCGGTCAAATTCGTGCGGAATTGTGAGCAGCGACTTTTTCAACGCCCGGATGACGCCATCCATCGCGGCTACGACAAGCAGACCGAGGCGGATTTCGCGTCAGCGAACAACTTCTTTTCGAATTACGAGGCGTTGACCCCGGCGGATGCCCGCGAGTTGATGGAAGAAGCGATCGGTTTCAACACCTATACCGAGCCGATGCAGGCGTTGATCTCGGCGGTGGCGAAAACCGGCGCGCCCAATTTCTTCGTTTCCTCCGCGCATCCCCGGCTGGTCGAGGGGAAACCGAGCAAAAACCCGCGGTATCTGCAGACGCGGCCCGACTTGGTCAATCCCCGGCCCGCGCACCTGGCGGAAGTCGCCAGCCGGTTGCTTCGCCGCGTGCCGCGCGGTCGCCCGCTGCACCGTCCGGTCTCCGCGGTCTTGCCGGGCCGGCGGAACAACCCGCCCGAGCCAGGCATCCGCCCGCTGGCGGTGTTCAATCCGATTCATTACCTGGAGCTTCCCGAGCTGTTCATGGAATTCATCTGCAGCATGACCGGCAAATCGCCCTCCACCACGGGCGCGGGGTCCGAGGGCGCGCTGACCAAGGGGCCGTTCAACGCGCTGCCGCCGATCATCGACCTGAACAACGCGCTGGTCGATTGGTTGCTCACCGGTCACAACGGCTTCGTCACCGCGGCCGGCCACGTCGGGCCGCGCATGCGCGTCGATCACGACATCAGCCTGCTGGCGCCGGAAATCTGGAGCCGAATGTCCCTTGAGGAACGCGATCCGCGCTACCTTATCGAGCGCCACTACCTCGATAAATGCGCGGATTTCGAGCACGGCGGCCGGACCATTCTGGCGAGCCGCCTCGGTTACCGCATTAACGCCCGCTTCGTGCTGACGTTTTTTGGCCGCGTCTTCAACCACCCGCACTCCGTGCTCACCGAGGAAATGTTGCGCCCGGAGAAGCAGGACCTGGAGACTTTCGTCGATGGCGTCGAGAATATCATCAGCACGCAAAAGCGCGTGGCGGCCATGTATTTTGAGGACGGGAGCATCGCCTGCGCCTGCCCGCCGCTTCAGGCGCTCCTGCACATCATGGTTCACGACGCGTGGGAGGGCAAAGGCCTGGATCATCCCGAGGTGCGCCGCCTGTTCACGCGTGAGAATCTGCTGGCGAGCGATTGGTACGCCGCGCGGCTCAAGGCGCGGCAGGTCGTGGAACGGCAGCTCTGGCGCCGCCACGCGAACTATCTCGAACGATTTCTCAAAGCGATGAGCCACGCGGACGAGGCGGAACGGCTCGGCATCCCCGCCCGCCTGCGCGCCGCCCGCCGCGCGCTCGAAGAGCTCGATTCCCCATCGTATTTGCAAAGCCTTTCCGGCACGCTGGGAGCCGAACCGCTCGGCGCGTACCTGCCGCCGGCGGCCGGAAAATGACCGATCCGAAACTGAACCAATGTCCATTCACGTCGCCCTCCATCACCGCACGGAATACCGCTACGACCGGCCCGTCTCGCTCGGCCCGCAAACGGTCCGGCTCCGCCCCGCGCCCCACTCGCGGACGCGCATCCTCAGCTATTCCCTGCGCGTCACCCCCGCCGACCATTTCATCAATTGGCAGCAGGACCCGCAGTCCAACTACCTCGCGCGCCTGGTCTTCCAGGAGAAAACGCGCGAATTCGCGGTCGAGGTCGATTTGGTCGCGGAAATGGCCGTCCTCAATCCGTTCGACTTTTTTCTCGAGCCGGAGGCCGAACGATTTCCGTTCACGTACGATCCCCAACTCGACCATGAGTTGGCGCCGTTCCGGCTGCGTTGCGCCCTGACGCCGGCGCTCAAAGTCTTCTGCGATTCGGAGTTGGCGAAATACCAGGGGTTGACCGGTGAAAAGCGCGCCCGGACGATCGACTTTCTGGTCGGTTTAAACCAACGCCTCTCGCGGGAAATCAAATACCTGATCCGGCTCGAATCGGGCGTTCAATCGCCGGAGGAGACGCTCAGCAAGGGCAGCGGCTCGTGCCGGGACTCGGCGTGGCTCATGTGCCAGGTACTGCGCCACTGTGGTTTGGCGTCGCGGTTCGTCAGCGGTTATTTAATCCAACTGACGGCGGACGTCAAATCGCTCGACGGTCCCAGCGGGCCGGAGAAGGATTTTACCGACCTCCACGCGTGGTGCGAAGTCTATCTGCCCGGCGCCGGTTGGATCGGCCTGGATCCAACCTCGGGCCTGATGGCGGGCGAGGGCCACATCCCGCTGGCCGGCACGCCCGACCCGCAGAGCGCGGCGCCAATCTCGGGACTGGTGGACGAGGCCAAGTGCGAATTCAAGTTCGACATGCGGGTCGCCCGCATCTATGAGTCACCCCGCGTCACCAAACCTTACAGCGAAGCGGCGTGGCTCGAGATTCAGAATCTCGGCTTCAAACTGGACGAAGACCTGCTGAAGCACGACTGCCGCTTGACGATGGGCGGCGAGCCGACCTTCGTCTCGATTGACGACATGGATGGCGCCGAGTGGAATACCGACGCCCTGGGCCCGCGCAAGCGCCTGCTCGCCGACGATCTCATCAAGCGCCTAAAGCGGCGTTTCACGAAGGGCGCCCTGCTGCATTACGGCCAGGGAAAATGGTATCCCGGGGAATCGCTCCCGCGCTGGGCGTTTGGCTGCCATTGGCGCAAGGACGGCCAGCCGATTTGGAAAAACGAGGCGCTTTTCGCCAACGAAAACGAGGACTATCATCACACCGCGAAGGAGGCGGAGCAGTTTATCAACCTCCTGGCCCAACGGCTGGGTTGCGTCACCAACTGGATCATGCCGGGCTACGAGGACGCCTGGTATTATCTTTGGAAAGAACGCCGCCTGCCCACCAACGTCGATCCCTTCAAATCGAACCTCAAGAACGAGGAGGATCGGGTTCGGTTGGCCAAGATTTTTGAACAGGGGCTGGAGAAAGTCGTCGGGTTCGCGCTGCCGTTGCGCCGCGAGCCGGGACCTAACGGCATGATGTGGTTCAGCGGGCCGTGGTTTTTCCGGCCGGAACGGTGTTACCTGATTCCGGGCGACTCGCCGATGGGCCTGCGCCTGCCCCTGGATTCGCTCCCCTGGGTGAGCGCCGGCGACTACCCGTACCTCTACGAACGGGACCCGTCCGAGCCGCGCCCGGATTTGCCGCTCCGACAACGCCTGACGCCGCTGGCCTGGGCGAATCCGACCAGCGTCGCGGGCGCGCGGTACGTGATGCCGCAGCGCGGCGCCGGTTCGGAAGCCGAAGGCAAGGCGGCCGGCGACGGCACGAAAACGCAGGCGCCTCCGCGGGCCAGCGCGGACGATCCCAACCGCCCGCCCGCCCGCGGCGAATCCGCCCCCTGGCTTTCCCGCACCGCTTTGTGCGTGGAACCGCGCAACGGCCGACTGCACGTCTTCATGCCGCCGGCGCGCGAGTTGGAGGACTATCTCGACTTGGTGGCCGCCGTCGAGGACACCGCCCAGGCGCTCAATCTGCCGGTCATCGTCGAAGGCTACCCGCCGCCGCACGACCCCCGGCTTTACACCTTGAAAGTGACGCCGGACCCGGGTGTGATCGAAGTCAATATTCATCCCGCCCAATCCTGGAAAGAGATGGTCGAGTACACGGAAGGGCTTTATGAAGAGGCGCGACTGGCCCGGCTCGGCACGGAGAAATTCATGATCGACGGCCGGCATACCGGCACCGGCGGCGGCAACCACATCGTCATCGGCGGCGCGACCCCACAGGACTCGCCGCTGCTGCGCCGCCCCGACCTGCTGCAATCGCTGCTCGCCTACTGGCAGAACCATCCCTCGCTTTCGTTCCTGTTCAGCGGGCTGTTCATCGGCCCGACGAGTCAAAGCCCGCGCGTGGACGAGGCCCGAAACGATTCGCTGTACGAATTGGAAGTGGCCTTCAACCAATTGCCAAAGTCCACGACCTGCCCGCCGTGGTTGGTGGACCGCCTGTTCCGGCACCTGCTCATCGACGCCACCGGCAATACCCACCGCACGGAGTTCTGCATCGACAAGCTCTACGCGCCGGACAGCAGCGCTGAACGCCGGGGCCTGCTCGAGATGCGGGCGTTTGAGATGCCGCCCCACGCGCGGATGAGCCTCGCGCAACAACTCCTCCTGCGGGCGCTGATCGCGAAATTCTGGCAGAAGCCATACACCAACCACCTGGTTCGCTGGGGCTCTGACATCCACGACCGATGGATGTTGCCGCACTTTGTCTGGAGTGATTTCACCGACGTGATCGAGGACCTCCAAATCAGCGGCTATCCGATGAAGTCCGAGTGGTTCGCGCCCCATTTCGAATTCCGTTTCCCGCAGGCGGGCGACTTCGACGTCAAAAACGTTCACCTGGAACTCCGTCAGGCGCTGGAGCCGTGGCACGTCCTGGGCGACGAGACGACGGCGGGCGGCGCCGTGCGTTACGTCGATTCCTCCGTCGAGCGGATGCAGATCAAGGCGCGCGGCATGGTGGATACCCGCCACGTCGTCACCGTCGGCGGGTACGTCGTGCCGTTGCACCCAACCGGGACGAACGGCGAGTACGTCGCCGGTGTGCGCTACCGGGCGTGGCAGCCGCCGAACTGCCTGCACCCGACGATTCCGACGCACAGCCCGTTGGTTTTCGATCTGGTGGACACCTGGAACGGACGCAGTTTGGGCGGCTGCGCCTACCATGTGACCCACCCCGGTGGGCTGAGCTACAGTACCTTTCCCGTCAACGCGCACGAAGCCGAAAGCCGCCGGCTCAACCGTTTCTTCCGCATTGGTCACACCCCCGGCCCAGTCGAATTGTGGGAAAGCGAGCCAAACCCGGATTTCCCATTTACGCTCGATTTGCGGCGAACCTGAATTGCCAGCGACGGATAAGCACGGTAGCGTCGGGGACGCAATGTCGGGACAGCAGACAACCAACCGTGTGACGACGCGCGGCCGTGACGACGGCGACCCGGAAATCTTGACCGGGCCGGCGGCGTTGGGCGTCGCGGCGGACTACGCGCCCGCGCGCGGCGAGTATGACGAGATGCTCGACGCCGAGGGGCAGCCGCGCCCGCACTGGCGGCCGCTCGTCCGGGCCTTGAATCAACTCGGGCGCGACGAGATTCAGTCGCGGGGCGAGACGGCGCGCCGTTTTCTGAGCGAGAACGGCGTGACGTATAACGTGTATGGGGACTCGCAAGGCTTTGAGCGGACTTGGAAGTTGGACCCACTCCCGCTCCTGATCTCCCCGGCGGAATGGCGCCGGCTTGAGGCCGGATTGAAGCAGCGGACCCACCTGTTGGGCCAACTGCTGGCCGACCTCTACGGTCCGCAGCGTCTGCTGCACGAACACCGCCTCCCCGCCGCCGTGGCGTTCGCCAACCCGGCCTATCTGCGCCCCTGCCGCCACATTCGCCCGGCCCGCAACCTGCCGCTCTTGTTGCACGCGGTGGACTTGATGCGCTCGCCCACCGGCGAATGGTGGGTCATGGCCGACCGCACCCAGGCGCCTTCGGGAGCCGGTTACGCCCTCGTCAATCGCATCGCCCTTTCGCGGGCCTTCCCCGACGAGTTTCGCGATTGCGAAGTGCATCGGCTCGCCTCCTTTTTTCAAGTCGCGCGGGATACGCTGCGCGGCCTGGCGCCGGCGAACCGGGACAATCCGACCGCCGTGCTCTTGACGCCGGGCGCGTACAACGAAACCTATTTCGAGCACGCCTACCTGGCGCGCTATCTCGGGCTGCCGTTGGTGGAAGGCGCCGACCTCACCGTCCGCGACCGGCGCGTCTTCATCAAGACGCTCGAAGGCTTGCAACCGGTCGATGTGATTCTGCGGCGGATGGACGATTCGTTCTGCGACCCATTGGAATTGCGGGCCGATTCGTTTCTGGGCGTGCCCGGACTGGTGGAAGCCGCGCGCGCCGGCAACGTCGCCATCGCCAATCCCCTCGGCGCCGGCGTCGTCGAGACCCCGGCGCTCCTGGCGTTCCTGCCGGGTCTTTGCCGTCACTTGCTGGGTGAGGATTTGCTGCTGCCCTCGGTCGCCACCTGGTGGTGCGGGCAAAGGCGCGAGCACGAGTACGTCGCGGAGCATCTCGGGGAATTGGTCGTCAAACACGCCTTTCCGACGGTGTCCGGGGAGCCGTTTTTCGGCCGTCGCATGGACGCGGAGCAACGGGAGGCATTGCTGGCGGAAATCCGGCAGAACCCGCATCGCTATGTCGGTCAGGAGCAGGTGAAGATTTCGACCGCGCCGGCGTGGCGGGACCAGAAATTGGCGCCGCGCCCGCTCGTGTTTCGGACCTATATTTGCGCCACGGGCGACGGCTACCGGGTCATGCCGGGCGGCCTGACGCGGGTCTCACTGGATTATCGCGATCCGATGGTCTCGACCCAGAGCGGCGGCTCGAGCAAAGACACGTGGGTGCTGAGCGACGGCCCGGTGGAGACGTTCAGCCTCCTGAAGCCGCCGGCCCGAGTCGTCCGGATCGAACGGCGCGCGTCGGAGGTTCCCAGCCGGGTCGCGGACAACCTGTTCTGGCTCGGCCGCTACGCCGAACGCCTCGAGGACACGATCCGACTCGTGCGCGTCGTCGTTTCGCGCCTCTCGGGCGAAAGCATCGGCAAACCGACGCCCGAATTGACCTCGCTCGCCCGCCTGCTGATCGGCCTCGAATTATTTCCGGCGCCCAAGGAAGAGCGGCTGACCACCCCGAAGATTGAAAAGCATTCGCTGCTGCTCGTTTATCAGGCCAGCCGGCCCGGCAGCGTCCGGGAACTGTTGAATCGTCTGCGGCACGCGGCGTTCGCCGTGCGCGACCGCTTCACGGCGGACGCGTGGCGCACGTTCAACAAGCTGCAACACGACGCGCGCGTGCGCCCGGGACGACTGCCCGTGACGGAATCGCTGACGCTGCTCAATAACCTGATCTTCGACCTGTCCGCGTTCAACGGCATGGCGATGGAGAACATGACCCGCGGCCACGGCTGGCTTTTCCTCGACATCGGCCGGCGGCTGGAACGGGCGATCCATCTGCTTTCATTGTTACGCGCCGCGCTGCGCGTGGACCCGGTGGGCGAGCTGCTCCTGGACCCCGTCCTCGAGATCGCCGACAGCGTCATGACCTATCGGCGCAGCTATTACGCCCGCCCGCAACTGAGCGGCGTGTTGGATTTGCTGCTCTTGGACGAGTCCAACCCGCGGTCGGTCGCGTTCCAACTCAATACGTTGGCCGAACGCGTCGGACAACTCCCCGCGAGCCGCGACAACGGGACCACGCGGGAGCAGGAGCTGTCGGCCGCGGCCGTCACCCGCCTGCGCGCGTTCAATCCCCTCGGGTTCGGCGTGGACGCCGTTGACGCGCCACCACCCGCGCTCGTCGAACTGGTGCGCGACCTGCTCGGAACTCTCGGCGGCGTGTCGGACGCGCTGACGCTGCATTACTTCAGCCACGCCAAGGCCCAGGCGAGTTGACCCCCCGATGCTTTACGGAATCCGCCATCGCACGACCTACGATTACGACTACGAGGTGCCGCTGTCGCACCACGTCGCGCATTTGACCCCGCGCAGCATCCTGCGCCAATGCTGCCGCCAACACCGGATCGAAAGTCTGCCCGCGCCCACGAGCTTCAGCACGCACACCGATCATTTTGGCAATCCCGCCACGTTTTTGACGATTGAGGGCGCGCACCGCAAATTGTCGATTTCCGCCGTCAGCGTCGTCGAAATGCGGCCCGTCCCCGCGGTCAAACCGCTCGCGACCCAACCCTGGGAGTTGGTGCGCGACCTTTGCCGGACCGACTCGGTGGTCGGGCCGATCGAGCCGGCCGAGTTCATATTCTCGTCGCCGCTCGTGCCGCGCCGCCGAGAATTCACCGATTACGCGCTGGCCTCGTTCGAGCCGGACCGGCCAACGCTGGACGCCGCGTGCGACCTCATGCGGCGGATTTATACCGACTTCGTCTTCGACACCAAGGCCACGACGGTGATGACGCCGGTCTTCGAGTTCTTCAAGGTCCGCCACGGCGTCTGCCAGGATTTTGCCCATTTCATGGTCGCCTGTTTGCGCTCGCTCGGGTTGCCGGCGCGCTACGTCAGCGGTTATCTTGAGACACTGCCCCCTCCCGGCAAACCCAAGCTCGTCGGGGCCGACGCGTCGCACGCCTGGGTTTCGGTTTGGTGCGGCGACCGCAGTTGGGTGGACCTCGACCCGACCAACGACACGATCATCCACGAGCGCCACATCACGACGGCGTGGGGTCGTGACTACAGCGACATCAGCCCGGTGCGCGGCGTCATCGTTGGAAGCGGCGGCCATTCGCTGAGCGTGGAAGTGGATGTCCAGCCCATGAGCGACCGCCGCGCGGCGCCGGAACCGGAAACGGGTTCCGGCCGGGCCGCGTAGCGCGCCGATATTTTATTCTTCCCTCGCCGACGGAGCGTACCTAGGCTCTGCGCCTTTGCGATGAATACGCCTACTTATAAAATCAGCGTTCTAGCCGGCGACGGCATCGGCCCCGAAGTCATGCGTGAAGCGATCAAAGCGCTGCGCGCGGTCGAGCGAAAATTCCAACTGTCGCTCGAGTTGACCGAAGCTCCCGTCGGCTGGGCTGGCCTCGACGCGGCGGGCGATGCGTTGCCGGAAACGACGCTCAAGCTCTGCCGCGAAGGCGACGCCATCCTGTTCGGTTCGGTGGGATTGCCGCACCGCGATCCGACCATCGCGAAGGAACGGCGCCCCGAACGGGCGGCGTTGCTGCGGTTGCGCAAGGAATTCGATCTGTTCGCCAACCTCCGCCCGGTGAAGCTGCTGCGGGAATTGTCGCACGTCTGCCCGCTGCGGCCGGAACGGCAAGGCGACGGGATCGACATCATGGTGGTGCGGGAATTGACGGCCGGCCTCTATTTCGGCCAACCCAAGATGACGGAAGATTTCGTTGATTTGTCGGCGGGCGCGACGCCTGGCCGGCGGCTCCGCCGGGCGGTGGACACGATGGTCTCGACGACGCCCGAAATCGAACGCGTCGCCCGCGTCGCCTTTGAGACCGCTCGGGCGCGACGAAAAAAAGTGACCAGCATCGACAAGGCGAACGTGCTGGAAAACGGCGTGCTCTGGCGCGACGTTGTGACGGAGGTCCACCGCGATTATCAGGACGTGGCGCTCGAGCACATGTTCGTGGACAACGGGGCAATGCAGTTGGTGCTGCGCCCGACGCAGTTCGACGTGATGCTCTGTGAAAATACGTTCGGCGATATTCTTAGCGATGAAGCCGCGGCGTTGGGTGGATCACTCGGGATGCTGCCGAGCGCCAGCCTTGGGCGGACGAACGACGGAGTTACCTTCGGCCTCTTTGAACCGGCCGGTGGGACGGCCCCCGACATCGCGGGGAAAAACCTCGCCAATCCGATCGCCCAAATTCTGTCGGCGGCGCTGATGCTGCGCTACAGCTTCCACCAGGAAGCCGCGGCCACGGCGATCGAGCAAGCGGTGGCGGGCGCGATTGCCGCCGGATTCCGCACGGGCGACATCGTTGGCCCGGGTGAAACCGGTTGCCAGAAGACCGGCACGACCGGCATGGGTGACGCGATCGCTGAACGAATCTAATCGGTTCGACGCCCGGCGTTCGGCCCGGTGATTCGACGAGTTCACTCTCCACATCCTCCTGATCTTGGCGATCATCGCAATCGTCGCGCGCTTGGTCCGCGGACAGCCGCCGCAGTGAAACTCTCCCGACTCGCGCGCTCCGGCGGCGGCAAGCAGCCAGACGGCAACCCGAGGCGGCGGTACCAGATCAGATTCAGTGGCTGTGCGTCACACCCAGGGCGTGCAGTCGCGCGTGGTTCAAATGATCGATGATTTCCGCGACGCCCGGTCCGTGTTTGACCTGCGCGAACACGAAGGGACCGCCGCCCCGCATGGCGCGAGCGTCCCGCTCCATCACGCCGAGATCGGCGCCGACGGCGGGCGCGAGGTCCGTTTTATTGATCACCAACAGGTCCGATTGCGTGATGCCGGGACCTCCCTTGCGCGGGATTTTGTCGCCGCCCGCGACATCAATGACGTAGATCGTGTAGTCCGCCAGCTCGCGGCTGAAATGCGCCGCCAAGTTGTCGCCGCCGGATTCGATGAGCAAGAGTTCGGGTTGAAAGAGTCGGTGTAATTCCTCGAGCGCCAGCAAATTGGCCGTGATGTCCTCGCGGATCGCCGCGTGCGGGCAGCCGCCGGTCTCGACCGCGCGAATCCGCTCCGCGGGCAGCGCCTGATTCCGGACCAAGAATTCGCCGTCTTCCTTGGTAAAAATGTCGTTGGTGACGGCGGCCAAGTTCAGTTTTTCCCGCAATTGCCGGCATAAGGCGAGCATCAGGGCCGTCTTGCCGCTGCCGACTGGACCGCCCACGCCGACCGTAAAGGCGCGGCGCGTGTAGTCGCGCGCCCGGCTGGCCTCCCGCTCGTGGAAATGGCCGGGGTGATCCCAATGCTCATGCGTGTGGCCGCCCGGGCCGTGCTCGTGATGATGGCTGCTCATAGGTGAAAGATCAGGGGCCGCGCTGGCGTTCAGCTTTGAAACAAACGGGAATAAAGCCGGTCTTGGGCGCCTTGCAAGAGGTCCGCGACCGGCGCCGTTTGCGCAAGCTCGTCCAGTTCCAGGTCGGTCCCGAAGATCGCCGCGGCCTCGGCGGCCGGCCCCAGGCGATGCTGCACCGACTGCGCCTCGAGGGGCCCGATAATCCCGAGGCGCACCGCCGCCGCCAGGACGCCCCGAATCTGAAGGTAGAGAAAAAGCCTGACGGAGGCCGCGCGGCTGATTTCCAGCAAACGCGTGACGGCGCCAAAACAAGGCGCCAAATGCCCCAACCAACGCTCGTCGAACGAACGGGCCCGCAGTTCGGTGAGCGCGCCGACGCCGAAACTCCGTTCGCAGGCGAGCATTAACGCCTGGCCCTGAAGCCGGCTGGCGCGATTGGCGACGTGGTTGGTGAGAAACGCGTCGCACCAAGCGTCCAGTTCCGGCGCCCGCCGCGGCTCGGCGTGCGCGGCGGCGACCACCGGCAGCGCGGCGCGCGCGGATTGGATCAGGCCCACCTCGATGAACCCGGCCACGCCGTCTGGACCGACGACCTCGCCCTGCTGCCACGCCGCCTCCAAGCCGCCGGAATGGGCAAAGCCTCCGAGCGGAAAGGCCGAGTCCGCCAATTGCCAAAGCAACCAGTCGGCGCCAGCGCCAGGAGCTGGCGGGGTTGAGTCGCTCGGCGGGTTCAAAAGAGATAATAACGTTGCGCCAGCGGCAGGCTTTTTGCCGGCTCGCACACCAGTGGTTCGCCGTCCGCCGTGACCAGATAAGTCTCAGGATCGACCGTGATCTTGGGAGTCGCGTCGTTCCATTTGAGGTCTTTCTTGGTCAAGTGTCGGCAGTTCTGCACCGCTTCGAGTTGCTTGCTCAAACCGTAAAGGGCGGCGACGCCCTCTTCGCGGCAGGCGCGGCTGACGAACGCGATGGAGAGCGGCCCCGGCGCGGCCCCGAAGGCGCCGAACATGGGCCGCATGAAGACCGGCTGGGGCGTCGGAATCGAGGCGTTGGGGTCACCCATCTGCGCCCACGCGATCACGCCGCCTTTGATGACCAGTTCCGGCTTGGCGCCGAAAAACGCTGGTTTCCAGAGGACCAAGTCGGCGAGCTTGCCGACTTCCACCGAACCAATCAAATGGGACATCCCGTGCGTAATCGCCGGATTGATCGTGTATTTGGCGAGGTATCGTTTGATCCGGAGATTGTCGTTGCCCGCGCTATCGCCGGGGAGGCGGCCCCGCTGCCGGCGCATCTTGTCCGCGGTCTGCCAGGTACGCGTAATCACCTCGCCGACCCGGCCCATGGCTTGGGAATCGGAACTCATCATGCTGATCGCGCCAAGATCATGCAGAATATCCTCCGCGGCGATCGTCTCTCCGCGGATGCGGCTTTCCGCGAACGCGACGTCCTCGGGCAAATTCGGGTCCAAATGGTGGCAGACCATCAGCATGTCGAGATGTTCGTCAAGCGTATTGACGGTGTACGGCCGGGTCGGATTGGTGGAACTGGGGAGTACGTTCAACTCACCGCAAACCCGCAAAATATCCGGCGCGTGCCCGCCGCCGGCGCCCTCGGAGTGATAGGTGTGAATCGTCCGGCCCTTGAACGCGGCCAGGCTCGCCTCGACGAATCCCGATTCATTCAGCGTGTCGGTGTGGATCGTGACTTGCACGTCCGCCTCCTCGGCGACCGTCAGGCAGCAATCGATGGCCGCGGGCGTGGTGCCCCAATCTTCGTGTAGCTTAAGCCCCACGGCGCCACCTAGGATCTGGTCATCCAAGCCCTCCGGCCGGGCGGTGTTGCCTTTGCCGGTGAAGCCGAAATTCATCGGCAGGCCGTCGGTGGCCTGCAGCATCATCCGCAAATGCCCGGCGCCGGGCGTGCAGGTGGTGGCGCAGGTGCCGGTGGCCGGGCCGGTGCCGCCGCCGACGAACGTGGTTATCCCCGCGGCGATCGCCTCGTACGCCTGCTGGGGACAAATGTAGTGTATGTGGGTGTCGAGGCCGCCCGCGGTCAGGATCAAGCCTTCGCCGGCGATCACCTCGGTCGTAACGCCGACGATCATGCCGTCGGTGACGCCGTGCATCACGTCGGGGTTGCCGGCCTTGCCGATACCCGCGATGCGCCCGCCCTTGATCCCGACGTCCGCCTTGATGATGCCGGTGTAATCGACGATCAGCGCGTTGGTGATGACGCAATCGAGCGCCGCTTCTTCCGACACGCCGGTCGCCTGCCCCATCCCTTCGCGCAGGACCTTGCCGCCGCCAAATTTGCATTCGTCGCCATAAACGGCCAGGTCGCGCTCGACCTCGAGCATGAGTCCGGTGTCACCAAGACGCACTTTGTCACCCGTGGTTGGGCCGAACATGTCGGCGTAATGGGAACGTTTGATCTTGTGGGCCATAACTCAATCCTCCTGGTGGGCGAAACCTTGCGCCTGGACGCGTTCCAGCGCGGCGAAGCGGCCTGCGGGCGAAACCGGCCCGGTGGCGAGATTATTGCCGCCGGTAATGACGCGCTTACCGCCAATGTCCACCAGCGGGACCGTCTTGGTCTCGCCTGGCTCGAAACGGACCGCGGTGCCGGCCGGGATGTCGAGACGTTTGCCGTACGCCTTGCCGCGGTCGAAACGCAGTTGGGAGTTCGTTTCGATAAAATGATAATGGCTGCCGACCTGGACCGGGCGGTCGCCGAGGTTAGTCACCGCCACGGTTTCCGTCGCGCCGCCCGGGTTCAAAATCAATTCGCCTTCCAGAATCTCATACGCGCCAGGCTCCGGCTCCGCGTGCGCGGCGTCCGCGCGAAAACGCGATGGATCGGGGGGCGGTAGAAAGCTGCCGTACAACGCAAGGGTGAGATCACCGTCTTCCGCCGCGATCGGGTGATGAACCGTCACCAGTTTTGACCCATCCGGAAAAGTGCCTTCGACCTGCACCTCGGCGACCATTTCGGGCACGCCCGACATGACCTGACGCCGTCCAAGAAAACGCCGCCCCAGGTCCATCAATTCGGCGACCGACTTCCCGTCGCGAATGAATTCAAGCAATTGCGTGGCGATCAGGGCGACGGTTTCGGGGTGGTTTAAGCGAACGCCGCGCGCGAGGCGCTTCTGCGCCAAAAAGCCGGCGTTGTGCAGCAGAAGTTTGTCAATTTCACGAGGTGAAAGGTGCATAGGATTACTCGCTGATTCTCGACGGACGCGACGGAATAATCAAGCGCCCGCCCACTCGCGCGCGCCTTTCGGGGCGCGGAATGGACCCTGTGGCGTCGGTTAAATGAGATCGGGGCGTTACCATTTTCTTGCCCAAGGGTCGTCTTGCAGCCAGTCGCTGACGAACGCCAGCGCGGCCCGCGTCTCGCGCGCGACCGTTTCCGAACTGATTCCGGCGATTCGCAGGATCGCCCCGCTCGGCAGCGCGCTGGCGGCCAGCAGCAGCGGAGTCTGCCGCACGATGGGGCGTCGCGCGACTGCCTCGATCAGCTGGGTCGCGGCCGACTGAAAAGGTGTGCCAATCAACGCGATCATCGACAGGCAATTGAAACGGCCCAAGCGCCACGGACTGGCGAGCGGACCATCGAGGGGATCAAGCGTCAGCGCGTCCACGAAAGCTCGCTGTCCCGCGACGAAAATCTCCGTGCGCGTTCGATAGCGCGAGAAAGCCCAGCGTTCGCCCCGAGCCGTCCTCCCGGCGGAAACTGAATCGACGAGGGCCAAACCAGCGCCCGGCCCCAGCTCAAATCGCTGGCGCTGCTCATAAACCGAGTTCGCGAAGCACTGGACCGGGTCGGGCGCCCAAAGCAGTCGGGCGCCGGCGCCAATTCGCGCGCGCAGCTCGAACCGGCAGGGGCGACCCGCCGGGCTGCGATAAACCTTGGTGGACGCCTGGGTCCCGAGATACGCGTTGGCGTTCGGGCCGAGGTCGAGGTCAAATTCCACCTCATCGCCCGCCAGCATCCCGCCGCCCAAGTGACTCACGCAGGCCCAAACGCTCGGTCCGCACGAGCGCGGCGTCAGCAGCTTGAAAGGATTCCGAGAGTAGGCGCGGGTAACGCTGCTTTGTCCGCGCACCAACCGCACTTCCAGGAAGCCGCTGCCCAGGCGGCCGCCGCGCGCGGACGCCGACGCCTTGTCGCCCACCGGCGCCGATTCAGTCGGGAATGAGGAACTCAACCGCATCGTTCCCCCCTCGCTCAGACAACCAGATGCTGCCGGATAACGCCGTCCGTTAATTGATCGATCTCACCACCGATTACAATCGCGCCTCGGTCCATGATGTAAAATTGATCGGCCACCGCGCGCGCGAAGTCAACGTATTGCTCGACCAACAAGATGCTGATTCGGCCCTCGGCCTTGATCTTGCAGAGCGTGTCGCCAATTTCATCGATGATCGACGGTTGGATGCCCTCGGTTGGCTCATCAAGGATGAGGACGCGCGGATCGGTAAGCAGCGCGCGGGCGATGGCCAGTTGCTGCTGTTGTCCGCCGCTGAGGACGCCGCCCTTGCGCTTGAGCATCGTTTTGAGCACGGGGAACAATCCCAGGACTCGGTCCACCTGCCCGGCGGCCTTATGGTCATGCACGATCAGGCTCAACTCGAGGTTCTCCCAGACGGTCAAATTAGGAAAGATGTCTCGTCCTTGCGGGACGTAGCCGATGCCGCGGCGGGAGCGTTCGTCGGGAGCCAGGCCGTTCAATGACGCGGATGCCAAACTGATGTCGCCGCTCACCGGTTTCAACAAGCCGACGACGCACTTTAACGTCGTGCTTTTGCCGACGCCGTTGCGGCCCATGAGGCAGACGACGCGGCGTTCGGGAACGGTGAGCGAGACGTTCCGCAGGATTTGCGAGCCTTCGTACGCCGCGTTGAGATTCGAGATGGTCAGCATGGCTGGCGAGCGTCAGGCGTGGCGCTTCGGGTCGGCCTTGCGGCCCAGGTAAACCTCGATTACCCGTTCGTTGTTCTGCACTTCATCGACCGTGCCCTCGCAGAGGACCGTGCCTTGATGGAGCACGGTTACTTTGCTGGCAATTTGGCGGACGAACGTCATGTCGTGCTCAATCACGATGATGCTGTGCTTGCCTGCAAGGCTCAAAAGCAACTCGCCGGTGCGGGCGGTCTCCTCGTCGGTCATGCCGGCGGCCGGTTCATCGACCAGGAGGAGGTTCGGATTTTGGGCCAGCAGCATCCCGATTTCGAGCCACTGCTTCTGTCCGTGGGCGAGCGTCCCGGCGCGGACCTGGGGATGGCGTTCGAGGCCGATCGTGGTCAGAATTTCGTGGATGCGTTCGCGTTGCGCCTCGGTCACGGGCGCGAAGAGCGCCTCCCAGACGCTGCGCCGACCGGGAAGCGAGAGGAGCACATTCTCGAAAACGGAATGATCGGTGTAAACCGAGGGCGTTTGGAATTTTCGGCCAATCCCGAGACGATTGATCTGGTATTCGTTGAGTTTGGTCAGGTCGGTGTTCTTGCCGAATTCAATTTTGCCGGAATCGGGCCGCGTCCGCCCGGTAATCAGGTCCATCATCGTGCTCTTGCCGGCGCCATTGGGGCCGATGATCGTGCGCAACTCGCCCGGGTCCATGTAGAACGTCAGGTTCGAGATCGCCTTAAAACCATCGAAGGTCTTGTTAACCCCTTCGAGCGTCAGAATGAAATCGCGCTGCATGCTCAGTTTTCGGCGCGGTTAAGACTCGGTTTCCGGTTTGGGCGCCGCCGCGGCGTCAACGACCGGTTTGTCGGCGTCCGGCTGGGAGCGACCGGTCAGGCGCCGCCGGAGCTGCCGGACCTGCTCAGGGATGCCGACGATCCCGTTCGGGAAGAAAAGCGTCACCACCACGAAAAGCCCTCCCAGGAAATAAAGCCAGTATTCGGGCGCCTTATGGGTCGCGACGCTCTTGAGCCAGTTGACACCGACCGCGCCCAGGATCGGCCCGATGAGTGTCCCCCGCCCGCCCACGGCGACCCACATGACCGCCTCGAGAGATTTGTCCGGCGCCATTTCGCTCGGATTGATAATCCCGACCTGGGGAACAAAGAGCGCTCCCCCCAGACTGGCGATGACAGCGGCAAACACAAAGACAAACAGCTTGAAATTCGCCGTGGCGTAGCCCGAGAACAGGACGCGATTCTCGCTATCGCGGATGGCTCGCTGAATCTTGCCGAAACGCGTCGCCGTCAACCAGCGGCAAAGCAGATAGACCACCAGGAGCAAGAGGGCCGACGCCATGAACAAGCCGCGCCGCGTGCCCGGCGAATTAATTTCCCAACCCAAAACGTCCTTGAAGTCGGTGAGACCGTTGTTCCCCCCGAAGGTGAAATCGTTCCGGAAAAACATCAGGCAGGCGGCGTAGGTGAGAGCCTGCGTCAGGATCGAAAAATAGACGCCCTTGATCCGGGAGCGAAACGCAAGGAAACCAAAGATCAGAGCGACGACCGCTGGCACCCAAAGCACCGCCGCCGCGGCGAACCAAAAATGTTTGAAAGGAATCCAGTGCGGCGGCAATCCACCCGTCGCGGGAAAGCGTTTCGGAAATTCAAGAAACACCATGAAATCCGGGATGCTGCTTTTGTATTGCCCGCGTGGACCGATCATGAGCATGAGATGCATTCCCAGCGCATAGCCGCCAAGCGAGAAAAAAAGGCATTGGCCGAGACTTAACAGCCCGGTGTAGCCCCAAAGCAAATCGACGCTGAGGGCGAGCACGGCGTAACAGAGATACTTGCCGCAGAGGCTCAGCGTAAACGTCGAAATATGCAACGGGTGCGTCACCGGCAGGAAGGCGTTCAGCGCCGGCATGACGCCCAACACCAAGACGCAAACAACACCCAAGACCGTAAGCTCGCGGGGGGACAGGATACGTCGCATGCGGCGGATTAGAGGCTGCGGCTGCGGGTGACGAAGAGTCCGGCCGGCCGCCATTGCAGGAAGAGGATGATCGCGGAGAGGACGGTGATCTTGCCGAGCACCGCGCCCAAGTAGGGTTGCAGAATCTCATCGGTGACCCCAATGCCAAGCGCCGCGCCGACGGTGCCGGCCAAGTTGCCAACGCCGCCGAGAACCACCACCATGAAGCAATCGACGATGTGGCTCTGGCCAAGGCTGGGGCCGACGTTGCCGAGCTGCGAGAGGCAGGCGCCCGCCATGCCAGCCAGCCCCGAGCCAAACGCAAACGTCGCCATATTCACGCGGTCGGTGCGCACGCCGATGCAGGAGGCCATCGCCCGGTTCTGCATGACCGCCCGCACTTGGAGGCCGAGGGAGGTTTTGGTCAGGATCAGCCAAGTAAGGAAGACGATCGCGACCGCGAAGCCAAGCACAAAAATGCGACCGTACGTGAAGCCGACGTCCGCCACGGTCAGGTTTCCCCGCAGCCAGCTCGGCGAGCTGACATCGACGTTTGCGGCGCCAAACGTCGCCCGAAAGACTTGTTGGAGGATTAGGCTCACGCCCCACGTCGCCAGTAACGATTCCAACGGCCGTCGATAAAGGAACCGGATGATGCCGCGCTCAAGTAGCAGGCCGAGAAGCCCGGCGGTGAGGAAAGAGCCGGGCAGCGCGGCGACGAAATACCAGTCAGCGCCGCCGGTCGCGGCACCGAAGCAACGGTTAAAAATGCTCTGCGAAACGTAGGCGGTGTAGGCGCCGACCATGATCATTTCCCCATGGGCCATATTGATGATCCCCATCAGTCCGAAGGTGATCGCGAGACCGAGCGCCGCCACTAGCAAGACCGCGCTCAAGCTAAGACCGCGAAAACAAGTCCCGATGAAATCGCCCCAGACGATATGGTCATGAATCTGGGTGACCGAAGCGAGCGTCGCGATGCCCAATGCCGAACCGCGCCGTTGGGGATCGGCGGAAAGCTCCGTCAGCAGCTTTTCCAAAAGGTCCAAGGCGGGGATCGACTTCATCGCGCCCAGTTTGCGCACGGCGTCAAGCTGCACCTCGGGCTTGCCATCGGCCAGGAGCGTAATCGCAATCGCTTCCTCCAGCGCCTTGCGGACGCCCGGCTCTTTTTCCTCGGCGAGTCGCGCGCGAAACGCCAGGAGGAATTCCGGATTTTGATCAAAACCGAGTTTGGCGGCGGCGTCGCGGCGAAGATTCGGATTCGGATTCGCCAACGCCAGAACGTCAAGCGTGGTCTTGATCGCCTTGCGCAACTTGGAGGTCGTGTCGGCCGCGGTCAACCCGGCGGTGGCCAGGAATAGCGGTTTGCCCGCGGCATCGAGTAGTGGCTTGCCGGTCGCGATCGCCACCGCCCGCGCCTTCCCGGCCGCGTCGCTGGCGCTATCTAGCAGAAACGGGACTTTGCTTTGGTCCGGCCCATCGTAAAGATAGACGCTGCCTTGCCGCCACGCGCCCAGCACCTGACTCACGATTGGGTCGGCGACGATGCTCAGTTGCTGGACAATCTTGATTTGCGCGGTCAGATCGGCATTCGTGAGGGCCTCAACGAGGGTCGCGCGCGGGTCGGCGGCCCGCCCGATGGAGACGCCAACCGTCAACAACCCGCCGCCGAGGCCCAGCAGGGCGAAAGTCCGGCAAATGAGGCGAAAAAAGCGCGCAGCCATCACGTTCCAGTTCAGTGGGTCATCCTACGTTTCGTCACCGCGCCGACAAGACTGAAAGTGGGGACAGGGAAAGGCACAACCCTGTCCCCACCGATTTTGCAGGCGGGCTATTTTGAGGAAGCTCAATTCTTGCCGAGGAACTTCTCGCTGAACGGTTCGCCGGCGATCGCGCCGAGCGACTTGATGATCTTGAACTGGCCGTTGGCCTGGGTCTCGCCGAGGAACACCGGGTTGATCAAGTGATGATTTTCCTGCATGGTCACCATGCCTTCGGGGGCGGTGAAGGTCTGGCCGGGCAGCGCCGCGCGGACCTTGTCCACCTCAAAGGAGCCGGCCTTCTCGACCGCTTGCTTCCACATATAGACGCCGATGCGGGAGAGGTTCATCGGGCTGCAGGTCACGCGGTTCTTGCGTTCCACGCCGGCCGGAGCGGTCTCGAGCCACTTCTGGAAGTCGCTGACGAACGCCTTATTTTCCGGCGTGCTCAGAGACATGAAATAGGTCCAGCAACCCAGGTGTCCCACCAGGTCCTTGGTCGGGAGGCTGCGGAATTCGTCCTCGGAAAGACTGAACGAAACCACGGGGCAATTCTCGGAGGTAAGTCCGGCGTTCGCGAATTCCTTGAAGAACGGCACGTTGGTATCGCCGTTCAGCGTGTTGATCACGCAAGCGCTGCCGCCGGCGGAGAACTTCTTGATCTGCGCGACGATGGTTTGGTAGTCGGTATGTCCGAACGGAGTGTAGATTTCAATGATATCAGAATCCGGAATCCCCTTGGATTTGAGATATTGCTTCAGAATCTTGTTGGTCGTGCGGGGATAGACGTAGTCCGAGCCTAGGAGGTAGAATTTCTTCTTGCCTTCACCGAGCATGTAGTCCACGGGCGGGATCGCCTGTTGGTTGACCGCCTCGGCGGTGTAGAAGATGTTCTTGGAAAGCTCCTCGCCCTCGTATTGAACGGGGTAGAAGAGCAAGCCATTGTATTTCTCGAAGACTGGAAGCACCGACTTACGGCTGACTGAGGTCCAGCAGCCAAAGACGACGGCCACCTTGTCATTGACCAAGAGTTGCTCGGCCTTTTCCGCGAACAACGGCCAATTCGACGCCGGATCGACGATCACCGGCTCGATTTTCTTGCCCATGACGCCTCCTTTGGCGTTGATTTCATCGAACGTAAACAGCAGCACATCCTTCAGCGAGGTCTCGCTGATGGCCATCGTGCCGCTGAGCGAGTGGAGAATACCGACTTTGACCGTGTCATCCGCCGCTTTGGCCCCGAGGGTCAAAGCCAGCGCCGACGCGCAGATAGCAAGCAATTTGAAGTATCGTTTCATGTTTTAGTAGTTGAGTGGTGAGTTACGGGTAGCAGGTTTCAGGTTGTTAGCTTAGTTCATTTAGAAAAGGTAGGAGGCGCCCATGCCGAGAATAACGCGGTCCTTGTGCCCGCCAAAGGCGCCTTCCAGGGTGGTATGTTCGTAGCGAACTTCCGGCTGGATCTTTATGCTCGCTAGAGGGTGGAAATTCAATGTGCCGGTCAGGCTGAATAGCTCCTGGCCACTGTTAACGGGGAAGCCGAGCAGACCGGAGGTGCCGGCGCCCTTCTCATCGTTGATGTAGTCGCCGCGCAACGCCGCGCCGAAGCTCGGGGTAAAATCAGCCCAGAGCCAGCCGCCAATCGACCACCAATCAGCGCTGCCACCGGCCGTGTCCGCGCTGAAGTAGTCGAATTCCGTCGCCGCGGTGAGGCCGTACGTGTCGGCCAACTTCCGACTGGCGATGACCGAGCCACCTTTCAGCCATTCGCTGGTGCTGGACCCTTCGCGTCCGCCGAACCCGATCAGGTTAATGCCCGTCTTGTCGTCGGGCTTGATCCCGAGGCTGCCCATCAGGGTCTTGTAGCCGTTGCCGTCAATGGCTCCGGTAAAGAGGCCGTTCTGGACGCGCGCGCTGAAATCAATGACCGGGTTGAAGGTGTAACTCGCCTGCACGCCGGCCGCGGGGCCATTGCCGGTGAAAAACCATTGGTTGCCCTGGGAGAAATTCGGATTGGCGGCGCCGCCGTCGCCCGATTCAAAATTGAGCAAGGAGATCAATTGGCCGGCCTTGACGTCCAAGCCGTTGCCGATCGGAACATTCAGCTCGACGAACGCCTGACGGAGGGAATCGAAGCCCTTGATCGAGCTGGGGCCGGTGTTCACGAACTGAGCGTCCTGGCCCCAGATCATGATCACGTTGTACCCGGCGTCCCATTTGTCGCCGCTCACGACCGCGGGCCGGGCGAGCTTAAGCTCCACTTTATTGATCGCGAACGAGCCATCGTTCCGTGACCACAGGTACCCGTGCGAAACGTTATCGGGGGGATTGCTCATGTCGTAAAAGTACGACGACGTGACAAATCCGCTAAGCGTGGAACCACCGAGAAAGGTGAGGGTTTTGTTCGCCGCGCCGCCGTCGGTCAGAATGCCTTCCTTCTGGGCCACCGCCTCAAGGGTGTCCAACCGCTTTTTCAAGTCGGCGTTTTCCTGCTCGAGCTTCTCCAAGCGCCCGGCATCAGCGGTTTGGGCATGGAGCGAGCCGATGCCCGCGACGGTGGCGCCCAGGCAGACGCCCAGGGTTGTAAGTCGGATTCCAGTATGGTGCGATTGCTTGATGGATTTTGATTTCATTTGGGTTCTGGTTCACGGCGTTCGCTGACCACGAACGGCTTTTTCGGCTCGGCCTGAACCGGCGGTCGGTTGGCGCCGGGGTCTGACTCTACTGTTTGGACGTGGTTCGGTTGTCGCCGCAATTGAATCGGTCTTTAGCTACGTGCGTGCCAACCGGGACAAACTCCAAACCATCCCGTGTGAGCATTTTTCATCACCGGTATGAACCTGATTCACAACGACTCGCATTCCCTTGCAACCAGCCATCAGAATCACACCTGAAGTGGTGAAACCAGGGGCGAATTGAATGCCGAAAACCCTCCGGAACGAGTCAACCGCCCCGCGCAATCGCCACGTTGGCTGTCAAAAAAACCGCACGCTGTACAGTTATTGACCAGCGTTTGCTTGAGGGGCGCGAGCCGCGAGAAACGGGGCGTCCGGCGACCACCCCAGGAAAGCCCACGGAATCCATGAAATCGCATATAATTCCGCACTTTTATCGGTTCCAGCAGGCAGTCCCGGGAGGAGGACGGCAAATAGAGCCGAGTTCAAAACGGATGATCGTCGCGAGCGCAGCGGTCGAGTGTCCGACAATTGAATCGCGCTGAACACCCCACCGACCGGCCAACGCGGCCCCGGGGCACGCCAGGCGAGCAGAACGCTCGGGGGGTGCGATAAGCCCAGCGCAAAAACCGTGAATTTACCGTTGCGATGCCTCGGGCGTGGATTTACAGTCGTCCGAAGCTCAAGCTGGCGCGCGCGAGGGAAAGTGGATTTGACAGAATACCGAGGTATCGCCGACTTAAACGACCGCACCGCTGCTCGAGCCGATGTTTTTTCATGCCTAACCTGAACGACCTGCCGCTGGCTCAAATCGCCACGGACGCCATCCAAAAAGTATTCTCGACGATGGTTTCGATCGAACTGGAGAAGACTGAATATGTCCCGGACGCCGTGGGCTGGGCGGGCCGCCGATTTGCGGGATCGATCGGCTTGGGCGGACGGGTCAGCGGACTTATTTGTGTTTATCTGCCCGAAGATCTGGCGCGCCAAGCGGCGGTGGCGATGCTCGGGATGCCCCCGGAAGACGCGTCTCCTGAGGACATGAGCGACATTCTCTCTGAGTTGTGCAATATGATCGGCGGCACCATCAAATCACGTTTGAGTGATGAGGGGTTCAGTTGCGAGTTGAGTCTTCCCTCGGTCATGCATGGCCGGAATTTTCGGATTGAAACGCCTGGGTTCAGCTCCGGCCGGGCGATTGAGGCCGCGTTTCGACATGACGTTCATTTGGTGCGGATTTCACTCGCGCTCCGGGAAGATGCCGGGGAGGGCCGGCGGGCCTGGCGGCTGGGCGGCGCCTCCGCGTCCGCAAAACCCGGTCCGCCTTAGCGGGTAGCCTCTCATTTAATGGGGACGATTTCCGGGAATTTCACTTCACTCCGTCCCGGCCTATCCCCTCGCGGGCTTTCAGCCCTCGCAAGCTGAAGCTTCGGACCGTACCGCCGAAAGACGTCAACTACTCGAGGTTGCGCCCGCGCGGGCGAAATTGTTTCAGTTTCTGGTTGCGCAGATTTGCCGCCGAAGATAAATTTGACTCGAACCCAGCAAAGCACGGAGCCATCTATGTACTTTGGAACCGACTACCATCCTGAACATTGGGTCTATCCCTACGCCGGCAGTCCCGAACACCCCGAAAGCCGCTGGGAACGCGACGCGCAGTTAATGGTCGGGGCCGGTATGAACGTCGTCCGCATGGGCGAGTTCGTCTGGGGTCTGTGCGAGCCGGAGGAAGGCAAATACAACTTTGATTGGCTGAAACGCTGCATGGACGTAATGCAGATGGCCAACATCAAGGTCGTGCTCGGGACGCCGACGGCGGCGCCGCCCCTTTGGCTGGCCAAGAAGTATCCTGAGATTCTGCCCATCGACGAGCAAGGGTTGACGTTGCATGAGGGCACGCGTCACGCGTGTTGCCTGAATAACGCCACCTTCTGGGAGTATTCCAGAAAGATCGTCCGGGCGCTGGCGGGCGCCGTCGGCTCTCATCCCCAACTCATTGCCTGGCAGATTGATAACGGGATCGGCGGCCACACGACCGAGTACTCGTTCAATCCCGAATCGAAGAATGATTGGCACGCCTGGTTGAAAGCCAAATACGGGACCATCGAGCGCCTCAATGAATTGATGGGGACTCGATTTTGGAGCCAAACGGTCACCGATTGGGATCAAGTACCGATGCCGATGCGCGCGCCGACGGTCCATAACCCCGCTCTGCTGCTGGATTGGATGCGTTTTTCGAGTGACACGATCGCGGCGTACATCCGGATGCAGACCGACCTTTTGCATGAGTTGACGCCGAACATTCCGGTTACGACCAATCTGCGGGCGCTGAGTCGGCATTTCGACCATTTCGACGTCGCGGAAATCCTCGATTTCGTGGGCGTGGATAGCTACGCCACCGTCAAATCAAAATCTTCCGAAAACGCGTGCGAGATTGACATGTTGCGTTCGTTGAAGAAATGCAACGTGCGGACGCCGGATGGGGACGAAGGATTCTGGGTCATCGAACAAAAAGCCGGCCATGTCAATTGGCAGGACGTCAATTCGCTGGTCCGACCCGGGGTCGTGCGGCTGTTTACATACCAATTGCTCTCGCGCGGCGCGAGCGGCGTGCTCTATTTCTTCTGGCGCCAGCCGCGCATCGGTTCCGAGAAGTTCTACGGCGGCGTGCTGACGCACGATGGCCGGGGTGACAATCGCGTTTACCGCGAAATCAGCCAGATCGGTGACGAGATCAAACTGCTGGCGCCCGCGCTCAAAGGGTCGAAAGTCGTCGCCGAGACCTGCATTCTGGTCAGCCACGCCAATGAGTGGACGCTGAAAATGGAGATGCAACCCAATCACCATTTCAAGCAGCGCGAGCATCTCATGCTCTTTTACACGGCGTTGCACGACCGGAATATTCCGGTCGATTTTGCCCGCCCGACCGACGATCTTTCCAAATACAAGCTCGTGATCGCGCCGTCGCTCCACCTGCTCGCCGGCGGCGAGGCCGATTTGCTCAAACTTTACGTCCACAACGGCGGCACGCTGGTCAGCACGTTCAACACCGGACTGGTGGACGAACATCACATCGCGCCGGACACCGGGTTTCCGGGCGCGCTGACCGATCTATTCGGACTCGAAATCGCTGAATTCGACCCGTTGCCGCCGGGCGAGGAGAATCATCTGACGTTCAAGGGAGCGTTCCCCACCAGTCACTTGCATCCGGCGCGACTGTGGTGCGACCTGATCGAGCCAAAGGAATGCCAAGTGCTGGCGACCTACGCCAAAGACTTTTATGCTGGCAAGCCCGCCCTAACGATGAATAATTTCGGGAACGGGAAAGCCATCTATATTGGCACGATGAGCCACCAGTATTTCTATTACGATTTGGTCGTCTGGTTGCGACAGTTGTGCAACCTGTTTCCGCTGCTCAAAGTGCCCGACACGGTCGAGGTCAGCATGCGCCAGAAAGAAGACCGGAAAATCTATTTTCTGCTCAACCATCAGAATTCGCCGATTCGCATCCAGTTCTACAAACCGATGCACGACCTGCTCACCGGCAGCATGTTTCAAGGCAACTACGACCTGCCGCCGCACGGCGTTCTCGTGCTCGATGAACAATCGCACACCCCCAAAACCTGACGGGCGAAACGTTCGTGTCGCCGCAAAGGCGAGCGGCCCCGCCGCCAAAGTAAGCGCCACCGGCGCCGCGCCGCGCCGTTTTCTGACCGGGCCACAACAAAAAGTGCTGGCCGCGTGGAAACGGCTGGACGTCGTCGCGCTCGAGAAACAGCGAATGGTTCATTCGCGGACGGTCAGCGACGTCATGGCGGGGGTGCTCGGCACACTTAAGCTGGATCGCAAAAAAGCGGACACGGAAGTCTTGCGCGTTTGGAATAACTTGATCGACCCGGTGATCGTCGCCCACGCGCAACCGACCGGCCTCCATAAAGGAACGCTCTTCGTCACGGTTGATCACAGCACATGGCTTGATGAAATCGTGCGCTATCGGCGCCGGGAAATCCTGGAACGCCTCCAACACAGTTTCGGCAAGGATCTGATCACGCGAATATCCTTCCGGGTTGGCTGAGGCTAATTCGATTCGCGAGCGAGGCAAGACCCCGCGTGCGGGTCTCTGGCGGCGCGATCACCTGCCGCGGTGAATCGTAAACGGCGGGATCGAGAAATATTGTCAGCGCCAGGCCAAGGGATCAGCGCGGGTCCGGCTCGATGTTCAATTGTCCAGAGCGCTCCAACCGCAGGATTTCCGCGGTGTATCCCTGGCGGAAGGTCGGATATTTGAAGCGATAGCCGAGCTCCATTTTGACTTTTCGGTTCGAGACTTTCTTGTTCGTCAAGCCGCGTTTCCGCTGGGAGTTCTCCGCTTCGGTCGCGAACGGCGGCATCCATTTGCCCAGCGTCTCGGACAGCCACCGCAAGAAATGGATTTGGGCAATCGGTTCATCATCGACGGCGTTATAGACCTCGCCGGGACGCGCGCTGGCCAGCGCGGCGGCAATAATCCCAACGAGATCGTCGCGATGGATCATGTTGATAAATCGCTCGCCTTTCCCGGCAATCTTGGCTTCGTTGCGCAAATATTGCTGAAAAAGATGCCCGCGATCGGGTCCGTAGATACCGGCCACGCGAAGAATAACGCCGGGGAACTTCGTTTGCGTGAAAGAGTCGAGCAGAAGCTTTTCGGTCTCGATCAGTATTTTGCTGGTTTCGCTGGTCGGCTCGGTCGGGCTGGTCTCCTTCACTTGGGTTCCGTCGTTCTGGCCATAGACGCTCGTGCTGCTCGTGTACACAAATTTCCGGGGCGGCGCTGGAGCCAGCCATTCGATCAACCGGCGCGTGCCATTCAGATAAACCTCGCGATACTCCGCCTCGCCGCCTTTGTTGGAGGAGACGGTGTTGATGACCCAATCCCACGTGGTTGGCAGACCCGTTAAGCCGTCGGACTTCGCGATGTCCCCGACCAATGGCTTGATTCCAGCGGCTTCCAGTTCGGCTGAGGAGGCGTTGGTCCGACGGAGGCCGTACACCTCGTGTCCTTGCCGAACGAGTTCGGCGCCCAAGGGCATCCCGACGTAACCGCAGCCGACGATCAACACGCGCATGGAGGGAGCGTAGCCGGTTCGCAAAAAATCGCGATAATTAAGGAAATGGAATTCGAGGGAGAGCGTTTCGAACCGTATTCGCGTCCTTGGGCGAGTCGTTCGTTCCGAAACTCCTCCAGGGCTCGGCGGAGCCTCGCCCCACCGTGGCCCGCACAAGGCGTCAGTCCAATTGTCTTGCATTTAAGTGGTCGCGCAAACCAAATGAAAACCTGTTTCGTTTTACCGGGGTATTCGAATTTGTAACCCTTTGCGTTTCACTGGAAATCGTTGCTAATCTTTTCGTCGCTGGGCATATTTGGGCATACTTATGGCATCGTACTACCGCCAACCCAAAAGCAGCTACTGGTGGATTAAAACCCGCGACCCCAAATCCGGCCGCATCAAACGCTTTTCGTCCAAGCTGCAGATCGGCAACGGCGCCCACTTCCTCAAGCTGCGCCAACTCGTTGCCGAACTCTCCGTCAAAGAAAACTCCAACCGCGGCGCCGGCGCCGTCCACCCTTGGTCCGAATGGGTTCATGACTACATCGAGCAGCACTTCGCCCACTCGGATAGATCCCGCGCACGGGTGGCCATCGCGTGGAAATTCCTGAGCATGTTTCTCGACGAGAACCACATCCACGGCCCCATCCACCTGACCCGCGAACACTGCCTCGCCTACCTTCCGTGGCGGCGCGGGGCCGACAAGTCCAAGCACAAACGCCCCGTCGCTCACAATACCGCGCTCGGGGAGATCTTCGCCCTCGGCACCCTCATGAACGAGGCCGTGCGACGGTCCTACTGCTCGCACAACCCCTGCCGCCAACTCGGCATCCGCAAACAAACGCCCAAACCAAAACCCGAATTGACCGACGCCGAGATCGCCACCATCCGCGCGGCCATCGCCAAGCAGCTCGAAACCGGCAACGAGCCGTCCCGCGTCAATGCCCACTTCCTCCACGTCTCCTTTGAAATCGCGCTGCACCAAGGCTGCCGCATCGCCGAAACCTGCCTCGACCTTAACCGCGATGTGGACCTCGAACGCCGCGTCATCCGCTTCCACACTAAAGGCGATCGGTATTCCGAATTGCAGATGAACCCGTGTTTGATCCCCCTGTTCCGCCAACTCATCGACGAAGGCCGAACCACCACCTACCCACGCCCGCGCGATCCCACCGAGTCCGGCTATAAGTGGCACGCCTTCCTGCGGCGCATCGGCCTGAAGCATCTCAGCTTCCACTCCACCCGCGTCACCTTCGTGTCGCGCCTCGAACGCGCCGGCGCGCCCGAGCACATCGTCATGAAGATGGTCAACCACGCGTCAACCCTGGTGCATCGGATTTATCGACGCGTGAAGACTGAGGAGATTTCACCCTACTGGCCGACGTTCGCCGCGGATAAGCCTGCGCAAAGCGGAACTCCGGATGCCTCGCCAGCCAATCCAACACCGCCTTCTTCGTCGTAAACCGACCGTGCGAAAACAGCGGCCTACCCTCACTCTCCGCGGCCCGCTTCATCGCCTGAAGAAAACTCTCCGAGACGCCCACCTCCACAGCCACCGCTCGCCCCGTGTATAGGCGCGCCCCACGCTCTTCCGCCACTCGTGTGTTGGCCATAACCTTTTTCAGCGCGACGGCGTCAGGATCAATCG
>CAZFVY010000024.1:9243-12929 GCA_964522665.1 uncultured Verrucomicrobiota bacterium | reverse complement strand
GCCACTCGTGTGTTGGCCATAACCTTTTTCAGCGCGACGGCGTCAGGATCAATCGGCGCAACTCCGCCACCAGCTTCATCTGGCGTCCCACCTCCAACGAAATCAAATCCTCGACCGCGACGCCCACCTGGTCCGCGACCTCCCGCAAGCGCGCCATGAACCGCCGGCCCATCGGCCGCACCGTGCCCCCGTCCTCCGGCACAGACAACCGCATCACCACCCGCACATCCGCCTCAGTCACCAGCCCGCGCAACGGATGCTTCTCCACCGGATCACGCCCGCCCGACAGGACGAGGCGCGACGCCGCCGCGGATTGATATCGCTTGAATCTGCGCTGGACCCGATCCACCCCCGCACCATTTGTTCTCATAGTAAAAAGGACCGAACATTCCCGCCACCAAATCAACCAACCAGCCGGCCGCCAGCCGACCTACCGGACACTCGATTCCGATAACAATTCAACCGTCTCGATCAATCCACCCAAGGCGACGAACCGGACCACGTTGCCGTCGTACTCAAAGATGTTTTTCGATGGTTTCATTTTGTTCCAAGGTCTATGCTTTGCATAGACCATCCGATTTCCAATCCAATGAATAAATCAATCGCCGAACAATACGCGCTCACCGTCCTGCAAGAACTCGCCCAAATCCGCGCCGTCGTCGAATCGGTGCATGACCTGCACTCCGAACTGCTTCAGAAGCTCTCCGGCCAGGACAAGGCCGAGCTAGACGCCTCCCTTACCGCGCGCATCACACGCCAACGAAAGGTCATTTACCGATCGCTTTTGAAACGCTCAGGGCTCGACGGGTCGAAAGCTGAATCCCATTAAGCCGCCCGAACTTCACCGGCGCGGCCACGCCAGCGGAAAACAACCCCGCCAATTGCAATTGCGAGGTGGCTCCGCGCGCGAACTCCCTCATCGAACCCGCAAACGTCACGCTGCCAAGTGGCTTGCCGGCGGACCTTAGAATTTTTTCCAATCGCCGCCACTCAGCCTTGGAATAATGACGAATACTCACCCGCCCACAGGTCGCCCAGGCGCAGCTGACGATGCCGTTATTCCGTTCAATAAGCTTGGGACGCGATCGGTGTTTCTTGTCGAGCTTCAGCATCTGTTTACCTTTCGTTTTCATCCTCCCACCATCTCCGTTTCCGGCTCGGCCGCCCTCGCGCACGCGCCATTGTTCTCGCCGTTTGCCACCCCTCCCACCTCCGCCATCATCACGACGCGCACCTTGTCCAAGTTGACAAATCCGGTATTCATTCGCATGCACAGATGCCCGTGCCGCGTTAGCGCGTAAATGTCGCCCGCCGGATGCACCGCGTCACCGATCTTCACCATTGCGCCCGCGGGCGCCCGCCATACAATCGCGTTCATTTATGATTACCCTCGATCAATTGATTACTACGTTAAACCAAGCCCGCTTGACCCACGGCAACACACCGTGCAGCGTCTGCATTTGCGACGGCGCGCGGATTGTTCATTCCAGCGAGCTTCCCCTGGTGGACTTCCACCGCGAAAAAGATGGCGACTTCGTTCAGATCGTGTTCAACAACTTTGAATCCACGCCGAAGACTTAAGCCTGTTGGGCATTTCCCGCGCCCACTCATCGTCCCACCATCTCCGTTTCCGGCTCGGCCGCCCTCGCGCACGCGCCATTGTTCTCGCCGTTTGCCGCAGATTCTTCCTGCCGCTGAAGAAATTCACGGACCGCCGTGCGCAGCAAAATTGACAAACTCCACTGATTCTTTTCGGCGAGCGCCGACGCCCTATCCCGCGTACCAGAGTCACATCTGAATCTGATCGTTTCCGTTTTATTCCCAGGTTTCATGAGCCGTTTGAGCTTTGTTGTGCTACAAAATGCCACAAATAGCTACGGACTGTCAACGGTTTTTTTCTTGCACCGAAAAACCGTTTGTGGCACGGTGTGCCACGATGAAGGGATTAAAGAAAACCGAGGTGATACGAGCGAGATGCGATGAAACGCTTAAGCAACGAATCGAAGCTGCGGCGTCAGCCCAGCAACGCGCGCCTGCAGATATAGTCCGAATCGCTTGCGCATTTTACGTCGAGTCAATCTTAAAATCCACGCCGGGCGACGGTCGCCAGTTAGCCCATGCCGAACATTAATTCCAAGATTATCCGCGCCCGTTGCTCTCCCGAACTCAAGGAGAAACTTGCAGAGTATTGCCGCAGATTCGAGCAGACAGAGGGGAACATTGTACGAAGAGCGGTGATCGAATTTCTCGCCCGCCAACCCTCCGTTTCAGACGCATTTATTGTACCAGAGAGACAGGCTGATTATCTCACGCTCAACGAGCCTCCCAGGCCATCTCCGACCCGCAAGAAGCCCCATGCCTGACAGTGGTCATAAATTCTTGGTCTGCAAATGCCCAAGCTGCCAAGGCGGGATTGAGTTTCCCAGCCATGGAATCGGCGAATCGATTCAGTGCCCTCACTGCTCCGACTGGATGCACCTTTCTATCGCTCGCCCGGTACTACGCAAACCACGAAGAGGACGTTTCCGTCTCAGCGATTTACAATTGAGACCCATTACCGGTGCTTCCGTCGCGGAGTGCATGTATTGCTCCAATCGCTTCTATTTTCAAAGCTCTTTACTCAATATGAAGCGGCAATGTCCGTGTTGCGAACAGGAGACCATCCTTGAGGTGGCCGAACGAAGGATAATAACGCGTTGCGGCGGGTGCGGTCAGGAATTCTCATTCTCGGAACATTTTGATGGACAGGTAGATGAGTGCATGCGTTGCCATGAGCAAATCGTCCACTTTGCCGATGTTTCCCCTGTCTGGGTGCCACCACTACCGCCGCCTCCTGAACGTTGCAGCAATTGCGGCTCGTTTGATTTCTACATCCATTCCCCCGCCCGGCCAATGTTGTTCACACCATTAAGCATCTCCGGCATCTTGCTCCAAGCATTCGGATCAATGGCGGCTGATGCGATATTCCACGACGAACTGCGCTGCTCGAATTGCGACAATCTGATTCGTAACCTTTAGAAGTCCAAACACATAGCACAGACACATTCATCCCATCCCTCCCATTCCTCCCATCATGCCCAAAAAAGAACTCCGCCGTTCCTTCACCACCCCGCTTCCGGTCGAGATTAAACGCCTCATCGAACAAGCCGCCGCCAAACTCGGATCCTCCGAGTCCACCATCGTGGCCCAGTGCATCGAGCTGCAGCTTGCCGCCGCCACCGCCAGCGATCCGAAGCCCACCAAACCCCTCAAGCGCACCCCCGCCACGCGCGAACTATTCGCCTGTTGGCAATTGCCGGCAGAACTCGTCGCCATCATCAAAGGCGCCGCCGGCGCGTACGCCAAACGCTTCCCGACCGACGGCAAGACCCAGCGCCAGGTGGACATCATCTGTCTGTGCGTCCAACTCCAATCCAAACACGCCGTCGCCCACATTCTCGAGCAACGCCGTCGACTGGCCGACCCCGCCAACGCCGATCGCCTAGCCATGTCCCTGCCCGAATCCATCCTCGCCTAACCCCCGTCACCCCAGCCCCAGTCCGCGTACCTCCCTCGCTCGCCGAGTTTTTGCCAGCAGAATCCCCGGCGAACGCCCATCTGCCACTCGACGGCAGTTCATCTGCCACTCGACGGCAGTTCATCTGCCACTCGATGGCAGTTCATCTGCCACTCGATGGCAGTTCATC
>CAZFVY010000024.1:8029-9143 GCA_964522665.1 uncultured Verrucomicrobiota bacterium | reverse complement strand
ATCTGCCACTCGATGGCAGTTCATCTGCCACTCGATGGCAGTTCATCTGCCACTCGATGGCAGTTCATCTGCCACTCAGGGCGGGGATTTCCACGCAATTCGCAGTTTAACGGTCGCCGAACAAGTATGAACGGCTTAGTGTGAACAGTTTCGTTTACGCGTAATATGTTGGACTGTAACCTCTAACGAACCTGTTCATACTGTTCATACTCCACGGGCCGTAAGGTGTCTCTATGTAATAAGATATTCGTCTGGCCATCTGCCATCGCTAAACCGCCAGGCCTCGGACGATTCTGGCCCATCACGACACCATGTTTTTGGTATGAACACTATGAACAGTATGAACAGCCGGGTATTGATATTTTATAAGTCCTTGAAGATAATGTTTTTATATTGATATAAGGGCGTCCCTCCGCTGTTCATACTGCTGTTCATACTTGTCGGTCAATGTGAACAGATTCCCCCCGGCCCCGCGCCCCACGCCATCCGCTTCGAACGATCTGCGTGGATCCCGCGGTCCGCCCCGCGCCCCCGCGCCCCGGCCTCGGGAACATTCACCCATCGGTCCTGAGCCGCCAGCCAGCCGAATCCGAAGCCCCCGCCCGCCCAGGCGCCGCCCGACTTTGAACCGATGGTTACCACGACGCCCGGGTGCCGATCCGTCAACCCGGTGCCCACGGCCGGCAATCCCACCCCGCGCGCGTCCGCCGACCACCTCACCAAGGTATTTGATTTTCGAGTGATAAAACCAGAAAACCATATCCCCCATGTGGCCGATATACCGGGATTTCCGCGGTTTTCACGGTTCCGGCCAAGCTTCTCAAGCGCAAGGGTTTAGTCCGCATCAAAATCCGCCTCCGCCCGTAAAAATCCGCGCGCCGCAAGGTGGTCGCGACATAATGAGGACGGGAAACTACTGGCCTAATCGGTTCCGACGTTTGAAGCAAGCAAAACGCAAGCTTCCCGGGCCGTCCAACGATAGGCAAAGCACAATGAAAGCATCGAATCAACTGACCGCGCCGTCTGGCGTGGCGGACACAAAGCCGCAAGGTGAAAAAAAATCAGACCAAAACGGGGGCGCGGGCGCGGGGCCGGGCGGGGCGCGGGGCGCGGG
>CAZFVY010000024.1:0-7929 GCA_964522665.1 uncultured Verrucomicrobiota bacterium | reverse complement strand
GGGCGCGGGGCCGGGCGGGGCGCGGGGCGCGGGAGACGGGGAACGGGAATTGTTCAGCGCGCTACGCGCGGGGGAATTGATTCCGGAAGATTCAGCGCGCGGGGCGCGGGGGATTGATCCTGTCGGCGCGCCGGTCACGCTTGACCCGTTGGCGGTGCTCGGCGGTGCGCGCACGTCTGGCGCGTGGCCGGTGCCGGTCGCCGTCGGCTTGGATTTGCTCTGGCCGGGCGCGGGTTGGCCCGGCACGGATACCGATTTCATCGGTCGCGCGATCATGGCGATTGCGGGCGGGCGCGCGTGGGCGGCTCAATTCGCGCCGGAGCGGGAGCGGGAGTATTTCGAGACGTTGCCAGCGCGCGAACCTGAGCGGGTCGAGTTGGACGAAAACGGCAATCCGTTGGTCGTTTGGTCGTTGGCCGTCCGCGAGCCTGCGCCGGAGCAAGGCGTTTCCGTCAAGCGGGCGCGCCGCGTCCGGCGCAAGTCGCCGGTCCTGTCGATTCACTCCTCGGGGATGGCCGCGAAAGCCGCGCGCTACGTCGAGCGGTCGGGCGGTCGCGTCGGGTCAATCTCCTCCACGTCACTAGATGAGGCGTGCGCCGACGCCATCGGCGGCGGTTGGGAAGCGTGGCGCACGTGGTCTTACGTCCACGGCGACGTTTGGACACTGCCAGCGGAGCGTTACGTTTTCGGCGAATGCTGGCGCGCGGCGCACAAGTCGCTAACTCGCAATGGCGGATGGACGGGGCGCAAGGCCAAGGGCCACGTTTCGGCGGTCAAATCCGAACCTTTGGACGCGGACAGCGTCAAGATTGCTGCGGCCAGCGTGGCGGCGTGGTCGGCGGCGAACGATGGCAATTGGCCGGAGGAAAGCATTTGGCACGAGCGCCGGGCCGGGGTCCGCTTCGTCTGGCGCGCGTTGGTGCATTCGTTGCCATCATGCCGGGGGACGGCGGCGGCGACGGCGCGCCGGTTCGCGCGCCAGCGGGCCAAGTTCGTCGGCGGTCTCGTGTGGGGTCTCTCGGTTCACGACAGCGCGGCGCGGGCCGGTTACGCTTCGGATCGAGCGGCGGGCGAAGCTCTGAAGACTGGCCAAGTCGATTCGCGGCTCGCGTTGGCGGCGTCCAAACATTGGCGCAAGCTGCCGTATTTCGCGGGTTTGCTGCGAGACCTGCGCGCGGCGGGCCTGGCGGCGGGCGCGGCCGTCAAAGCAAATCGGGCGGCGGCGGTGCTCGGTTCCGGCGCCTACGGGATTGCCGTTGCGCCTGGCGCGCCGTTGGGCGCGCAATTCGCGCCGGTCGCGCGGGCGGTGCCGTTCATCGGGACGGAAGTCCGCGCGCCGGTCGCGCCTTTGCCGACGGTCAAGTTCCGCGTCTATTCATCTCTCGGGGCGCGGGGCCGGGCCGAATTAGCTGGCGAAGTGCGCGCGGCGCGCGACGGTGTTGGCGCGGTTCACGCTCTGACGTTCGCGGCGCAATTCGCGCCGGTCGGTTCACGCGTCAATCAATGGCGGCCCGTGGCGCATCGGCGCGCGGTCGTCTGCTCGGGCGGCGGCGCGGATGTTCGCGCGGCCCGGGCGGCGGTGGTCGTGGCGCAAAGTCTGGTGCATCACGCGCGGGCGGCGGGCCGGGTTCGCGTGGCTCCCGGCGTTCAATTCACTCCGTCCGGCGTCCGCGCCGGGCGGGCCGGGCGCGGCGGGTCCACCTACGCGTTGCGCGTCGCGCCGGGCGTCGCGCGTCTCATGCTGGCGGGCGCGTTGATTGACCTGCGCGCGGCCAAGTCGGAATTGCGGGCAGTCCTGCGCTTTCACTCGGCGGCGCGGCGGGCCGGGGATGCGGTTACGTCGTTGACGATTACGCCCACCGGCAGCCTGCACGCGCGGCCCGGTGGCGCGCGGGCGCGTCACTTGGCGCGGCGGGCGCGGTTCACGATACCCTTGGCGGCGGCGCGCGATTTGATGCGGCCAGCGCAAGCCGACGTTCGCCTTTCCAAGCGCGTATTCGAGTCGGCGGTCAAGGTGAAAGAACTCCGGTCGCGCGTGGTCGCGCGTCGCCCGCAGTTCTGCCAGCCGGTCGGCGTCTGCGGCGTCCACCTTGCGCCCGTGCGCGGAACGTGGGTCTATGCGCCTGCGCTCCAAAAGTTGGCGGTCGCGCGCCGGGCGCGCATTCGCGCCGTGCTTTATGCGCGCGGGCGCAAGGCCATCGTGCGCCGGGCGCGGGCCAAGCAAGCTGCCGATTTCTCAACCGCTTTGGCCGGTTGGCGGCGTACTTATCTGCAACGCGCGGATAGTGGTTCGGTCGCGCCAGTCGCGCCGGTCGAGTCGGTCGAGTCGATCTCGCCAGTCGCGCGCCGGGCTCGCAAGTCCAAGCGGTCCGGGACGGTCGCGCGCAAGTCAAGCGAGGTCAAGCCGTCGGCTCCGTTCAATCCCGTGTGGTCGGAAGCGATCGGGCCGGTGTGGGTCCGCGCGGGCGAGCCAAGCGCGGCGGTCGCCTAGTCCAGCGTCCAACGGCCAAGCGGCCCGGCGCCCGTGCGCCGGGCCTTTTGCTGTACGCGTGCGGGCGGCCCGGGGCGCGGGCCGGGCCGGGCCGGGTCCACCTACCCGTTGCGCGCGCCGGGCCGGGCGCGGGCAAGCGTCCGCTTTCCCGGCGCACTAGAGGCGTGCGGCGCGCGGCGCGGTCGGTTGCTGGGTCCGCTATTCCGGCGCATTAGTCTTGAAGTCAATCGCGCGTTGGCGCGCTTGGTTTTCCCGGCGCGCGGTTCGCGCGTCGCGCCTGCGTTCACGCGCGCCCCGTGCGCCGATGCGTTTTGCCGTTCCACTCCGGGCCGGAGTGGAACGGCGGGCGCGTCGGTTGCTGGGTCCGCTAATCGGGCGCATTAGTAGTGAAGGCAATCGCGCAAGCGATTGCGCGCGCCGCAAGCGCGCGGCGCGCGGTCAATCGCGCGTTTTCCGCAGTCAAACCGCAAGCCAACACTTGGCCTGCCCTATCCCCTCAACACTCAACACTCACGTCACCGGGGTTACGCTCCGCTCCTTAGAACGGCGCGTTTCTAAAACCCCGGTGCAATGAGACTTGAGTTAGTCTCCACCCTCATTCCACGCGTTGCCTACGCTTTGGACTGTGAGTAGAACGGCCGACCGCCAGTTCACGCGCCCGTTGCGCGCGGACGCGGCGGCCGGCTCTACTCCGGGCCGGAGCGCGCTAGAGTCGCGCGGTTTGAAAGTGTCACTTTGCAAGGGGCGCGCTCGTATGAACGCGCCGGCACGCAATCCCGCGTCCACGGGCACCACTGGACAACTCTTAGCACAGGCAAATCCTATGGCAGACAAAGTTGAACGTCCCTCTTTTGAAAACCTCATTAAGCTGGACATCACCAAACTCACCGAGATGGCCAAAGCGCACGTCTCACTGCAACGCAACGCGAACAAAGCGCGGGAAAAGTTTACCGGCAAGCACGTCGAAGCCGGCCGCATCATGGCCGCCTTCAAAGTGGTGTACGCCAAAAAGCAATTGTCCGGGGACATCTCCGGCGGAACGAGCTTCAAGGATTACCACCGGAACGTCACCGGCGAATTCCCGAACAACCACGCCGAAGCGTGCAGTGTGGCCTATAACGCCTACGTCATCACGGGCAAGATCATCGGCGAAAGCGACTACTTCAATTGCGGATACGAATGGCTCGCGACCGCGGCCACCATCTACAACCTGGTCGAAGACCTGAAGCACGCCTCCGTGATCGAAGCCGCCCGCATCCTCCACGACCGTCCTTCCGACGGCGCCAAACAACTCCGCGAACTCAAACGCCAGTTGAAAGGCCAAGTGGAAAACGCCGACGGCAAAACCGAAGAACTCAGCGCCGAGCTGCTCCTGGGCACCATCCGCATGGCCCTCCGCCTCAACATGCACACGCTCATTATGAGCGAAATGATCGCCGAGGTGGACGACATGGCCAAGCGCGAACGCTCGCCCGGCACGGCCAAGGCCATGTTCCAAACCACGCGCGACCTGTCCCACCGTTGGGCCAAGTCCGGCTTCAAGGATGAACTCCTCAATTCATGGGCCGAAGAACTCAAGGCCCGCGACAAAGCCGAACGCGACGCCGCCAAAAAGGCCGCGCAAGAACTCGCGGACAAGGAAAAGGCGAACGCCACCACCGACGCCCCGACCCAGGACGCCCCGACCGAGGAGACCGACGCGCCGACCACGGACGCGCCCGCCGAACTCGCCGCCCAAGCCGCCTAACCGCGCGGCGCCCGCCCCACGCCAACGCCCCGTAGAACGCCCCACGTTCTGCGGGGCGTTTTTTTATTTCATTTTTTGCGGAGCGGAAAATTTCCCTGGGAGAATTGGGTTTCCTCACGACCCACGTCGCTACTCCGGCCCGGAGTTGAACAATCCGGCCCGCGTAGAACGGCGCGAAATAATTTCCCCGGTCCACGCTTAATCAGTCCACCCCGTCCATTCCCGTCCACCAGGTCCATCCCGAACCGCCGCCCGCCGTGAACGTCCTCCCGACGTTCACGGCCTTTTTGCGTTTACGGGTGAACCTCCGAAACCTCAACGACAGAAGACACCATGAGCAGATACGGCAGATCCTTCTCCCGCGAAGTCCGCTTCCACGACTACCGCACTATCACGGCCCGTTTCGATTCCCAAGGAACCTGCGGCCACGCCATCCAGAAAGGCGACCAAATCGGCTACGCCCGCCACGGCGGTAAATCCCACACTTCGTGCCCCGATTGCTGGGCGAAGTGGTCCAGCGAAAACGCCGAAGCCGATCGCTATGAGGAGCAGCACTCCATGTGCAGCGACCACGGCGGCAGCAGCCCCGGCTGGTAATCATCCGAGCGCGAAACGAAGGCTCAAGTCTGAAGGCCAAACGCTGAAGTGCAGACATTTCTTTTAGCGTTTAGCCTTTAGCATTCAGCCTTTCCCCTCACCTCCCATCAAAACCCCTAACTCCCATTCTTCCTATGACCAAGGAAACCCAAATACTCCGTGGGCGAATCGCCCGCCTCCGTCGCGACATCACCCGCGCCAAACGCCAGATCACCCTCCAGAACCGCCGCGCCGCGCTCATCGTCGAGTGGGCCTGCGAACACGAGCCGCGCGAAGTGCAGATCCACGCGCGCTCCGCGCACCACGCCGCCGTCGCCAATCACTACGAGCAAGCCGCATGAAAACCGGCCCATCCCTGAAATCCCGGCGCCGGCTCGTCGCCGGCCTGCTCCCCAAGTGCGGTCCCGACCGCATCGAGCCGTTGCCGCGCGGTATGACCATCCGAAAACTTTTTGGCCATAAACGGTACGCCGCGCTCCGCGCCCGCTACGTCATGTTCCGCTGCGAACAAGGCCACTGGCACAGCGAAGACACCCTGCGACTCGGCGTGCAATTAGGCTGAAGCCGCAACCCAACGACGCCGAGAATTGAATCCCGACCCACTGCCGCCGACGCTCCCCGCCGGCGGCAGCAGTCCGTATTCAGTTAACCTCAAAACGAAAGGCACCCCATGAGCGCGATCGCTCGCATCCCTGATCCCGACAAAGAAGAAATGCTCCAAACCCTGCGCGCCTCCGGCTGCCAGAACGAAGACGGCTTCGCGGACGACTGCGAAGTCGCCATCTACTGGTTTGCCCACGACTATCACGGCGGCCAATGGTCCAACCTTTATTCCGCGCTCTCCACCTCGCCCTACACGCCCGGCCGCTGCCGATGCAGCATCGACGGCGAAGGCAGCTTGGCCGAAGACCTCTACGCCCACCTCGTCAGCAACTTCATCCAAATCGACGAAGTCCATTAAACTCTCCATGAAACACAGCTCCCGAATTCGTCGCCTGAAAATCGAATCCGACGGTGCCCATTTCAATCCCGCGCGCCGCGCGCCGAAAGTCCGCCTCCGCGGCCACTGGCTCCGCCGCGCCGGCTTCGAGTCCGGGGCCCATGTCGAGCTAACCATCCTCAGCGCCGGCGTCATCGTCCTTCGCGCCCTCACCGAACCGGCTAACCCCACTTCAGCGTTCAGCCCTTAGCCTTCAGCCTTGCGAGCGCGCGGGTTCTCTCCCGCGCGAGCCTTTTCCCGACCGCCGGCAGACTCGCCGCGACGCACGCCTCGATCACCTCCGCCAGCGAATTCCCCGTGGCCTCGGCCACCTCGCGCAACTGATCCTCGAGCCGCGCGTCCAGCCGCACCGCCACCGGCTTCCCTTTCTTGCCTTGCTGCATCCCGCCATGATGCCCACGCGCGCGCGCCCGCCAAAACGTAAACATGTATCCGTTGTAAACATTCTTCCCATCACTCCCATTCCTCCCATCCAATACGGGAAACCCCCTATGATTTTCCATCAGGGATTGCGCTTAATCACTTTCCTCTAGGTGTTTACTATTTGTTAAAATCCACGCCCTGTGAAATCCTGTCCTCCGAAACCGGGTATTCAGAACACCGTTCATACTAGGGCTTTAGGGACATCGGACCGTGGAACATTACGAACCATTCGAGCTTAAAATCGTTTGCCTACGTTCCTGCCCGCATATTTATCCCGAACTCCACACCAACGATTCCATTGTCCACTTCTGGCGCAAGCATGTCACCGCCGCGCCCTGGTACCGCCCGCAGCAAGAATGCCTCGTCGCGTTCCCGCTCGACGCCCGACGTCACCTGCTCGCTTTCCATCTCGTCGCCATCGGCGTCGATAACGCCCTGATCTTTCATCCGGCGGATGTCCTGCGTCCTGCCATTGCCGTGGGCGCGCAGTCCATCCTCGTGGCCCATAATCATCCCGGCGGCGATCCGACGCCCAGCGAGGCGGACGTCTTTGCCACCCGCTTCCTGGCGCGCGCCTGCCACACGATCAAGATTCGGCTCGCCGATCACCTTATCATCGGCGATCCGCGTCACGCCACCCCGTGGCTCAGCCTGCGCGACCGCGGCTATTTTCCCGACCTCAACAAACCATCACCACATGAAAACCAAACCACCACCACGACGAGTCCGCTTCAATCCACTCGCCCTCGCGGCAAACGCCGATCCGTCCCCTATAACTTCAGCGACAAAGGACGTAAGCCATCCAAGTCCCGCGACCGAGCCGGACCGACCACCTGAGGAATCCGCGCGCGGTCGCCGCGCCGGCAAGCGTCGCGCGAAGAACCGCCGCGGCCGCCAGTCCGCCAATCCCTCCGAATCCCTTCAGCGCGCCATCTCCGGTCCTTCCCTCGCCAACTACCCGCTCATCTTCGAAGGCTTCGCCGCCAAAGGCATCCCCGAAGCTGACATCAAGCCCCGCGAGAACGTCTTCACCTTTCACGCCTGGCGCGCCCTGGGCCGCGCCGTCCGCAAAGGCGAGCATGGCGTCAAAATCTGCTCGTGGATCCCCTGCGGCGACGCCGGCGACGAGCCATCCGATGGCGGGAGCCCCGGCGAAGACGGGGCCGACGCATCCACCCAAGGCGAAACCAAACGCTCGCGCGGCCGTCCGGTAAACTGCACCGTCTTCCACATCAGCCAGACGGAAGAGATCGCGGCGCGCGATAAGTCCGCGTCCACTCCGTCCACCGAGCCTTCCGACGACTCGCCGCGTCGGAGCCTTGGCGAAGCCGGTCCGCCCACAAACATAATTCCCATCACTCCCATCCCCTCCCATCCCGCCCCGCCCGCGCGCACCGAGCCGGAAGACGACGATCGCCCCTCATGGATGATCGCCCTCACCGATTCGTTGACCGGCACAGATAATTGAAAGGCCGAAAGTCCCCGCGCAAGCGGGGCCTCCGCACGTTAGGCGTGCGCTGATGAGGCCATCAGAAACAGAAGGAAAGGGGTGGGGCCGGTTCGGAACGCTGCTCGGATTGCTACCCGCTGCGGTGAGGGTTCAACTCCCTCCGGCTCCACCTACTTTCCGAAAAATAAACCAGCCTGCCCCCGTTGGCAAGCGAAAGGAAA
>CAZFVY010000023.1:24240-70734 GCA_964522665.1 uncultured Verrucomicrobiota bacterium | reverse complement strand
CCCCTGCCCGGCGAAAGCGTCGTCGCCGCTCCGCTCTGCCGACGCACTCCACGCCGCGCGGCAACTTTTGTTCGAGCGCTCCATGGAGTGCGGTGGCAAGCGCAGCGCGACACCGCTTTGGGCGCCGAAGTGACGGCTCTGCAACCCGAACGGGAGCACACCCCCTGCCCGGCGAAAGCGTCGTCGCCGCTCCGCTCTGCCGACGCACTCCACGCCGCGCGGCAACTTTTGTTCGAGCGCTCCATGGAGTGCGGTGGCAAGCGCAGCGCGACACCGCTTTGGGCGCCGAAGTGACGGCTCAGCAACCCGAACGGGAGCACACGCCCTGCCCGACGAAAGCGTCGTCGTCGCTACGCTCTGCCGACGCACTCCAAAATCAACCCTCTTCGCCGTCACCCACATCACTCTCGCGCCTCATCAGCCACCATCATCCGCGCCAGTTCTGAAAACGACGTTTTCGGCTGCCACCCGAGCGCGTGGATACGGGACGGGTTGGACACGAGCCGTGGGTATTCCGCGGTGTAGCCCGGCTTTTGCGCCAGGTAGTCGTGCCAATCGCGCCCGACGGCGCCAAAGCACGCTTCGGCCCACTCCGCGATTGAGCGCCCGACACCACTGCCCAAATTGGCCTCCGCAATCGCGTCCTGCTCGGTCAGTCGAAGCATCGCTTCGGTCATGTCGCCGGCGAAGGTCCATTCCTTGGTGACCGACACGTCGCCGATTTCGAGCGTGAACTTCTCTCCCGCCGCGGCGCGACGGGCGGCGTCCGCGATGACCTTGCTGACGTGCCCGGGTTTGCGCCGCGGACTTTCGTGGTGGAACAGGTAACCGAAAAAGACCTTCACGCCGAGGCGCCGATAGTAGCGGGCCAGGAAATTGGAATAATTGCGCGCCACCGCGTACGGGCTGGAGGCGTCGAGGGGGTCGTCCTCGGAAATCGGTTCGCCGCGATTGACGAATTGCAGGGCGCTTCCCGCCAGGAAGACGCGGCTTTCCCGGCTGTGCTGGTAAACGGCTTCGAGAATGTTCAGCGTCCCGCCGCCAATGGTGGCGTGGTTCTCGGCGGCCGCGTCGTGATGCGTGCTCGAACGCGCGGCCAGATGGAAGATCAACCCGGGTTGGCGCGCACGAATCAAGTCGGTGACAAAAGCGCGGTCCGCGACGTCGCCGACAATTTCCCCGCGGCGCCGGGAAACACCCGTCACCGTGAACCCCCGTTCCGCGCACTGGCGCGCCAGATAATAACCGTCCTGACCGCTCGCGCCGAAGATGAGGGCTTCCATGGCGTGCCGGGGCGGCGGTTATTTGGCCTTGATGACCTCGATCGTCGGCAACGGGAAGATAAAACCAGTCCCCTGTTCGAGCATCGCCTGCTCGCGGGCCATGAACTCCGCTTTAAAATGCCACGGCAGCACGAGGTAGTAGTCCGGCTTGAGCGCGCGGGAATCGGCTTCGCTGATGATCGGAATCTCCGTGCCGAGCGTGAACGCCCCGAACTTGTCCGGGTTTCGCTCGGCGGCGCAGTCGATGATCCGGCTGTCCAGATTGCACCATTGCAGAATCGTGTTCCCCTTGGTCGAGGCGCCGTAGATGTGGATGCGCTTGCCCTCGCGCTTCAACCGCCGGAGCAGCGCCACCAACTCGTCGCGGTGCAGATTAATCCGATCTTGGAAGGACTTGTACGGCTTGTCGGTGTCCAGCTCCAGGTCGAACTCCAGACGGCGGAGTTTTTTGACGCCCGCGGCCCACTCTTCGGCGCGATGCGCCGAGCTTCCCGCGTGGGTGACGTAGCAGCGGATGCTGCCGCCATTGATCGGGTTCAACTCGGCGCGAAATACCTTCAACTCCGCCCGCCGCAGAATGTTCTCGATGACTGACAGGCTGTAATACTCCAGATGCTCGTGACAAATCGTGTCGTACGAGTTCATCTCGAGCATCGACGGCATGTAGGACATCTCGACGATCCAGACGCCGTCCGGCGCCAGCCAACGCTGGATCTGGCGGACAAACTCGGTCGGTTGCTCCAGGTCGTAAAACATCGCGATCGAGGTGATCACGTCAAACTTCAAGCGCGCGTGACGGCGCAATAATTCGGCGGAAGGAAACACGTCCTGAATCACCTCGATGCCACCGCTGATCTCTTGCGCGATGTCCGAGGGATCGATGCCCACGCGCCGCCAGTTTTTCGGATAATTCTTCAGCAGCGTCCCGTCATTGCAGCCGATGTCGAGCGCGGCGCCGGACTTCTTGCGGACCAATTCACGCGCACTCGTGGCGATGCCGGAAAGGTGATCGCGCATCGTTTGGTTCGTGCCCGAGCGATACCAATACGACGAGTAAAGAATCTCGGGTGGCACGCTATGCTCCATCTGCAAAAGTCCACAGGCGTTTTCATCGCTGGTGGGATCGCAACGGACCAGCACGCACGGGATGCGGCGCATCGGCGGCGCCTCGTCGCCCGGTTTCACGAACGAACCCTGGAGATGCTGCGGCCCCAAATCAATGACTCGGCGAAGCGAAGTCGAACCGCAAATCCGGCAGCTTTTTCGGTGCGTCAGGTGCATAACTGCGGGCGAGGCTAACACGTTCCCTGTGTGACACAAAGCGATTTGCGGAAGCGGGCGTTTCAGGAGGGCGGAGGTCGAAATCATCCGGCGGGACCCGCGCGTCCGCGTTGGTGCCCTTGCATTCACGCTCTCGGCGTCGCGCGTGGTCCCCAAGAGACCGTCGAAACCAGCCCGGCGTTTCAACGCCGGGTTCAATGCGAATTGATTTAACTCCCGAACCGGGACGGCTGAGATCAAGATCCAACGGTATCAGATCGGCTTGGCTCACCGGTCCCGCAGACCGATGGGTTGCCGCCTATTCCTCCGAGAGGCGCGGACGCTTCAATCCCATCTTCTTCATCCGCGAGAGCAGCGTGGTCGGTTTGAGGCCGAGCAGTTCCGCCGCGCCGTTCGCGCCTTTGATTTTCCAGCCCGATTTTTCCAGAACCAGCCGCAGATTTTCGCGCTCGCGCCCTTGCAACTCGGCTTCGGTGAGAAAGGCCCGGGCTTCGCCGGTTTCGGACAGAGGTTTCGGCGAACGCTCGGACAGCGGAGCATCGTTCACCGGCAGGTCGAATTCGAGCGCGCCGCCGCGCGCGAGGATGACCGCGCGCTCGATCACGTTGCGCAGTTCGCGGATATTTCCCGGCCAGTCGTAACTTTGGAGGCGCGCCACGCCCGCCCGAGTCAACCGTGGTTTGGGGCAACCCATCTCCCGCGCGGAAAGCTCGATGAAATGCTGCGCCAAGAGCGGAATGTCCGCGTTGCGATCGCGCAGGGGCGCGACTTGGATCGGAAAGACGCTGAGCCGATAGAACAAGTCTTCGCGAAAACGACCGGCGCTCGCTTCCTTTTTCAAATCGCGGTTCGTCGCGGCGATGATGCGCACGTCCGCGCGCCGGGTGCGATCCTCCCCGACCCGCTCGTAGCGTTTCTCCTGCAACACACGCAGCAGCTTGCTCTGCAATTCGAGCGGGACTTCGCCGATTTCATCCAGAAACAACGTGCCGCACTCGGCCGTCTCAAAGCGGCCCGCGCGATCTTTGATCGCGCCGGTGAAGGCGCCCTTCACATGGCCAAAAAACTCGCTTTCGTACAATTCCTTCGGGATCGACGCGCAATTGACCCGAATCAACGGCTGGTTCTTCCGGCGGCTGCGGCGATGAATTTCATGCGCGACCAATTCCTTGCCCGTGCCGGTCTCGCCGAGGATCAGAACGGAGGCGTCGGTCGGAGCCACCAAATCGATTTGGCTGACGACCTGCCGCAACGCCGCGCTTTGGCCCACGAGATCGCCGAAGGCCTTGGCTTCGACCACTTCCTCCTGGAGGTAGGCGTTTTGTTGCTCGAGTTGCGTTTTCAGCCGCTGAATCTCCTCGAACGCGCGCGCGTTGGCGATCGCGCCGGCGATGTGGTCCGCGAAGACCCGCCCCCAAACCCGCGCGTCCTCGGGAATATTCGCCCGACTAAAAACCGCGATCACACCGAGCACTTCGCCTTTGAACGAAATCGGCGCGCCGCTGAAGCCGCGAATTTGCTCCGGCTTGAGCCAATCGATGTAGGCGAGTTCGCCCGGATCCTTGTCCAAGTCCCCGAGTACGATGGCCTGCCCGGTCGCGCCAATCTTCCCCACGACGCCAACGCCGAGCGGGATGCGCGCGAACCGGTCGGTCAGCCGAACGTATTCCTCGCTCTCCTTGCCGAGCAGGTTGCTGCCGCCGGCGACCGCGTGGAGGCAGCGCGTTTGATCCGGGCACTCCTTTCTCCGCGCGCAGGTGGCACAGATGTCGCCCTTATCGATCAGCCAGATGCGGACCCGCGAAAGCGCCGGCCGCTCCATGACGCGCCGAACCAGTTTCTTCAACAAGAGGTCGAGCGATTGCTCCTGCGCGATTTCCAACAACAGTCGGCTGGCAAAGTTGGGATCAAACCGATCGTCAAATTCCACTTCCATAATTGAAGCCTGCCACACAAGGGACGATTTTTCAACCTTTAAGCAGGACGGTTTTTCGCACGTTCAATATTTCGACCCTAAACCAATCTCGTCAAGCTAACACATAACGAATTTATATTTAACGTGTTATGCTAAACGCGCGAAGGTGGCATGGAAGGTGATATAGCAGGTGTAGAACGTCGAATCAAATTGAAAAGTTAACCAAGCGGACCTTATGAATGCAGCCACTCTCGACCATCCCGAAGCCCTGGCGTTATCCACGTTGACACCCACCACCACGCCCCGCCGGCCGAGTCGGACCGAACCCAGCGCCCCGGATCAACTCCCGCCCGAGAAGCCAGTCGCCCCGACCCCGCAGCCCACGACCCCGAAAACGACCCGCAGCCGCCGCCCTCTGGCGATCGGCGCCGTGGTTTTGGCGGCGGGGCTGGCGGTGGGGACCTATTATTCTAAGTACGTGGCTCCGTTCGAATCCACGGACGACGCTTTCATCGAGGCGCACGTCACGCCGATCGCGCCGCAGGTCGCCGGTCGCGTGGCGCAACTGCTGGTCAACGACAACCAGTCGGTGAAGCAAGGCGAAGAACTGTTGCTGATCGACCCGCGCGACTATCAAGCCAGCCTCGATCAAGCCCGCGCTAATCTGGCCGCGGCCCGGAGCCGCGTCGAGCAGGCCAACGCGCAATTCGCCGTGGACCAGGCGAAAATCAGCCAGGAGAAGGCGGGCGTCGTCGCGGCGGAAGCCGAGGCGCAACGGGCCGAGGCCGACTCGAAACGGTATCAGGCGGTCGGCAGCCGCGGCGTCTCCGAGAGTCAACTCGACTTGGCGGCCACGCTGGCCCGTTCCTCAACCGCCGCGGTCGATGTGGCGCGCAATCGCGAACTGGCCGCGGAAGCGCAAGTGATTCTGGACCGCGCCAACATCCAGACCGCCGCCGCCGAAGCGCAGAAAAGCGAGGCCGCCGTGCGGCAGGCCGAACTCGATCTCTCTTACACCCGGGTCACCGCGCCGGACGCGGGCTACGTCACGCATCGCACCGTTGAGTCGGGCGCTTACGTCCAGACCGGCCAGGCGCTGCTCGCGATCGTGCCGCGCCAAGTCTGGGTGATCGCGAATTTCAAGGAAACCCAATTGGCCAACATGCGCCCCGGCCAGCCGGTCGAGGTGAAAGTGGACGCCTATCCGGGCGTGAAATTTCCGGGTCACGTGGACAGCATCCAAGCGGGCGCGGGCGCGCGCTTCAGTCTGTTGCCCCCCGAGAACGCCTCGGGAAATTACGTCAAAGTGGTCCAGCGCGTGCCGGTCAAAATCCTGCTCGATAACGCGCCCGATGCGAAATACGTCCTTGGCGCCGGCATGTCGGTCGTGCCGGAAGTCCGGGTCAAATAACCGTAACCGCCCACCCTCAACCACCCACCGCTATGAACCGCGACGAATCCCCAACGCCCGTGAATCCGTGGTTGATCGCGCTCTCGGTGATGCTGGCCACCTTCATGGAAGTGCTGGACACCTCGATCGCGAACGTGTCGCTCCGGCACATCGCCGGGAGCCTTTCGGTCTCGACCGATGAATCGACCTGGGTGCTCACGACCTACCTCATTTCCAACGCGATCGTGATCCCGGCCACCGGCTGGCTTGGACAGCGCTTCGGCCGCAAACGCTTTCTGATGACCTGCGTGGCGATCTTCACGGTGTCATCGTTTCTCTGCGGCCTGGCCACCAGTCTTCCGGCGTTGCTCGTCCTGCGGATCATTCAAGGCGCGGGCGGCGGCGCCCTCCAGCCGATTGCCCAGGCGATCCTCTTGGAAGCTTTTCCGAAAGAGAAACAAGGGCAGGCGATGGGCGTTTACGGACTCGGCGTCGTGACGGCGCCGATCCTCGGCCCGGTCCTCGGCGGCTGGCTCACGGAGAATTATAGCTGGCGCTGGATTTTCTTCATCAACGTGCCGGTCGGGACGCTCGCGCTCGCGCTCATGCAGCGTTTCATTCACGACCCGCAATGGCTGCGGAACGCGCGCGCCCCGCGGCTCGACCTGATCGGCTTCAGTTTCATGTCGGTTTGGCTCGCCAGCCAGGAAGTGCTGCTCGACAAAGGCCAGGAGGACGATTGGTTCGGCTCCCATTTCATCGTCTTGATGACGTTCGTCGCGGTGGCTGGTTTGATCGCGTTTGTCGCGCGGGCGCTGACGACCGACAAGCCGTTCGTCGATCTCCGCGTCCTGAAGAATTACAACTTTAGCTTAGGCCTCGGGCTGATGTTCTTCGCCGGCGTGACGCTTTACGGGCTGACGGCGATCATCCCGTTGTTCCTCGAATCGTTAATGGGTTACACCGCGTTGCAGAGCGGTTACGCGATGATCCCACGCGGGTTGGGCGCGGTGATCGCGATGCCGCTGGCCGGCAAACTGGTCAGCAAGATTCAGGGACGCTATCTCGTCGCCGGCGGTTTCCTCTCGTTCGGAGCGGCGGCCCTGGCGCTGTCCTATATTTCGCTCGATCTTTCGCCGTGGATATTATTCTGGCCGCTGTTTTTCAGCGGCGTCTCGATTGCGTTTATGTTCGTGCCTTTGAACACGCTGGCCCTGGGCGCGCTCAAGCCGGAGCAGATGGGCAACGCCAGCGGGATCTTCAACCTCATGCGCAACGTCGGCGGCAGCGTCGGCATCTCGCTGGTCACGACCCTGGTCGCGCGCTTCGCGCAGGCGCATCAAACGACGCTGGCGGCCCACTTGACACCTTATGATTCGGCCTATCAAGCGCGACTCCAGACGCTGACCAACGCGCTCGCCGTTCATGGCGACGCGGTGACCGCGCAACAGCAGGCGCTCGGCTCCGTCTATCACACCCTGGTCACCCAGGCGAATCTCCTCGCTTATCTCGATAACTTCCGTTGCTTCGCGCTCTTGTGCTTCGTGTGCATCATCGGCGCGCTGTTTCTCAAAAAGGCAAAAGTCCGCGGGCCGATCGCGGCCCATTGAAAGAAAGGCTCCCTATGAATCTGAACTCTCTTACGTCGGCGGCGTTCCTGGCCTTAGTGGCCGCCGGTTGCGCCGTCGGTCCGAACTATCAAACCGCCTCGCTCACCGCGCCCGCTCATTGGAGCGCTCCGATGACCGGCGGTGAAACCGACACGCCGGCGGAACTCGCCGACTGGTGGAAAAAATTCCACGATCCGGAACTGGATTCGCTGATCGAGCGCGCGACTCGCTCGAATCTTGATTTGCGCGTCGCTCAGGCGCGGGTGCGCGAGGCGCGGGCGCAGTACGGCCTCGCGACCGCGAACCTCGGCCCGACCGCCGACGCCGCCAGCTCTTACTCGCGGCTCGGAACCAGCCATCATCAGCCCGTCCTCGGGTCGCTGCCGATCCCGCCCGGGGTGCCCTTCGAGAACAACGTTTACCAGGCTGGGTTTGACGCCTCATGGGAACTCGATGTTTTTGGCGGCAAACGGCGCGCGGTCGAAGCCGCTCAAGCCGAAGTCGGCGCCGCCGAGTTCGGCCGGCGGGCCACCTTGATGACGCTATTAGGAGACGTGGCCCGCAACTACGTCGAGGCGCGCGGCTTTCAACGCCGGCTGGCCATCGCCCGCGAAAACGTCGCGGCGCAGGCTGAGGCGCTGGACATCACGCGCGACCGATTGGCGCACGGGTTAACGGGCGATCTCGACGTCCAACAGTCGGCGACGCTCCTCGCGACGACCCGGGCGGAGATCCCGGAACTGGAGAGTTCCCTGCAGGCCGCGATCCATCGGCTCGGCGTGCTGCTCGGCCAGGCGCCCGGTTCGTTGTTGGCGGAATTGTCCGCCGAGGCGCCCATCCCAACCGCGCCGCCGGAGGTTCCCGCCGGCCTGCCCTCCGCATTGTTGCAACGCCGGCCGGACGTGCGGCGCGCGGAACGTCAATTGGCCGCGGCGACCGCCGACATCGGTGTCGCGACGGCGGACTTGTTCCCGAAATTCTCCCTGACGGGCGTCGCGGGTTTCACCAGCGTCAGCGCCAGCGATTGGTTCACCAGCGGCAGCCGGCTCTGGTCGGTCGGTCCGACCGTGCAGTGGAAAATCTTCGACGCGGGCCGGGTCCGCGCGAACATCAAAGTCCAGAATGCCCGCCAGGAACAAGCCCTGGCCGCCTATGAGCAAACGGCGTTGACCGCCTTCGAAGAAGTTGAGAACGCGCTGGTGTCGTACGCGAAGGAGCAAACGCGCCGCCAATCGCTGGCGGAAGCCGTGTCGTCGAGTCAGAACTCCCTGCAGCTCGCGCGCGACCTTTACAAGAACGGACTAACCGGCTTCCTCAACGTGCTCGACGCCGAACGCTCTTTGTATCAGGCGCAGGATCAACTCGCGCAGAGTGACCGCGCCGTTTCCGCGAACCTCATCGCGCTCTACAAGGCGCTCGGCGGCGGTTGGGAAACCGTCGAGCAGCAGGCCGCGCTTTCGGCCACGACGAACGCGAGTCCGATTAAATGAACTACCGGAGCTTGCCAGCCATGCGTCACCTACAAACTGATCACTTGGGCGTGGATGATATCCGGGTCTTTCTGCACTTCTTCGAGCAACGCCGGCGGCGGCACGCTGTCAAGGTTCAGGATCGTCAGCGCCTGACCGCCGATTTGCTCGCGGCTGAGGCTCATGCTGGCGATGTTCACCTGGTACTTGCCCAGCAACGAGCCGATATGGCCGACCATTCCGGGACGGTCTTTGTTCGTGACGAGAAAGAGGACACCGTCGGGCACGATTTCCACGGGGTGGCTGTTCACCCGCACGATGCGCGGAAAATGGCGCCGCCCGAAGAAAGTGCCGCCCGCCGAAACTTTTTGTCCATCCGCGAAGGCCGCGACATGCAGCCATTCGCTGAAATCGGTCTCCTCGTTGGAACGGATCTCCTCGACCAAAAGGCCGAGGGCGCTGGCCATCGACCGGACGTTCACCTGATTGACCTCTTTGCCACCGGCGAATTCGAGGAAGCCTTTGAGCACGGCGCGGGTGATCGGGTCGGCGGGGACTTCGGTCGCCTTGCCGCCGTACGTGACGACGAGGCGCTCGTTCCGTTTGGGGGCTAATTGCGCGAGCAACCGGCCCAGCTTTTCGCCCAGGTTGAGATACGGTTTGACGATCTCGTAGGTCTTCGCGTCGAGGTTCGGGAAATTCACCGCGTTGCGCACGGCGCCGTTAAGGAGATAATCGATGATCGCCTCGGCGACCTCGATCCCGACGTTTTCCTGCGCCTCCTCGGTGCTCGCCCCGAGGTGCGGGGTCATGATGACCTGCGGCAATTGTCGCAGCGCGAAATCCTTCGGCGGCGGTTCGACCTCGTAAACGTCGAGCGCGGCGCCCGCGACCTGCCCGCTCTTGATCGCGGCCAGCAGGTCGGCCTCGTTGATGATCCCGCCGCGGGCGCAATTGAGCACCCGCGCGCCCCGCTTCATTTTCGCGAAGGCCGCGGCGTTCAACATGCCGTTGGTCTCGGGACTCATCGGCATGTGAACGGTGAGAAAATCCGCCCGGGCGTAAATCTCGTCCAACTCGACCAGCTCGACCTGAAGCGCCTTGGCGCGTGAGATCGTCAGGTAGGGATCGTAGGCGAGCACGCGCATGCCGAACGCGATCGCGCGCCGGGCCACTTCGCTGCCGATCCGCCCCATGCCCAGAATTCCGAGCGTCTTGTTGCACAACTCGACGCCCTGAAACGCCTTGCGATTCCATTCCCCCGCCTTCATCGAGGCGTTGGCCTGCGGGATGTTGCGCGCCAGCGACATCAGCATCGAGAAGGTCAATTCCGCGGTGGAAATCGTGTTCCCGCCGGGGGTGTTCATCACCACGATCCCCCGCTCCGTGGCCGCCTCGACATCGACGTTATCCACGCCAACGCCCGCGCGGCCGACGACGCGCAGCTTGCCCGCCGCGGCGATCACCTTGCGCGTGATCTTCGTTTCGGAACGGACCACCATCGCCGCGGTTTCGCCGATGATCGGAATCAGCTCGGCCTCCGGCAGGCGCCGGTCCAAAACGGTGACGTTGAACTCCTTGCGTTGCTGGAGCAGGGCAATTCCCTTAGGTGAGATCGGGTCGCAGATTAAAACATTCATTCGACAAGCCGCGGACTCTAGTACTGTGACAAAGAAATGTCGATACCTGCGTTGCGCCGGGATTTGGGTTCTGGCACGCAGGCTGAAAGGACCAACTCAAACCTTTCGCGACGGCGGGTCGCGCCGTTTTGTCGTTGAACATCGGGAAACAAAGGGTAAATTGCCCTCATGGCCAGCGTTGTGGACCAAGATGTGATCGCCTTGCTGTTGTTGATGCTATTGGGCGTTACGGTCAGCCTGGGCGTCGTCTTGGTCATCCTGGTTTGCCACTGGGTGCAGAAAAATCGTTCGTCCCACCACTGGCCGGCCAGCGCCTTCGATCCCAAAGTTTCCCCGACGGAAAAGCCGTTCCCGACCGGGCCGTCACCGTCTCGCTGGCTCGCCATCAAGAGCCGCAACCCGGCGGCGGCGCAGGCGGCCTTGGGGCTGCATAATCCGACCCCGTGCTCCTGGGCGGACGGCATCGCCACCGAACGTGATCGTGGTCTTTTCATTTCGCCGCCGATCGCCGGCTGGATCCTGGTCTTCGGACCCGCGTTGCCCGACCCGGCGGATGACATCGACGCCTGTTTTCGGCTGCTGCTCAGCGCCAGCAAGGAACTCGGCGAAGTTCAGTTCTTCAGCGCGAATCGCGTGTTGAACCATCACGCGTGGGCGATTGCCGCCAGCGGCCGGGTCATTCGCGCCTACGCCTGGGCCGGGGAAACGCTATGGAATCAAGGCCAGATGACCAGCGCCGAGCGGGCGCTCGAAATGAAATGCCTCGACTACGGCGCGCGGGAAGCCGGCTTCAGTTTTGACGCGGGTCCGCCGACGCCGACCAACGCCGAAAAGGTTCCCACGCTCGCCGGCCGGTGGAGCATCGATCCGACCAGCATCGACGAAAAGGCGCTCCGCCACGGCTCGGGGATTGCCGGTGATCTATCTTCGTTCCGCCCGCATTGACGCTTGCGCCGCGCGGGACGACCGGCGTAAAGTGCGGGAAACTCGAATCCGAAAAGCCTATGTCTCTAGACGCGGTAGTGGATGAATTTCCCAAGGATATTGAACTCAAGGGCGGTTTTCGCTGCACGCTTCGGCCCCTCGAGCCGGCGGACGAAAAGGCCTTCCACGAATTCTTTCAGGCCGTGCCGGAACCCGAGCGAATGTTCATCAAGCACCGCGTCACCGACCCGCAGGTGATCCACGACTGGTGCCAGAACATCGACCTCGGCCGCAACCTGCCGTTGCTGGCGTTGTTGGACGGGCGGATCATCGGCGACGCCACGCTTCACCAGCAATTGGGCGGTTGGAAACGGCACATCGGCCGCGTCAGCGTGCTGGTGCATCCCGCGTTCCGTGGCCGGGGCCTGGCCCGCGCGCTCGTGACGGAAGCGCTGGGCATCGCGCGGCAGTTGGGGCTGGAACGGGCCGAAGCCGAGTTCATCGGCGAACAGGAAGCCGCGATGAAGGTTTTCAGCCTGATCGGGTTCACCACTTTCCTGCGCCTGCCGGACTACGTGAAAGACATGCAGACCATCTCGCACGATTATGTGCTGATGGGGTTGCAACTCAAGACGGACGAGGAATACACCGGCGTCGGCGGTTGATCTGGCGAGTTGGCGGCGGCAAACCGCAGGCCTTCGGCGACATTATTTGGTCGCGTGAGGCTCGGGCGGCGCGCGCGAGGCATTCGCGAATGGCGCCGTCGCCGACGCTTGGCCGCGCCTCGACCAAGAGTTGGACGCCGGCCAGTGGATGGTGGGGCGAGGCTCCGCCGAGCCGTGACTAGGGTTGCGATCATCAATTGTACGAAGAGTTGCAAAATGGCGGCGTTTCGTTTGGTCTTTGCCCATCCAGATCACTCAACCGATGCGTCGCCCGCGACACCAGTCACGGCTCGCCCGCCTACGCCTATGGCTTCGGCGCGGTCGATGGTTTGTCGCGCCGGAGCGAGAGCGAATGCGGAGCGGAGCCTCGCCCCACCCGCCGACGTCGGGTTCTGGACCGTTCGGGCGTCGAGGCATTGGGTCGGAGCATCCTATCTATGAAAACATTGACCGTTCTTGTCGCGCTGTTGCTGGCAATTCAATCGAATCCCAGCGCCGCCGCGACCGCCCCAAGCGAAAACTCCCGCGCGCCGGAGGGAGCCTCCCAAGCCGCGGCCACCAGCCGCGTTGTGGGCGCCGCGAAGGCCTTTCTCGCGGCGCTCAGCGACGCCCAGCGCGGCAAGGTCTCGTTCGCGTTCGACGACAACGTCCAGCGCGCGAAGTGGTCGAACCTGCCGTCCGGCATTTATCAACGAAACGGATTGCGCCTCGGCGAGCTGAACCCGGCCCAGCGGGGATCGGTCATGGCCATTCTCGCCGCGGCGCTCAGCCCGGAAGGTTACGCCAAGGTTCAAGGAATCATGGACGCGGACGAGTCGTTGAAGCAGTCGAGCCGCGGCGGGCCGGCGTTCGGCATCGACGAGTTTTATATTTCCGTTCTCGGTGAACCGTCCGAGACCACGCCGTGGATGCTGCAATTTGGCGGACACCACCTCGCCCTGAACCTGACCTGCGCGGGCGGCAAAGGCGTGCTGACTCCGAGCCTTACGGCGGTGCAACCTTCGGTCTTCATCCGCGACGGCAAGTCCGTCCGCCCGCTCGGCGCCGAGAACGACAAAGCCTTCGCGCTCATCAACGCGCTGGACGAAGCTCAACGCAAGCAGGCGATTCTGGGCGCCCAGATGCGTGATTTGGTTCTCGGCCCGGGTCAGGACGGCCGGATTATTCAGCCGGAAGGGATCAAAGGCTCCGCGCTTACCCCGAAACAAAAAACCATGCTGCTCGACCTGGCGGCCGAATGGACCGGCATCATTCATCAGGCGGCCGCGCAGGAGAAGCTGAAGGAAATCCAGGCCAACGTGGACGAGACGTGGTTCGCCTGGAGCGGTCCGACCGATCCCACGCAACCGGCCTATTTTCGCGTTCAGGGGCCGACGCTCCTGATTGAGTACGCGCCCCAAAAACTGGGTGGCGACGCGACCAAGCACATTCACACGATTTACCGCGATCCCACCAACGACTACGGCAAGAAGCTGCTCGCCCGTTGAGACGACTGGCCGTCACCTCTCTCCTTGGCCTGACCTGCGTGGTTCAAGCGCAGGCTCATCGCCTCGACGAATATCTCCAGGCGACGCGGATTGGAATTGAACCCGACCGCATCGAAGTCGAAATCGATCTCACCCCCGGCGTCGCGGTCGCGGCGCGAGTGTTCTGGCTGATCGACAGCGACCGGGACGGCAAAATCAGCGACACCGAAGCCCGCGCTTACGCCCGACGCGTACTCGGCGCCACGAAACTCCAACTCGATGGCCACGACCGGCCGCTGCAACTGATCGACGTCATCGTACCGCCGCCTGACGCGATGGCCGAGGGCCTCGGCTCAATCCGCGTCCGAGCGCTCGCGAGCGCCCCAATCCTCCTGCCGGGCGCCCATCATCTCGGGTTCCAAAATGCGCATGAAGCGGGCCTCAGTGTCTATCTAGTCAACGCCTTGCTTCCGACGAACCCGGGAATCCAGGTCATGAAACAGACCCGCGACGAGTTGCAGCGGGACTACCAACTGGACTTCGCCGTCAGCGGCCGCGTAAGCCCACGGCGCCGTATCTTGTTGCTCAGCGCGGCGGTGGTCGCCGTATTATTGGCGAGCGCCGCCTGCGCTGGTCCCTTGAATCGGAACTGAAACGGTTTGCGCACTACGGCGCGGCGAGGCGGCGAGGTCGCCGAGCGACCCGCGCCGCCTGGGAACTATCATGCCCGCGCGTCGCCGACGGCGGCGAATTCTGATTCGAAGGTCCAATAGCGTTCACAGTTCAGCATCCGTTTGACCGGAACCGCGAAGACCGGACACGGAGCCGCCCCGGCCAGCTTTTCGGCCAAGCGCGGAACGGCTTGGAAGAGGCGCTGCCAGAAGCCCTGCGGAAATGTGGGCAGCATGATCAACGAGGCGTGTTGCTCACGAGCTTCCGCGGCGATCTCGTCGAACGGATTCCCGACCCGGACGCGGAGGGTCGTGTCCAAATCCGGGGGTAGATACTCCCGCGCCAATCGTTCCAGGCGCCGCTCGGCGTCGTGGCAAAGGCCGTCATAAACGCGCCCGTCGGGCGACACAGCGGAGGGGTTGACCACGTGAAGCAGGATAACGCTCACGTTGGTATGGTCCGGCATGGCGTTAATCAACGCGAACGCCTCGACCGGGCATTTCGCCAAGTCAATCGGAACTAAAATTCGATCATTATTCATAACATGCAAGGGTTAGTTGTTCTTGCCTCTCCAATCTCCCCCACGACGGCCAGCAACGGTAGTTAAAACCGGGAACTGAGGCATTAAAACGGCGTCACTCCGACGGCTCGAAAACCCGCCGGCTTCATAAGGATTGCCTTGCGCCGCCAAAGGCGTTTAAATGCCGGGAGAATGGCTTTCTGGGGCAAACTCAACCCGTTGACGCGGGCCGGGATAATTGGCGCGACGCTGACACTGACTACCGGTCTTTATCTGACAATCTTCGGCTTGGGAGATCAATTCGTCGATTGGAGCTACACCTTTCTGTTTGGATTTAAGGGGCGCCAGAATATCACGGAGGCCGCGATCGTCTTTATGGACGATAATTCCGCCAAGGAATTGAATCAGACCCCTGGGGCGCCTTGGGACCGAGCGCTCCACGCGAAGCTGGTCGAACGCTTGACGCAGGAGCACGCCAAAGCTGTGGTGTTTGATATCCTTTTCGCGGGGCCCGGCCCGGATACTAACGTCGATCTGGCGTTTGCGAAAGCGATGCGAGAAAACGGCCATGTTGTTTTGGGCAAAGCGATCGAACAGGTCTCAAACATTAGCAACGGTCAGCCCGCGGTTTCGATCATCCCACCCTACGATCTCTTCGAGGAAGCCGCGGCGACAAGTGGCGTGGTGACGCTGGAGCTTCGGGGTGGCGCGGCGCGTACCATGTACCGCACTACCCCGGAGAATCCCACGCTCGCCTGGGTGGCGGCAGCGATCGCCGGCTCGCCCTATATCGCCAAGCTTCGTCCCGACGCCGAACGTTGGTTGAATTACTATGGACGGCCAGGAACCATCCCGTCGGTCAACTTCTCCGACGCGCTCAGCACGAACGGCGTGCCACCGGGCTTCTTCAAAGATCGGGTGGTGTTTGTCGGGGCCAAGCCGACCGAAGGTTTTCTTGGCACAATGAAAGACGAATTCCCCACTCCATACACTTTTTGGACCGGCGGATTCGAGTCACCTGGAGTCGAGATTCATGCCACCGCGTTCTTGAACTTGATGCATGGCGATTGGCTTTCTCGCATGCCGTTCTTGGGGGAAATTGCGGCGGTGATCATTAGCGGCCTCGTTTTTGGGTTCGGCCTGCCGCGACTGAACGTCAAAAAGTCATCGCTCACCGCGATTGCATGCATCGCCGGCATCTTCATCGTCTCCTGGTTCGTGGCGATGGTATTCTTCACACGCTTCTTTTTCGGCTGGTTAATGGTTACCGGCGTAATCATTCCAATCGCGCTCATTTGGGCCGTGGTTTACAATGCGATTCAATCCTACGTGCACGGGCAACTGATGTACCAATCGCTCTGCATGTATGTCTCGCCGGCCCGCGCCAAGCAGATCATGAAACACCCCGAGCGCATGCTGGCGCCGGGCGCGCACAAGCAGGAGTTGGCGATTCTGTTCAGCGACATCGCGAACTTCACCAAAATGTCCGAAGGGATGGATTCCGATACCCTGGCGCACCTGATGAACGCTTATTTCGAAGGCGCGGTCGAGCACTCGATCAAGAAAACCGATGGCACCGTCGTCAAATTCATCGGTGACGCGATTTTCGCGATCTGGAACGCGCCGGATTTCCAGGAGGATTACCAGGCGCTGGCCTGCAAAGGCGCGCTCTTGCTCCGAGATCAAGTCACCGATTTCAAGGGCGGCAAAAAAGACGTCGATGTCCGCACCCGGATCGGCCTCCACTCGGGCGTCGCGAACGTCGGCAACTTCGGCAGCACCAGCCGGGTGGATTACACCGCGCTGGGTGAGAACATCAACCTCGCCTCACGTATGGAGAGTTTGAACAAGTATCTCGGCACGGACATTTTGATCACGGGCGACATCGAAAAATCGGTCCGCGGCCGCTTCGTGACCCAATTCCTCGGCCGCTTCATTCTAAAGGGCTTCGGCACGCCGGTGCTCGTGTACGAATTGCTCAGCCTGGCCGACGGCGCGCCACCGCCGGCCCCATTTCGCGAGGCGTTCGCCAAAGCGCAGGCGTTGTTTGAAAAGCGCGAGTTCGCCGCCGCGGAGGCCGGCTTTCACGCGGTCCTCGAAATGAAGCCCAAGCACGGCCCGTCCCTTTTTTATCTCGGCCACATGGAAGAATTGGCCGAGCATCCGCCCGGGCCGGACTGGTCGGGCGAGGTCGAGATGAAGGAGAAATAGCCGGAGTCAACCCGGGGCCGGACTTTTGCCGCCTATCACCTTGGCGGCCCGTTGCTCCCGTCACGAACTGGCGCTGGCATAACGGGCGAGCGAGCGTCGCCACCACCATTCCGAGACCAGCGCGCAAACCACGCTCATGATGACGATCAGACCAAGGTCCCGCCAGGAGTTCAGTTTTTCCAGGAGCACCTTGGCGGGCACGTTGCTGACCAGCAACATCGGCAGCGCGAACGTGAAGAACGCCTTGAAGGCGCCCGCCTTGAACGCCGAATCGGGCAACCGCGCGATATTGAAGAGGTTGTAGTAGCCCCATACGATCCCTTGCGCGCGCACCGTCCAAAAGCTCACGCTCGCCAGCAAGAAGAGGAGGGAATAGTGAATCAGGACACCCGTCGCGCAAAGCACGACAAAGCCGGCGATCTGCCCGAACGTGGGATGCAGATGCAATTGGCGCACGGCGTAAATGAGAACCACGCTGGCCGATCCCGCGTTGGCGAAAGAACCGAGATCGACTTGGCGCAATGAAATAATGAAGCGCGTGTTGATCGGCAGCAGCAGCAGAAAATCGAGCTTGCCCGTCCGGATAAGCTCGGACAATTGCGTGCAATTGCTCAGAAACAGCGCGGTGAACACCTGCTGGATCAGGTGACTCGTGGACATCAGGGCCACCACCTGCCATTTGCTCCAGTCGGCGATGTGATCCGTGTGCAGGTAAATGACGCCGACGAAACTCAATTGCAGCACAAACCACAACATCTCGACGACGATCCAGAGCAGGAAATTGCTCTTGAATCCCATCTCCCGCGCCACCGCGTTCTTCCAGAGCGCGCCGTAGATTGACAAATAACGCCGCCACCCCAAGGGGTCAGTCCCTAGTAATGACACATTGGACGGCTCACGGGCGACCGCCGGAATCTGGCTCGGTTCATTCATAGCCGCAGGGAATCGCTCGCCGCCCGCGGGGGCGGACCATCGCTTCCGCGCCGAGCCGTCGGCAGTATGCCTGGCGCGAGGAGATCGATCCCTCCGCGCGAGATTGGCAATGCGTGTTCACGGTTTGATGCCCATCGTCGTCCCGCCGATCAACCGCCGACCGCGCAGTATTTCTTGATCCCCCGGTTCCAAACGGTCCGGGCGACGACATACGCCACCACCACCCAAATACTTTGAATGAGCAGCCCGCGCCAAAAGTCCGCGCCGGTCGTCTGCCCAAGATAAACGCTCACCGGAAAAAAGAGCTGATACGGGAACGGCGTCCATTGCAGGATATGCGCGAGCGTCGGGGGCAGAATATCCAGCGGGAAAACGTGCCCGCCCGCGATGTATTCGAAGGCGAACAAAATGAAGATGAACGTCGAAACCTCCAGGACCCAAAACGCGAGCAGCGCCATCGTGTAGGACATCAGAAACTGCAGCAGCGCGGTGAGGACGACCGAGACCAGGAACCAGCCGAAGGCCGCCGCGCTGGCCGGCGCGACAAAATATTTTCGCAAAAAGAAAATGAACAACCCCACTGGCGCCAAGGCCACCGCCGTGTAAATCAGCCGCCCCGCGCCGAAGAGACAAAGCCGGTAGCTCAAGTAGTCGATGGGCTTGAGCAGAAACTGACTGATGTTGCCGTCCTTGATGTCGGCGGCGATCTGCCAGTCGTCCTCAGTCACCGCCGTCAACGCGTCCACGATCGTCACCAGCAAATAGTATGAGGTCATCTGCGCCAGCGTGTAGCCGGCGACGCTCTCGCCGGCCGGTTTGCCCTGGTAAATCGCCCGCCAGAGAAAGATCGTGGCCATCAATGGGATCAAGCTAAACGCGGCCCGGAACAGAAAATTCACCCGGTAAACCAAGGTGTTCTGAATGCCGATGTTGATGACGTGCCAGTATTTTTTCACGCGCGGCCCAACGTTAGTCCGGTATTCCCGGCTGGCAAGGATGACCTGCGCGCTCGGCGGCGATCAGCGATCCCGTCACCCCGCGTGCGTAGCGGGTGCGGCGCTATCTCGGCGAGAAATCCGCACGGCGCCGAAGCGAAATACCGGCCCAGAGCAACTGACGAACGACGTCCAGCGACCAATCGCAGAAATACGCGCCGAACCTAGGCGGACGTTTTGACGGCTCTCGTTCGGAGGATTATCATTCGTTCGTGGTTTCGATCGTTCAGAAAACGTCCCGCCCTGCCCAGCGTCGGGCGAGTCAGGACGAATTCTGCCGGCGACCAGGAAGCAAAGCTTCGCGATCCAGCCAGCTCGCCGCAAGATTGCCCGAACGCTCAACTCAGCGCCTATCTCGTTTTCCGGGCGTCGCGTTCGCGTTCGTCTGGTCACGGGTGTTGGGCGTTCTCGGCGCGCTGGTTCTCACGACATCAGCGGTCGGAGCAGAACCCAGCCTCGGGGCGGTCCCACGAATGGCGCCAATCGCCCCCTGCGCCGACTTAGTCGCCGCCGCCGAGGCCAGTCACGTTCCGTTGGAAGGGATCGATCCCCCGCGGGAGGGCAGCGTGGTTGGTCCCGGCGACGCGGTTACCGCCCTGGTCACCCTGTGTCAGGGCGGCATGCGGCGGACGCAGTGGCTTGTTCGCCTCGAAGGCGTGACTCCCGGCGCCAAGGAACTCGCGGCCCGGCCGCCGCCACCGCGGACGCTATACACTTCGGTGGGTGGCCGACACGAGTACAGTTACACGCCAGCGTTCGTCAGCTTGCGAACGATCGGCCCGTTCGATGCGGCCGACCACCCGCCCAAGCCCGCCAAGCCTCATGAAAAAAACGCGCGCACGGCCCTTAACCGCGATTTTCTGGCGCTCGGCGCCGATCGCGCCGCGGTCGCGAGTTTTCGCATCCACAACGCCAACGCCAACGCCCCGAAGGGATGGTTTGAAGTCCGCGGGACGCCCTACACCGCGGCGGAGACGAACGCCGGCTGGAAATTGGCGGAAACCGTCGGGTTGACCGACGCGGAGGAGCGCACGCTTTGCGGATCAGCGCCCGCGCTCGATTCGTATTTTGGGATTGTTGAGCAGACCCCGGGATTAGACGAAATCCTTTTCAAGGTGCTGGATCGGTCGTTGATTTGGTCGGTGATTCTGCATGCCGGGGTGAGTAGCGTTCACTTTCGCTTTCTACCGGACGAGATCAGCGTCGCCGCCGCGACCCAATGGGGCTTGCCCGACGGGACGCCAGCCTATCAGCTCCCGATCATGATCGAGATCAATCATCGACCAACTCTGAAACTGACGTTGGTCGTCACGCGACCCAAGCCGCCGTTCCTGGCCTGCGCCGGGGTCGTCGGGCTCCTGGCGGAACGCCCCGGCGACCCGGAAACGTACCTGACGCTACGGGTCCTCAGCGCGCGCGCCGCGCTCGCGGCAACCGAAAAAGCTGAACCGCTCCGAACGGGTCAGGCCGCGACGCCGACCGCCCCGTCGAGGTAGCCCGGACGCCGGCCACGGCGTCGATGGTTGATTCGGCAGCGCGCCAAGGCTAGGCTTGTGCCGAGCTAGCTATTTGAAATGTACAGCCCGAAATGAACGCCACGCCTACCACCCAAATCCCCCGCCATTTTTTGTCCACCAAGCCGATCCCGAGCCGCGAACGCCTGATCTTCGCGCTCGATGTGCCGACCGTGGACGAGGCGAAACGCATCGTCGAACTGTTGGGCGACGCGGTCATGTTCTACAAGGTCGGGTTGCAGCTTTTCATGGCGGGAGGCTACTACGAGTTGATCGAATGGCTTCGCCAGCGCGGCAAGCAGGTCTTCGTGGACCTCAAGTTTTTTGATGTCCCCGAAACGGTGAAACTCGCGGTGCAACAACTCAAGAACCGCGGCGCCACGTTCGCCACCGTCCACGGCAACGATTCGATGCTGAAAGCAGCCGCCGAGGCCGGCAGCGGCGTCAAGATTCTCGCGGTCACCGTCCTGACCAGCCTCGACAACGGTGATTTGGCGGCGCTCGGTTTCAGTTGCGATACCGAGACGCTGGTCTTGTCGCGCGCGCGCCGGGCAATCGAGTTGGGCTGCGCCGGCGTCATTTCGTCCGGTCTCGAAGCCGAAAAATTGCGTGAATCGCTCGGGCCAAACTTCCTCGTCATCACTCCGGGCATTCGCCCCGTCGAGAACAGTTCGATTCCCGACGACCAGAAGCGGATCGTCACTCCGACGGCCGCGTTTCAAAAAGGCGCCGATTACATCGTCGTCGGCCGCCCGATCAGCAAAGCCAGCGACCCGCGCGCCAAGGCCGAGGAAATCCAGGACGAAATCGCGGCGCTTTTCCCGAGTTGATTCGAGGACCGGCGTGGTCGGATGGGGTGCGAACCGCTCCACCCCGCGGCGCTGTAAATCGCGCTTGAGCGTATTCCCGGCGAGGATTACCTTTGCTCCATGCTGGCGACTGGTACGAAGGAAGCGATCGGAACCTTCCCGCGGGTGTGGCCGCTCTCCGTGAACGCCTACCACGCGTTGGGCGACCTAGGGTTGATGCCGGAGAAAACCGAACTGCTCTACGGTCAAATCTTCCACAAAATGTCGAAGTCCCCCCTTCACCGGTTTTTGTCACAACGCCTGCTTCGTTCGCTTCAGCAAGCGCGCCTGCCGGACTGTTTCGTCTGGCAGGAACAACCGATTACCTGCGCCGATTCCGAGCCAGAGCCTGATCTTTCGGTTATCCGCGGGCGCGAGGATGACTTCCTCTCGAGACACCCGGAGACCGCCGAACTCGTGATCGAGGTTTGCGTGACTAGCCACGACTACGACCGCACTAAGCTGCGCGCCTATGCCGGAGCCGGCGTTAAAGAGTGTTGGCTGGTACTCGGACCGGAGCAAACCATCGAGGTCCACCGCCGGCCGGCGGGAGAGGCGTTCACGGAACGCTCGGTTCACGGACCGGGCGGATCGCTGACCAGCGCGGCGGTTCCGAACTTTACCGTGGATTTGGCCAGCCTCTTTGCGGCGTGACCGAACGGTCGGGGAACGGAACCGATCCGCTTGACGCGCAGTCATTCATTTTAACCGATTTCGGTTACCTATTCGGTCGAAATCACGCGGTAACCGTCCCAGTTTTTCGTCGCTGGCCGATTCAGATCGCGCACGCATCCGGCTCCGGCTCGCTCGATTTGACCGCGGAAGGGTACGGCGCGAGGGCCATCGGTTGGTCGTGGCTCAGGTGCTCCTCGCACACGCCGAAAAAGTCGGCCTTGGTTCGCGCGCGGCGAATATCATGGAGAAATCGGCCAGTCGGCTCCACGCCCTCACCGATGTAATTTAGAAACTTCTTCATGCGAGATACCTGAAGCGGCTCGGCAAAATCGGGCGAACTGAGCGCGTCGTAAAGCTCGCGCACGTAGGCGAGCACTTCGCGCCCGCTCGGTTGAAAGATCGGTTCGCCGCGCCGATGCTCGCGAATCTGGCGGAAAATCCAGGGATTGCGGATCGCGCCACGACCGATCATCACGCCCCGCGCGCCGGTCTCGCGCTCGACCCACGCGGCCTTCTCCGCGGAATCGACGTTGCCGTTCGCCAGCACCGGGCACGCCAGCTCCCGCGCCGCGCGGGCGATCAGATCGTAACTCACCTCGGTGCGCATCATTTGCTTCACCGTGCGCCCATGCACCGCCACGAGATCAGGCCGGTGTTTGGCGAAGATCGGCAGCAACGTGTCGAACACCGCGGGATCATCGAAGCCGACGCGGGTCTTGACGGTGAAAGGAATGGTGACGGCGTCGCGCAACGCCCCAAGAATCGCGTCGATCCGCGCCGGTTCGCGCAGCAAGCCGCCACCGGCGCATTTCTTGTAAACGACCGGAGCCGGGCAGCCGAGATTCAGGTCGATGGCGGCCACCGGATATTGCTGCAACTCGCGCGCGACGCGCACGAGCGCGGGAATGTCGTTGCCGATCATCTGCGCCAGAATCGGCCGGCCCGTGGGATTCTCGGTGATCAACCGGAGCAACTCCCGGCGCGGGTGATAATCGGCGTGAACGCGAAAATACTCGGTGACATAAAAGTCCGCGTTGCCGCGCTCAGCGACCAACCGCCAAACGGGCAGCACCGTGACGTCCTGCATCGGCGCCATCGCCAGCATCGGCTCCGGCCCGCGCAAAAGAGCGGTGAATCGTTCAACGGGGTTCATTGAGAATTAGGCCCGTAACTCACGGCGATCGCTCACTTGTGCTCCCGCTTCAACTCCGCCTCCATCGCGGATTTCGCCTCCTCTGCCGTCGCGGCGGTCGGCCAAACCGCGTCGCGGCCATCCCAGATTTGGCGGAATTCCTTCTTCCCATCCCGCGGCGTTGGGTCGCCGCCATCGTCCAGACCGTCCTCCCCGACGGAGTAGAGCAGGAAACCGGCATGATTAGGGCGGAGTGAGTATCGCAATGTCTGGCCATCCATAAAATCACGCGGCGGCGCGGCAAGAAATTCCGGAACCAGCTCGGAGAGTTGTGCGGGTGGGCGTCCGTTTCGGAGACGGTAGCGTTGAATGGCCAGAACCGTGAGTGTCATTTGTTGCTGCGTCTGAGCCGCGAGCGTTTTGCGGATCATCCCGTCCGTGATGGCAAATTCTCCGCTGGCAAAAAGGAATCGCAATCGGTCATACCAGCCCATCTTATCTCGATCGACGAAAAGCGATTTCTGACGGGCCGCCGCCGCGTTCCCAGTTCGGTTCAGCATAGCCCATCCGTTGGTTCGAGCAAGGCGTTCACGCTGAATTGTGAATTGCCACCGTTCCAACGCCTCAAGCTCGTCCTGGGCTATCCAGGCCGCGCGCCACAAAGGGACGTGCAACCAGTTCAAGACAAAACCTTGCGAGCCCAGCCCGCCGAACGATCCGTCGGTGATCTCTCGAACTTTTTCACGCTGCTCAATCACAAAGTCGAGTTTCGCTTTGGATTTCCGAAGTTGCGTGTAAAAATCCAGGTTCATCGCCCGTTCCATTTCCGTTGCGAATCCCATGTCCTTTACGAAATCACATTCCCGCCACGCGGTTTGCATCGCCGCCAACCGGGCGTCGGTCCAACCGTCAATTTGCAACGCTTGCCAAGTCACATTGAACGCCATCGCAGCGCAGGCGTGGCGAACCAACTGGCAGATAATCAATGGTTCTGGGGTCTGTCTAGCCGTCAACCTGACGAGGGTCTCAAGTACCATTTGGGCCCGCTCGGCATTGCCTTCCCTCAACGAGTAGAGCACGGACCAACTCAGGAGCTGGCTTCCATACCGAATATCCCCGATGTTCTTAAGCTGAAGATCGATGAACCCTTTATCGTAGTCGGTCCCCGAGTCGTAGGTTCGTTTCTGTGCGGCGGATTCCAAGGCGCTGAGTGGTTCGCGCGCCGCCGCCAAAACCTTACCGATCCGGTCCCAATCATTCGTTGTTTTTCCATCAAACGGCCAACTCTCCACCTGCGACGCGACCACCGCGCGGCCTGGCGCGGCGAATTGCATCCGCGGCGAAATCGAGTCGAGGTTGGTGGCAATCGTTTTGAGCTGATTCGTGAGCGACAGCAAATCGAGGAATAAATTCTCGCCATCCGGCGCGCGCTTCGGCTTCAGCGCCGCGAGGGAAAGCGTTTCGCCCTGCGTAGCCAACGCTCGAAGCCGTGAACTCAGCGCCAATTCGCCACGAGCGCGCTCAACCACAATCGCGAGCGTCACGAGGAACACCAATCCGGCCGCGACGTACATCATTCGTTTGCCCCACCGTTTCACCGACTCATCCTGACAGCGCCTCGGTCAGCCTGTCACGATAGAATCGACGGTGAAACCATTGCGGAAGGCAGCGCTCCGCCGCGTTCAGCGTGCGCGCGCTTCACGCCTCTTCCGCGGCGCGCTTCAGTCCGGCGATGTCCAGCTTATCCATTTGCAGCATCGCCTGCATGACTCGCCCGGCCTTCGCGTCGTCCGGGTCATTCAGCAGCTCACCGAGGACGCCGGGAATGATCTGCCACGACACGCCGAATTGATCCTTGAGCCAGCCGCAACGAACTCTTTCCCCGCCGGCCGAAAGCCTTTCCCAAAGCAGGTCGATCTCCGGCTGCGTCTCGCAACTCACGAAGAACGAAATGGCGGGCGTGAAGCTGAACACCGGACCGCCGTTGAGCGCGTAGAATTCCTGCCCTTCGAGTTGGAACCGCCCGGACATCACCGTTCCCGCCGGCCCGGGTCCTTCCTGGCCGTAGTGGGTCACGCTGAGGATCTTTGAATTCTTGAAAATCGAAACGTAAAAATTCATCGCCTGCTCGGCCTGATGGTCAAACCAAAGGAACGGGGTGATCTTTTGCATAGGTTTCTATTTTAGGCTTTGCCGGTCGGCCGGTTTCCGTCGTGACCGGGAATGGGTGGGCTGCGCGTCGAGCGCCAGGGCTTGTCGCAAATAATCTTTGATCGCCGCGACGGGGACATCTTCTACCCGCTTGATCTTGATGTGCTTGGACACCTTGCCAACCCCCCGGAGCAACCCGTGCCGGTCTCCAAATTCCGCGCCGCGAGAGAACGCCAGCGTGATGGCCGTCTTGGTGGGGCTGATGACCACGAAAGCGCGGTTCAGCTTGTAAACCGGAATCCCGTAGCTGATCTCTTCACTGGCGCCTTTCGCCACGTCGCGAATCAGCCGTCGGAGCGCCTGAACGACGTCACGGTACTCGGGCAACACCTTCGAATTTACAAAATCATCCACCGTCATAAACAAGGGGGAACGATACGCCAGGCGGCGCCTGGGTCAATGGGGCGTGGACCGACTCCGCCTCGTGCCTCAAGCGAGGGCAGCCACGGCGGCGTGATACGCGGGAAGGGTGGATTTGAAATCGTTCACGTTAATGTTGAGGTCACGCAGGAGGCCGTCCTGCAAACCGTAGATCCAGCCGTGCACCGTCAATTCCTGGCCCCGTTCCCAGGCGTCGCGCGCGATCGTCGTGTAGCAGACGTTCGTCACCTGCTCGATCACGTTCAACTCGCAGAGCCGGTCCGAAGCGATGGGATCGCCGCCGGCGCTGGCCAGGAGACGCTCATGTTTGTGCCGCACGTCTTGCAGGTGGCGCAGCCAGTTGTCGCTCAAGCCCAGCCGATCCCGCCGCAACGCTGCCAGCACGCCGCTGCAGCCGTAGTGCCCGCAGACGATGACGTGGCGCACTTTCAGAATGTCCACGGCGAATTGCATCACCGACAAACAATTGAGGTCGGTATGCACGACCAGATTGGCGACGTTCCGGTGGACAAACAATTCGCCCGGCAAAAGGCCGACGATCTCGTTGGCCGGCACCCGGCTGTCCGAACAGCCAATCCACAGATAGCTCGGCGACTGCTGGCGCGAGAGCTTGAGAAAGAACTCGGGATCCTGGCGCCGAATTCGTTCGGCCCAAGCCTGGTTGTTTTCAAAAAGATGATTGAGCATCGGCAATCGGTATCGCGGCCGTTGGACGTCGCTGTCAAGCACGGCCGAATGCGCCAGAGTATGCCGTCCCCTCCGCCGCTTCGCAATCTCTCGAATTCGAGGCGCCTGGGCGGGTCGGCCCGCGACTCAGCTCAGCGAGGAGCGCCGCCGGGCAATTTAGCCACAAAGCTGTCCGCGCGGTTCGTCTCGCCGTTTCCCTGATAAACCGCGATTTGCGGATAGGGAAAGAGCGGCCGCGTCAGCGTGATTTTGCCGCGCTCGCTTTTTCCGGCGATCAGTTTATCGGGCGCTTGAGCGTGTTCAACCCAGTTAACAATGGCGGAAAGCCAGTCCACCTCCGACGCGCCCGGGCCGCCGCCGCAATGGAGGCAACCGGGCACCAGGAAGAGCCGGCAATAATCGGCCGCGCGCGGGTCGTGCGCCAGGGTTTGCCGATAATAATCGACGGTCGCTTGCGCGGGCAGCGCGGTATCGGCCCAACCGTGCCAGAGGATCAGTTTGCCGTGGCGCGCGTTGAGCGCGTCGAGGTTAGGATTGGTGGCGTTGAGAAACGTCGCCGCCAGATGGGTGTCTCGCTCGAAATTGGAGAAGTCGTAACGGGAGTAATCCCAATCGGGATTGTTAAAGATGAGGTATTTGAAAATCTGCGTGCCGAAAGAAAACATGAGATCCGGAGCACGGTCTTGGGCGGCCATCGTGGGAATGGGGCCGGTAATCCACGCGATCCATTGGTCGGGATCGCATTCCGCGGCGGGGTCGTAGCCCGGGTAGAGGGAGACGGCGCCGTTCGTCGCGCCCCGGTAGATCGCGGCCAGCGCCTGGAGTTGCTCGGCGGTAATGCCGGGAACGCGCGAGGGATCGAAGTGAACCGAGGGCGGATCCTGGATCACGCCGTCCTTCAGACCGTCCTGCGCGTCCCCTTGTTCGAGGATCGCAGCCTGCAATCGACGCAGAAATTCCCGGGTCAAGACCGATTGATCCAGCCGCGTCGGGTCGGGATAGAGCGTCTGGGCGATGGCGACCGACATGGCGGCCAGGCCAGTCCAGTTGAACGCGGGCGCGCCCGCCACGATGCCATCGAAATCGTTCGGATATCGCTGGGCTTCCATCATCGCCTGACCACCGCCCCGCGAACAGCCCATGAAATAGGAGTGGGCCGCCTCCGCGCCGTAGTAGTCACGAATGAGCGCCTTGGCCACTTCCGCCGTCCGATGGACGGCGAGATAGCCGAAGTTCAGCTTTGCCTCGACGTTATCGAGCGCCCAACCGGCCAAATGGCCTTTTTGCGACTGGTGCCCGGTGTCGGTCCCGACCGTCGCGTACCCGAGATTGACCGTATAGCGCGCGCTGTTCTGCACCGTCCCGACAAAACCGCCCCCGCCGCCCATGACGAAACGTCCGTTCCAGGCCTCGGGCAGGAGCAATTCAAAATGAATCGCGCCGCCGATCACGCCGTTCACCGTGAGATAGGACTTGGCCGATGCGTCACCCTTCGCGTCGGGCGACACGGGCTTCACCGACTCGAGGACCACGTCCGGCAAGCGCGCTTGCCGCAAAGCTTCGACGCTCAGGCGATTCGTCGATTGCGCCGACGCCCAGACCGTCCCGGTGAGAATGAGGAGTCCAATCCAAAAGTTTCGTTTCATGGATGAGGTGCGTTTGAAATGGAACCATACAGCAGAGGCGTCCCGCTGGCTCGCATTTTTTTGCCCGCGAGAGTCTCGGCGTCAGGAATCAACCTTCCTTTCCCAATCCTCGCCGCTTCGACCAAACCGCCCGCTTTGTCACCGGTTTTCATCCCGAACATGGGCGCAGCTTGCCCCCACGGCGCCCGTTCGTATTTCCCGCGGCGGGAAATTTCATCCCAAGCAATAAGTAGAGTAGGCAAAGTCGAGCTTGATGGTTGAACCGACCGTAGTTGTCAGCGCCGACCAGGGCGAATCCGCCCACAAGATCGACAAGGCGACCGAGTCCGCGCTGGCGAGCATCCCCTTCAAGAGCATTCGCGGGATGCGCAACCGTATTGTCCACGACTATGGAGCGGTGGATTTCCAAATTGTTTGGGCGGTCACGCAGGAGGAAATCGAACCGTTGATCTCAGACTTGGAGGCCTATTTCAAGGAGCGGCCCATTCCGTCGCGACATATTAGCTAAGAAGCGCCCTAATCGCCGCCTGCCGGTCGGGGTGAAACCACCTGGGAGGGGAATGGAAGGAACCTATTGTAGCGCAACATCGCGTTTGAACTTTCTCAGCGAAACAGCTTCTGCGTGAGCAGGTAGAGGTCGTTTTTCCAAACGGGCCAGGTGTGGGCGCCGGAATCGACGTGCCAGATGTGCGGGATGTTATGCTCTTTTAGGTAGGCGTGGACTTTTTGGCTGATATTCATCAGGCCGTCCTGGTCGCCGCACGAGACCCAGAGGAGTTTGAGCTGGGCGGGCGCGTCGGCCGGATGGGCGAGTAATTCCGCGGCGGGCTTGGTGTTCGGGGCGGAGGAAAAGCCGCCGACCCAGGCAAAGGTTTCCAGGTGGCCCAACCCGAAGTTGAGGGTCTGGCCGCCGCCCATCGAAAGCCCGGCGAGCGCGCGGGCGGCGCGATCCGACTTCACGGAGTAATGGGATTCGACGTACGGGATGAGGTCATTGAGCAGGTCTTTTTCGAAGGCCGCGAAGGCGGGGAACTGCTCGCCCCACGGCGTTTGGACCGTGACCGTGGCCGAGGCGCGGCCGTTCGGCATAACGACGATCTGCGGAACGATTTTTCGATCCGCGGCAAGGTTGTCGAGGATCACGGCGGCGGCGCCTTTCTCGCTCCAACCGCGCTCGTCGTCGCCGATGCCGTGGAGCAGATAGAGGACGGGGTATTTGGTTCCGGCCGAGTAGCCCGGTGGGAGGTAGATGACCGCCTTGCGTTTCACGCCAACGGTTTTGGAGTCGTATTCGACCGTTTCGAGGCGACCGTGAGGAATGCCGTCGCGTTTGGCGTCGAATCCAGCCGGCGCGGGCGGGAAGGCCGGCTTGTCGTCCGGCCCGAGGGAGATCTCCGGTCCGCGCCGCGGCGGCGCCGTGGCGGCCCCGGGGACTCGCTTCGCGAGGACTTCCTCGGTGGCAAAATCGCCGACTTTGCGCGTGAACTTAATCTGGTCACCGGCGACCTTGCCGCTGTATTCGATGCGCAAGTCGTTGCCCTGGAAGTTGAGATTTTCGACGAAGCTGACGTCGTCGCCGGTGACCTTGCCCTCCTTGAGTTCGGTATTGTGCTTCTCGTCGCCGACCTCGGAGGCGGCCTTGCCGGTGATCTTGGCGCCGTCCTGCTTGAGGGTGAACGTGTATTTCTGCCGGCCAATCTGCGTGTCGAACTCGGCCCGCCATTGCCCGGAGACATCCGCGGCGCGTCCGCCCGGAATCAGCGCGAACGCCGCCAGCGCCGCCGTGAGAAGGATCGTTTTGATGCTCATGTTAGGAAACTCGGATCAAGGCTGATTCATCATGACCGGTCAATGCTACGCCTGGAATAGAGTCCGTGTCGCGCCGGGTTATCGGAACAGCTGCGGCGCGAATTCGTTGAGGTAGTTGCGCCAATTGATCCAGGTGTGCGCCCCCGTCGATTCGACAAAGACCGGATTGAAACCGTGTTTTTTGAACATATCGACCGTGGCGCGGCTGGTTTGGATCAGAAAATCGTCCTTGCCCGTGCCGAACCAGAAGAGCTTGAGGCCGGACTTTGCCTTGGCGTCGTCCAACGCCGCCTTGTTCTGCTCCTCCCACGACGGACCGGTCGGCGCGGGGGCGCCCGGACGCCCGCTCACGATGCCGAATACGCCGGAACTGAAGACGCCGACGTAACCAAACTTATCCAAGTGCGGAATCGCGATGTTGATGGTTTGCGAGCCGCCCATCGAGAGACCAGCGATCGCGCGGTGGCCGCGATCGGAATAGACGCGATAGTTGTGTTCGACGAGCGGCTCGATGTCAGTGAGGAAATCCTGGGTGAATTCATCGACCGGGGGCCGGCCGGCGCCGGGTCCGCCACCGAAGCCATTCGCGCGGGTGTGTCCGGCGGGCATGACCACAACCATCGGCTTGGCCTTCCCGACGGCGATCAGGTTGTCGAGGATGAAGCCAGCGCGGCCGACCGAAGTCCACGAATCATCGCAATCGCTGGCGCCGTGCAGGAGATAGAACACGGGAAACTTGCCTTTGCCGAGTTCATACCCGGGCGGCGTGTAAACGTGCAGCCGCCGAAAACGCTGCAGGGATTTCGAGTAGTATGTGACGGCCGCGACCGCCCCGTGCGGCACGTCTTTGGTGTCCATGAAATCGGCGCCGGGAACCGTCACGAGGCTCCAGGTGTTGTTGTTCGACTCACTGGTGGCGGGATTGCGCGGGTCGATCACCGAAACGCCATCAATGCTGAAGGTGTAGCGGTACGCGCCCGGGTCGATGGGGCCGACGGTCACTTCCCAAACGTCATTCGTCCCCTTGGTCAGGACGGAGCCTGGACCGTTGCCCGGGATGTCGCCGGCGGCGAGACGCACGTTTTCGGCCTTTGGCGCGCGAACCCGGAAGGTGATATGGTGGTCAGCGGAAACCTCCGGCGAAATGATGGGTGGAGTCTGGGGACCGCGGGGGCGACCCGGCTGGGGAGCCGGTTGGGCCAGCACGGTCGGCGCGAGTCCGCACGCGAACAGGATCAAACCGACGAGGAGGCGATTAAGATTATGACGGTTCATGGATGGATTCGGTGATTAGGGAGTTTCGGAGCCTTAGCAGGGGACAATTGCTAAAAATGAAGCCAGCGCAACGCGGGCGAACGAGGGCGGTGCAATTGAGAGGGTCGGTTCAATGGATATTGGCAGCCAGCCCAGGGATTTGCCGGCCGGAGAGTTTCACGAAACCGACGCCAAACAGCACGCAAACGGGATAAACGGAGAGTTTCCGAAGGGCTGCGTGGCATGATTGATTTTAGGCGTCGCGATCGCCAAAAGGCAAGCGGTTTCGCGGCGGAAACCGTGGAATTCCGCCGACCGGCATCCAGTTGAAAACCTCCCCGAGAGCGCGTTAAACGATGATTGCCCCTGCCCGCGCTTCAAGCTCAATTTGAACGCCGCTCAAGAAACGGCGTCCTGATTAGTCTTCAACCATTTACGGCTAAAGGAGATAGCGCGCCACGGGTCAGCCCGCTGGCAATTAGGATAGTGGCAAAGACTGGGACGACCGCCCGGAACGAGTTCAAAATCGCCCAATAGTTAGGCCATAAGTAATTATCCATAAACCAGTTAAACAACAATCACGGCGCTGATCCGAGCCACGGAAACGTACCGCGCTCGGGCGAGCGTCGCGATCCGTAAATGTCTTTGGGCCGCACAAAAAGGAGCCAGAGTTGGGAGCGATAAAAAAGGCCCGGGAAAAGAATTATCCGGTTGACATTGAACGACAAAGTTCTAAACTGTCTGAGACTGAATGGCGATGGAAGAGCACATTTGGAGCAAAACTATGAATAAATTTGGAATCATTTCGAGGACGGTAGCGTGTGGCCTAGCATTGGCCGCGGTTGCCTTGGCGTCATCGGCGCAAGCTGATAGTGGCAGAGCACAAGTCGTCGGCGTAAAAGGCGCCGCGAGTTATTCCGATGGCACGGGCGGCTGGAACACCTTGACGCTCGGTAAATCCGTAATGGCTGGTTCGAAAATTCGGACCGACGCAGCCTCCGAGGCTGATTTGACCTTGGATCAAGGCGGTTACGGCTCGACCCTCAGCGCCAAAGAAAACACGACGGTCGGTCTAACTAAACTGGACTTCAACAAGGTTGGGAATGACAACGTAACCGAGACTTCCCTGGACCTTTCGGCTGGTCGCATCACTGGCTTTGTCAAGAAACTGAGCACTGGCTCGAAATACGAGATCACGACCCCGAACGGCATCTTTGGCGTCGTCGGCAAGAGCGACACGCGGTTTGACATCAGCGCCTCGGGCACCGTCCGCATCATTGAAGGCGACGGCGTGTTCGTTTATACGGCTCCGGGCGCAGCCGCAGTCACCCTGCAGATTCCGACCGGTTCGCAGTTTGTTCCCGGCCCGACGCCCGGCGTGACCGTGATTCCCGCCACTGAAATCGGGACCATTGTGGGTCAAACACCTGGTGGCGTGACGCCTCCGTCGTCGCCGAACCCGCCGATCACCGGCCCACCCGTGCCGCCGCCCACGTTGACGCAGTTGCCGCCGCCACAGACCACCTCTGGGCAATAAGGCGATCGGACCATAACTTTCGATCACCCAGAGCGGCGTCAGTCGCTCTGGGTTTTTCTTTTTTATCGCGCGCCTCCCAAATCGCGGCGCCGGATCGATTCACGGACGTCCCCTTGAGGCGTCCATTTCTTAAAAGCTGACCGTACCAACTCATGCGCACGGTGATTTATCCCGGTAGCTTCGACCCGCTTACCAACGGGCATTTGGACGTCATCCAACGGGCGTCAAAATTGTTCGATCAAGTGATTGTCGCGGTGGCCGCGAATGAAGGCAAAAGCCCTCTTTTCACGTTAACGGAACTAGAGGAAATGGTTCGCCAGTCGATCGGCCATTTGCCCAACGTGGAAACGGACACTTTGACGGGCTTGTTAGTCGATTACGTCGAAGGCCGCTCCGGACAGGCGATCATTCGTGGGCTGCGGGCCGTGTCGGACTTTGAATTTGAGTTTCAGCTGGCGCTGATGAACCGTAAGCTGAATGAGAATGTCGAAACCATTTTTATGATGCCCAAGGACGTTTACACGTTTCTCAGTTCGCGAATCGTGAAAGAGATCGCGCGGCTTGGCGGCGACGTGGCGGCGTTCGTTCCGCCCCACGTTAAGGCGGCGTTGCTGGAAAAGCTCGGCCGCGTCAACAATTAGCACTCGGAGCCACGCATGGCGCTCAAACTAAATCTCCGCTCGGTGGACGAAGAAAGCAGCCTCCAGTTGCGGGGCGAACTCTCCGCCGAGGAACTGGACTTGGCCGGAGTGGATGAACTCATCCGCTGGGAGCGGCCATTGGCGTACGATTTGGCGATCGAAAAGCACGACAGCAACCTGTTGGCGCAGGGATCGTTACGAGTCGAGCTGCGGTGCGAATGCGCGCGCTGCCTTAAGCCATTCCTTTTTCCCCTTCATTTGGAGCAGTGGGCCTGTTTGATCCCGCTCGAAGGACCCGAAAAGGCCGAGATCGACAATTTTTCGGTGGACTTGACGCCTTTTTTACGAGAAGATATTCTGCTTGCGTATCCGCAACGTCCGTTGTGTGATCCTGGATGTGCCGGTTTGCCGAAGGCGTCTGCGACCGGAACCCAGCAACCAAGCGGCTCTAAAGAGCGCGGCGCCGTCTCGTCGGCTTGGGCCGAATTGAATAAACTGAAACTGTAGCGATAAGAATTTATGGGCGTTCCTAAAAGAAAACCATCGAGGAGCCGGCAGCGTATGCGCCGCGCTTATAACAGCGTACTCACCCTGCCCCAACTCAGCACCTGCTCGCAGTGCGCGGCGCCGTTCATCCCTCATCGAGTTTGCCCCGCTTGCGGTTACTACAAGGGTCGCCCGGTTATCAACGTGGAAGTAGCGGCGTAAGCTGCTTCTCAAGCGTGGAGGCAGAATGCCTGTCTCCGCGCTTTTTTTCTTTTTATGCGCATTGTCGTGGATGTCATGGGCGGCGACCATGGCTGTGGCGTCATCATTGAGGGAGTCAAACTTGCCCTCCAATCCAACCCTGCGATCAGCGCGATCTGCCTGGTCGGCCAAGAAGCCGAGATTCAACCGGCGTTGCGGGCCGCGGGACTGAACGACCCGCGCGTGCGGGTGGTCCACGCCAGTGAAGTCTTGACCATGGAAGACAAACCGGTGGTCGGACTGCGCAAAAAGAAGGATTGCTCAATCGCCCGCGCGGTCGAACTCCTCAAGTCGGGGGAGGGTGACGCCTTGGTTTCCCCGGGTAACACCGGCGGCGTGGTTTCCGCCGCGACGCTCCGCCTGCGTCAGTTGCCGGGCGTCGATCGTCCGGGCATCGCGACGGTCATCCCGGCGCCCGAAAACGAGTTCGTGCTCCTGGACGCCGGAGCGAACGTCACCTGCCGTCCGGTGCATCTGGCTCACTTCGCGGTCATGGGCAACGTCTATTGCCGCGAAATTCTCGGGCTGCCCAAGCCGCGGGTCGGCATCCTTAGCGTCGGCACAGAGGATACTAAAGGGAACGAGCTAACGCTCGAAGCGTTTCGCCTCTGCAAACAGTTGGATTTGAATTTCATCGGCAACATTGAAGGACACGACCTTTTCGCCAATCACGTCGATGTCGTGGTTTGCGACGGGTTTGTCGGCAACGTCGTCCTGAAAACCTGCGAGAGTTTGGCCGACGCGGTCTTCACCTGGTTGAGGCGCGAGCTGACGCAAAACGCGGTGCGCAAGGCGGGCGCCTGGCTCGCTCGGGGGGCTTTTCGCACGATTAAACGCCGCCTTGATCCCGATGCGTCGGGCGGGGCGCCGCTTTTGGGTCTGAATGGAAACGTGATGATCGCCCACGGCTCGGCCCGCGAGCGCGCGATCATGAACGCGATCCGGCTTTGCACCGAAGCGATCCAAAACCAGATTAACCGCCACATCACCCAAGAGATCGCCGCCGCGAATGAACGTCTGGCGGCGGCCAAGGTCAATCTCCTCGAACCCGCCGCATGAGATCCAATCCGGCCAAGAAGGTCAAGAACCCCCGCGCCGCGCACGGATTTGTCGGACGCACCTGCTCGATTACCGGCGTCGGTTCCTACGTTCCGAGCCGAATCCTCACCAACGCTGAACTGGAGAAGATCGTCGAGACTTCGGACGATTGGATTACCTCCCGGACGGGAATCAAGGAACGCCGAATCGCCGCGGACGACGAGTTTACTTCCGACCTGGCCGCGGCGGCCGCGCGGGCGGCGATCAAAAACGCCAACCTGACGGCCGAACAAATCGATCTGATTATCGTCGCGACGGTGACGCCGGACATGCTCCTGCCATCGACCGCTTGCCTGGTCCAGCAAAAGATCGGGGCCTATCGAGCCGCGGCGTTTGACATCGAGGCGGCCTGCTCCGGCTTCATCTACGGGTTGGAGATCGGCCAGCAGTTCATCATGTCGCGCACCTATGAGACGGTGCTGGTGATCGGGGCGGAAAAGCTTTCGTCGATTATTGACTGGACCGATCGCAATACGTGCGTCCTGTTCGGCGACGGCGCGGGAGCGGCGATTTTGCAGCATCGGCCCAATTCTCACGGGCTATTGACCGCCTGCATGGGGGCGGACGGCTCCAAAGCCGGTCTTCTCTCGGTGCCCGGCGGCGGCAGCCGTTGCCCAGCCACCGCGCAATCGGTGGCCTCGCGCCTGCATTACCTGCGGATGGATGGCAAGGAAACTTTTAAGAACGCCGTCAACGCGATGCATGCCGCCGCGAAAGAATCGCTGCGGCGCTGCGAAATCAGCATCGCCGACATCAAGTGCATCATCCCGCACCAGGCCAATCAGCGCATCATCGACGTGGTGACCGAACGCCTCGAGGCACGGCCCGATCAGGTGTTTGTCAATCTCGCCAAATATGGCAACACCTCGGCGGCGTCCGTGGCGATCGCGCTGGATGAAGTCGTCTCGTCTGGCCGGATCGAACGGGGCGATTTGATCCTCTTGATTGTCTTCGGCGCCGGGTTAACTTGGGGAGCGGCCGTCATCGAGTGGTGAGCCGTTTGACGAAGCGAAAAACAATGTTAGAATAAATCAACCGTATGAGCACCGGAAAACTAGATACCTCGGGCGTGTTTCAACCGTTGACGTTGTGCAGCCAACAAACCCGCCTTGAACTGCCCGCCGGGTCCGCCCGCGTGTGCAAGAATGGCATTGAATTCCTCTCCCCCGTCGCCATCCCGGCTTGGACCGAAATGACGGTGGACTTGCGCGCCACCGGGGCCGCCCAAAAGGTGAATTGCACCGGCGTCGTGGTCTCCTGCAGCGGCAATCGCAAAACCGGCTACTCCGTTTCGATCGTCTTCATGAATCTCTCCCGCCAAGCCCAGGAACGATTGAATACTTTGGCGCATTCCCAACTGGACTGAGCCTGCCGCTCGGGGATAATCTGGCGGCATGGAACTCTTTCACCGGATTCTGCAGATCGCCATTGACGGCGGCGCCTCCGACGTCCACGTCAAAATCGGCACGCCGATTATTTTCCGCATCAACCGCCAACTCGTCGCCATCGAAGCCCCCGTCCCGACTGACGAGTGGATGAACAAGGTGGTCGCGACGATCGTGCCAGTCCACGCTCGCAAGCGCCTGGACGAGGATCGTGAAGTCGATTTTTCCTACTACGTCCCGGGCATTGGGCGTTTCCGCACGAACCTTTTTCAACAACGCGGCCAGTTTTGCCTGGCGATGCGTTACGTCAAGACCATCGTCCCCAGCTTTGAACAGTTGGGCCTCCTGGAGATCCTCAAGCGCATCGCCGAATCGCCGCGTGGGATCGTCCTGCTCTCCGGTTCGACCGGTTGCGGCAAATCCACCACGCTCGCGGCGATGGTCGAACACATCAACGCCAATTTCAAAAAGCATATCATCACGCTCGAGGATCCGATCGAGTTCGTCTTCGAGGACAACCAGTCGGTCATCGAACAGCGCGAGGTCGGCCTGGACACGCACTCATTCGAGTTCGGCCTTAAACACATTCTGCGCCAGGACCCCGACATCATCATGATCGGCGAAATGCGCGACGCCACCAGCTTTACCGCGGCGATGAGCGCGGCCGACACGGGGCACTTGGTGCTCTCCACGCTGCACACCACCAACGCCGCCCAATCCGTGGGGCGCATTCTTGATTTCTTCAAATCGGAAGAACGGGACCAGGTGCGCCGTCAGTTGGCCGCCACGCTGCAAGCGGTCGTCTGCCAGCGCATGATCAACACCGTGGACGGCGGCGTCCGGCCGGCCTTGGAAATCATGATCAACACGCCGACCGTCCGGAAATTGCTCGAGGAAAACCGGCTCGACAAGCTCGGCGCCGCAATCGAAACCGGCCTCGACGACGGCATGCAAAACTTCAATCAAGCGCTCTTCCAATTGGTCAAAGACCGGCGCGTCACCGAAAAAGAAGCCTTGGCCAAAGCGAGCAACCCGCAAGCGCTTGAAATGAATTTCAAGGGCATCTTCCTCGACGAAGCGAGGCGCATTCTGAGCTAAAAGGCTGAAGGCTAAGGGCTAAAGGCTGAAGTTCTGCGGCGGCGGAAAGTCCGAGGCGCTCACGCGCTTAGCTTGCTGGCTTCTCCTTCGAACGCTTGTCGATCGTGGTAAAGATCGCGATCAGTTGGCGCGTCTCATCCAGCAGATCAGCCATGTCCGCCGCTGAGACTTTCTCGCTCTCGACGAGCAGTTCCAGCCAGCACTCGGTCTCGTCAATCTCCGTCAGACAGTCGCCAATCTTTGCCTACTCTACTGAAATAAACTCCGCCTTGGAACGCCCGCGCGACGCCTCGCGATAATTCGCGCCCACCGACGTTCCCGAACGAAGAACCTGTCGCCCGATCACCTGAGCAACTGTATCACCCTTTGGCAATCTGGAATACTGGCGGATTACCCGCAACGCAAAGGCCCTCGTCCGCTGCTTCAACTCCACCGGCCGCTCATTCGTTCCACTTTAGCATTTAGCCTTCAACCTTCAGCCTTTGCTTAAGCCTTTTCCACATGCGTTTCGGAAAGGTGGCCTAGAATAAGTTCCACGGTGCGAGCGATCGCGCCTTGGTTATCACGGACGACCGCCGCCGCGTTGCGCCCCAGTTCGTCGCGTTTGGCTTCGTCGGCCAACAGGTCGCCGAGAATACGCTCCAAATCCGCCGCGTCGCGGGCTTGGGCCGCGCCTTTCCGTTCGAGGAACGCCGCCACGATGGCCGCGAAATTCTGCATATTCGGCCCAAACACCATCGCCTTGCTCAACGCCGCCGGCTCGATCGGGTTTTGCCCACCCGTCGAGGTCAGACTTTTGCCCACGAAAATGACCGTGGCCTGCTCGTAAAAGAGCTTCAACTCGCCGGTCGTATTCACCAGTAAACACTGCACTTGACCCGGCGCGTACTGCGCCTTGGCGGTCATTTCGCTGCGGTAAACGAACTTGACGCCGCGCGCCTCGAGTTCGCGTCCGACCTCGCGGCCACGCTCGAAGTGTCGGGGAACCAGCACGAGAAACAGGTCGGGAAAACGCGCCTTGAGTCGCAGGAACTGCTCCGCCAGCAAACTTTCCTCCCCGGCGTGAGTGCTTCCCGCCACCAGTATCCGCGCGTTCGGCGCGACGCCCAATTGGCGCAACATGCCCGCCACGTCGAGCCGCTGACGTTGGTCCACTCGCGCGGCGTCAAACTTCAGGCTTCCAACGACGTGAACCGCCTCGGGCGGACAACCGAGCGCGCGTAGTTTCGCCGCGTCCGCTTCGTTCTGCGCGCCGGCCCCAGCGCAGGTCGCGAACAACGGCCGAAACAGGCGACCAAAGCGCCGGTAACCGCGGAAAGAGCGCTCGGACAGACGGGCGTTAACCAGGAACCATGGGATGCGCTTCTCGTCCAGGCGCCAGATAAAATTCGGCCAGATCTCCGCCTCGACCAACACCACGGCCAGCGGATTCAACAGGCTGATCGCCCGCACCACGTGCCGGCGGCGGTCGATCGGGTAGTAGATTTTCTCGATGTGCCCTGGTAGTTTCTTCTCCAGTTCCGCGCGCCCGGTCGAGGTGGTCGTCGAGACCACAATCTTGAGATTGGGCGCGCGCGGCTCGAGCGCGGCGATGAGTTGGGTGCAGACGTTGACTTCGCCGACGCTCACCGCGTGGAACCAGATCACCTGCCGGTTTGTCAGCGCGTGCTTAAGCCGCGTCTCATATTTACCGAAGCGCTCGCCGAAACCGCGCCGCCAGTTCCCCCGGCGCCACATCTTCAAAAAATAATGGGGAGCCGAAAGCCAGAAAAAGGTCGCGAATAAGATGTTGTATAATGTGCGCATCGCGCTTCCGAGACAACGCGCCACCCACCGACGCATCCAAACCGAAAACCCCGGCCAACCATCAGACACCGTAAGGTTGGCGTCAGTCCTGAGAACGTGCAAAATCCCGGGATCAACCCCGCCTTGGGTCGGCGGCCAGTCTTCCACCCGGTGACAACCGGCGGTCCAAGAACAAACGAACGCCCGGATCGGCGTTTGCACGGGAAACCCACCCTATTTACGGCGGTCGCCCTTCATTGGCTCGTTCGCCGATCCGCCACCGCCCGCCCACAAAACCATCAAGGTTGACGGAGCGCTTTCGATTTCCCCGTCGCTCGCTTCAATTCACGCCCGCCGCGCGAGCCCGGTCCGCCCAACGCCCCGCCCATGCTCTTCACCGCCCACAGTCAAATAACACATGCCTCCAAATGCAAGCTCAATTGCCCAGCGGGTCGCGTCGCCGCACCGCGCGCAAATCACGAGACCGACCCGCGGATCGCGCCGCCCGAAAGTTGACCGACGAGCGCGAGAAATGGAATCTGACCCGGGATCCCCGCGGCGCCCGGCGGGCCTGGCGACGAACGGCGCCCAATACCATTGGCAGGGCAGAGCCGGATCATTTTTACGGGCGCGACGTAGCGGCGGCAGTGGGCGGCACGTTGGTGAAAAGCGCGACGAGGCCTTCCAGCAAGGTCGGGTGAGTGAAAATCATATCGCGCAGCGCGGTGTAGGGAAGCCCGGCGGCCATCGCGACTTGCACGGCGCCCATGATTTCGCCCGCGCCCACCCCAAAAGCGGTGAAGCCCAGGATTTGGTCGCTCTGAGCGTCAATCAGCGCTTTCATGAAACCGCGTGTTTCGGAAAGCGTTCGCGTGCGCAAATCGGCCAGCATGGGAATTCTGGCGAGGCGATAGGCAAGCCCGCGCGCGCGGGCCTCGGTTTCACTCAGGCCGACGCGCGCAAATTCGGGATCGGTGAACATGCAGAACGGAACTTGGCGGCCGGTCGTCACGCGGTGACCCCCGAGGATGTTGTCCCGCACAATGCGGTGATCGTCGAATGAGATATGGGTGAAGTGCGGACTGCCGGCGCAATCCCCCAGCGCCCACACGCCGGCGGCCGTCGTTGCGAGGCGCTCATCGACCTTTATGTGGCCACCGTCAGTCGTCAACACGCCTGCCAAGTCCAGGCCAATGCCTTCCGTGTTGGGCGTGCGTCCCGACGCGACCAGGAGATGCGTACCCGCGATGACGACCTCGGCCCCGTCCTGCTTGACCGACAGTTTCACCGCGGCGCCGGACTTGCCTTCAACCCGGGTAACGTGAGCGCTCGTGGCAATCTCGATTCCCTCATCCTCGCACAATTCGCGCAGAGCTTCCGAGATGTCGTGATCCTCGCGGTGCGCCAGCCGGGGATTGCGCTCGACGATCGTCACCCGGCCGCCCAACCGGCGGAACGCCTGCGCCAATTCAAGCCCGACATAACCACCGCCGATCACCACCAGATGTTCGGGGATTCGATCGAGTTCGAGCGCCTCGATGTGCGTCAACGGCCCGGCTTCGCGCAAACCGGGCGTCGGGTCAATTGTCGCGCGACTGCCGGTGTTGATGACCGTGTTCTTTCCCCGGAGGAGGCGCGTGCCGCCCGCCGCCAACGCGACTTCAATCGTGTTGGGTTCGATAAACCGTCCCGTTCCCATGAGTAGTTCCGCGCCGCTCTTCTGGTATGCCTCAAGATGCGTGTCCACCAGCCCGGCGACCATCTTCCGCTTGCGCTCCCGCACGGCCAGCATGTCGATTTTCCAATCGCCTTTATGGATGCCGAATTCATCGCTGCGCCGGAAATAGGAAGCGACCTTGGCGCTGTGGATGACGTTTTTGCTCGGCAAACATGCGATGTTGGGACAGGAACCGCCCACGTATTTTCTTTCGATGACGATGACCTTCATTCCTTTCTTAGCCAGCGTCCACGCCACGTATTTGCCGCCTTCACCGCTGCCGAGAACGACGAGGTCGAATTCTTCCGGTCGAAGATTCTGCGCGCTCATATAAGGTTTTGTACTTTAGCCGGACGTTTTCGTTAACTTCAAATCTGAAATGCTCGATTTCGGATGCTTCGGAGGGCGCGAGGTCGAAAAGCGACGCCCGGTCGATACGAACACTCAGTCTCCGGCCGGTTCGATCAGCCAGCCGGTGAATGTATTGGGAGGCCATCAGGCGAATGCTTCAGGCAAGATCGATCTCAACGCGGATGTGAATCGCGGTTTGAAAGGTCGGCGTCCGCGATTCGGGTCGTGGTGGCGTGAATGCTTCCGCCAATGCAGTGGCGCCGCGACGCGCGCCGGCCTCAAGATCGGATTCGACTCCGCGCGTGACGATTAATGCGGCTTGTCAGCGCCAGCGCTTAGTCTTAAAAGTCTGCGGCACGAATGGGCGTCACAGGGCAAACGAATTATCCGCGGGTCGTCGGTCAGGCGAGGAAAGAAAGCGGCTCGCTGGCTACACGTGCCCAAGCTAGCCCCCATGCCCGTCCGCCGGTCGGGGTTTTGCGTCGGCGGTGGCGTGAATACCGCCTCTTCTGGACGCCGACGCCGATTCCAAGCCTCCTCGGGGCGACGATCGTGGCGTTGCTTCTGGCCTGCGGCGGCTTCGTAACGCGCGCCGCGGCGCCGGCGGCGGTGGCCCAGGGCCGGGAGACTGGCGCGGTGGTCGCGACCTCGGTGACCAATCAGACCACGACGATGAGCGCCGCGCAGACCAATTTTCTCACCGGTGACTGGGACGGTTTTCGGACCAAGCTGTCCGACCGGGGCGTTGACTTCAAACTCTACCTGATCGCCGAGGGGGATTCGGATGTGGCGGGTGGGCTTAAGCGGGGATCGACGCTCGTCGAAGTGGCGGATGTATCGATGGACCTGAATCTGGAGAAAGCGGTCCATTGGCGCGGGGCCTCGATCCGTGTCGGTGGCGTCTGGTCCCGCGGGCCGAGCCTCTCCACCGAATACGTGGGCGACGTCAATGGCGTAAGCTATTACGACCTGAACCGTGGCGCCGTGTTCGGTGAATTCTGGTTCCAACAGAACTTCCTCGGGGAGCAAATTTCCCTTCGCCTGGGTGAAATGTCGGCCGATTACGAATTCCCGATCTACGGTTACGCGGACGCCATCCCCACGCCGACGTATCCCCACGCGAGGCTCGGCGTCCGCGGCCGCTACACCTCCCCGGTCGGCTGGTATCTCCAGGCGGCGGCGTTTGATGGGAAACGGGAGCCGGTGTCCGACGAGGAACATCTCCACCGGACCACCGGTGGAATCGAGTTGCTCAACGACAGCGGAACGCAGGCGATGTTCGAAGGCGGGTTAAAGGTCGGACAAGGAACCGCGCCGACGGAGTTGGCGGGAACGTACAAGCTGGGAATCTATTATCACAGCGGCGAGTTCTCCCGCAGCCTGGTTCCAGAACCGGCCCACGGCGACTATGGAATCTACGCGCAGATGGATCAAATGATCTGGCGCGAACCAAAAACCGATGGTGAAAACTTGAAGGTCTTTGCCATCACCGAATTTGTCCCCAATGACCGCAACACCTATGATATCGGCGTTGGCGGAGGCCCGTACTACCGCGGGCTGCTCCCCCATCGTGAAAAGGACACGCTGAGCCTTTCCTTTCTCTACACTCATTTCAGCGCCGCCTATTCCCGGGCGTCCGTCTTGGGCGGCGGGCCGGCCTACGGCGCCGAGACCAGCGTCACCCTCAGCTACGAGGTCCAAATCACGCCCTATTGGACGCTTCTGCCCGCCTGCTATTATGTGGCCCATCCGGGCGGGACGGGCGTCACTCCCAGCGCTTGGGTGCTAGGTTTGCGGTCAACCTTTCTGTTCTGAGCCGGACTAAGCGGCAACTGTCATGAAAGCGATTGTCCTCGCGGCCGGATCGGGAGCGCGTCTCAAACCGCTGACCGACTCCCTCCACAAAAGCATGGTGTCGGTCGCCGGGGAGCGGATCATTGATCGCATCCTGGACGCGCTGTTGATCGCGCGCGTTCACGAGGTCGTGGTGGTGCTGGGATACCGCGCCGACGAGCTGCGGAATCACCTGCTCGAAGCTTACCGGGATCAGGTTCAATTCACTTTCATTTTAAACGATCGCTTCGAGTCCACGAACAACATCTATTCCCTGTCGCTCGCGTTGGACGCCGTGGACGACGACTTCGTTTTAATCGAGTGCGACGTCTTCTTCGAAAAGGAGGTGATTCGTCAGTTGGTCGAATTCCCCTGGCCGAACGCCACCGTCGTGGCCAAGTACAAGACAAGCATGGACGGAACGGTCGTCAGCGTGGACGCCAGCGGGATGGTCGTGGGCGTCCATCCAACCGACTCCCAGGGCCCGACCTTCGATTTTTCGGACAAGTATAAGACGTTGAACATCTATAAATTGTCCGGCTCATTCTTGCGGGACAAATTCCGGAAGATGATCCAATTCTACACCCAGGCCCACAGCGACAATTGCTATTACGAAGTGGTGCTGGGCGTCATCATTTATCTGCGGAGCGCCGACATCAAGATTCTCGATCTCACGGGCAGAACCTGGATGGAGGTCGATGACATGCACGACCTCGACAAGGCCGAGTTTATGTTCAAGCCGGAAGGCCGATACGACCTGCTTGCGAACAGCCACGGGGGCTACTGGAATTACGACCTCCTCGACTTTTGTTACATCCGCAACATGTATTTCCCGACTCCCTCGGTGATCAGCGATATCCGCTTCAACCTGGAGCATCTGTTACGGAACTACGGCTCCAATCAAGCCGGGCTGAACGCGAAGCTGGGGCACTTTCTGCTGGCGCCGCAACAAAACTGCTGCCTATTGAACGGCGCTTCGCAAGGCATCAAGCTTTTGCCGCGGCTTCTCGATCTTCGCCGCGTCGTGACCTTCGTGCCCACTTTCGAGGAATACCGCGCCGTGTTTCCCGAGGCGCTCGGAATCGATCCCGAAAACCGTCCCCTCCCCGACTTGGCCCGAGTGGCGATCGAGCATGGCATTAAGGCCATCGTCTTGGCCAACCCGAACAATCCGACCGGCCGCTGCTACTCGCGGGCGGAGGTACTCGACCTCCTTGAAACCGCCGAACGCGCGGGCCTGACGACCATCCTCGACGAATCATTCATCGATTTTGCCGGTGGAGCGGGAAGTTCCATGACGAGCGACCTCCTCTCCGGCCGGTTGAACCATGCCATTCTAATTAAGAGCCTGAGCAAGAGCCTGGGCGCGCCTGGCCTCCGTTTGGGATACTGCCTTTCCGGCGACACCCGCTTGATCCAGGCCATGAACGCGGCTCTTCCGATCTGGAATACGAATTCTCTCGCACAGTATTATTTGGAGTTGCTCTTGAAGTACCGGAACGAGATTGCCGCCAGCTTTAAGCGGACGATGGAGGATCGGGAGGCGTTCTTTAGTCTCCTGGCGTCGCTGACGGTGCTTCAACCCTTTCCCTCCGCCGCGAATTTCATCCTCTGCCAACTCACGTCCCCTCGCTTCACCGCTGACGCCTTGGCGCGGCGCCTGACGGAGCGAAGCGGCATCTACGTCAAGGCCTGCACGTCCAAATTCCCCCCGGGCCGCGGCGAATTCATCCGGGTCGCCGTCCGGACTCCGGCGGATAACGACCAATTGGTGAGAGCGCTTCGCGAAGCTTACGACGCTTCTTGAGCAGACGCCGCCGCTTACGCCGGAGGCGGCGCCGCGCTCGGGGGCGTTGGTTCTTTGGTTCGCTGGTCCACGATGGCGTCCAACTTGGCTCGCAGTTCGGGCGCGCGTTCCATCAGGAAATTAAAGTGCGCGCGAGTCAACGTGAGGAAGATGCACGGGATCAACGTGCGGATCGTCGCGATGCGAGTCACGCTCCTAAGAATGGCGATTTCGCCGAAATGATCGCCGTCTTGATACACCTTCAAACGCTTCTCCGCCTCTTTGCCGAAATCGGTAATCACCTCCACCTTGCCGCGGACGATGATGTACATGTTGTTTCCGGGATCGCCCTCGCGAATGATGACGCGCTCCGGCGGGTGTTCCTCCGTCTCGAACAGTGTCACCGCGACTTTGAGCAACTCGTCGGATAATTCCGAGAAAATCGGCACCTGGCGAAGGCGATCGACGGTGACCGCGACATGCCGAGTCTCGGCGTCGAGTGAAAAGCCGCTCTGCTTGTCCCAGAGTTTCTTGTAAAGCCCGCCCAGGGCGAGGAGTTCCACGTGGCTGCCGGCCTCGATCACGCGGCCGGCGTCGAGCACGAACACCCGGTCCGCGTGTACGACGGTGGAGAATCGGTGCGTTACGCAAAGCGTCGTCCGTCCTTTGCCCAACCGGCGGAAGGTGGCGTTGACCGCGGCCTCGGTGGCCGGGTCAAGCGCCGAGGTTGCTTCGTCGAGGATCAGGATTTCCGGGTTTCTCACGATCGCGCGCGCCAGCGCCACCCGCTGGCGTTGCCCGCCTGATAAGCGGCCTCCGCGCTGGCCCACGGGCGTGTCATAGCCCTGGGGCAGAGCGAGGATCATCTCGTGGATCTCGGCCGCCTTGGCGGCTTGCTCGACCTCGTCGTCGGTGGCGCCGAGCTTTCCGAGCCGGATATTCTCCCGGATCGAGATGTCAAAGAGAAAGCTCTCCTGCAAGACGCAGCTCATCTGCGCGCGCAGGGAGTCTGGCGAGCCTTCGCGGAGGTCCACCCCATCGACCGTGATCGACCCCTCGAGCGGATCGTAGAAGCGCATCACCAGATTCAGAACCGTGCTCTTGCCGGACCCACTGGAGCCGACAAAAGCCACCGATTGTCCGCGCCGAACGGTGAACGTGGTTTCCTGGAGAGTCCGCCGGGAGGGGTCGTAGCCAAAGCTGACGTTATTGAAGCGGATTTCACGCGCGAGGCGGGGCAGGACGCCGGGGTGGGTATCGGATACCTGAACCGGTTCCTCCAGCAGTTCGTCGATTCTGCGCAGCCCGCCGATTCCCTCGACGAGCATCGGGGCGAACTGCATGATGTTCGCGATCGAGTAGCTGAGCGTCAGGAAGAGCGCCTG
>CAZFVY010000023.1:0-24230 GCA_964522665.1 uncultured Verrucomicrobiota bacterium | reverse complement strand
GCCCGAAGCGCCGGCGCGGGCCGTTTCGAGAGCGCCTGAAAGGCCGCCAGCGAACCCACGCTCAGCATTTTCCGCGAGACCATGTACGCGCCCAGTCCAAGGATGGTGACTTGCAAAAACATGATCCCGATGTAGGAGGAGCGCTCGACCAATCCGGAGAACGTCCGGAAGCGGATCGAACGAGTCTGCAGTTCGGCGATACGGCTAACGAAGCCGCGGCGGGCGTGACCCGAAAGGCCGAACGCCTTGAGGACCGGCTGCGCATTGAGGTTCTCCTGCAAAAAACTGAGCACGCGAGATTCCTCCTCCTTCCGTTGGTAGCTCTCTTCCGCGGCGCGCGGAGCGAATATCCGCGGTCCCGCCACGGTGACCGGCCAGACCAATTGAGCCACCAACGCCAGCCGCCAATCCAGGAAGAAAAGGGAGATCGTCGCGCCCAGCACGTCGAGCGCCGGGAGCAGGGCCCAGGAAACCGCCGACGCCATCGCCGTTTCCACGGCCGAGAGGTCCATCGAAAAACGGCCGAGGATGTCGCCTGCCTGTTTCCGTCCAAAGAAATCGATGGCGAGCCGCTGCAGGTGGTCGAACAAGCGCAGGCGAATATCGTTCATCACTCGCGCCGTGATGTTTGCGTACAGACGGTCACGGGCGACTCCCGCCACGGCCACCACCACGGCGCCCACGCACAATCCGCCGATGATGTAAAAGAGCAGGCGGTGATCGTCACCGAGGAGCGCTCGGTCGATGATGAAATGAAAGCTGAGCGGCACTCCCGAGTAGAAGGCCGATTCCAGCATTAACCCCAGCAGCACGGGCAGAAAAAGCCCGCGGTACGGCTTCAAAAACGAACCAAATTGGCGAAGCAGACGTTTCCTATCCATGATTCCCCGGGGTTGAAGCCGTTTGCGTTCGCCTACGAATTCTCGGCGACCGCCTGCGCGGGCTGAGAGCGCGGCGGTGGGCCGGCCCTTTTCACGGAAAGCCAAAAAATGCTCCGTTCGCGCGGCTCCGTGTTCGCGGTCTCACGGTGAATCGCGCCAAAGTCCAGTTTGATCAGGGAAAAGGGTTTGGCCTGTAATTGTCGGACGTTGACGTAATCGGCGGCCGCCAGGACTTCGTCGAGTTCGATCCGGTCAATCGCCGCGCGCACGGTTCGGCGGAACTCGGCGGGCAGAACCAAACACTGCACGGCGTCATTCGCGGTCAGGCGGGAGAGCGGGACAAAAATCAGCGAACGCTCGGTGGCCTCTTCCGATTGCCACGGTTGGGTCATCGAGCCAGGGGGATTAATCGTAAAACCGTAGCCCGCCAACTCGACGCCGTCCGTTTTATAATGGGTCGCCACCAACGCTCGCGCCCAGCGATCCAGTTCGTCGCCACCCGCCAACGTTGATTTCGCCCCCTGCCCCGGCCATGGCCAGAGACTCACCGAAAAGACCTCCCGCGTGGCCCGGCTGGCTTCCCACTCCGTCTTGTGTTGATTGAGAGCGCCCTCCGCGAGCGAACGGAGCAGCGCCTGTTCCCGCGGCCCCAGGATTCCCAAAAACTCGACGCCCGGGGCGCCGTCGCCGCGGTGTTTCTCCGCCGCGACCAGCTCTGAATTTCTGGGAGCCTCGGTCCAGCGCTTGATAATGAACCACGCATAGGCAAGCTCGCACCAGACATAGAGGACGGCCGGTCCCGCGAGCAGATACTCCGCGTCGCGCAGGAATTGCCCGGTCACCGGCGACCGCTCCGGCCAACTAAGGTCCAAACAGCAGGCCAGGGAGAACACCGGGAAGGCCAACCAGAGAAAGGTGCCGAATCGGCTGTAGGCCCCTCCCGGCATGGACCACTCGAGGATGACCGAGAAACCCTTCTGGCCGCGCTCCAACTTGGGATAGCTTCCGGTCGCCGTCGTCGCAAAATCGAAGACGCAGTTCGCGAGTTGTATGGCCGTGGCGATCACCAGCCAAGGCATGACCGCCGGGCTCATCGAAATCCACCAGGCCATCGTCACGATCTGGCCCAGAATATCCGCAAACCAGTCCACTCCTGATCCCAGGACCGTGCATTGGTTGCAGGCGCGCGCCACCGGACCATCAACCCAATCCAAGAGCGTCGAAACGAACAGCAGCGCCGCGGTCAACAGCGGCTGCTTCATCCCGACTGTGAAGCCCGCGAAAATGCAGCAGGCAACCCGCGCGTAATCGATCAGTATCGGATAGTAAAACTTGATGTCATCAAATCGAGCCACCCCTTCGCGGGGCTCAACAACCCCTTCGACCCATTTGCCATTCCTGAAGATGAGAGTTCCGTTCTCGGTCATTTTGCCATGCTTTGCATTTCGCGCCTTCATCCTAGCCGGAAATCCCAGAAAAGCGACGGCCAATTCGACCCCGGACCTTTCCGGCCGCCCAGACAAACCGCGTGCCGCGCGGTGGGGACGGCGGCGAGCGTCGCCATTGGCGATTGTCCGATTATCCTTAGATCGGCAGTAGGAGCACGCCAGATTGAGTAAGGCTTCGGAGCAGAAACGGTTTGGAAAAAGTGAAGCCATACCCATAGCGGTCTGGTGAACTTTTTCCGAAACGTTTATGCCCGAACGATTACGCAAGAAGGCGCGCTCCTACCGCCGGTTTAAGGATTATTCATTGCCTCAGCCAAGCCTCCCCGGTCATCCTCAACCAAGACGCATGCACGACGAATCATGGAAAGAAGTCTGGGAACGGAAGGGAGCTTCCGCTTCCGCAAAAGGCAACCTCGAGCTCGCCGACCTCTTTGCGGCGAACGGCTATGATGGGGCGATGGCCAAGATTGATCTCGCCGGGCGCGCCCACCTCGCGGAGACGATCCAGCGCCGGCTCGCGCTGGAACCAGGTCACCAATTGCTTGAAGTGGGCTGCGGCGCCGGGGCGATCTTGCTGTTGCTCCGCGAGCTCGGCGTGAAACTCTGCGGCGTGGATTACTCCGCTCCGCACGTCGCCATCGCGCGGCGAACCGTTCCCTCCGCGGAATTTCACGAAGCGGAGGCGGCCGCGCTTCCGTTTGCGGATTCGTCCTTCGACCGCGTGCTTGCCCACGGCGTCTTCCTCTATTTCGAGAGCCTGGAGTACGCCGAGCGGGTCCTGGCCGAAATGATCCGCGTGGGACGGCCCGCGGCGAAGCTCTTGATCATGGATGTTCCCAACGCGGCGCGGCGCGGGGAGACGGAAACCGCGCGGCGAGCCGCCGGCGCCAGCTTAATCCCGGCGCACCTTTACTACCCCAAGGATTTCTTCCAGGCCTTTGCCGAGAAGAATCACCGACGCGCCACCATATTTGACCAGGAAGTCCCCGGCTACGGTAACGCGGCCTTTCGGTTCAACGTCCTGCTCGAATCCGGCGCCGCGTGAGGCGTCCCGCTACGGACGGCGCAGCCAGAGTACAAAAGCCGGCCGCGCGTCAGCGGCGGACCGGTGAGCGGCGAGACATTTGAAATTCGCGGTAGAGCCTTCTTATGAGTTCACTTTTTGCCGACGGTCCCGATCCCGTTCGAGGTTTTGGGGCCGGCGGCCCGGCGCCACCGGCCCCTCCGTCAAACCTCGGTCACTGCAGCAGCACGCGATAGAATTTTTGCGCGGAACCGGCGACGCTGTTGGTCAACGGGGAGGTCGCGCCCGTCACCGTCGTGAAAGGCCCGGTGACGACGCTCGCCGATTGGAGCGTTCCCTGCGGCCACGAGAGAATGATTTGCCCGCCGGACTGGGTCACCGAAAGCTTCGTGGCGTTGAGGAAGTGGTTTTGAATTTGATCGGCGCTTAGGGCGTAGTTGTAGAAGGCGACGTCGTCAAACGAACCATCGAACGGATCGAACGCCAAATCGGCGCGCTGGCCAAGCACGGTCGGGCTGCCGGCCACGCTGGGATCGCCGTTGATGCCGTTGGGAATGAAGCCGAAGCCGTTTCGGCTGAGGGAGGTAATCTGGACGCCGTTAACGAAAAACCGGATGGTCGTCAAATCGTCCGCAATCACCATGTGATACCAGGTGTTGGCAATGATCGGCGTGCTGCCGCTGTTGAAACTGCCGCCCGCGCCGCCGGAGAACATGTTCATCGTCCAAACCCCCGCCACATGCTGGTAAACGTTCCACCCGTAGAGGTGCCCGCCAAAATCGCTATTGTAGAGCGATGAGAAAACCGTCCGAAAGTGATTCGGATCAAGCGTGGCCGGCTTGACCCACGCCTCGGCGGACCACGGGCCAGTCACCGGATTGAGTTCCAACGCGTAGGGAATCGAAACAATCGCGCCCTGGGTTATGTTGATCGCCGGATCAGTCTCGTGAGGAATGCCGGTGGCGACGCCAAAGGTCAACTCACCGATGGTGGTGTCGTAAGCGCCGTCAAAGCTGCCGACCGCGTCCGTCGCGATCGTCGCGCCGGTGGACTCATCGAGCCGCAAATAGGCGACCGGGTCATCGGCGACGACGACCTTCGCGTAACCGGTGAGCGGGACCGTCACCGCGCGGGCTTGAACGGTCAGCGTGGTGGGCGTGGTGTCGGCGGACGCGTACGGTCCGCTGACGTGGGCGGTGTAGGTGGATTGGTCGTCGGTCAGCTTGATATTCGACAACCAGAGTGTGTCGTTGGTGGCGCCGGGGATGACGCTGGCGACGCCGTTGACCGTTTTGCTCCACTGATACTGAATCGGCACGGCGCCGTTGGCCGCGACCCGGAAAGCCGCTTTGCTGCCCGCGCGGCGCGTGATCGAGAACGGTTGGTAGAGGAGGTTGAGGTTCGTCAAGACCGTAAGCGTCGCGGCGGCGCTGTTCGTGGAACCGAGCGCATTGGTCACCTTGATCGAAAACGCGGCGCCGTTGTCCGCAGGACCGCAGATGAACGAGTAGTTGAGGTTCGTGGCGCTCGCGACGGCGGCGGTCCCCTTGAACCATTGATAGCTCAGCGGCGCCGTGCCGCTGGCTAGCGCGGTGAAGGTAACGGTGGTTCCGGCGAAGTTGGTGCTGGAAACCGGCGATTGGACGATGCCGGGCGGCGTGGGCGGCGCGCGGAAAGAGTTCGTTCCGCTCGCGTAGTGCGCGAGAATCTGCGCCGGCGACAGCGCGTTGGTGTAAAACGCCACTTCATCCACGCTCCCGTCGAACGGCTTGAACCCGGTGTTGTCCCCGGCGCCGATCTGGCCGTCAAAGTTATGATCGGCCAGATAGCCGGACGCGGCGACCGGCCCGCCCACCGGCGCGCCGTTGATGTAGAACGTCACGTTGGTCCCGTCGAACGCGCCCGCCAGATGGTACCACTGGAGCAGCGTGATCGGCGTCGCGGACTGGATGAACCCGCCGTTCTTGAAGTTCAGAATCCAAACGCTCGAGGGGCCGGGCGATTGATAAAAGTTCCAGCCCGACGCGTTGACATACGCTCCGGTCTCGTATTTTCCGAACATCGAGAGCGGAATCGAATAGTCGCCGGGCTGGGTATTGGCCTGCGCCCAACATTCAAACGTGCAGGCCGCCCCGTGCTGACCATCCGCCGCCACCGGCGAAAGCTGCGGCTGAAACGGGATCGTGATTGAGCCGTTGTGAACGACGGAGCCGCTGTCGGTATAAAGATGAAAATAAACCGAATTGGTCGCGATTCCGGGCCGGCCGAGTTGCGGGTAATCGGGCACGCCATTGGTGTCGAGGTCATAGACGTAGGTCGCGTCGAAATGATTCGGGGACGAATCGACCGCCGTGGTGGCGCCGGGCAATTCTTCCAAGCGGTAGTAGGCGACCGGATTATCCGACAGGATGAGGCTCGGATAATCGGCGTGGGCCGCGCGGGCGCCCAGGAGAGCGAGCGCGGCGGTTAATTTTGCGAGCGACCAGAATAGATTTCTGGGGACGAACAGGAGACGTATGGATTTCATGCGGTTCTTTCATTTTCAGGGGTTCAATACCACAGTGGCGTCATGGCGGGGCACCGATACGGACAGCCTGCCACTCCATTCCGTGGCGGTCATCAACGGGCGACAATCTCGCGCCGTGTCGCCCGATTGGCAACTATTTGTTGCGGTAAAGTCGCCAAAAAAGGGGACTTGCTTTGGTCAGCGCCCGTGGCAGGGCGCGGCGGCTCGGTTGCTCTCCACCAGTGATTACGTCAAGCAGGCAAGGTCCTTCCTGGATAACGAAATCCACGAAAACGAATTCGCCAGGTTCACCCGCGCCGTGTTAAGGTTGTTGCGTGGAAACGCGTGAACAATTGAGCAACCCGCCGTTGGCCCGACGCCTTGGCGATACCGTTCACGCGTCGCCGCTGCTCCGCAAAGTTTGCCAGCTGAGCGGTTGTTCAGAAGATCGAATCGGCGAATGGCTTCTCAAATGCGCCGTCGCTCGCGGGGCAAGCCACTATCAGCGAGATTTTCCCGAAGACCTTCCTCCCGACCTGCCTGAACCTAACGATGAAGAACTCGGGGTGGCTTTGTACCACGGCCAACATCCCTACTATTCGACGTTCATTCGCGCGGCGGCTCAACTGCTGAGTTCGCCGCGAACCGACGCACCGCAGCTGGCGAGACTCGCGGTGATGGAACGGGTTGAGCCGGTATTGCTTCATATTGCGACCGTCGCGGCGCGTTTCGCGCCGGAAACGCCGCCCTGGTCGCACCTGCTTCGCCATTTTCCCCGTCGGATCAGTTGCTCTCCCGATGCCCTGCCGCATTGGTCACGTTTTGTCAGCCAAACCGGCGTCACTGCGTTCGGTGGTGGGCCGGAGATCAAATGGCTCCGGCGTCGCGAGCCTGCCGCGTGAACAACCCGCTCCGCATTTTAAGAACGCTCGATCGGCACCTCAAGTCTCCCTGGGAATTGACTCTTTTCGACCGGTCGGCGCTCGCCTCAGGGTAAACATTATGTTAACAAAGCTGATTATACGCAATTTCAAACGCCTCCGAGACGCGGAAATACCACTTGATCAGGCGGTCGTCTTTATCGGTCCGAATAATTCCGGTAAAACCACAGCACTGCAAGCATTGGCGTTGTGGGAAATTGGGCTTCGCGCCTGGTTGGCGGAACGTGGCGGAAAGGCGTCGCCGGAAAAGCGCCCGGGGGTGACAATTAACCGTAAAGATTTAATTGCCCTCCCCGTCCCCGCCGCCAATTTGCTTTGGAGCGACCTACATGTCCGTGAGTCCAAAGACCGCAAAACCCGCAATATTCGCGTGGAGGTAATTGTCGAAGGCCAAACCGGAGACGGAACTTGGACATGTGGGTTCGAGTTTGATTACACATCAAACGAGGCACTCGTCTGCCGCCCGGTTCGGAAAGCGGAGTTTGCTGAAAGGCCGGTGAATCAGGCGATATTTACAAAAGTGCCAGAGGTCTTGTTGAAACCAGAAAATCGGATGCGGATTTGTTTCCTGCCGCCGATGTCCGGACTGGCCGCAGTCGAACCTAAAGTTGAACAGGGTAGAATTGATGTTCTCTTGGGCGAAGGTCAAACGGCACAGGTGCTGCGCAATCTGTGCCACACGGCATTTACCAATCAAAACAAGGCCTGGCATGGTATCTGTGAGCAGATGCAATCGCTATTCGGAGTGAGTCTGAATGAACCCGAATATATCGAACAGCGCGGCGAGATTGTATTAACGTACGAAGAACGCGGAAAATCCCTGGACATTTCCAGCGCCGGCCGTGGGGCCCAGCAGACATTGCTTTTACTGGCATATCTTGAAGCAAATCCGAGTTCAGTGCTTTTGCTGGACGAGCCGGATGCGCACCTCGAAATATTGCGTCAACGCCAGATTTACAACAAACTGGTAGAGCTTGCGGCCCGCAGAGATTCGCAGATTATCGCCGCCAGTCATTCGGAGGTTGTTCTCAATGAGGCCGCCGACCGCAATACGGTGGTTGCCTTTGTCGGAAAACCACACGAACTGACTGCAGGAAAGACCAGCCAGGTTCTTAAGTCGCTCCGTGACATCGGCTTCGATCAGTATTATCAAGCCGAACAGACAGGCTGGGTGCTGTTCCTCGAAGATTCGACGGACCTGCCAATTCTAAAGGCTTTTGCGCAGAAATTGGAACACGAAGCAGCCACCTTTCTCGAAACTCCTTATGTGCATTACGTCGGAACCAATCTGCCACAAAAAGCTCGCGATCATTTTTTTGGCATCAAGGAGGCTAAATCAGACATGGTTGGCATTGCACTTTTTGATTGGCTTGAACGGGGCATTCAGAGCCACGAAGATCTGGTGGAACTAATGTGGAAAAAACGTGAAATAGAGAATTACTTTTGCAAGCGTGAGGTCTTGCTTCAGTTTGCGGAAAGAACCGCTGAGGTTGACGGCCCTCTCTTTGAACACGCATTGAAGCCTAAACGCGTTCAGGTGATGGAGGAGGAGATCGGAAAACTCATAAGAGCTTTGGAAACAATTGGGAAGAAATCCCCTTGGTCGGACGACATCAAAGCGACGGATGATTTTCTTGATCCGCTCTTCCGAAATTACTCCAAGCAGTTGGGGATACCACTGGTCTTGCGGAAAAATGGATACTCGGCGCTGGTGGAGTTTCTAAAGAAGGAAGAAATTGACAAGGAAGTCGTTGAGAAACTGGACGCCATCGTCAAGGTTGCCAAACGCGCAGTAGTCCGAGAATAAAAGGCGAGAGGGGAATAAAATTACAAGAACCACATTCAGCGCAAGTGTGGCACCCTGATGTTTTCTAGACAATCCAGGCCTAAGCGTTTGTCGTGAACCCGCAACCTGAACACATTTCCCGTCGTGACCAGCGTTATCTTGCTCGCTTGCGTGAGCGTTTGCGCACAGACGCACCGCCGGCACTGGCCGGTCTAGGCCGCGTCGACCTGCTCACCTTGGCCAAAACCGCGCTGTTTTGCTCCGCGCGGTGCCCAGGCGACGACGCAATGCTTTCGTCGCGGCGCTCGCCGACGAAGTTCACGTCATCCACGCAAGCGCAGGCGGCCGCTTGGAGCGGCTGTCCTGAAACCGTCGGCTCCAACCCTGAGCGATGAGCAGCGTGGACCCGGCGCTTTACGACGGCCTGACCAAGGACGCATTTGATGCTGTTGGCTGGCCCGCGTTAGTCGCTGCCGTTCGAATCAAGTTGTGTTCAGAGTATATAAAGCCGTTGAACGAAAAAGCGGAGGCGCTTGAAATCGCAAGGTTCCCGGTCTCGGCGTGCGCGGCCCGTGCGCTCGCTGACGTTATGGGCTATGGCCTTCAGCCGCACGATAGAGAGTTTCCGTTCCACTCAATGGTGGTGGCGGATGGCACGCGCTCGCCGCTTCCGGAAGACCTTCCTCAGTCCGTCATTCAGATTCTACTACAATTGGCAAATGATGCCGCCGACCCGGAGTTCAAGGCGCGTCTGGGCGACGTGTGCTCACTTCGGCTGCCGAAGAAAGTCGGCCGCCTGACTGAAGCCACCGCGGCGGCCTATCTCGAATCCGCCAAGAACTTGTTTCAGGTTGGCAAGTGGGACTCCGGCATTCCTCGCGTGAGCCGGGCACTTCAGCTTGCCACGAAGCCGAGCCTGGAGTTGCGGGAATCGATCAAGCTCGCATTCACCGGGTTCTTTCGAGAATTTGCACCCCAAGCTCCTCTCCTTGAAGTCGTGCAAATGATGGAATTGTATCGGGGCCATGCGGCCGACGTTCCCGGTGAACTGTGTGAACACGCGCTGCATTATTCCAAGAAGTTCATCGATGAAAAGAAATGGCATCTCCGTCGGCGGCTGCTCACCCTGGCCGCTGAAGGGTTACAATCGCTTGGGCGAGAAAGCGATGCGCGAGATGCTCTTTGCGAGGCAGCGGAAACGCACGTCAAGCTCGCTGAAGAGAGTCTCCGCCGACCGACCCCCGACCCGCTGGTTGCCGCCAACGAGTTGAGTCGAGCGATAATTGCATACGGCGAGATCGGCAACGCGGCAACACGGGTCGCGGAACTCGAACGGCTGCGGGCTGAATACCAGAAGCAAGGCATAAGGCAGAATCGGTGGCGTAGTATCGCGGAGGAGCCCGGCAACGAGTTTCTGAAAGCGGTGCTTGGAAAAGCTGAGAGATGCCTTGATTCCGCCGCGCTCGCGGCGGCCAAAGCCACCCAAGGTCTTCCCGTTCCTGAGGCACTTCGCCTACTCGCGCTGTGCCACCCGCCTCCGAACAAAACGAGGATCGAAGAGGTCATGCTCAATGAGCTCAAAACGAGCGTTTGGAATGTTCTGCTGAAAATCACGCTGTACGACGAAGAAGGAAGGCCATTCGCCAAAGCTGGCTCATACCTGAACGAAAACGAAAAAGGTCAACGGAAGATCATTGAACAGCGAATGCTTCGTTTTTTTACGACGCTGCACGTTCAAGAAACGGTGGCAATCGTCGAGGCTGTTCGTGAACAAATAATCGCCGAGCACACGATTGAACCGGGAACACTGGAGTCGATCATCACACACAGTCCCTTCGTTCCTCGGGGCCGTGATTACTTCTTCCTCCGCGGCATTCTTGCCGGGTTCGCTGGTGACTTCTTAATCGCTGGTCACCTCCTCGTCCCGCAGGTTGAAGAGGCCATCCGTTTCCACCTTCACGCCAGTGGCGCGATTCCGACGGTGACCGAATCGTCTGAAACCGAGCGGACGGCGGACTTAAATTACCTCTTCAACCATAAGAGGTCGCAGATTGAGTCCGTCTTCGGAGTGGACGAGACGTTCGAACTTGAAGCCCTCTTGATCCGGCGGTGGGGTTGCCATCTCCGCAATAACATCGCGCACGGCAAACTCTTGCCACACGACTTCTTCCAGCCTCCGCTGGTATATCTTTGGTGGATCACGATGCGCCTTTGCATGTTCGGGCCTGGGCCGCTCCCAACTCCAGGAATTTGCACAAACGAACTGCAGGTGGAATAGAAACGGAAATCGGCAGCGGAAACTCAGCTGGCATCGTTTTGGGGACAACCTGGTTTGGCTGAAGTACTTGACCGACCAATCCATACCGCAGGCTTGATTTCGGTTGTGGTTTTCGGGGTAATTTCTCAGATTCTCCGAGTGTTCAGGGGGTAGCCGAATTGCGCAGTCCGTTCTTACCTACCCGAAACGTCGCGGTGATTGCAACCCATCGAATTTCCAATGGATTCCGCACCGGAACGTTAAAAATAATGGGATTGTTATTCTTACTTTTGAGTTTTCGGGTCAGGTAAGTTTCTTAACTTTGTTGTTTTACTGGTAGTTACAGAAATTGGATCGAGTGAAGAGAATCGAACTCTTGCTTTAGCGCCGACGCAAAAAGCATTAAAAATGGACCGTTTTCGAAGATTTCGTCACGCATACGCCCAAAACCGCGTGCTGCGAGATGAAGGTCGCGGCGGCGAGCCCGGTCAAACGAAACGGCGACCCCTCTTGGAGAAGCCATTTCAGTCGGCCACGTCCCTCGCCCAAGAAGAGCGCCCACTACCGTCACGATGTTTCGGCAGCCACACGCGAGGCGGCCCAATGCTCCGGTCCAGCGGCAGCGAAACGCCGTCCGCTGAACCGGTAGTTGATTGAATATGCGGTGGCTAGGGTGTCAGATGCCCTCGGAGACCTTTAGGCTGCAGTCACGCCAGGTCGAAACGATCCAGATTCATCACTTTGTTCCAAGCCGCCACCAAGTCGTGCAGGAACTTCTGCTGCGAGTCTTGACAGCCATAGACTTCCGCAAACGCCCGGAGTTGGGAGTTTGAACCGAAGATGAGGTCCACGCGCGTGCCGGTCCACTTGAGTTTCCCCGATTTGCGATCGTGGCCCTCAAACAGAGCCGCGTCGGGCGAGACCGGCTTCCACTCGGTGGCCATGTCGAGCAGGTTCACGAAGAAGTCGTTGGTCAACGCTTCCGGCCGCTTGGTGAAGACGCCGTGTTTTGTCCCGCCGAAGTTGGTTTTCAGGACGCGCAGGCCGCCCACGAGCGCCGTCATTTCGGGCGCGGTCAGGGTCAGCAATTGCGCTTTGTCGATCAGCAACGCTTCGGCCGACACGGTGTATTGGCGCTTGAGGTAGTTGCGGAAGCCATCGGCGATCGGATCGAGTGGCGCGAAGGAGGCCGCATCGGTTTGCTCCGCCGACGCGTCCATGCGTCCCGGCGTGAAGGGGACCGAGACCTTGTGACCGGCGTTTTTCGCCGCTTGTTCGATGCCGGAGCAGCCGCCCAATACGATCACATCAGCCAGCGAGACCCGCTTGCCCCCTTTGGCCGACTGGTTAAACGCGCTCTGGATGCCCACGAGCGCCTTCAACGCTTTGGCCAACTGTTTCGGCTGGTTGACCTCCCAGTCTTTCTGCGGCGCCAGACGAATGCGGGCGCCGTTCGCGCCGCCGCGCTTGTCGGAGCCACGGAAGGTCGACGCGGACGCCCACGCGGTGGAGACGAGTTGCGAAACGGACAGGCCGGACGCCAGAATCTTCTCCTTCAGCGAGGCGATGTCCTTCGAACCGATCAATTTGTGGTTCACCGCGGGAATGGGGTCCTGCCAGATGAGTTCCTCGGCGGGAACTTCGAGTCCGAGATAGCGCCCGCGCGGTCCCATATCGCGATGGGTCAGCTTGAACCAAGCCCGGGCGAACGCGTCGGCGAACTGACCTGGGTTCTCCAGGAAGCGCCGGGAAATCTTCTCATAAGCGGGATCGAACCGGAGGGCGAGGTCGGTGGTGAGCAGCGAAGGCGCGATCCGTTTCGACGGGTCGTGCGCGGCGGGCACGGTACCGGCGCCGGCGCCATCCTTCGGGCGCCACTGATTCGCGCCCGCCGGGCTTTTCGTGAGTTCCCATTCGTAACCAAACAGGTTTTGGAGGAAATTATTGCTCCACTTGGTCGGCGTGGTGGTCCAGGTGACTTCCAGACCGCTGGTGATCGCGTCGCCGCCTTTGCCAGAGCCGAAGCTGCTCTTCCAGCCGAGGCCCTGTTGCTCGAGACCAGCGGCTTCTGGTTCGGGACCGACGTGGGACGCCGGGCCGGCGCCGTGGGTCTTGCCGAAGCTGTGGCCGCCGGCGATCAGCGCCACCGTTTCCTCGTCGTTCATCGCCATGCGGGCGAAGGTCTCGCGGATGTCGCGCGCCGCGGCGAGCGGATCGGGGTTGCCGTTGGGTCCTTCCGGGTTGACGTAAATCAGCCCCATTTGCACCGCGGCGAGCGGGTTCTCGAGGTCCCGGTCGCCGGAGTAGCGTTTGTCACCCAGCCAGGTGGCCTCGGCGCCCCAATAGACGTCATGATCCGGCTCCCAAGTGTCCTCGCGCCCGCCGCCGAAACCAAACGTCTTGAAGCCCATCGTTTCCAAGGCGACGTTGCCCGCGAGAATCATCAGGTCGGCCCAGGAAATCTTCCGTCCGTACTTCTGTTTGATCGGCCAAAGCAGGCGGCGCGCCTTGTCCAAGCTGACGTTATCCGGCCAACTGTTGAGCGGCGCGAAACGCTGTTGGCCCCGGCCGCCGCCGCCGCGACCGTCACCGGTGCGGTAGGTGCCGGCGCTGTGCCATGCCATGCGAATGAACAACCCTCCGTAGTGCCCGAAGTCCGCCGGCCACCAATCCTGCGAGTCGGTCATCAGCGCCGCGAGATCCTTCTTCAGCGCCGCCAGATTGAGGCTCTTGAATTCTTTCGCGTAGTCGAAGTCCCGGGCCATGGGATTGGACTTCGAGGAATGCTGGTGCAGGAGCTCGACCTTCAACTGGTTCGGCCACCAGTCGCGGTTTGACGTACCGCCACCGGCAGTGTGATGGAACGGGCATTTTGCTTCGGTTGACATAATTTTTCCTCTTGAGACTCGAATTGTTACACAACGTTAGTTTCGTCAGTGATCGCTTGTACTGCGCGGCGAGCCGACGATCAAGCTCAACGACCACGGCGCCGCACATTCCGCGTGGCGCGATCGCGCGCTGACGATTGGGCGCAGGCCGCATCTTGCCTTGGAGGTCGGCTTCGTGATACTCTCCACTAGCGACCAAACCGACTCAACCGAAGATCAACCCATGAAGCGCCTCGCAACGATTCGCAAAGGTTACGCCGGCTATCCGCCGCTCACGTTTCTGATGACCGGCGCCGGCTTCGGCTTCAGCGGACCCAATTTTGGCCTGAGTCTCACCGGGCCGTCTGGGCAGGCGACGGTCACCGTAGTCATCGAAAGTTCGGCCGATCTCGTCAATTGGCTCCCGCTCCAAACGAATACGTTTACGGGTATTCTTAGTTTCACCGACTCGCAGGCGGGCGCCAATTCCCGTCGCTTTTATCGCGCCCGCGTGCCGTAATTGCCCGACGCCGCGCGACGACCAGTGAACCGCGCCCTATTATGAAAATACCGGTCCTCGTGTGGTTTTCGGCGTTGAGCATCGGCTTTTGCCCGGGTCTCGCTCGCGGCGCCGGGCAACAGTTTTACGTCAGTTCCGAGGGCGTCGCGTCCGGTGATTGCTACGTCATGAAAGTGACCAGCAATCCGTTCGCCTCCAGCGTCATCACCTACTCCGTCACCACCGGCAACCTGACGCAGGTCTATACCAACTGCGTTCTCTCCGCTAATCTCGCCTTCGGCCCGGGCGGGAGCCTTTATGCCGTGAACGAGGAAGGCCGATTGAGCGTGGTCGATCCCACGACCGCCATGCCGACGGAGGTTACCAACCTTTACCGTTTCGTTAGCGGTCAGAACCTGACTTTCTTTAAGCCGGGTTTTGCGATTTCCGGGAATGGCACGATGTACGTGACCGATTATTTCCAAATGTACACCGTCAACCCGGCCAGCGGCCTTTGCACGCAAGTCGGCGGTCCATTTACCTCGGGTACGCCGATCTACGCGTTGGCGTTCGCGCCCAACGGAACCCTTTTCGGCGTCGGGTTCAATCTCTACGTCGTCAACCCCGCGACCGGCGGCCTGACCTTGATTGGTGGTCCATTGCCGATGATGGACGGAACGAGTTTCATCAACGCCAAGGACATGACGTTTGGCGCCGATGGGCAACTTTACATGGTCGGAACGGATGGTTTTTCTTTCACGAAGCTTTACCAGGTGAACACGAACACCGCCGCGCTCACCGCCATCGGTGGACTCCCGCAGTACGCGCAAGGGATCGCGGCCGTCCCGGCAGGAGTGGCGGTCGGCGCGCCCAGCCTCAGCTCGCAGCCGATAAGTCAGACCGTGACGGCGGGCGCTAGCGTCGCTTTCTCAGTCACCGCCGCCGGCGCCGGCCCGCTCTCGTATTATTGGTACCACGCCACCACGGCGATCACCAACGTCATCGGCGCCGCCACCAACAGCTCGTTCACGATCACCAACGTCTCCCTCGCTGACGCGGGCGCTTATTTCGTCATCGTCAGCAATTCGGTCGCCTTCGTCACCAGCTCCATCGCGACGTTGACGGTCAATTCCGCCACCAACGCTCCGGGCGCTTCCGTCATCATCGCCGACACGGAGTCCGGCGGCCTCAACGCTTTCAAAATCGTGGACCTGGTCACCAGCCCGTTCACCGAAACAGTTCTCGGCGGCTCGGGACTATATTTTCCCGGGATGGATTTCAGCCCGGGCGGAACGCTCTACGGGGCGAATGCCAACCTCTACACCATCAGCACGAATAACTGGACGACGGCCCTGATCGGTCCCATTTCGGGCGCTGGCATTCCGGCGGGAACCATCACCCACTCGCTCGCGTTTTCGCCCTCGGGAACCCTCTACGGCGTCATCGCCAACGGGCTTTACACCATCGACCCCGCCACCGCGCAGGCCAGGCTGATTACCAACTACACCGCGGGCGTCTTCGTCTGGTCCATCAAATTCGCGCCGGACGGAACCTTATGGGCGGGCTATTTCTCACTCAATAAACTGGACCCAACCACCGGCGCGATCCTCACCACCGTCGGAAACATCAGCGGCACGCAAATCCTGAGCATGGCCTTTTCAACCAATGGCGCCCTCTTTGCCACCGTCTCGGTGGGATCGACCAACCTTTACCAGGTGAGCCTGGCGAACGCGGCGCTGACCAAGCTCGGATCAGGCGTGGATGAATTCGCGTCGATCGCGATTCCCGGGGTGTTCAAGCCACGGCCATCCGTTCACGCCCTGCTCGCGCCGACCGGTGGATTTCAGATTCAAGCGAGCATCGCGACGGGCGCTCACGTCATCCTCGAAACCAGCTCGGACTTGAAGGCTTGGTCCTCGTTCGTGGACACCAATCTCACCTCAAACACGCTCCAGGTTTCAGATCCCCGGTTTCCCTCCTTGCCCTCCCGATTCTACCGTCTGCGGCTTCCGTAGGCGGGCACGGCGGCGCCTTCGCACCGGGTCCCTGAGGTCGATGACTTGCGGGAAAATGAGCCTGCCCGCGCGCCTACGGTCCGGCGCTCGGCTCCGTGCCGAGATTGGGATTCAGCGGCAAAATCTGCAGGTCGTCGCCCGAGCGATCAATCGAGTACAGTCGCGGTGAGCCGTCACGATTGGAAGAAAAGATCAGACGCTCTCCGTCGGGCAGCCACGTCGGGTGCGTCGCCTGATGGCCGTCGTTGGTCAGTCGCATGAAGTTGCCGCCGTCAATTCGCGCCACCCCGATTTCACTCGCGCCGCCGTAGGTGACGGCCAGGGCCAGCGAGGTACCGTCGGGAGACACGGTCACGTGGGACGGAACTCCCGGGAGGCTCGCCAGCGGCGTTTGATTGGAACCGTCGGCGTTCATGATCCACAAGGCATTCGTGCCGGCGCGATTGGAAATGAAAACAATCCGCAGGCCATCGGGCGTGGGGGCGGGAGAAATGTCGGCGGCGTTATCGGTCGTCAGTCGCCGCAATCCGCTCCCATCGAGATTGACGGAATAGAGCTGGGAAAGGCCGGTTCGTTCCGACACGAACACCAGGCTCTGGCACGGCTTCAGCCAGGCCGGATCGTGGTCACTGAAGCCACTCGTCACCTGCTGAACCGGCGCGTTCGTGACGGCATCCATGACGAAAATATTCTCGCCGGCGGCGCGGAAGGAGGCGAACGCGATCTTCCCGCAGCCCGCCGACCCCGATAGAGCCGGACCGAATTCATCGCCGGAATAGGAGCTAAGTTTGATCGCCTTGCCGCCCCCGCTCGAATAGAAAATTTGCCGGACTCCCGTCGGGGTCGAGGTAAAAGCGAGTCGGCCGCCCAACGGAAATCCGGGCTGGGAAGGCAAGGCGCTGAATTCGGACGTGTTGCCGTCCGGATCGGTCACCGTTCCGTTCAGATTAAAGATCAAGCCCAATGATCGCGGGTCGGTCTCCAATTCCACCTGAAATTGACCATCGAGGACGATCCCGCCCCCGAGGAAAGTTTGCCCTTCCGTGGCGGCGTCTCGGTAAATCTCGATCTCGCTGCCGTCGGCCGCCACGCTGGTCCCGCTGACCGTCAGGCCGGCGAGGCGCAGCAGGGTTGGCGGTGGGATTTCCGCGTTTCCGCCCGCGCTGAGTTGGATGCCGATTCCGTGGTTGCCGCTGATGGAATTGCCCGTGATTTTATTGCCGATCGAACCGTTGTCCGAGACGACCACGCCCGCGCCGTTGTTCGTCACCACGTTCGCCGTAACGCCGTTCCCGCTGGCGGCTTGCGCGATCACGATCCCCGCGATTTGATTGTTTTGAATGGTCGAGTGGCTGACCTGATTGTTCGTCGCTCCTTCGATTCGAATACCCCGAGCATTGAACTCGATGAGGTTGTCTTGCGATACTTCGTTCAACCCGGCGCCACCGTGAATGTACACGCCATCGGTCGCGTTCGTGAGGTGGTTGTTAACGATCAGATTGTTAGTCGCGGCAAATCCACTGATATCAATCCCCACCGGGCTGCGGGAGATTTCATTGTGATGATCGTCGCCGCTCCCGCCAACGAGGACGTTGGCGGCGTCTTGCAGAACCACGTTGGCGCTCAGGTTTTGGAACATCACGAGGCCGCTCAGCGTTCCGTCGTGCGCGCCATCCTGAAGTACGATGCCGTTCGTGTTCTGTTGGATTCTCGAAAGCGCGATTTGTCCGATCCCGGCATGATTTTCCGCCACGATGCCAACCGGTTGTCCGCCGTTTAAGACGGAGCCGCCAACCGCGCAGCGGCGAATCGAATTGCCACCCGTGCCCGGGTCCCGAATCCGGATACCCGCCGCGGCATTCCCGGAGACGATCAGCTCACCCAGCGGATCGATGCCGTTGGGGAGGTCCGAGCCAACGATGTTGTTCGCCGCGCCCAACTCGAATCGAATGCCGTCGCGGCCGTTGAAGTTCGCGGCCGATTGGACGTATTGATTACCTGAAACGCCCGTCCCGGAGAACACCATGCCGTCTTGCCGATTGTAGCCGCAAAAGAAGGAATCGAACACGTTGTCGTGGGACCCCGCCTCAACGAGACACCCGTCAACGCGGTTGCCCGCCGTTCCACCATACAGTTCATTTCCCGACGCGGCGCCGATAAGGTGGACTCCGTTCAGGCCGTTTGTGACGCACTCCAGCAGTTGAACGACGTTGTTGGAGGCGCCGTCGAGAAGCACACCATCGGCGCCACTTTCGCTGATATTGATGGAGACGGCGTTATCATGCGCGCCACGAATGACGACGCCATTTCCACTGGCGTTCATAACGCGGCCGGAAATCGAGTTGCCGGTGACGTCGGCGCCGTCCAATTCCACCCCCGTGGGGTCATTATACGCGGTCTCGGACGCTTGAATGCCGCTGGTCCCCTGCTCCAAGCGCAGAGCCGCCCGGCCATTGGGCGCTATGTAAAGGCTGTTTCCCGCCCCACCAAAACCGCCGGTCGCCGCGATGAGGCTGAAACTTTCCGGCTCGACTTTGACGTTCGAAATGAGCACGCCATAAAGTCCGTTGCTCTGCGTGAGGACCGCCAGTTGATTCGGTCCGCAACTGGCGCAGACAACTCCGCAGCCGGCGTTAAAGTTGCAGGTTTGAACCGTGGTCGAGCCGTCAAAAAAGGGACCGCCGAGGTTGCCGACCGTATTCATGCTGGCGCCATTGGTGATGGTGATGCCATTGCGGCCGTTGTGGCTGATCGTGACGTTGAAGGTGTTGAGCGTGACGCCGGCGCCATCCATATAGACTCCATCCAGCCCATTGCCGCTCAAGTTCGGGCCGAGTGACGCGATCGAGTTGCCCACGGCGCCGCCGATCAATGCCACTCCATGCCCTTTATTGCCCGACCCCGCCGGCCCGAAAATAAAACCCGTCCCGGTCGCGACGATCAACTGATTGCCCTCCGCCCCGCCGGTCAACGTCACGCCATTGCCGCCATTTCCCACCGAGTTGTTCACGGTGATCTGGTTGTACTTTCCGCCGTCGATCCGCAGGCCGTCCCCCGAATTTGTTTCGCAGTTGATGGTCCCGGTGTTTTGATTTCCGCGAATCGTAAGCGCGTCGCCGGTGACGCCCCGAAAGTCAGAAGCGTTGTCGAACGAGTTGGCGTTGCCCACAACCGTCATGGGCGCGTGGACGGAGCATTGAAAGAATTGGTTGTTGTTCCCCGCGACCGTGACAGGCCCATTGAAGGTGACGCCGGTGAAGCGATTGCTCGCGCCGGTGACGTTCACGGCTCCTTGAAACGTGAGGGAGTAAACGTTGTTGAAATTACCCGCGATGGTGACCGGCCCGTAGCAGACCATATTGCCAATCCCGTTGAAGTCGCCCTTGATTACGATATTTCCGCTCAACGCGCCGAACGAGATCGCGAGATGGCTGGAGGGAAACGTCGCGTCGCCCGCCACGGTCCCGTTGATCGCGATGGTGTCGGCGTAGGCGGGGCCTAACTGCCAGAGGGTCGGGTTGTTTGGCGCGATGGAGTACGTCGAAATCCCCGTGCTGGCTTCCGCGTCGGTCGGGAAGTCGTCGCCGTTGGCAAACGCAATCGCGCGCGCCAGGGTAATCGACGACGTGCCGCCCACCGAAATAATCGCGCCCGCCGGCCAATTGGTGACCACGACCGGCGGCAGCACGTCAAAAACGACGCTGTTCGAGCCACCGGGCGTGAACACCGACAGGAACCCGGATTGCGCGGCGTTCGGGACAAAGACCGCCAACGTTCCATCCGCCAGGACAATCGGGTTCTGGGCGTCCGCGCCGGTGAACTGCGCGTAGATGAGCTTGGACTGATGCCCCGCCTGATCCACCGCCAAATTAAGCACCGTCCCAATCGCCGCTCCCTCGGGCGGTTGGACCGTGTCGATGAACGGACGCCCGAGGACCGTAAAGACCGGGCCGGGGATCGTCAGCACGACGCCGGGCGAAATCTGATGCAGAATTTTGATCGGACCGGTAACCGCGCCGCTCGGGACGAGAACCGTCACGTCCGCGGGAATGCCGCTGTTGGCCGTGTTCGACTGAACGTTCGTCGCCTGTATGCCGCCGACGACCCCGCTGAAGACAAACGTGTCCTGCGCGTTGAACACCGCGCCCCGCAGCCGCACCGCGGTTCCGGGATACGGGCTGCCCAGAAAATTGGCCGCCGGCGGAAATCCCTCCAGTGGGGTGACCTGCGTCAACGCCGCCGCCGTCGAAACGGTGAAGGCCGCGCTCCCTTTGCGGCCCTGGTCCAGGACGTACAATGTATAGGGACCATCCGCCGTGGCGCCCAGCGTGACGGGAATCCGCACCGTGAGACTCTGTCTGCCCAAAGGATCAGGTCCGCTTACCGCCGTGACCAGACCGTTGAAGTATCCGGCGGCGCCCTCGAACGTAACCAGATTCGACGGATTGCCGGGGTCGAACGGCGGCAACGAGGCAGGACCTTTGAATTGGACGACGACCTCCTGACCCGGTGAGGCGGTGGACGGATTCACGGTGACCGACGCCAGCGCGAACGGGTCGCCCACGATGACCAGGGAGGTCTCGAGCGCTGTGGCCCGAAACAAGCCGGACGCGCGCTCGGCCACCTGACCCACCCCCGCCGCGGCTTTTAATTTGCTATTGAAGCTGACGAGATTCTTGCTGGTGAACTTGAGCGCCGCTTCCGCCGCGTCTTTGAGCTTATCTTTGAGGAAATCCTGAATCGTGCTCTCGCAAATCAAAGTCACCGCCCGCACAAAATCGTCCGGGGTGCTGACCCCTGGCGCGGCCTTCAGCGCCGCGGCCGCGACCCCTTCGTACGATTTAAAGGAATCGGTCGCCGTCTTGGCGGCGCGGATCGCGGTGTTCTTGGATTCGCCGTCGATCAACGCGCCGGCCAGATCGATCGCGGCGCTGGCGAGGTTCAACGCGACCGCCCGAACGTAGAGACTGGAGAGATTGGCGTTGACGAAATCGTAGTCTTCCGTGGTCACGAACGACGGCCCCACCCCGCGCACGAGGTACATCGCGTCTCCCGCCGGCAACGTCACACTCTCGTCAACCTGTTTGGGGACGAACGTTTCCACTATCCAGTCAGTAACGGCGCCGGTGACATCAATTCGCTTGGTCAAAAGATTGGCTTCGACTGAGCGCTCCACGTAAAAGGCCCCTTTCGTGGGGTAGAACCGAGGCACGCCTTCCGGGGTTTGCTGAACTTGGTTGAAATCGGTTTGGCCGTTGGGGAAGGCGGCATCCACGTCGATGTCTTGATAGGCCACGATCCAATCGACCGGATTGTAGGCGAAATCGTCGGCGGCCGTCGTGAACTTCAATCCGCTGGCCGTCACATTCAAGAAGCGCGTCTTGGGAAACTCGAGCGGATAGATTTGCGCGCCCGGAGAAGTCGCGTCCAGCGCCCGCGGGCGCCGAACACGCGCCGCGGAAGAGGCGGCGCCGGCCACCGACGCGGCCACGCTGGCCAGGCCTTCGCTATTCAGCACGGATAACACCGCGTTTTGGTAGGCGTTCGTGACGGCGGGGTTATCGTACGGGGTTCCGCCGCCGGCGACGGTCGTCGCCAGCGCTTGCGCGAAGCGTTGGACGGCGGCGTTCGTTCGGATGGCGCCGAGCAAACTGACGCCGGCGGCCGGGTCGCCGCTGAATAGGTTGGGACTCTGAAACACGAGCGCTTGCGCGGTCGAATTCTCGTCGATGACGATGACCTGATCGGCGCCGAAACTGATCGCGCAGAAGAACAGGTTGCTGCCCTGGCCGGGCGGCGCGGCGAACGTCAGGGTGGGCGAAGCGAGACGAACCGGGATGCTGAAATCGGCCACCGTATTCGAAACGAGCGTCCCGCTGCCGTAATTATTCTCGACGGCAAAGTTCCCGGGTTTCAGGCCCCCCGGCAGCGCCAAACGGACGATGGCGTTGGACGAAACGACAAAAAAGCCGGCGCTCGTGGCGGTCCCGTTCGTGGCGCTGACGGTGATCTGGCTCGTCTGCGCGTTCGCCGGCACGCTCACCATTAGACGCGTGGAGTTGCCGGAAATCACGTTCGCGCTCACGCCTCCAAACTCGACGACGTATTGACTACCGGGAGGATAGAACTGTCCGGCGATCTCGACCGTCGCGCCCGGCGCGCCATTCGCGGGCGAGAAGTCCAGAATCTCGAGGTTTGGATCCACTTGGAGCACCCGGTAGAATTGAGCCGCGCTGGTCCGGCTGAACGAATCGGTGGTGAGGTGCGTCCCGCCGCTGTTGAAAAAAAGGTCCACCGGGAGCCACTCGAAGAGGTCGCTCGACGAATCGACTCGGAGGTAGGCGTTGGTGGGTCCCAGCGCCTGAAACTGCACGCCGAGGTCACTCACCCGCACTGAATTGGGCGGAATCGACTGCGCTTGCAACCTCAGCCCGGCGGGCGCCAGCAGACCGGACCACAACCCGCAAATCGCCAAAAACCGCGGAAGCCAGCCAGCATCAACCATGGTGGCCACAATGACATAGAAGCCCCGCAAAGTCAATCACGCGCGCGACCCAGGCGTCCGAATTCCACCGTCAGCGCCGCCCCTGTGAACCGAGGTCCAAACGCGCGGCGGGGGCGAAAAGTTGTCATTACTAAGAATCGAACCGTTTATGAGTCAGCCAAAAAGTGGCGCCATGATTGTGTTGCTACGCCCCCAGGTAAGCGAGAGAAGTTGATAGCTCCCGGTAAGCATCGACCTGCTTTTGAAGCAACGCGATCTTTTGCTCCGCGGTTCCTATGGCATCTGCGCCAGCGATAAAGCGCCGGGGCAGATTAGTCTGACCCGCAAGTTTAAGCAGCGCCTGAGCGAGTTTGGCTGGATCGCCGGACTGTTTACCATTCTGCGCCTTCCAGAATTCATGTTGCCGCGCGTTGCGCTCTTTGTAGTCTTCAATGGTTGTTTTAGCGTAATTCGTTGACTCCTCAGTGAGAAGCTCGGTGCGGAAGAAGCCGGGGTTGACAATCATGGTCTGAATGCCGAATGGCTCGACCTCGGCCTGCAAAGCTTCCATCCACCCTTCAAGGCCGAACTTCGATGCGGAGTAGGCCGTACAGTATTCAAAGCCAGTCAGGCCCGCGCTTGACGAGATTGAGATGATTTTTCCTGAGCGGCGCTTCCGCATAACGGGCAAGAAAGCGCGGGTGACATTCATGGGGCCGATCAGACCGGTTGCCAGTTGCAACTCCATTTGCTTCGGCGTCAGTTCCTCAAAATAGCCCGCATAAAAGCTTGCCGCATTGTTGACCAGCACATCAATGCCGCCAAAGCGTTCGATTACCGCCTTCGCCGCAGATTCAGCGTCAGCGGCATTGGTCACGTCCAGCTTCAAGACCTGCAGATTTGCAGATTCCCCGATGGCCTTGGACGCCTTGTCAGTATTTCGGCCCGTGGCGACAACGTCATGGCCAGCGGCCAGAGCCGCCTTGGCGATATACAGGCCCATGCCGCGACCAGCGCCAGTGATAAGCCACACTTGTTTGTTTGTCATATTTCATTCCCGATTATTCTACGGTCAAGTGTAAGGCATCAAAATGAGAATTCAACGCGGTTTGGACGCCAAAACAAACGCGTTTCGCCTTGGTATGAGTCCGCCGAACCAATAAGCCGCGGTTACTCCGCCCCGGGTACGTCGCGCCACGTTGCCAAACCCGTGAAGGCGGTCCAGGAGCCGGACGCACGGGAGAATAATTGTCGTTAGAGCCTGTTTTCGTCCATTCTTGCGCCCGCGCCAACCTTCTGCCCCAGCGGGGGAATGGCGCTTACTTAAGCCTTTCTAGGGTAGCGCATGCGTTCCGTCCCGTGTTCGCTGGGAGCTCCAAAGCGGCAAGTCAGCAAGACCGTGACATTCCAGCGCGATATCCCTGAAACGAGTCAAGACGCGAACCCTCGGCAAACCGCCCCTCTACTCTTGGTGGGGCGAGGCTCCGCCGAGCCCTGAAAAAGCGGTGCGATTCCCGCCTTG
>CAZFVY010000022.1:0-71062 GCA_964522665.1 uncultured Verrucomicrobiota bacterium | reverse complement strand
AGTTTTGAGGACGATCGCATCTTTTCTCAATTCTGGGGGAGGGTCGCTTTTTATTGGCGTGGAGGATAATGGAAAGCCGTTCGGACTCCGCGCCGATTTGGAAAGCAGGGCCGGCGCGGGATCTGAAGACAAGCTGCATCTCCATTTGCGAAATCTCACCTACGAACGGATTGGTCTCGAGTGGATGATTTGGATCACAACTAGAATTGGGGACGACCCAGATTTCGCGGGCTACCGGGTTTTCTTTGTCGAGGTCGAAGGAGCGCCTGGTCCGGTTTTCGTTAGATTGAATAACAATAAGTCTGTCTTTTGTGTCCGCACGGGGCCTCAGACGAGAGATTTGGATCCGTTTGAAACAACGGAGTACATTAAACAACGCTGGAGGCGGTGAACCGGATGGCCGCCTTTTGGGGGTAAGCGGTAAAAGAACTTCGATGCGCAATTCTCAGTCGACCACTCGGAAGGAAAAACGCCCTCGGTTTCTGAAGGAATCGCTGGTCAGCGCATGAACTCTCTGGACGACCTTGCAACTTTTTTTTGACCACTTTTGAGTCGGAAACAGACGTCGAATCACAGCGGAATTGCGTCGTTCGGACCCTCCTCAAACGAGGCTTCAGCAGTAATTCCGAAGCCGGGGCGTAACTCCGTTAGAGGAGTCAACGTCGTACGACCCGTAAGATTCCATTTTTGGTTTTGCTTTCAGAATCTCAAACGCCCGCCAACCGCCGCAAGAGCTTGTCATGAATGTCCCCAAAACCGCCGTTGCTGAAGACGCAGAGCACGTCGTTGGGGCGCGCGGACTGGCCGACGTGGTCCACGATGGTCTCGACTGTCGGCAGGTACGCGGCGGGTTTGCCGGTGGCGCGAAGATCGGCCATGAGCTTCGCGGGATCGAGACGTTCGCCCAACGCTAACAATTCAAGCCGGGCGACCTCGGCCACCACCACGGCGTCGCTCAGCGCCAACGCTTCCGCCAGTTCAGCCTGAAACACGTTGCGGCGAGTCGTGTTGCTGCGCGGTTCGAAGATGGCCCACAGGCGCTGGCCCGGGTATTTCACGCGCAAAGCCCGTAGCGTCTCCCGCATCGCGGTCGGATGATGGCCGAAATCGTCGATGACGGTCACGCCGCCTCGGACGCCGCGGATTTCCATGCGTCGCTTAATGCCGGTGAAGGTGTCAAAGGCGGCTTGGATTTGCGGGTCGGTGATCCCGCAATGCCGGGCGCAGGCGGCGACCGCGAGGGCGTTGCGGACGTTCAATTCGCCGACGAGCGGGACCGTGAATTGGGTTTCGCCGAGGCTGAACCGCGAGTCGGACCCGCCCAACGCGAGCGCGGTGGCGCGAATCTCATTCGTTTCCTCAAGGCCGAAGCGTTTGACCGGGCAATGCTTGATGCCCAGCAACGGTCGCAGCCCGGGTTCGTCGCCATTCGCCAGCAGCAAGCCGTTGCGAGGGATGAGTTGGATCAGGCGCCGGAACGCGGTTTGGACGGCGGATAGGTTCTCAAAAATATCCGCGTGATCGAATTCCAGGTTGTTGATGATCGCCACCTCGGGCGCGTAATGGACGAACTTGCTCCGCTTGTCGAAAAACGCCGTGTCGTACTCGTCCCCCTCGATGATGAACCATTCGCTTGGCGTGAAGCGGGCGCCCTGGCCGAGATTGTTCGGAATCCCGCCAATCATAAAACTCGGGTTGAGTCCGCTATGTTCAAACACCCAGGTCAACAGCGAAGTCGTCGTCGTTTTGCCGTGCGTGCCGGAGACGACCAGCGAGCGCTTTCCGTGGATGAAGAACGCTTTCAGCAATTCCGGGAGCGAGCAGTAGCGGAGCTTCCGTTCCAGGGCGAGCTCCGCCTCCGGGTTGCCGCGGGAGATCGCGTTGCCAATGACCACGAGATCGGGCGCGTGAGCAAGGTTGGACTCCGCGTAGGGCGACCGCACCTCGATCTGGCGGTCCGCCAGGAACGTTGACATCGGCGGATAGACATTTTGATCCGAGCCGGTGACCTGAAATCCCTGCTCGCGCAGCGCCGCCGCGGTGGCGGCCATCGCCGTGCCGCAGATGCCTACGAAATGGACGGAGCGGACATTGCCGGAAATCATGCGCGCGAAAGCATGGGGAACCGTCCCGAGGCAGAAAAGCTAAATTGAAGGAATCCTGGGTGCGACACGGAGAATCGGCTGCGCGCGACTATCAACCTTTGGTGGGGCGAGGCTCCGCTCCGCCTTCTCGATTGCTACGGCGCGACTCAGCTTCGACCACGCCGAAGCCGTGGGCGTAGGCGGGCGAGCCGTGACTGGTTTCGGCCGGCAGCGGCTCGTCGTGACCTTTCCACGGCTCGGCGGGAGCCTCGCCCCACCCGCGCTTGGATCGCGTGGCATCCGCTCGCAAGACCGGACCGACGACCTTACCCCAGCCGGTTCAAATACTGCTTGAGGGTGTCGAGGAACATTTTCAAGGCGGCCGCTTCGTCATCGGCTTCGAAATCGTCGAACCGGCTCGAGACCTCCCAGGTCCGCTCGACCAGAATCTCCTCGTCGGTGGCGGGCGGGCGCGATTTGCGCTTGGGGTCCGCGGGTAACGTCATCTGCATGTGATAAAGTTCGCGCTCCCACAACCGGCAACGAAAACGCCGTTTGCGCTCGGTGTCCTGGAACAACTCGACGCGGGTGGGCAGGAAATGCTCGCCTATGCTTAGATCGAATTCAAAGGTGGACACCAACTTGAAAACGTCACTCTTCACCGCGGGATGATTGATTTTCATAGCGACTGACGATCTGGTTTGCGCTCGGCGACGCATAATTTCGCCCGGCAAGGCCGAGGAGGCGAGCCAGGACGGCTCGAAACTGTCCGAATGGTCGCCACGAGTTCGCGCGTATTTCCGGTCACCTGGGCCGCGCGCGATTTGGAGGCCAACGCGCGCGCTGCTTCGCCCCAAGCCCAATCGCAGACGGCCAAGCCTGTGGCCGGGGACGCTAGATTTCGGAAATAAACGCCGCGAGCCTAAGCGGTCTGCTGACTTGCGGCAATCCTTAGATAACACCGTTTATCGGCGTCTGGTTTTTCACCCGACGCATATTTAACGGCAGCGTCACCGCTGGAAGGTGACTACGGCGCCGCTCGCGACGGACGTTTGCGCCTCTCCGACCCAATCGGCTTGCGTTCGCGCCTGGCGTGGTCCAAAGAGTGACGAGGATGAGCGAGTTGCAGGCGCCAACCAGCGTTACCACCGAGCGATTGCTGCTTCGGCGGCCGTTGCCATCGGATGCCGCGGCCATCTTTACCCGCTACGCCGCCGATCCCGAAGTCACGCGCTATATGGCTTGGCCGACGCACCAGACTTTGGCGGATACTCAGGCATTCTTGGCGTTCAGCGACGAACATTGGCGGCAGTGGCCCGCCGGACCGTATCTGGTTTTCGCGAAAGACGACGGCCGTTTATTGGGCGGAGCCGGGTTCCTGTTTGAGACGTCCAGCCGGGCGATGACCGGCTACGTTTTGGCTCGGGACTCGTGGGGACGCGGCTATGCGACCGAGGCGTTGGCGGCGGTGGTTGGCGTGGCTCGCTCGGCTGGAATCCGTCGCCTCTACGCGCTTTGCCATGTCGCGCACGACGCCTCGACGCGCGTTCTGGAAAAATGCGGCTTCGAGCGCGAGGGAACGTTGCGTTGCTACGAGGAGTTTCCGAATTTGTCCCCGGGAGAACCGAGCGATGTCATCTGCCACGCGCTAATTCTCTGAGCTTTCACGTCGGCGGCCTGAGGCTTAATTAGCAGTTTGCGGTAAGCGGTCCGCGGCTCGCCCCACAGCTCGATCACCTGCGGTATGACCCTCGCCGATTGCAGCGATCCGGCGTTTAACAAACACTTTTTTCCGTGGAACTGCCCGGTCCGAACGGGCTGCTTCAGTGTGCGGTGATCCATCTCCTCCACGAATAAATGCTATCGCTGGCAATCCTGCAATGCATGAAATCTGCTCATAGTATGAATTCGGCTTCTCGACGGACACCGGCGTGGCGCCGTGTTTTTCAGTACGCTTCGGGTTCTGTTGGGAAACCGACACGCTGAATAAAAGGAACCATCCCAAACGTTAAGGGCGTATCAACGCCGTATTAAAATCGGCTCAAAAGGCATAAAAAATTCGTAAATGGCATAGTTCACGGAATTGTAACACGCTTGCCTGCAATGGGTTCTTTCTTGGCCAAAAAAACTCATGGCGCCGCCTCTGCTAAATAGCTCTGCGTCGCACCAAATGATGACAACCAACTCAGCAGACTTGTCGCGTGAGCGGCGCAAGAGCGAATCAGACGGCCTCTTGCGGATTAGAAATCAGTCAGAAGTATGAAAAAAATTGAAGCTCTAATCAAGCCGTTCAAATTGGAAGAGGTCAAAGATGCCCTTGGCGAGATTGGCGTCGAAGGGATGACCATCAGCGAGGTGCGAGGGTTCGGCCGGCAGAAGGGGCGGACCGAAGTCTATCGCGGCAGCGAGTACACCATCGACTTTTTGCCGAAGGTGAAACTCGAGCTTGTTCTGCCCGACGAACGGGCCGCCGCCGCGGTGGGCGCCATCGTCGGCGCCGCCAAGACCGGCAAGATCGGTGACGGCAAGGTCTTCGTCTCTTCCATCGACGAAGCGATCCGCATTCGCACCGAAGAGAGGGGAGAAGCAGCCGTCTAGGCCAGCCAAAAACCACTGTGAACCGGACAAACGCACAGCGCTCTATCTCGAAGCCGGCGCCGCCTTGGAGCCGGCGCCGGGCGGCGGCGCGCGTCAACCGGGTCGTTTCACGGAGTAAGTCCAGTAATAACCAGCAACACTAATAATACAAAACTATGGCATCAACTAACCCTGGCTCAGAAAAGCCACCGACGATGAAACCCACGCTGGGTCTCACCGGCCTCACCATTAACGCGATGGCGCTCATAGCGCCGGGGGCGTTCTTGTGGCTGACGTTCCAAATCCAATCCCTTTACGGCGCGCCGATGTCCGGCGCGGCGATGTGGTTCGGCATCGTCGCCGCGCTCCTGCTTTGCTTCGCCACCGCCGTGAGCTACGCGGAACTCTCGAAACTCTATCCCGGCGCCGGTTCCTCCTATCTCTACGCCGAGCAGGCCTTCTTGTCCAAAACCCACGCTTATAAGTTCGCGCGGTTGGCGAAGTTTTTCACGGGTTGGGCGAGTCACCTCTATTATTGGGTTTACCCGGGTTGCATGGTCGGCGTGACGGCCATTCTGGCGGGCTATCTCGCGAATCAGTTTTGGCCGGACACATTTAGTGGAACCTATAACAGCCCGATGTTTATGTTCTTGTTCTGCATCGTGTTCGCCCTCGGCGTCGCCTACATCGCGTATCGCGGCGTGACGGGAACCACGGGCGTCAACATGGCGGTCAATATCATTCAAATCACCGCCTTGGTCGTGTTTTCGATCATCGCCATCGCGTATCGCACGCAGCATCCTCAAGACTCGGTCGGCTATCACCTCTCGAATGGCACGGCGGTGACGTATCAAGTCGATTCGGTCAATGTCACCGACGACAAAGGCAAGCCGGTGCAGGACACCTGGGCCGATGGCTCGCCCAAAACGGACGACAAGAACCAGCCGGTTTACAAGACCCAGGACCGGGCGGTGACGAAAGAGGACTTGGCGAACAAGGCGATCCCGCTGCCCGCCGGACTAGCCGAAGGCGATCCTTATCCCGTGCTGAAGAAAGACGGCGATAAATTGGTCATCAAAGATGGTCATGCGGTGGCCGAACCATTCACGGTAAGCTACAAGCCCGAAGAGGCGATCACCGGCAAACCGGGTGACGCGAAGGATCCGCAGACCTTTAATTTTCATGCTTCAGGCGCTTCGGTTGTGGCGCCGCATAGCTTTAACTTGGTTTTCATCCAGGCTTGCATCGCGATTCTCATCCTGGTCGGATTTGAATCGGTGACCTCGATGGGTGAAGAAGCGAAGAATCCCAAGAAGGACATCCCCCGCGCGGTGTTGCTCTCGCTCGCCATCCAAGGCGCCGTTTGCTATCTGTTCGAGTACTTCGCGGCGAACTATCTGTTACATAACGGCTATACGATCCCGAACGCCGGCGCCTCCGGCGCGCCCATCGGTGATATGATGGTGATCGTTGGTAGCTGGCTCTTCGGCAGCTACGCGGCGGGCAAGGCCTTCATGCTGATCCAGGCGTTCACTGTGTTCCTCGCCCTGATCGGCACGACGCTGGCCTGCTTGAGCACCGGCGCCCGCGTGACCTACGCCATGGGCCGGGACGAGGAAGTTCCCTCCCATTTCGGGCTGCTGCACGGCAAGACTCTCTCGCCGCACCGCGCCATCTGGACGCTGGCGATCATCTCGGCGATCCTCGGCATTCTCACGGTCTCGGTTTACCTTGGCGGCACGACGCCGGCGGCGCTGGACAAACACAATATGTGGTACAGCTTCGGTATCTTTAAGCCTGAGACCTACGCCAAGCTGCCGAACACGCTGGTCATCATTACGCTGATCAGCAACTTCGGGACTTTCCTCCTCTACATGACGACCTGCGTCATCGCGATGGTCGCGTTCCGCGAGCACCACACGTTTCACGGCTTCAAACACGTCGTCGTCCCGGTCTTCGGGTTGATCGCGAATCTCGCGTGCATGCTCTTCTATCTCATCGGGCCGTTCACGGTCTCCGGCATGAGCTGGAAGGAACCTTACATCGCCCTCGGCGTCGCGGCGGTCTGGGGCATCTACGGCTGGATCTACTTTGTAAAATCCAGCAAGTCGAAAGGCCGGGAAATCTTGCTCTCCGGAAGGCCACAAACGGCGTGACCTGAGTAGTTAACGGACTCACCGGGAGCACTGCGGCTGGCCTCTTGATGGCTTCAAGGCCAGCCGCTTTCTTTTCTACTAAAATAATCCGCCGCAACACGGCGGTTACCCTGGCGCGATGCTATGGAACTGACCTACGAGGGAATCAGCGTCTCCGGCCCGGTACGGCCCAACAACGAGGATAATGTCGGCTTCTGGCAGCCCGACGATCCCGAGCAGCGTCGCGACCTGGGATTGATCGCGGCCATCGCCGACGGCGTCGGCGGGCACAATCGGGGCGAGGTCGCCAGCGCCTTGGCGATTAAACACGCTTTGGAGGTGTTCAGCAAAGTGGACGGCGAAACCGATCCCGGCAAGATTCTCCGGGATATCTTCAATCGCGCGAGCCAATCCATCTATGACGAGGCGATGCGGGGAACCGACAAACGGGGAATGTGCACCACCTTGAGCGTCTCCGTGTTGCGCCACAACCAGATCACGGTGGGTTATGTGGGTGACAGCCGGGTTTACGTGATGCACGCGGGGAATATTCAACGCCTGACCACCGATCACAGCCTGGTGGGATTTCAATCCAAGTATGGCTTGATCCGTGAGCATCACGCGATGACCAGCCCTTCCCGCTCGCAGTTGACGCGCAGCTTGGGGACCGACCCCATCTGCCGCTTCGACGTGATCACCCAGGAACTCTTCGCGGGCGATGTCGTCGTGCAATGCACCGACGGCCTTTATACCTTTGCCACCGATTCGGAGATTTGGGACATTGCGTGCCACGAAGAACCGCGGGATGCCGTCAAACAATTGTTACGCCTGGTTGAGAAGCGCAACGGGGACGACAACGTCTCCATCCAAATCATGCGCGTCAACCGGGTGCATCGGGCCATCAGTTTTCGCGGAGTCCGAACGGGTTACCAGGAAAACGCTATGGCTGATAACGGCAATGAATTACAGGACGGCTCGCTGCTCGACAGTCGCTTCCGCTTGGTCGGCTGCGTCAATCGCAGCGGCATGGCCTCGATCTATAAGGCCATCGATCTCAAGACGGACGAATATGTCGCGATCAAAGTCCCGCATCGCCACCTCGAGGCCGACGTTGCCTCGTTCTCCCGGTTCGAGCGCGAGGAGCAGATTGGCAAATCGCTGAACCACCCCTCGGTCCTCAAGTTCATCTCCGTTGAAGGTTCCAAGAGCCGGCCTTATCTCGTGATGGAATTCCTGGAGGGCCAGACCCTCGCCGAGTACATCCAGAAGACCCGGCCCGTGCCCGAGCCGGAAGCCGCCCGTATCGCCAGCCGGATTTGCGACGGCCTGAATTACCTGCACCAGCAAAACGTCATCCACCGCGATCTGAAGCCCGCCAACATCATGCTTTGCGCCGATGGCTCCATTCGGATCATGGATTTTGGCATCGCCAAATCGGCGCAAGCCCGGCGCATGACTTTTGTCGGTTTCACGCCCTCGATGGGCACGCCCGACTACATGGCCCCGGAGCAAGTCCAGGGCAAACGCGGCGATGAACGCACGGACATCTACAGTCTGGGCGCGATTCTGTACGAGATGGCCACCGGCTCCGTCATGTTCGAAGGGGAAAATCCTTACGTCGTCATGAATTCCCGCCTGACCGGTGATCCGGTCGCGCCCAGGAAGGTCAATCCGAACCTCACCCCGGTGCTCGAAGAGATCATCCTGCACGCGCTCGAGCGTAACCCAGCCAACCGCTTTCACTCCGCCGCCCAAATGAAGGCGGAACTCGATGATTACGAGAAAGTCGAGCTGACCAGCCGCTGGCAGCGGCTTAAGCCGCCGCAACTCTGGCGCACCCGGTTTCGTTGGGTCCCGATCATCGCGGGCATCGTCGTGCTGCAAATTCTGCTCTTCCTGCTCCTCTGGTGGACCCTCCAGCACAAAGGCGGACGGCATTGATTGAGAAGGGCAAAATCAAGGGTGGCAAAATCATAGTTCTGAGGGCTTGGGCCACCCCGTCCCGCGCAGTGTTGTCTTCATGATTTTGCCACCCATGATTTTGCCAAGTCCGGCGGCGGCGCCGATCGACAGCACGACGTGATTCCGCGAACGCGGTCGGCGATGGGCGAAACGTGAGGCTGCCTCAAACTTGCGCCGTCGCGCCCCGATCCTGCCGGCCAATTCCACGCAGGTCGAGTCGGCGCCCGCCCAATTTGTTCGAATAGGACTTTCAACGGTTCTGGTCGCCACCTAGACTTTGGCCTGCATGCGGCCAAACCCAAACGCCAACGTGATGAAGCGACGCCGACCGTCTCGGCGAAGCTTCGCGCCGATCGGGGGAAGGCGCGATTGCGCCAGCGTCGTCCGCGTGCGGCGCGAATTCGTTTCGGCTCCCGGAGGGGACGCGCCGCGTGCGGTTGCGTGGGTTGCTTGCCCGGGTTTCTGTTTTGGTGGCGCGTTGCTGGCGGCCTTCCTCTTGAGCGGCTGTTCCCGGGCGCCTGACGCGGCCGCGCCGACGGCCGGTGGACCGAGCAACTCCGTGGCCGCGGGCATGGTGGCGCCCTGGTTCGAGGAAGTGGCGGCGGCGGCCCACGTCGATTTCCACCACGCGTCAGGACATGCGGGCCGTTTTCTGATGCCGGAAATGGAGACGGGTGGCGTCGGCCTGCTCGATTACGACGGGGACGGTTATCTCGACATTTTTTGCGTCCAAGGCGGATCGCTCGACCCGGCCGCGACGAATCGCCCGACCTGCAAGCTTTACCACAACCTCGGCGGCTGGAAATTTGAAGACGTCACCGCTCGCGCCGGCGTCGGCGGGCATGGTGAGTACGGCATGGGTTGCGCGTGCGCCGATTACGACGGCGACGGGCGTGTCGATATTTTGGTGACGACCGTGACCGGGCCGATCCTTTACCACAATAACGGCGACGGTACGTTCACCGATATGACCCGCGCGGCGGGCTTGACCAATCGCTCTTGGGGGACTAGTTGCGCGTTCGTCGATTATGACGGCGACGGCAAGCTCGACTTGGTCATCGCCAATTATTTACGTTGGTCAGCGGCGACCGAATTAGAGTGTTTTTCCCAAGGCGGCGCGCCGGACTACTGCTCGCCGTTGAATTACAAGGCGCCACTGATGGTCACCCTCTATCATAATCTGGGCCACGGGACGTTCGAAGACGTCAGCGCGGCGGCCGGACTCGACCGCGCCTACGGGAACGGTTTGGGGGTGGTGTGCGCCGATTTCAATCACGATGGCTGGCCCGACATCTTCGTCGCCAACGACGCCATGCCGAATCAGCTTTGGATGAACACGGGCCACGGAACCTTCAAGGACGAGGCGATGATCCGTGGTTGCGCGGTGAACGCGCTGGGCATCGCGGAGGCCGGCATGGGCGTGGTCGCCGTGGACCTCTACCAACGCGGCTGGCTCGATCTCTTCGTGACTCATCTGGTGAACGAAGGCAACCGCCTCTTCGTCAATACCAATGGGTATTTCAATGACGTGGTTATGCCCAAAGGGCCTGGCGCGGGCAGTTTGCCGTTCACCGGGTTTGGCGTCGCGTTTGCCGACTTTGACAACGACGGCCAGCTTGATCTTTATGTCGCCAACGGCCGCGTGCGCCTGGGACAATCGGCGCTTGATCCCCATGACCCTTACGCCGAACCGAATACGCTCTTGCGCGGCCTGGGGGGCGGTGATTTCGCCGCGGTGGCGCCCGCGGGCGGAACCGCAAAGGCGCTCCTCGCCACCAGCCGGGGTTTGGCGGTCGGCGATCTCGATAACGACGGCGCGATCGATGTGGTGGTGATTAATCGCGACGGACCGGTTCACGTTCTGCGCAATCTTGCCGGGCAACAAGGGCATTGGATCATGTTCAAGGCGCGCAATCGGCAAGGGAGTGACGCCCTCGGCGCCCAACTCCGCCTCGATGCCGCGGGCAAGGCGTATTGGCGGCACGTCGGTCCGAACGAAGGCTATAGTTCGAGCAATGACCCGCGCGTCCATTTCGGTCTGGGAAGCGTTGGTCAGGCGGACAAAGTCACCGTGCAATGGCCGCGTGGGCGAGCTGAGGCATTTGGTCCCTTTCTCGCCGGCAAGATTTATGAACTGCGGGAAGGTCAGGGTCAGGCCCTATGATGACCGCGCGACAAATGGGCGCCAATTATGAAAATCGTTCGTCTTTCACCGGGCAAGTCGCTAAGGTAATCGCATGTTGAGTTGGCTCTGGGACACGTTTTTGCCCATACTGCATCCGATCGGAATGGTCTGGTTCCTGTTGGTGCTCGAGGCCGCCAGCCTTGCCCGGCGCCGCCGCTGGCAAGGCGCCATCTATCTGGGAGTCCTGATTGTCATTATCTGGGTGATCGGCGCCACGCCGGTCCCCGCCCGCTTGCTTGCCTCGTTGGAACGCCCCTACGCGCGCTCTGCCCAAGGAGAGATTCCGACTTGCGACGCGGTCTTTATGCTGGGCGGGACGCTGACGGCTTCGCCCTACGATTTGCTCGGATTTGACCTGGGCGACACCGTGGATCGCGTGGTGACCTCGCTGGAACTCATGCGGCAAAACAAGGGCGGCGCCATGGTCATCAGCGGCGGGGGCACCCAGCAATCGGAACATCCCTGGTCCGAAACGCAGTTGCTGCAACATTGGTTCAAGGCGTGGGGCATACCCGCCGCGCCAGTCGTGGACTTGGGCGTCTGCGCCAGCACCCATGATGAGGCATTGCGCGCCGCGAAGCTGTGCAAGGAGCGGGGGTGGAAAAAGGTTATCATCGTCACCTCCGCTTTTCACATGCGCCGCGCGGAGGCGGCCTTTCGGACCATCGGCGTGCCCATCGTTTGCGTCGCCTGCGATTTTCGCGGGCTTAACCAGATCGATAGCGGGCAATGGTATTCCCTCTTTCCCCAATTGCGCGGTTTCGAGGACCTCGAAATCTACGTGCATGAGGAAACCGGCTGGTTCTACTACCGCTGGCATGGCTGGCTGGGAAAGTAGTATCGGTTCGACGCTGACGCGCGGAATCGCGCGGGGTGTCAGCGATTCGCTGGCCGGGTGTGAATTGCTGCATTTGCCCCGGCGCCCGTTCGACGTCGGATTGGCCGTGGCGCAACACGCCGCGTATCGGGTCGCCCTCGAGTCCGCCGGCATCCGCGTGACTCTCCTGCCGGCGGAACCCACGCTACCCGACGCGGTCTTTGTTGAGGACGCGGCGGTTGTTCTGGAGGAAGTAGCCGTCATCTGCGCGATGGGCGCGCCGTCCCGCCGGCCGGAAATCGAGGGCATCGCGCAAGCCCTCGCCGGGGAGCGGCCTCTGCGCCGAATCCAATCGCCGGGGACATTGGAGGGAGGCGACGTCCTCCGCGCGGGGCGCCGGTTATTCGTCGGACTTTCGAGCCGGACCAACCTCGAAGGCATCCTGCAGTTCGCCGAAATCACCCAACCTTTTGGTTACCGGGTCCAACCGGTCTCCGTGCGCCGTTGTCTCCACCTGAAAACCGCCTGCACGCTCGTCGGAGACCGCTTGATCCTCGTCAATCACGATTGGGTGGACCCGTTCCCGTTCGCCGGTTTCGAACTCCTGGCGACGCCGCCCGACGAGCCGTGGGGCGCCAACACGCTGACCGTCAACGGCCGCGTTTTCGTCGCGGCGAGCTCTCCCAAAACCGCGGACCTCCTGCGCGCGAAAGGATGCGATGTTAACGCATTGGACATTTCAGAGTTGCAGAAGGCCGAGGCGGGATTGACTTGTTTAAGCGTGCTCTATTAGCGCCGGCGCGAGTCTCAATCCCCCCCCAACAAGCTCGCCAAAATAGAATCACGAATATCGCTCGCTCCGGTGTTTCGCCTTGTCGGACCGTCGCGGCGCATTTTCGACGCGAGACCGACCTCCTGGCCATAGTCCTTTTCCGGTGGAATCGAGCAAAAAACGACCGGTTGCGGTCTGTTTTAACCGATGATACGCTCGCGGAGCAAATCATGACGGCTCCGCGTATTCTATTCTGCAACTGCACCTACGCCCAAGTGGTGCCGAAAGAGGTTAAGGCGGCGGTCCTCCAGCGACTGTGCGATTCCGGCGCGGCGTTCGAGGCGGTAGCGGATTTGTGTGAGATGTCGGCCCGGCGCGATCCCGCGCTGAAACGGCTGGCCGACGCCGCCCCATTGAAGATCGCCGCGTGTTACCCTCGCGCGGTGAAATGGCTGTTCAACGCCGCCGGCGCGCCGTTGCCCGCCGAAGGCGCCGAGATTCTGAATATGCGCGTCCAACCCGCCGTCGAGGTGAACGCGGCCTTGTCCGATCCGGTTATGAAACCGAACGTCCCCGCGGGCAAGGCCACGGCGCCACCCGCGGCCGAGGCGCCCGTCGCCGCTTGAATTTATGAGCCTCAAAGACCAGACCACCTTGCGGGTCGTCCTTTACGAAGGCGCGGGCGCGGAGCCGTTGGCGGCCGCGGACCGTTACGCGGCGATGTCCGCTTTGCTGGAAAAAGGGTACGCCGTGACCCGGGCCAGCGGAACGGGGACCGTGGCGCCGGCGGATCGCAGTTCGCTCTTAGTGCTCGGCCGATTCGGCGACGGCCATCCGCCGGTGGCGGAGGACGGGGGCGGGGAGACCAAGGTTCGCTTTCAAGACATCACCGGCTGGGACGCGCCGCGCGTCGCCGGATTGGTCGAAACCGTCCGGGGCGAAACCGGCGCGGTCCGGCAAGGGGAGTGGAAACCGTGGTTTCCGGTGATCGATTATGATCGCTGTACGAATTGCATGCAGTGCCTGAGCTTCTGCCTGTTCGACGTCTATGGCGTGGACGGCGACAAACGCATCCAGGTCCAGAACAACGACAACTGCAAGACCAACTGTCCGGCCTGCTCCCGCGTCTGCCCGGAGGCCGCGATCATGTTCCCCAAATATCGCTCCGGTCCGATCAACGGCGACCTGGTGAGCGACGCCGATTTGCAGCGCGAGAAGATGAAGGTCGATATTTCGGCGCTTTTGGGCGGCGACGTTTACCAACTGCTCCGCGACCGCAGCGACCGCGCCAAATCGCGATTCTCGAAGGAACGCGACGCCGACAAGGCGCTCAAGGAACGCCAGAAGTGTCTGACCAAACTGGCGCAGATGGGGGACATCCCGGCGGAAGTACTCATGTCGCTCCCTTCGCCGGAGGAAATCCAGCGGCGGGCGGTGGCCGCCGCCGCCAAGGCGCAGGCTGCTCTGCAGAATTAGGCGCTTGCTTAGCCACCCAGAACCATGCTGCTGAAGCTGATTACCCGAACGCTGCGGACGGCCGATCAGCGGTTGATTTGGAAATTCGCGTGGAATTTCGGCGTCAAGGGCATGCTCTCGGTCGAGCGTTTCAAGCGTCGGATCAAGCGCGGCGAATATTTCCCCCCATTCCTATACGTCTCGATCATCAATAGTTGCAACCTGCGTTGCCAGGGTTGCTGGGTCGATGTCGAGGCTCCCCGTGAGAGCATCGACCTGACGGCGATGAACCGTTTGATTGACGACGCCAAGGCCCACGGGAACAGTTTTTTTGGAATCCTCGGTGGCGAACCGTTCATGCATCCCGAGTTGCTTGATATGCTCGCGGCCCATCCAGGCTGCTACTTTCAAGTTTTCACGAACGGCCAGTTCATCACGCCGGAAGTGGCGGCCCGCTTGCGGCGCCTCGGCAACGTGACGCCGCTGGTCAGCCTCGAAGGCCGCGAACTCGTCAGCGATCAGCGCCGCGGTCGCAAGGACGTCTTTAGCAAAAGCCTGCGCGGCCTCCAGAATTGCCTGGATCAACGCCTCCTCACCGGCGTCGCCACCAGCCTTTGTCAGTCGAATATCGACGAATTGCTCACCGAGAATTGGTTGCGGCAATTGATCGACCTCGGCGTTCATTACGTCTGGTATCACAGCTACCGGCCGGTCGGCCCGAAGATGACCGCCGAGCTGGCGTTGCGCCCCGAGCAACTCGTGCAGGTGCGGAAGTTTGTCGTCGAAATGCGCGCCAAGATGCCGATCGCGATGATCGACGCTTACTACGACGATCGTGGCCAGGCGCTTTGTCCGATGGCCACGGGCATCAGCCACCACATCAGCCCGCGCGGCGACATCGAGCCGTGCCCGATCATCCAGTTCGCCACCGAAAACATCCATGACCACCCGAGCGCGTTTGAGTTGATGACGAGATCGGCGTTCCTGAAAGATTTTCGCGATCTCTCCGCGCAAGCCACGCGTGGCTGCGTCGTGCTCGAACGGCCCGATTTGGTCAAAGAACTGGTCCTCAAGCACGGCGCGCGCGACACGACCAGCCGCGGCACCGCGCTGGCCGAACTCGAGGCCATGCAGCCGCGGTTCAGCCAGCATCTGCCCGGCCAGGAGATTCCCGAACGCCATTGGATGTACCGCTTTGCCAAGCGGCATTGGTTTCACGACTTTGGCGCTTATCGCCACGCGGCCAAACCGCCGGCCACCCGTTGTAGTTCCCGTCCCGAACCCGCTCCCATGCCATGACGACCTCGACCTTAACCCTCCCGCGGCCGGTTCCCACGCAGCGCTTCCGCGCGCCGAAGAAGAACATCCCGCAGACGCCGCTCCAGCGCACCCACATCCTGCAGGCGGTCCGGCATTACCTGAAGGAATTCAACCCGGTGCCGCCCATGCCCGCGGACGAGTTGAAGGAGCACGCGGACCGGATCGTGGCGAGCCTCAAGCTGGAGCCGATTTACCGCGACTACGTCGGCGTGCTGCTGAACAACGAAATGTGGCGCGAGCCGCTCGCGGCGGTGCCGTTCGAGCGTCGGCTGCTGCTCCTGCCGAAATGTCTGCGCATTGAGAGCAAGTGCCCGGCGCCGTTCGATGAATTCGGTTTGCTGTGCAAGCAATGCGGCCTGTGCTCGATCCAGGACCTGCAAAGCGAGGCCGAACGCCTCGGGTACGCGGTGCTGGTCGCGGAAGGCTCGGCGATCGTCATGTCGTTGATTCAAACCGGCAAGATCGAGGCGATCGTCGGCGTCAGTTGCCTGAGCGTCCTCGAACGGGCGTTTCCCTACATGGAAGCCGCCGCGATTCCCGGCATCGCCATTCCACTGCTGCAGGATGATTGCATTGATACGACGGTCGATCTCGACTGGATTTGGGACGTGATTCACCTCACCAGCGACGACCAGACCCGCCGCCTCGATTTGGGCGCGCTGCGTGACGAGGTTGATTCCTGGTTCACCACCGAGGAACTCGGACGCGTCATGGGGCGGGCGGAGGGCGAGACGGAACTAATTGCCCGCGATTGGTTGACGCGCGCCGGCAAACGCTGGCGGCCGTTTCTCGCGGTCGCGGCGTTTCAGGCCCTGCGCGACACTCCGGGCGCCCCGCTGCCGGAAGACGTTCGCAAGATCGCCGTCGCCGTCGAATGCTTTCACAAGGCCTCGTTGATCCACGACGACATCGAGGATAACGACGCACGCCGTTACGGCGAAAAGACGGTACACGAGGAACACGGCGTCCCCGTGGCGCTGAACGTCGGTGATTTGCTGATCGGCGAAGGCTATCGCCTGATCGGGGAATGCGCGGCTTCGGCCGAACAAAAGGCCGGGATGCTGCTCGCCGCCGCCGCGGGCCAGCGCCAGCTCTGCCGCGGCCAAGGCGCCGAATTGGTCTGGGCGCGCCAGCCGGCGCCGCTCACGAGCCTGGCGGTGCTCGACATCTTCCGTCAGAAAACCGCGCCGGCGTTCGAGGTGGCGTTGCGCCTCGGCGCGCTTTACGCCGGCGTGGACGCGCACGAGGAAGTCTCCGATTCTCTGGCGGACTACAGTGAGGCGCTCGGCATCGCGTATCAGATTCGCGATGATTTGAGCGATCTGGGCGCGAGCGGCGACACGAACGACATCGCCGCGCTGCGCCCGAGCCTGCTCCTGGGTTTGGCGCACGAGCGGGCCTCGGGCGAACCGAAACAAACGCTCGAATCCCTTTGGCGCCGGTCGGTTCCGGCGGGCGTCACCACGGAGAAAATCGAGGCGCTTTACGCCGAACTGGGCGTTGGTGAGCGGGCGAAAACGCTGCTGGAAAGCTACAAGGAAGAGGCGATCCGCTCGCTGCGCGACGTGGAGAACGCCAACCTCAAGGGGCTGCTGCGCCGCGTCATCGGCAAAATCTTCAACGACACCGAAATCAAAGGCTGGTGCCATGAGTTTGAGGCTCGAAATGCTGCAGGTCGCCCGGCTGTCGCCGACGCTGTTGGGTGAGTCCGCCGAACTAGTGCGGGATTTCCTGCTCCGCCAGCAGAATGAAGACGGCGGTTTCCGCGACCGCGCCGGCCAGAGCGATCTCTACTACACCGTGTTCGCCCTCGATGGGCTGCTCGCCCTCCAGGCCGAGCCGCCCGCCGAGGGGACCGCCGGCTATCTGAGCGGCTTCGGCGACGGTGAAGCGCTGGACTTTGTGCACCTCTGCTGCCTCGCCCGGGCGTGGGCCGCGCTGGCCCGCTCGAACGTTCCCGCCGCGAGTCCGCGAACGGAAGAGTGGCGTCGGCGCCTCGCCGCGCGCGTCGGCGAGTACCGCGCTTCCGACGGCGGATTTCACCCCAAACGCGGCGCCGCCGCCGGCAACGCGTACGGCTGCCTGCTCGCCTGCGGGGCTTATCTCGACCTGGGAGTCGAATTGCGGGAACCATTGCGCTTCGCGCAATGCCTGAAGTTCCTCGAGACCGGCGACGGCGCTTGGGCCAACGAACGCGGACTGCCCGACGGTTCAACCAACGCCACCGCGGCCGCCGTGACGCTGCTGCGGCATCTCGCGCTGCCGATCAACCCGGACGTCGGCGCCTGGCTGCTCTCCCGCTGCCGCCCCGAGGGCGGCTTCGTGGCGATGCCGCGGACCCCCGTGCCCGACTTGCTCTCAACCGCCACCTCCCTGCACGCGTTGTCCGCGCTCCAGTGCGACCTCGCGCCGATTCGCGACCCCTGCCTCGATTTCCTCGATTCACTCTGGACCAACGAAGGCGGTTTCCACGGCCATTGGAACGATGAAGCCCTCGACTGCGAATACACCTACTACGGCCTTCTCGCCCTCGGCCACCTCGCCGTGGCGGGTTGAGGGGCGACTATGCGTAACACGCTGGACGAGATGTTCCTCTTGCCACGTTCACGACGAACAAACGCTTTCCAACACGACCGGTTTATGCATCATGGCGCCAGGATTCGTGAACCAGCTTGAACTCGTCTGAAACGGACCATTCGAAGAATTATTTGCATGGCAAAACGAAGGACAGCGCCCAATCCGCCGAAAGCCGTCCGCCGCGGTGGCGGAAGGACCGTCGGGCTGCCGACTGGCTACGCCGCCTTCCTCGCCGACCTCAAAACCCGCGTTCGGTCCGTCCAACTTCGGGCGGCCGTTTCAGTCAACCGCGAGTTAATCGTTCTGTATTGGGACATCGGCAAAGCCATTGTTGAACGCCAGAAAAAACACAAATGGGGCGATCAGGTCATTGACCATCTCTCGCGCGACCTGACCCGGGCCTTTCCGCAAATGGCTGGATTTTCCCGGCATAATCTTTACCGGATGCGGGCGTTCTACCTGGGCTATTCCCAAGCTGACTCAATTGTAGCACAGGCTGTGCTACAATTGCCGGTGGCCGGAAAAACGCCCGGTGTTCCGACGGGTTCTGAAATTGTAGCACAGCCTGTGCTACAATTGCCCGCCGCGATTCTCCGACCACTGGTTCAAGAATTGAACCCTGAGCGGCCGGCCAATGCGCTCACCGTGATTCCTTGGGGGCAAAATGTCCTCCTGCTCCAGAAGTTGAAAGACCCGCTCCTGCGTCTTTGGTATGCCCACAAGGCCATTGAATACGGCTGGTCGCGCGCGGTCCTCTCCCACCACATTCAGAGTCAACTGCACAAACGCGAGGGCAAAGCCGTCACCAACTTTCAACGAACCCTGCCGCCGCCGCAATCCGACCTCGCGGAGCAAACGCTCAAAGACCCCTACAATTTCGATTTTCTGACCCTCCGCTGCGACGCTCACGAGCGCGACCTCGAACAAGGGCTGCTCGACCACATCCAGAAATTCCTGATCGAACTCGGCGTCGGCTTTGCGTTTGTCGGCCGGCAATATCACCTCGAAATCAGCGACCAGGATTATTACCTCGACCTGCTGTTTTATCATCTCCACCTGCGGTGTTACGTCGTGATCGATTTGAAGATGAAAACCTTCGAGCCGGAGTTCGCCGGCAAGATGAATTTTTATCTGTCCGCCATCGACGACAAATTCCGCCACGCCGACGACAAACCGTCCATCGGATTGCTGCTGTGCAAAGAACGCGACAATCTCACGGTCGAGTATGCGCTGCGCGATTTGAAAAAACCGATCGGCGTCGCCCAATGGCAAACCAAGCTCGTCGAATCCCTGCCCAAGAATCTGAAAGGCAGCCTGCCGACGGTCGAGGAAATTGAAGCCGAGCTTGGCCATCCGGAATCCACGAACAAGACCCAAACGCCAGAGCTGACGGGACGGCGGCCCAGGAAGCATTCAAAGATCTAGACCGTCTCCGATGGCGCTCGCGGCGGGTTGGCCGTCGCGCCGATTTTACAATACGCGCGCGCTTTTTTCGGGCAGAGTCTCCGCCGCAAAAATGAACGCCGCTACGCTTAAAACCCCGCGCCGCGCGGCGCTGGCTTTCGTCTTCGTGACCGTGGTTCTCGACATGCTGGCCGTCGGCATGATCATTCCGGTGCTGCCGAAATTGGTCACCAACTTCATGGGCGGCGACACCTCGCGGGCCGCCGAGGTCTTCGGACTTTTTGGCACTGTGTGGGCTTTAATGCAGTTCATTTTCTCACCCGTGCTGGGCGGGCTGTCGGATCGCTTTGGCCGGCGCGCCGTGATCCTGGTTTCCAACTTCGGCCTGGGCTTCGATTATCTGCTCATGGCGATGGCGCCGAATCTGGAGTGGCTCTTCGTCGGACGCGTAATTTCCGGCATCACTGCCGCCAGCATCCCGACGGCCTTCGCGTACATCGCCGACGTCACCCCGCCGGAAAAACGGGCCGGGGCGTTTGGGATGGTCGGCGCGGCGTTCGGGATGGGCTTCATTCTTGGTCCGGCGCTCGGCGGGTTGCTCGGCATTCTCAGCCCGCGGCTGCCGTTCTGGGTGGCGGGCGGCTTGAGCCTGTCCAACGCGATGTACGGCCTGTTCGTGCTGCCCGAATCGCTCGCGCCGGAGAATCGCGCCAAATTCACCTGGGCCAAGGCCAATCCGATCGGCTCGCTCGCGCTGCTGCGGGCGCACAAGGGGCTGCTCGGGCTGGCCGTCATCCTCTTTTTGATCAATCTCGCCCACGAGGTGTTGCCGAGCACCTTCGTGCTTTATGCCGACTACCGCTACCATTGGGGGTCCGGGATGGTCGGGGTTACCCTGGCGACCGTGGGCGTGTTAGCGGCGGTCGTTCAGGGAGGCTTGGCGAACGCCGCCGTCCTGCGTTTCGGGGAGCAGCGCGTCGTGTTGCTGGGGCTGCTTTTTGGGATGGTGGGGTTCGCCATCTACGGGTTGGCAGGGACGGGCCTGCTGTTTTGGGGCGGCACGCCGTTCATGGCGCTTTGGGGCTTGGCCGGGGTCGCGCTGCAAGGCCTGATGACGCGGCGAGTCGCCTCCTCGGAGCAGGGCCGCCTGCAAGGCGCGAACAGCAGCTTGAAAGGGATCACCGGGTTGATCGGTCCGGGCCTTTTCACGATGACCTTCGCGAGCTTTATCAAGCCGGAGAATTCCTGGCACGCGCCTGGCGCGCCTTTCCTGCTCGCCGGTTTCCTCCTGGCGGCCGGCCTGGTGGCGGCCTGGATGTTCACTGAGGCTCACGAGCCGGCGAAGTAGCGCGTTTCCCTTTTTTGGGGAGGACGGCGAATTGGCGAGCGCCGCGTCGCCGCGCTGAACGTCACGATTGTTCGGGGAACAAAGCGAAATCGTGTCGGATTCATCCGACCGGTGGCGATATGTTTCCAAACGATGAGCGCCGACTTGGAACTCCTGAGTGACTACGCGCGAAACCACGCGGAGGAATCCTTCGCCGCGCTGGTCAACCGACATCTGAATCTCGTCTTCTCCGCCGCGCTGCGGCAAGTCCGTTCGCCGCAGTTGGCCGAGGAGGTCGCGCAATCCGTTTTCGCCGACCTCGCACGCCAGTCGGCTTCGCTCGCGCCCGACACCATCCTTACCGCGTGGCTCTATCAAGTCACCCGGCGAACCGCCATCGACGTCGTTCGCCGCGAGGCCCGCCGTCAGCTCCGCGAACAAATTGCCATGGAAATGAACGCCATCAACGCCACCGCCGGCGATTGGACCCGCGTCGAGCCGCTGCTGGACGAAGCCATGCAGGCTCTCGACGACACCGATCGCGCCGCGGTGCTGCTCCGTTACTTCGAGAACAAATCCTTGCGCGAGGTCGGCCAGACGCTGGGCACGAGCGACGACGCGGCGCAAAAGCGGGTGAGTCGCGCCGTGGACCGTTTGCGGGAGTTTTTCGTCAAGCACGGCGTCACCGTCGGCGCCAGTGGCTTGGCCGTCGTGATTTCCGCCCACGCCGCGCAAGGCGCGCCCGCGGGCTTGGCCGGGTCGATTTCGGCTACGGTTTCGCTGGCCGGAGTCAGCGCCCTCCGCGCGGCGGGCGGTGGCGTCCGTCCGTCGCGACTCAAAAATCGATCGCGCTCCGCGCGGATGAAGTTCGGCGCCGGCGTCGCCGCCACGGCGCTGGTCGCGTTGACCACGTACCTCCATTTTCGTTCGCGGGATCACGGGGCGCCGCGCCTACCGGCTGACGCGCCGCGAACAACGCTGGCCGCTGACCGGCCGAACCGAACCGCTGAACCGGTGGTCGCTCGCGCGGCAACCGTGGCGGAGCCAGAACAGGAACCGGACCCGCGCGCACTGTTAGAGGCGGTGGCCCGCGCGCGGGGCCGGATCGCGTCGGGTTCGTTGGAGTTCAAAGTGATGGTCGAACACTTTGCGCCTGGCCGCCCGGAAACGAACCAGCTGCGAATAACGGCGTTGTTTGATGGCGCCAAGCTGCGCTTCGATCAGTACGGCCGCGAGTACCGCTACGCCTACTCGCCCGACGAAGCCGAAGCGGAGCGGATCCGCCGGCAGGCGGACAGTTTGGACCGCGAAGCGGCCGTCCGCGCCGGATTTTTGCAAGGCTTCGCGTCGCATCATGCGCTGGCCTATGATGGCGCCGTGCTGATCGATTATTGGGAGACGGACGGCAAGACGGAGCACGTCACCATTGATGACCCAAGCCATGGCACGGGCCAGTTCGTCTTCGATCCACGCTGCCTCGGTCTCTGCTCTTCGCCGTCAGTCAGCGCCACGGTCGAGACCTGTCTGGGTTACAATGACGCGAAGTCGATCCGTTTGCTCGGCCAGGAGTTGGTGGATGGTGCGCCGGCCTGGCAAGTCCGCGTGCTTGCCCAATCCGGCACGGCCCTCGAATTTTGGATCGACGCAGCCAGTCCGGAGCGATTGCTCAAGCAGGCCTGCGGGTCCGACGTGGTCGTGTCGAAATACGCCGGTGGCGACGCGGGCGACCCGCTGCCGACCGAAGTCACCACGATGGATTACCAGAGTGGCGCGCCTTCGCTTGGCAAGCGCTTCGTCCGCTCCAAACCCCTCTACAATTTATCCGTTGATTCGTCGTGTTTCACTCTCGCCGGCCTCGCCCTGCCGGTCGGGGCGCCGGTCACGGACCTGCGCATTCACCGGAGCATCGGTTATTGGACAGGCTCGGGGCTATCCGAAAACCTGCCGCCGAAAAACGCCGACGCTTCGCCCACTTCGGCCGCCGGGGCCGCCCGCGCGGCGCCGCCCACCCTGGCCGACCGCGTCGCGGTCATCGAGAACGGCCCGTCTCTGCCCGAGGCGCTGGACGCCGCCACGTGGATTCTGCTCAATACCCCGGACGGTCCCGAGGTTCAGCGGGCCGCCGACGCGATCCTGCGCGCCCACACGCGCGACCCGAACCTGGCCTTTCTCGCGCAAGAATTGGCGCGCTTGCGCCATCGCTCGTCAAAGGCCTTGCTCCGGGCGCTTCTCGATGACAATCCGAACGCGGAAGTCCGGGGCGTCGCCTGTTTTAGTTTGGCGACCGTCTTCATGGATGAGTCGAAGCACGGTCAGGATCACAAAACCGCGGCGGAAGCCGAGCGGCTGTTCGAGCGCGCTCGAACCGATTTCGCCAGCGTAAAAATACAGGGACATACTCTAGAGGAACTTGCCAAGCCTGAACTGTGGGAATTACGGCGCCTGACCATCGGCCGGCTGGCGCCGGAAATCGACGCCGAGGACATCAATGGCCAGCGTCTGAAATTGAGCGACTACCACGGCAAGGTCGTCGTCCTGGTGTTTTGGGATCACGGTTACACCGAAGCGCCGGAGCACCGCAGACTTCTTGAACGGATGGCCGGAAAACCGTTCGCGTTGCTCGGCGTATTCCTTCACGGCGACCTCAGCCGTGCGCGCAAGGAGATTGAAAAATACGGGATTACCTGGCCGTCGTTCCGAGACAGCCGCGACGACAAGATTGCCAAAAACTGGAACGTGAGTAGCTGGCCAAACATCTGGGTCCTCGACGCCCGCGGCGTCATCCGCTATCGCGACCTCCGCGGGCGTGACTTGGAGCAGGCGGTGGACACTCTTGTCCGCGAATAGCCTCTACCCGCGCGGGAGCGAGAATCGCCGGGCCTTCATATCCCCGTGACGGCTTGTCAAACGCGGGCCGTTGGCGGAACAATCGAACGATGCGCCGCGCCCGTGATCCAAGACGAATTGTTGTCCCTTTTGCTTACCTCGTTGCAGGGATTCTCGCTCTGGCCGCGCGCGCGGCTGAATCGACCGTCACCGTGACCGGAGCAGTCGTGGACGCCTCGACCGGCGTGACGCTGCCGGCGCGGGTGTATGTCCGCTCCGCGGAGGGAGCGTGGTTTTTTCCGAGGTCCGCGGCGCCGGCCGGCTCGGCAATTCCCTACCGCCACCAAGTGGGGACGGACAGCGTCGAGCTGCACACGACGCTTTCGGCCCATCCGTTCTCGGTCGAATTGCCACCGGGCCGGTATATTTTCTCGGCCGAGCATGGCAAGGAATTCCTCCCCGGCGAACAAGCGCTCTCCGTCGGAAACGTCCCGACGCGCGTGGAATTGAAACTGAAACGCTGGATCGACATGGCCGAACGCGGCTGGTTCTCCGGCGACACTCACTCGCATCGCCCGCTCACCGAGATGACCAATCTGCTGCTGGCGGAGGACCTGAACATCGGCTTCCCGCTCTCGCACTGGGTCACCCGCGCCGAGGCCCCGCCCGCGACCGCGAACCAAGTGACCGCTCCCGTCCCACCCGGTCAGACGCTGGCCATCGATTCGACTCACTTGCTCTATCCGCTCAATACCGAGTTTGAAATCGTGAACGTCGGCGGAAAACCCCACACCTTGGGCGCGTTTCTCGTCCTGGGGCAGAAAACGACGCTGGCGTCCGGCGTGCCGCCTGTGGCTCCGACGCTGGCGCAAGCGCGACGGGAAGGCGCGCTGATCGAGTTGGAAAAACATTCGTGGCCGTGGACGATCGCGATGGCGGCGGCGCTGGGTCCCGATTTGTTTGAACTGGCGAACAACCACCTGTGGCGCGTCCCGTTCGGCTTTCCCCAATGGACGGTTTCCGCCGCTGGCAAGTACATGAATCTGGAGATGGACGCGCGCGGATTCACCGAGTGGGGTTGGATCGATTTCGGGTTTCAGACTTATTACGCGCTCCTGAACTGCGGCCTGCCCATGCGGGTCACCGGCGGGTCCGGCTCCGGCGTGCATCCAGTCCCGCTCGGATTCGGTCGCGTCTATGCGCGGCAACCGAACGGATTCAGTTATGAGAACTGGCTTGCCGCGTTGCGGTCCGGCGACAGTTTTGTCACCACCGGCCCGATGCTATTCGTCCAAGTGAACGACCACGAACCCGGAACCACGCTTCAGCTCGACCTCAGCGCTCCGCTGGCGCGAGTCACTGGCTCCGTCGAAAGCGCCGCGCCGTTGGAGCATCTGGAAATCATCGTCAATGGTCGGATCGTGCGAAACATTTCTCCCGTGAATCGACCGGTCGGCGACCTCTCCTTCACGAATCCCTTCGCGGAGTCAGTCCCGGTCGCAAGCTCCGGCTGGGTCGCCGTCCGCGCCTTCGAAGCCAACGGCGGCCGCCGCAGTCGCTTCGCCCACAGCAATCCGGTGTTCCTTGAACTCCCGGGCCGTCCGCTCCGCCCGCGGCACGAGGAGATCGACTACCTGATTCAACGAGTCCAAGAAGAAATCGCCCGCAACGAATCTTTCCTGCCCCCCGCCGCGCTCGACGAGTACCAGCGGGCGTTGAAATTTTATCAAGCGATCAAGGAGGCGACACCAGGACGGCAACCCTCTCGGCCGTGAACTGGACTTCTACCCAGCGGCCAAAATGGCAAGAGGAGTGCGACGTCCTGCGCCGAAACGGGGTCACCTTTGCGTTGCGCAAAGTCTGCCGTCCGGAGCACGACGGTCTCGTCGAATGCCAAAGGGGTCGGTTCTTAGTATTGACAACTATTTGCCAATACTAAGAACCGACCCCTTTGCGTCGGCCATGCCCGCGATTTAGGCAAGACGCTTGATTTTTACCGCGAATTAGCCAAGCTCAGTCGTCATTTTGAAGTGTTCCCGGCCAACCAGCCTACATTTGGCAAAGCCGAATCATAATGCGGGCCCTGCTCTCGACAATCGGATCACGTGGCGACGTGCAGCCCTTGGTGGCCCTGGCGTCGCAGTTGAAGGCGCTCGGTCAGGAGGTTCGCGTTTGCGCCCCGCCCGACTTTCGCGACTGGATCGAAGGACTTGGCATCCCCGTCACACCCATCGGCCCTGAGTTGCGCAAACTCACGGCCGGCCGGCCGGCAGCGACGCCTGCCCCTCCGTCGCCCGAGTCCCGGCGCCAGCTGGCGGAAACCTCGGTGGCGACCCAATTCGAAACTATCGCCGCCGCCGCAGAAGGCTGTGACATCATCGTGGCGGCAACGGCCCTGCAGATCGCCGCTCGTTCGGTGGCGGAGAAGATGGGTATTCCCTACATCTTCACCGCGTACTCTCCCAACGTTCTGCCATCGCGGCGCCACGCGCCGCCTCGATTGCCGGCGATACCTGGACAGGCGCCGGCGCCCGCGTCGGCTGACAATCGCGAACTCTGGGCTAAGGACGCGGAACGTTTCGACGATTTGTTCGGGCCAGCGCTCAACTCCCATCGCGCGGCTTCGGGCCTGGCCCCGGTCAGCGACACCCGCGGCCACATCTTTACCGATCGGCCCTGGCTCGCGGCCGATCCCACGTTGGCGCCCTGGCCTGATCCCACGGACCAAGGCGTGGTTCAGACGGGCGCGTGGATCCTAGCGGATGAACGTCCATTGTCCCCCGAACTGGAGAGGTTTCTTGAGGTCGGCGCGCCACCCCTCTACTTCGGCTTCGGCAGCATGCGCGCGCAGCAAGACCTCAGCCAGGTGATGATCCGGACAGCTCGCGCTCTCGGGTATCGCGCGATCGTGTCCCGTGGTTGGGCCGACCTGTCACTCGTTGACAGTGAACCGGACTGTCTGGCCATCGGGGAGGTCAACCTGCAGGCCCTCTTCAAACGGGTCGCCGCCGTCGTCCACCACGGCGGCGCGGGCACCACGACCTTGGCCGCGCTGGCGGGAGCGCCCCAAGTCGTCCTCCCTCAGATCTACGACCAACACTACTGGGCACAGCGAATACACCAGCTCGGCATCGGATCGGCGCACCCGGCTGGCGCGCCAACGATCGACTCGCTAACGGATTCGCTCAAACGCGCCCTCCAATCCGACGTGGCCGACCGTGCCCAAGCCATCGCCAGCGCCGTGCGCCGCGACGGCGCCCAGGCTGCCGCTCAGCGCTTGATAAGCTCCGTCTGAGAGTCGCGGGCGGCAACGGCCGCAGGCAGCGTCCGCGTCGATCTCGGCGGTGGCAGTGGAGGAAAAGGGGATGCTCCCAGGAGACGCGGGGGAAGGGGAGGCTCGTTCGATCGCGGCGCCAGCGGCGATGAAGCGATTGAAATAAACCCTGGACTGCATCACGAAACCTACGCAAACAAAATGCCTCAATGCGGCCGGTTTTGACTCGACCTTGACCGGGTGGTTTTGAGGCCAGCGATGACGGCAATAAGTTCTCCACTCTCGGGTAACGCTCGATTTTGATGCGCCACGCAAAATAGGTCGAAAACGGGTCGGTTCTTTGGATTGACAACCAGGCGCCAATTCTAAGAACCGAACATATGTCGAGTCGCCCCGATCTTTGCTTGCTCGTCGTGTCGTCCCCCAACGCGTCACGCTAACGCGGCCATAGAACTGCCGCGCCTGAGTAACTCACTTGTGGCCGTGACGCATTTCAAAAAAGCGATACCAAAACGGTGACGCCTTGGGGACGTCTTTTGGAACTGGCGCTGGCCAAAGATTTACGCGCGGTTGAACGTTCGATCGCGTTTAATGTCAAATTCTCGAGCTTCAAATGGACGGAACGATCGTCGTGGGCGCACAAATCGCCACCGTTATGGATTCGGGAAGCCGGGTTCTCTAAAGTGGCTGGCGTGCGCTGAAGCAACCGCATTCCGGCAAGCTCGGCGCAGAAAGTGTAGTGTGCCCCGTCGTAGCGCCCTCGGCTGGTTTAGCATCGGTCCGCTGGCGACGCAACCGGGACGATTGGCGGTCGAAAGTTTGGCGTCCTGGCCGAGCGGAAGCGTCTGAAGCGGATGTTGGATATGAAAATCGAAGCAGGGACCGTCCAGCCGATCCGGAGGCGTCTTGCAATGGCGGCGGTCGCTCTGGTTGTCGGCGCCGTGATTTGGCTGCCGTTGGTTCATCTGTTCTTCGCCAAGCCGTCGGGCGACTTTTACCTCGCCAAGGGTGTTTCTGCCAAGGCGCGCGAATTAGCCGCGCAACAAATGGCGACGTGGCGGAATCCCGAGTCATTGCGCCGTGAGTTGGATCGGATGCGCGCTACCAATGCCGAGTGGGATTTTATGGGCCGTTGTTTTCTGGTTTGGTCCCTGGCGAATTTGGGACTGCGCGAGCCGGCGGCCAAACCGGCGTATCTGCCGGTCATGGACCAAATCATTGAGGAAACGCTCCGCCTCGAACGCGAGCGAGGGATGTTCGTCTTCCTGATGCCGTATGCCCAAGCCCGTCCGTTTGAGGCCAAGCCGGCGCGGAGCCTGTTTATCGACGGGGAGATCGCGCTCATGCTAGCCGCGCGGCGCGCCCTGGAGGAGAAACCCGAGTATCTGCCCTTGTTGCGCGAACGAGTGGACCAAATTGTCACGAACATCTCGAATAGACCGACCCTCGTGGCGGAAAGTTACCCCAACGAATGCTGGACCTTCGATCATGCGGTGGCGCTGGCGGCGGTCGCTCTGGCCGACCGCCTCGACGGCGCCGATCACTCGGGGCTTCGTGATCGCTGGGTCGCCATGGCCAAGACGAATTTGACCCACCACGAGACCGGTCTGCTGGTATCCAGCTTTACCCGCACGCGAGAGCCACTCGACGGGCCGGAAGGATCGAGTATCTGGTTGATCGCCCATTGCTTGCAGGTGTTGGATGAGCCGTTCGCGCGCGACCAATACGAACGCGCCCGAAAAGAACTAGGCCGAACCATCCTCGGCTTTAGCTACGCGCGCGAATGGCCCGTCTCGTGGCGGGGCGAAGCGGATGTCGATTCCGGTCCCATCATACCGGGACTGAATATCAGTCCCGGTTCCAGCGGGTTGGCGTTTGTCGGCGCCACGGCGTTCGGCGACACCGACTTCACGGCGTCTCTTGCGGCAACGCTGGATTTCGCCGCGATGCCATCGCGGACGGACGGCCGTCTTCGGTATTGCGCGAGCAATCAGGTCGGCGACGCCTTGATGCTCTACGCCGCGACCCTCGGCCCGCTCTGGCGCCTTATTCGCGTGGGGTCCGACCATGACTAAACCTCTCCAGAACAAGTTGCTCGCGTACTGGCGGGCGGATTTTGTGTCGGCGAAAGGCTTTTACCTTCGCGCCGCATTGATCCTCGTCGCTTTCCTCGTCGCGCATCTCGCCGGTCTGCGCGAATACACCACTTTCATTACCGGGACGGCCGCGGGAACGGGCGCCAGCCTACGCCTTTCAGCGATCTGGGGTATGATCTACCTCACGCTCTACTTCAGCGCGGTCATCCTCGCCCCGATCCTTATCTTGGCGGCGACGTTCTGGATCGGAGTGGAACGATGGAATCAAAAGCGAAGAAGGGCGAATGATCACTGAGTATAGATACGTTCAAGCCTTGCGGGGTTTTCCAACCGCCGTTGACCAAAGCCCGACGTAGGGGTCAGTTCTTAGTATTGGCAAATAGTTGCCAATACTAAGAACTGACCCCTACGTGAGGCGGGCTAGGCGTGAGCTTAATGTACCGGCACGAGTGAGAGACGCTCGCGTGCTGAGTTCCGTAGGTCGTTGGCGACAATGCCGCTCTGGCTGACCGACGAGAAATATCGATAATTTAGATTCGCGCGATCGCCACCAATACTTGTTTCCCTCCCAATATCCGATTCTCACACCTTACGATGCTCTCCGGCGGGAACTCCCAATCCTCTTCAGACGACGCGTAGTTTAGCACGGGAAGCAGCTTTACAGCATCTTCATAAACACATTCGGCCTCCGCTGGTCTGAAAACCATTACTCCTTCACCGAGCAGTTGGACGTAAACCACCATAATGTGAGAACGCGCAAGTGCCACTTGTGACGTTTCGCTTTCGATTTCACGCGCTCGGCCCCGAGCCGGTTGCCATCAGTGTATTGCGAGCTCAATCTGGAAGCTTATTTATTTCCAATCTCGCAGATACCCGTCCACGACCTTGTAGCAGCCGGCCACGTTCGCAGCAAGCATGAGCCATAGCAAAAGGTAGAGACAAACAAACCAGCCGCGGCGCGCCCGATTCACTCCCGCGATCACAAGCGCGTAGAGTGCCCACGCGAGCGCCGTGCTACCCACCTCGGCCTCACCGTTCGTAAAAAGCGCCCAAAGGCCATACGGAATCAGAAGAATCAAAGACGGTCGGATCAGAACCAGTCCGCCAAGCGGTAGCATCGCCAACATCGCTATCACAATCGCCGCCACAATGAGCCGGACTCGTCGACTCCGAATCAATAATGGCGCCAAGCTGTCGCCAGGGGTTCCGCCAACCCTGGCTATCAGCCTCGCGCCGCATTCAGAGCATACCGCCACATCCTCCGCGTTAGCTCTTCTACAATGAAGGCATCGCTTCACCGTACAAGTGTCAATTCACTTTTGACGGTAATCTCGTTCGAAACTTCTTCGCAAGCTCCTCAATCTTTGGGCCGCCGCCAGCCTTCTCTAGTATCCTAAGAACCGAGTACATTTATTGTCGAGCCTCAGAAGACGTAATTTGGGCAGGGGTAATTTCACTATTTGAAGAGCGCTTCCGCTGCCGCGAATTGGAAGTCGTGGCGGACGTCGCTGGCGTCGCTGTTCGGGAAATTCGAGCGTTGCACCATCAGGATATAAGCGACGCCTTTGACGGGATCGATCCACGCTTGCGTGCCCCAGGCGCCGCCGTGACCGAAGCTTCCGCGCGAGAGCACGGCGGCGGCGCCCCCGTGAGGTTTGCGTAAGATGCAGGTCGCGATGCCCCAGCCGTAGTTCATGCCGTGGTCGCCGAACGCGCCGCCTTGGAAGAATCCGGTCGGCAAATCGCCGGTTTGCGGCGTGGTGAGGAATTTCATCGCGTCGGCGCTCAGGTAACGATGGCCGTCAAGCGTTCCGCCGTTGAGGAGCATCTGGCAAAAGCGCGCGTAATCGGGCGCCGTCGAGTAGAGACCGCCGTTGCCCTGCGGCGGGCGGTTGCGCGCGCCGAAGTCGGCGCGCGGGGCGACCGGTTCGAGCGCGCCGGTCTCTTTATTCTTCGCGTAGGCGGTGGCTAAGCGGGCGCGCTGCTCGTCGTTGGGATAAAACGTCGTGCTTTTCATTCCGAGCGGGTCGAAAAGGCGCCGCTGGAGGAACGCGTCGAAGCTCATCCCGCTGACGACCTCGACGACGCGCGCTGCGGCGTTGATGCCGCTCTGCGTGTATTTCCATTTTTCACCCGGCTCGTATTGCATCGGCGCGGCAAGCCAGATGGGGACGAGATCGGCGAGCGTCCTGGCCTGCTGCGCGGCGGGTCCGGTCGCTTCGCCAAGGCCGGAGGTGTGGGTCAGAATCTGGGTCAGCGTGAGATTGGCGGGCTTGCCCGAGGGCGTGCGCAGGTTGGCGAACTCGGGCAGGTATTTCGCCACCGGATCGGCGACGTTGAGTTTGCCTTCATCCTGCAGCATGAGGATCGCCGTGCCCGTCGTCGGCTTGGTCATTGAGGCGATCCAGAACAGCGTGTCCGGCGACATCGGTCTCTTCGCCGCGACATCCGCGAAGCCGGTGGTCTCGAGGTGCAGGACTTTGTCCTTGCTCACGACGACGGTTACCGCGCCGGCGACTTCGTTCTTGGCGATCGCGGCTTCCATGGCCGCGCCAACGCCGGGCAGTTTCGGCGGCTCGGCGATGGCCACGAGCGCGGTGGAGAGCGTGAGAATGGAAAGGGTGAGTCGGGTTTTCATGGGATGAATCTTAAAGGGACGAATGTGATTGAGGTGATGGATTCATGCCGGGGATTCTTGCAAAACGCGGGCGAAAGGCAATGCTGGCGATTTGCAAAACGGGAACCCTTGCGTCGGCAATGAGCGCCGCCGTCGTTTGAAGAAAATCCCCCAGCGTCTCCGCAACTGGAAAGCCAAACCGCGTAGTTATCGTAGCATTATCGCGTCCGAGATAAAGGACGAGAAATCTATCGGGGCGGTTGCGGCTCAGATTTGATCTGGGTGAGTTCTATTTTATGCACTTATGCATCTCTGACCCCTTTTTCTGACCCCTTTTTGGCCAAAGGGGTCAGAGATGCATAATGACATATTTGTCATGGCGATCCGGATCGAAAAGCCGCCGCGGAAGGCGGCGGGAAGCCAACCGGCCCGCAATTGCATGCGGGCAGCGGCGCATTCCTTACCGGAGGAAGCGCCGTGGTTCGGGTATCGGCGCGCCAACGCTCGCCAGCCGCGAATCCGAGAAACCGCAGCGAAGCAGAGCATCCATACGCCGACAAGAACCGGTAACCAATTCCACGTCGCCTGCGCTGGAGGAGTCGTCGTCACGCTTTGCCGACTTGAGGTACGTTTTCTGCGGCTTTGAGGTAATTCTTATGCCAACAACCCCGGCACGACTTCGCCCGCGACATCGGTCAGCCGGAAATCGCGGCCTTGAAAGCGGTAGGTCAATCGTTTGTGATCAAGGCCCATCAGGTGCAGGATCGTCGCTTGCAAATCGTGCACGTGGACCGGATTTTCGGCGACGTTGTAGCCCAGTTCATCGGTGGAACCGTAAGTGATGCCCGGCTTGACGCCGCCGCCGGCCATCCAGATCGAGAAGGCGTGCGGATGATGGTCCCGCCCGAGGAACCCATCGTGATTGCGCGCCTCGTTCATCGGCGTGCGGCCGAACTCGCCGCCCCAAACGACGAGCGTCTCGTCAAGCAGCCCTTTCTGCTTGAGATCTTTGACCAGCGCGGCGGCCGATTGGTCCACCTCGCGGCAACGATCGACCATCCCGAAACGGATGTCGTTTTCCTTCACGTCGCCGTGGCTGTCCCACCCCCAGTGATACAATTGGACAAAGCGCACGCCGCGCTCGACAAGCCGCCGCGCGAGCAGGCAATTGTTGGCGAAGCCCGATTGCCCCGGTTGCGTGCCGTACATTTTGTGGATCGACGCCGGTTCTTTTGAGGTGTCCACCAAGTCCGGCACGCTGATCTGCATTCGGTAAGCCATTTCGTACTGCGCGATGCGGGTCACGATCTCCGGATCACCGACCTCGCCGAGATGAATCTTATTCAGCGCCTCAATTTCGTCGAACGTGTCCCGTCGCAACGACGCGTCCATTCCCTGGGGATTCGAGAGAAACAACACCGGCTCGCCTTTCGAGCGCAACTGCACACCCTGGTGCACCGTCGGCAGGAAGCCGCTGCCCCAGAGCGACGCGCCGCCGTCCGGACCGTTCTTGCCGGAGACCATCACGACGAAACTGGGGAGATTCCTGCCCTCGGCGCCCAGGCCGTACGAGAGCCACGCGCCCATGCTCGGGCGGCCGAGCCGGGCCGAGCCGGTGTGCACAAAAAGCTGCGCCGGCGCGTGATTGAATTGGTCGGTGCGCATCGAGCGGACGATGGCGATTTCGTCCGCGATGCCCGCGAGGTACGGCAGGGCGTCCGAAATCTCCGCGCCCGATTTCCCGTAGCGGCCGAACGTGTGCGGTGAACCGAGCAGTTTCGGCACGCCCTTGATGAAGGCGAACCGTTCCTTCTTGATCATCTCCTCGGAAATCTTCTGCCCGTTGAGCCGTTGCAGGGTTGGCTTGTAATCGAGCAGGTCCAATTGCGACGGCGCGCCGGCCATGTGCAGGTAAATGATGTTCTTGGCTTTCGGAGCGAAATGCGGCGGCTTCGGCGCGAGCGGATCCGCGGCCGGCCCCGGCGCCGCGAAAAGGTCCTCTTTCAAAAGGGACGCCAGCGCCAGGCTGCCAACCCCCGTGCCGCACCGCCGGAAAAACTGGCGGCGGGTCACCATTTTGAGCGTTTCGAGATTCATGGGTCAGCCTTTGGTCAACGTTTCATCCAGGTTCAGCAGCACGTTGGCGACGACCGCCCACGCCGCCAATTCCGGCGCCTTGTCCTTCGCGCCATTCCACGGCAACCCGAGCGCGACCAGGGCCGCGGCGTCCGTCGGATTCTTTTGAAACCGCCGCAAGCTGCGTTCGTAAAGGGCGAGCAGATGGCGCGATTCCAGCGCGGTCGGACGGCGGGCGAGGCAGCAGCGGAAGGCGAAGGTGGCGCGGTCGCGGGGCGTGGCGCCGCCCTCGGTCAGGACGCGTTGCGCCAGCGCGTTGGCCGCGGCGAAAAACGCGGTGTCGTTTAGCGTGACCAGCGCCTGCACCGGGGTGTTCGACCGCGCCCGCCGCTCGCAAACGACCTCGCGGCTGGGGGCGTCGAACGCCATGAAACTGGCGTACGGCGCCGTGCGCCGCCAGAAGGTGTAGAGGCCGCGGCGAAACTGCCCGCCGTGCTGGCTGATCGTCCAGGCGTCCTGGTTATACGGTGAACTCCAGACGCCGCCCGGCTGATACGGAAATACGCTCGGCCCGCCGATCTTGCCATCGAGCAAACCGCTGATCGTCAGCGCGTTGTCGCGCAACATCTCGGCCTCCATGCGAAAACGCGGCCCGCGGGCCAGCAGGCGGTTGTACGGGTCGCGCTGCGCCAGTTCGGGCGTGACGCGGGACGTCTGCCGGTAGGTGGCCGAATTGCAGATGATTCGGTGCATCGCCTTCAGGCTCCAACCTTGGCGGACGAATTCGCACGCCAGCCAATCCAGCAGGTCGGGGTTCGCCGGCAGTTCTCCCTGCACGCCGAAATCCTCACTCGTTTCGACCAGCCCGATGCCGAAGTATTGCGCCCAAATCCGGTTCATCGTGACGCGTCCGACCAGCGGGTTGTTCGTATCGACCAGCCAGCGGGCGAACGTCAGGCGATTGACCGGTTCGCCTTTCGGCCAGGGATGCAGCGCCGCCGGAACGCCAGGGAAAACCTCGTCACCCGGATTGAGAAAGCTGCCGCGGATCAACACGTGGTTGGTGCGCCATTTCTCCACCGCTTCCATGACCAGCGTCGTGGGAATGCCCTTCGGCTCCTCTTTCCTAAGTTTGGCGATCTCGGCGCGAGTGGGATCGAGTTCGTGATCAATCGAGCGGTAATAGGCGGCCAACTCTTTTTTCTCCTCGTCGCACTTTTTCGTCGCGGGAATCTGCAGTAAAGTCCGCGTTCGCTCGGGCAATTTGCCCCAGGCCAGATGATCTTCCTTCGGCGCGGCGGAAACCGAGAGCCGAAAACGGCCGAGCAAATGTTTTTCCCGGGTCGATTCCTGCTTGAGGCGAAGCGCCAGACTCATGCCGTGCTCGAAGCCCGATGGCCGCTTCATGACGAAGACGGCCTGGCGATCGACCCGGTTCGAGGCTTCGTAGGCGGCAATCGACCAACCGCTCTGCGCGCGATTGTCGATGGCGTCCTTTACCTCGTATTTCTCCATCGAGAAATCGGCGTACGCGCTGGCGAACGAGACCGTTTTGGCCCCGCTTTGGTCGTCGCTCAGCGCCAGCGTCAACCGGCCACCAGCCGCCGCATGTTTGACGCGGACGAGCAATTGGTTTTGGCCCTTGGCCAATTCAAGTCGCAACGCCGCCCGATTGGTCGCGCCGCCTTCGGTGGCGTCCCGTTCGAGCGCCGACTCGCCGTTCAACCAAACGCGCAACTCGTCTCCGCTCGCGTAGGAAACCATCACCGGTCCGCGCTCGCTCGCTTGAATGGAACGATACAGATAGGTGACCGCATGTTCGCCGGCGAGGGGTTCGGTTGCTCCGCCGGTGGCTGACGGTTGTTGCTCCTGCCAGCGCAGTTTTCCATCGTCATACGTCCGCGCCAAATCAATCGGCTTTTCGGGCGCGAACTCCGTTTTGAACGCCGCGGGCGGCGCCTCGGCCGGGATCGGTCCGAGCGAATACCAGGGGCCAAGCGTCGGCGTTTCGGGCTTGGCGTTTCCGCCCGGCGTGGCCTCGACGGAAAAATCGGTCAACACAAAATCGCCATCCTCGCTCCGGCCGGAACCGTGGCTCGGCAAACGTTCATCGACCAGCGCTTCGAGTCGAATCGCCGTGAAATTCGTCGCCGGCGTGACCGCGGAGATTTCATAGACCGCGGTCGGCGGCGTCTCCCCGCCCGCGAGAATCGAGCCATCCGGCAGGGCGGTCAGCGTGACGCCGTCGGTGGCGCGCATCGAACCCGGCGGAATCGTCACCCAACCGTTCGTCACCGCTTTTTCATGCGCGCGCGCCTCCGCTTCCCAATTCGCCTGACGGGCGTCCAACTCCGGCGTTTGGGTGTCCAGAATTTTCTGCAATGGCTCGACCTTCGCCTTGATCCGGTCTCGTTCCGCCTGTTGCGCGGGGGTCGGCAAATCCATCTCCGGATCGTTGCTGCGCCCTTTGTCGCGGGTTTGATTGAAGATCGCGAACACCTGGTAGTATTCCTTCTGCGTGAACGGGTCGTATTTGTGGGTGTGACATTGCGCGCAGCCGAGGGTGCTGCCCATCCAGACGTTGAAGGTCGTGTTGACGCGGTCCACGATGGCGGCGGTGCGGAACTCCTCCTCGTCGGTGCCGCCCTCGGTGTTGACCATCGTGTTGCGCTGGAAGCCGGTGGCGATCTTCTGCTCGCGGGTGGCGTTCGGGAGCAGGTCGCCGGCGAGTTGTTCGATCGTGAACTCATCGAACGGCAGGTCGTCGTTGAACGCCTTGATGACCCAATCGCGATAAGGCCAGATCGACCGGCGGTTGTCGGCCTCGTAACCGTTGCTGTCCGCGTAACGCGCCTGGTCGAGCCACGGGCGCGCCCAACGTTCGCCGTAATGCGGCGACGCCAGATAATGTTCGACCAACCGTTCGTAAGCGTCGGACCGATGATCGTTCAGGAAGGCATCGACCTCCGCGAGCGTTGGCGGCAACCCGGTCAAATCAAGGCTCAGACGGCGAATGAGCGTTTCCGGCGACGCTTCGGGCGAAGGTCTCAGATGTTCGCGGTCGAGCCGTTCGAGGACAAAGTAATCCAGACCGGCGCGCGCCCAGCGCGGATTCGAGACGACGGGCCGGGCCGGACGTTCCGGCTTCGAGTAGGCCCAATGCCCTTTCCACTCAGCGCCCTCGGCGATCCAACGCCGCAGTAGTTCGACTTGTTCCGGCGCCAAATGCTTGCCGGTTTTCTTGGGCGGCATCACGTCGTCCGCGTCGTCCGTGGTCACGCGCCGCATGACTTCACTCTTGGCCGGGTCGCGCGGCATAACCGGGATGGCGCCCGATTTGGCCGCCTTGAAAACGTCCTCGGCGTGATCGAGCCGGAGGCCGGACTTGCGCTTGCTTTCGTCCGGTCCGTGGCAGGCGAAACAGTTCTCCGCCAGGATTGGGCGCACCTGCCGGGCAAAATCGACCCGCCGCGAATCCGCCGTGGCGGGACTCGCCGCCGCGGCTCGAACCGAGCAGGGGACGCCGAGGAGAGCGGCGAGCAGAAGCGCCGCCAGGACGGCGCCCGCGAACGGGGCAGCGGTCACGCGTTTGAAAGTTTTAGAGTCTTGCCAAATCATGATCACCATCATTATCGCGGACGCCGGGCGGTTCGATCATCACGGCGCCGGTTTCATCGTTCCGGCGCGGGTCGATCCCATCGTCGAGTCGAGCGTGCGGATAAGACGACGATTCTTCCTCATTTCGACGCCCCGGTTCAAGCGTCCATTCACACCGTTTGTTGCCCGGGACTTCAGGGAAACGTTTCAGTACCGGACGGAATACCTCACCGTGGCCAAATCGGCGGCGTTGCGATTCAATCGTTCTCGCGAAGGATCGCCGAGGAGGAGCGCGGCGTTCCCTGATCGAGGAGGAATTTCACCTAGCCAAGTCCAATTCGCCTCTCTTGGGTTTGGCCGCCTTTGCTCGCCAATCCCGAAGCGGGTTGAGGCGCCGGCTGCCGCCACAACCCGCTTCGGGGTTGGATCGGGACGGACCAGATACCCAAGGTTGCCCGCGGCGCGGGACAACCTTGGGCTTCGGGACGGAATCCCTTCGGGATTCTTTCACCCTATCGTCTCCTAAAATGGAAGGAAGCGACCATTGCTCGAAAAACGGGCCGACATGACTCACTCGGCGGGATTTAGATGCGTGTGCGCTGCGATTGGTTGTCGGCGCGGGGCGCTTCGGTGGGCGCATCTCATTTTTTGTCGGTCTGCTGCGGATTTGGCGCAACCGACGCTGATTTCCCCTCTGCCCGCTTTCCTCCCAAATTATCGACCTGTCAAAAAAATGAGATGCGCCCGCGCTTCGGTTCGCTCCGGTAAAATCCGTTGACGAAGGCGGATGGCTCCGGGAGACTGCGCGGAGTGGGGTCATCTTAGCCTCTTTCGCGGGAGGCGGTGGCCGCTCAAACAACCGATAACCAAACACAAGACGCGCCACGTCGCGTGAATTTTAAACACCGGTAACGCCGCCGGGAAGGATCAGCACGGGCTGATGGGCGGGGATTAGCCATGATTGATGGCGGGGAATATTGGGCGGAATACAGCGCCGTTTATCGGCGGGGGCAGCGTTGTGTCCAAGCGTTAACCGGCTTTCGCGGGCGGAAATCCCGACCTCGCCAAAGAAAGCTCCGGGAGGAATCAACGAAGCGCCGCCTTTACGGCGGTACTCGAGCGTGGCAATTCATCGGACCGGAACTCGCGTTCGATCCCGCCGCCAACCAATCCCGTCTCGTTCTCTCTCTCGGTTACCGTTCCTCCCCGCTCCAACCGGGCGGCCCGCCCCAAATCACTCTCGCCTGATATGAACATGATGCGTTCAGTCGTCCGAACTTGGCGCACGGCGCACTCGCTTCCGCGCGGCGCCGCGTTCGTTTCCTTCGGGTTCGTGCTTGCGTTGCTCGCGCCGTCGGCGCTCCGGGCGCAATCCACGGCCACCAACCTCGACCTGCGACCGCTGCTCACCATGAGCCTCGAGCAATTGACGACCCTGAAGGTGACGTCGGTTTCCAAGAAGGAAGAACGCTTGTCCGAAGCCTCCGCCGCGATTTCGGTCATCACGCAAGACGACATCAATCGCTCGGGCGTGACCTCGATTCCCGACGCGCTGCGACTGGCGCCGGGCGTGGACGTCGGCCGGGTGGACGCGCACGAATGGGCGGTCGGCGTGCGGGGCATGAACGATACGTTCGCCTCTGGGCTGTTGACCCTGATTGACGGCCGGAGCATCTACACGCCGCTTTTCTCCGGGACCTTCTGGCAATCGCAGGACGTGCTGCTGCAGGACATCGACCGCATCGAAGTCATCCGCGGACCGGGGGCCGCCATCTGGGGCGCCAACGCGTTCAACGGCGTCATCAACGTCGTCACCAAGCCCGCGTCCGAAACGCAAGGGTTGCTCCTAAGCGGCGGCGGCGGTTCCGACCTGTTGACGTCGGACGCCATTCGCTACGGTGGCAAATTGGGGGACCATGCCGCGTACCGGGTTTACGGCAAGTACGATCAATGGGACGACTCCCGCCTCTTGGGCGGTGGCGCGGCGGACGACGCGTGGTCGAAGAGCCAGGGCGGTTTTCGTGTGGATTGGCAGCCGTCGGACGCCAATCTACTCACGCTGCAGGGAGATTTTTACGGGTTGCAGGCGGACCAGAGCCTGCCGCAACTGAGCCTCGGGCCGCCTTACGAGGCCGCGAATCTGGGCCAGTGGAAACAAGACGGTGGCAACGCGCTTGCGCGCTGGACGCGTTCGCTGGCGGACGATTCGGACCTTACCCTGCAAGCCTACTACGATGGCGCCGACATGAATCTGCCGATTCTGCGCGACCGGCAGAGCACGTTCGACCTGGATGTCCGGCATCGTTTTCATTGGGGCGAGCGCCAGGAAATCGTCTGGGGCGGCGGCTATCGCCTCGTGCGGTCCGGTTTCGAAAGCAGTTTCGAAGTCACGCTGCGCGATGAGACGCGCCTGGACCAGATCGGCAACGGCTTCGTGCAAGACGAAGTGACGCTCGTCCCCGATCGCCTCAAGGCCACGCTAGGTGTCAAAGTGGAGGACAACAATATCACCGGGGTCGAAGTTCAACCGGGCGGTCGGATCGCGTGGACCCCGACGGACAAGCAGACTATTTGGGCGTCGGTCTCGCGCGCGGTGCGGACGCCCTCGGCCTTTGAAAACGATGGCTCGATCAATTTGGCCGTGATTCCCCCGTCGCCGGCCTCCGGGCCGTTTCCGGTCCTGGTCACGTTCCAAGGCAATTCCGGCTTCCGGTCGGAAGAGTTGATCGCCTATGAATTGGGCTACCGACTGCAGCCGCATCCGCGCGTGTCGTTGGACGCGACCGGGTTTATCAATTCCTACAACGGTCTGCGCTCGACGACGGATCGGATTGATCTGAGCCACCTTTTTTCCTACGTCCAGGTGGTTTCGAGCGCGGCGAACGAAGTCACCGGCACAACCTACGGCGCGGAATTGTCCCTGGCGTGGCAAACGACTGACTGGTGGCGGCTCTCGGGGGCGTATTCGTTTCTGAATGGCGAATTGGACGCGCCGGCGAGCGTCGCCGTCAGCGGCGGTGGCCCTTCGCTCGAGGCCGCCAAGCATCAGTTCTCGATTCGTTCGAGCATGGACCTGACGCGGGAAATCGAACTCGATCTCTGGGTCCGTTACGTCGCCGGCATCAGCAGCGCGGGGGTTTATATTCCGGGAAGTCCGATTCCGCCGGCGATTCCGAGCTACGCGACGCTGGACGCGCGGATCGCGTGGCGGCCGATCAAACAACTCGAACTGTCGATCGTCGGGCAGAACTTGTTTGACAGCCCGCACCGGGAATTCAATCCGAGTTACTACTCGACGCAGGCGACCGAGGTTTCGCGGAGCGTCTTCGGCAAGGCGACCTGGCGGTTTTAGCGGACGTTCAGGGAAAACATCGTCGTGCTCAAGTTTCCATCATCACGTTTGGCGCAGCGTCTGGCGCTGGTCGTCTGCCTGCTCCTGGGCGTCGCCGCGCGGGCCGCGGACGCGACGAAGCCATTTGGCGAATACCAGGTCAAGGCGGTGTTCCTCTATAACTTCACGAAGTTTGTAAGCTGGCCGACCAATGTTTTCAACGGCGCGAACGCGCCTTTCGTGATTGGCGTGCTGGGCGCGGATCCCTTCGGGCCGGCGTTGGATGAATTGGTCAGCGCTCAATCCGTTGGCAGCCACCCGATCTCCGTCCGGCGTTTAGGCCGCGATGAGCCGATTGGCGGGTGCCAGATTCTCTTCGTCGCGCGCTCGGAACGCGAGCGGTTGCCGGACGTCTTTGCCGCGGTGAAGGACCGGCCCATTTTGACCGTCGGCGACATGCCGCGCTTCGTCGAACTGGGCGGGATGTTCAACCTGGCGCTGTCCCAACGGCGGGTTGTCATCGACGTGATTGACAACGCCGCCGCTAGAGCGGTCGGCTTGCAGGTAAACTCCAAGCTCCTGGACTTGGCCCGCGAAGTCAGGAACGGCCCGGGCCTCACCGCCCCGCGACCGCGGCCGTGACCGGCGCCCGGTGAGGCGGCTTGGCAGGATCGTCGTGCTTGAGGGGTTCGGTGGGGATGAACCGGGCGGGATGTTGACGGGCGCCAGAGCTAAGTTATGCTGGGCTGAAGGTTAGAAATATGTGGGACGAAGATCCGCGGTTTCATGAGGCGAGTTGGCGACTCTTTAAGCGGCTTTTCGCCGTCGGGGCTCTCTGGGCGACGGCAGTCGCGGTTTGGAATCGCGATTGGAATTCCCTTCGCTATTGGTTGACGGGGCTGGTGGTATTGGGCGGGGCGCTCGGCGCCTACGCGGCCCTCGTCGGGCTGGCCGGATGGTCGGTCCGTTTGACCGTGCGAGGGTTTCGGTGGTCCAGGCGAATAGGTCCCGGCCATACAGGCCGGAACGATCATTGTTAGGGACGATTTCCTGGGATTTCGCTTCGCTCCATCCCAGGCTATCCCATAACGGGCTTTCAGCCCGTTCCGACCCAAAGCTTCGTGCCATACTGTCCCAAAACGTCCACGAATCGAAGTCCCGCGCGGCGCGCGATTAACTCGGGTGAGCGCTTTGAAAACGCGCCTCAGGATATTTTCAGAGCATGCCTTACGGCTTCACCCCTTGGTAAGTGAAGGGCGCCGAAAAGCAGCCATCGACGGGCAATATGGTTCCGTCGCTCCGACGCATTTGCAGGTAAACGTAGCAGGTCTGGCCCACGAGCTGGCTGGCGATGTTCGGGTTCATCTCCACAAACCGTGAAAGGTCCCACAAGAAAGTTTCATTGGTAACGTTAAACGTCGGTGACGTCGAATGCGCCGCGAGGGCGCTGACGTTGCACGGCATGTCGCCGATGGAGACGAATTGCGAAATGTCGGTTTGGGAAGGCGTCAGGTAGCCGTCAATCGAGACCCAGGAGGACGGCTGATTGTCGCGGGGGAACGGACCCGCGCCGTTATTCACGAGTTGAAACGCGCAGGACTGAAAAAGCTGCTGGCCGTTGGGTTGGTACGCGATGTTGAGGTTGGTCAACTGGAGCTCGCCCCGTTTCGTCCGGCTGTAAAGCCAGATCGTCGAGTTGAAAGTATCGTTGGATATTTCCATGGCCAGGCGAAGCTCCGTGTCCTGCCCGAAAAGAATTCGCGACCCACTCTGGTTTCCCAGGCAGACGAGGACGAGCGTGCCGTTGTCCGGCGCGGTGTTGTCCCGGAAAATCGGCGCCCAAAACGTCCCGCTAAAGGTCGGGAGATTCATCAGCACCGTCCCGGTTAAGGTGGCGCCGTCCAGGTAGCAATTCTGGACGCCGGCCTGTTGCGCCGCGAGCGACATGAGTTGAAAGCCCTGAAGGTGACCGCCGGGGCCGAATGATTTTTGGGCCAGCCATTGCGGCGCCACGGCGGGGGTGGCCGTCAGGATGACGTTCGGCGCGGCGGTGTTTCCGTTCCAAACCAGGGTCAACCCGGCTTGAATGTCATACAGTGTAACGAGGTCGTTGTCTTGAAACATAATATTGGCTAATTTTTATTGGGCTTCCCTGCAAACTCCCCCCGCAAGGGTGTATTTGAAACGCCGCGCCCCGTCAAGACATTGACGGACGATGGCTATTCAGCGCTACCGCCTTTGGCCGTTATCGGTTATACGTTGGATATGACCGAGACCGAACACGCTTTGCTCAAAACGCTGGTAGAATTGGAACAGGCGGTGGCTTCGATGCCGACGGCGCAGCCGAAACCGAACCTGCTTCTGCTGTTTGCGCGGATTGATGAATTGGGCGGGCATTTGCCGCCCGGAACCGATCCGTCGCTGCGGCATTATTTACAGAAGAAAAGCTACCAAAAGGCCCGCCTTTGGCTCCAGGGCCGCGACGCCGAGAATGTGACCGGCAGTTGCGGGCACGTGTAGTACGACGCTCCGCGAGCGCCCATGTTTAACCATCGCTGTCTTTGGGTCTGCGTTCCCGGCGCGGCCCGCTCGGTCTTGGTTTCCAGAATACCCTCCGCGATGTGGCCTCCGCTTGCCGGCGCCGCTGCAGCGGGTCGCCAAGTTTCGTAAACGATTCCCCCGCATGTTCGAAGATACCATTGCCGCGATCGCGACGCCTTTGGGCGAAGGCGGCCTCGCGGTCATTCGCGTATCGGGCCCGGACGCGTTCGCGGTGGCTGAACGTTGCTTCGTTCCCGGTGGCAAATCTTCGCTCCGGCCGACTCAAGCGCCCAGCCACACGTTGCATTACGGTCGAATCGTCCGCGCAGAAAAGGTGGTCGATGAGGTGATGCTCGCGGTGATGCGGGCGCCACGGACGTTTACCCGCGAAGACGTCGTCGAGATTAGCTGCCACGGTGGGCTGCTGCCGGCCAAGTTGGTCCTCGACGCCGTGCTGGCGGCGGGCGCGCGGTTGGCTGAGCCAGGTGAATTTACGAAACGCGCCTTCCTCAACGGCCGGGTCGATTTGGCGCAAGCCGAAGCGGTGGCCGACCTGATCCATGCGCGAACCGAGCTCGCGCTGGCGGCCGCGAACGAGCAACTCGCCGGAAGGCTTTCCGACCGTATCCGCCTGTTGCGCGACGAGATGCTCAAAACGCTGGCGCACGTCGAGGCGCACATCGATTTTCCCGACGAAGACATCGCGCCAGACACGATGGCCCAATTATTGCAACGGCTGGAGCGGGGGATGGCGTTCATGGACGAATTGCTGCGGACCGCGGACGAGGGCCGAATCCTCCGCCGCGGCATCCGCGCCGCGATCATTGGCCGGCCGAACGCGGGCAAGTCGAGCCTGCTGAATCTCCTGCTCGGGCATGACCGCGCCATTGTCTCGCCCATCGCCGGCACGACGCGCGACACCATCGAAGAAACCGCGAACATCCGCGGCCTGCCGGTCGTGTTCGTGGACACCGCCGGACGGCGCGAAGCGGCCGACCCGATCGAGCAGGAAGGAATTCGCCGCAGCCACGCGGCCCAGGCGCAAGCGGAATTGATTCTCCACGTGCTCGACAATTCCGCGCCTTGGACGGCGGCGGACGCGGCCGACCTGGCCCAATCGGCGGGAAAAAAGCGCGTGCTGGTTCGCAACAAGGCCGATCTTCCAGCGCGACTCTCGCTGCCGCCGGGCCTGAATTTGCCGGTGGTCGAAGTTTGCTGCCTGGACGGTCGTGGTCTGGAGGCCTTGAAGGACGCGATCAAGAATCTCGTGTGGGCCGGCGGGATCGAGGCTTCGATGTTGCAGGTCATGATCAATTCACGGCACCAAGGCGCCTTGCTTCGCGCGCGGGCGGCGACCGAGCGCGCGGCGGGAGCTTTGCGGGAAGGAGCCACGCTGGAACTGCCCGCGATGGACCTCCGGATCGCCGTCAACGCGGTCGGCGAAATCGTCGGGCAAACCACGACCGAGGACCTGCTGGACTCGATTTTCAGCCAGTTTTGTTTGGGCAAATAATTTAACGCCGCCCGGAATCAGGTTTTGACTTCCGTACTTTTTTTCGCCAGTTTGCCCGCGCTTGCAAGACCTCGGGAGAATGGGCTACTGCCCGCCCCGAGGTGAATCGCAGGCGTTTCAAGCATGGGAAAAGCGCTAATTATTGCCGAGAAACCGTCAGTGGCCAGCGACATCGCCAAGGCCTTGGGCGGTTTCAAGAAGAACGGGGATTTCTTTGAAAGCCCGAATTACGTGCTTTCCTCGGCCGTCGGACATCTGTTGGAGCTTTGCCTCCCGCCCGACTTCGAGGTCAAGCGAGGCAAGTGGAGTTTCGCCAATCTGCCGGTCATTCCCCCGGCGTTCGCCCTCCAACCCATTGAGAAGACCGAGCCGCGCCTCAAGTTGTTGACCAAGTTGATGAAGCAGAAGGAAGTCGATTCCTTCATCAACGCCTGCGACGCCGGGCGGGAGGGGGAATTGATTTTTCGTTACCTGGTCAAATACGTCGGCTTGACCAAACCGATCCGCCGCCTCTGGCTCCAGTCGATGACCCCGGCGGCGATCCGCGACGGATTTGCCGCGTTGCGGGAAGACGCGACGATGCTGTCGCTGGCCGACGCCGCGGTCTGCCGTTCCGAGGCCGACTGGCTGGTCGGCATCAACGGCACCCGGGCGATGACCGCCTTCAACTCGAAGACCGGCGGTTTTCAACTCACCACCGTCGGGCGCGTGCAGACGCCCACGCTCGCCATCATGGTCGAGCGTGAGGAGAAGATTAAGCGCTTCGTCCCGAAGAGTTATTGGGAAGTCCACGCCGTTTTTGACGCGCAAGCGGGAAGTTATCCCGGGCGCTGGTTCGACGAGAAATTTACCAAGGACAAAGAAGGCGAGACCGACCTCCGTCCCGAGCGTATCTGGGACGGACCGCGCGCCGAGGCGATCCGCGCCAAATGCCTGGGGCGGCCCGGCATCGTCACCGAGGAAAGCAAGCCGACCACGCAACTTTCGCCGTTGCTGTTCGACCTGACCAGCTTGCAACGCGAGGCGAACGGGCGTTTCAGTTTCTCCGCGTCCACAACGCTGAAAATCGCGCAGTCGCTCTACGAGCGGCACAAAGTTTTGACCTATCCGCGAACCGATTCGCGCGCGCTGCCTGAGGATTATATCGCGACCGTTAAGAAGACGTTGGGGATGCTCCAGGACACGACCTACGGGACGTTCGCCGGCCAGATTCTGCGGTCCGATTGGGTGCGGCCCAACAAGCGCATATTTAATAACGCCAAAATCTCGGACCATTTCGCCATCATCCCGACCTCCGAGGCGCCCAAGAATCTGAACGAGTTGGAAGCCAAGTTGTATGACATGGTGACCAAGCGGTTCCTCTCGATTTTCTATCCGGCCGCCGAGTTCATGGTCACCACGCGCATCACGCGGGTCGAACAGGAGCCGTTCAAGACCGAAGGCAAGGTCATGGTCAACGCCGGCTGGCTCGCGGTTTACGGCAAAGAGGCGGAGGACGGTGACACGCCGAGCCTCGCCGCCGTCAAATCGGGCGAAACCGTGAAGACCGCCGAGATCGACGTGCGCGCGAATCAGACCAAGCCGCCCGCGCGCTACTCGGAAGCGACGCTGCTCAGCGCGATGGAAGGCGCGGGCAAATTGGTCGAGGACGAGGAACTCCGCGAGGCGATGAGCGCCAAAGGGTTGGGCACGCCCGCGACCCGCGCGGCGGTGATCGAAGGTTTGATTTACGAGAAGTATATTCATCGCGAGGGACGCGATTTGCAGGCGACGGCGAAGGGGATTTCCTTGATCGCGCTTTTGCGCGGCTTGGGCGTGCCGGAACTTTGTTCGCCCGAGCTGACCGGTGATTGGGAATTCCAACTGCGGGAGATCGAGCGCGGCAAATTGAAGCGCGCCGATTTCATGGGGAAAATCGCCGAGATGACCCGCCACATCGTGGACAAGGCCAAGCAGTACGAGAGCGACACCGTCCCTGGAGATTTTGGCGAATTGAAGACGCCCTGCCCCAAATGCGGCGGCGTCATCAAAGAGAACTACAAAAAGTTCCAGTGCCAGAATTGCGATTTCGCGCTCTGGCGCATCGTCGCGGGGCGACAACTCGAGTTGGCGGAAGTGGAAGAATTGATCGCCAAACGAACCGTCGGGCCGCTCCAAGGTTTTCGCAGCCGCATGGGCAAACCATTTGCCGCTGTGATCAAACTCGGCCCGGAGCTAAAACCCGAGTTCGATTTCGGAACGGGCCAGGCGAACGGCGCCGAGTCGCCCGCCGTCGATTTCACCGGGCAGGAACCGGTCGGACCGTGCCCCAAATGCGGTTCCCGCGTCTTCGAGACACCGATGAGTTACCTCTGCGAAAAATCGACCGGCCCCGAGCGGACCTGCGATTTCCGCTCCGGCAAAATCATCCTCCAGCGGCCGATCGAGCGGGCGCAGATGGTCAAACTCTTGACCGCGCGCAAGACCGATTTGCTCCATAAGTTTATCTCGAAGAAGAACCGGCCGTTCTCCGCGTTTCTCGTGGTCGGCGAGGGCGGCAAGGTCGGTTTTGAGTTCGCGCCACGCACCCCCAAGGCGGCGAAAACCGCGAAAGCGGCGCCGCCCGCCAGTCCGGAACCGAAGGATGAGTGACCCGCCGCCCCGCCGGACCAGCGACGGCTCGTCGAGCCGCCCTCCGGCGCGCGGGTCTGCGACCCGCGGCGGCAACTCTCCCTTCGACGCCCACGAAATCATCCCGGCCGAGCCGACCAAGACCCCGCCTGTCCCCGACGAATGGGTCGAGCAATTCCTTGGCTATCTTTCCGGCGAGCGCGCCGCCTCCGTTTACACCCAACGCAACTATCGGCAGGCCTTGGTCGAATTTGGTCGCTGGCACGAGCGCGAGCGTCAGCGTCCGCCCGCTTGGACCGCGCTGCAGCGGGATGATTTTCGCAATTATCTGCGCTATCTCGGCCGTGGGGAATTGGGGCGCGCGGCGATCCAGTTGCGTTTCAGCGCGCTCCGGTCGTTTTACAAATTCCTGGCCCGGCGCGGGCAAATCGAAACCTCGCCCATCAAAAACCTGGCGATGCCCAAGCGCGCGCAGGCTTTGCCGCAGTTCCTGACGGTTCCCCAAATGCTCGACCTGCTCGACGCGCCGCGCAAGGAGGAATCGGCCCGGGCCGCGGGCGCCGATGACCCGGCCGCGACGCTCCGCTCCTTCCGCGACGTGGCTATTCTAGAAACGATCTATTCCTGCGGGCTGCGCATCGCCGAACTCTGCGGCTTGGCGGCTTCGGACGTCAATTGGCCCGAACAATTGATCCGCGCGCGGGGCAAAGGCAAGAAAGAGCGGCTGCTGCCGATCGGCGCCCCGGCGCTCGCCGCCATCGAGATGTATTGGAGCCGCCTGCCGTCGCGGCCAGCCGGAGACGAGCCGGTCTTCCTGGGCCAGCCGGAACGGCGCCGTCCACTGTCGCCGCGCACGCTGCAACTGCGCTTGAAACGCTACCTCGCCATAGCCGGCCTCGACCCGGCGTTGACTCCCCATAAATTGCGCCACAGTTACGCGACGCATCTCTTGGACGCCGGCGCCGACCTGCGCAGCGTGCAGGAACTCCTCGGCCACGCGCATCTCGCCACAACCCAGGTCTATACCCACCTGACCACCGAACGCCTCAAGCGCGCCTACGACCAAGCGCACCCCCGCGCCTGAGCGCGGGGCCCTTCGACGCACGGGCATCCTCCCCGGTGCTTGACCAAAGGGGTCAGAGATGAATAAGTGCATAAATCCGGACCCAATGATTAAAGACGGCGCGAGAGACCGCCCGACGAATATGTCTATATTCATCTCTGACCCCTTTGGCCTAGGCTTACCCGAGTCGCGAGGTTCCACCACTCTGGCGCCGGTGGGGCGAGGCTCCGCCGAGCCGTGACTGGGTTTGAGACGCTCGCGCCCCCCGACCATGCCCAAGCCTCGCGCGACTCCCAAGTTCCCGCCCGATCGTCTAACCCATTGCGCCAAAAGTAAGGTTACCCGTTAAGACCTACCGCCGTTGAAGCTCGGCGGCACGTTCGCGGGGCGCCACCAATACGGTTTGGAACTCCGGGTAGCGGATCAAGACCAACGGACCTTTGACGAAGCCTTTTGCACTCGGGTCCCACCATTGCGCGGCGTCAGATTGGAGCGCTTTTTCGAACGCGGCGACCCATTGCTCGCCATTCAACGTGTTCGTCGAGCCGAACTGGACCGAGCCGGCGGCGGCGTTCTTGTCGATTAAATAACGGTTGCCGGTGATCTCCTGGCATTGATTCAGCAAGCCGTGGATCGAACAGGGTTTCAGCCCGGCGCCGGGAAAACTCCATGCGGTGGGAGCGATTCGGCTCGAGCGCCGCCAGCGCTGCGCCTTGATCCACGCCAAAGCGAAACGGTCGCTGACCGAAGGATTCCCGGGCAGCACGACGTCGGCGTGGGTGTCGATTCCCCGTAACAAGGCCGTCCGCAAGGCGCCGGGCGGTGGCAACGCCATGGTGGCGCGCGTCGTCGAAGTGAAATCTTCCGCGCGGAAGGGCGGCTTTTTGGGCCAACTGACGAGGATGGCGGCCGCGGCCAACAGCGCTACCGTAACCGCGAAAAGACCCCACCGAATCCTAAAGCTTCGCGCGCTCATGCCCACTTCGACAGCGCGCGACCTTGGTTGCTCGAACGTTTCGTCGGTGACAGCCGCGAGGCGTCGGTCAGTCCGACCGACGCTAACCGCGGCACACCGCCGCTACGCCAGTAATCCCCTCACCACTCGGGCCTCTTGTTTGTCGGTCAGGGTCATTTCGAGGCCGTTGCGCTTGTAGATGAGTTTGTCGTGGTCGAGGCCGAAGAGATGCAGGAGCGTGGCGTGCCAATCGTAGTGGCGCACGACATCCTTCACCGCGTGGTGGCCCCATTCGTCGGTTTCACCATGCACGTGGCCGGCCTTGAACCCGCCGCCGGCCACCCAATGGGTGAAGCCATATGTATTGTGATCGCGCCCTACTTTGTCGCGGCCGGTGTCGTTTTGCATGACCGGCAGGCGGCCCATTTCACCGCCCCAATGGACAATCGTCGAATCGAGCAGCCCGCGCGACTTGAGGTCTTTGACCAGCGCCGTCGAAGGTTTATCCACCGCGGCGCACGATTCCGGCAGCGACTTAGTCAGGAGGCTGTGATGGTCCCACGATTGGCCGCGATTGAGCACTTGCACGAACCGGACCCCGCGCTCGACCAGACGCCGGGCGATCAAGCAGCGCGTCCCATAGTCGCGGGTGACCTCCTCGTCGATGCCGTAAAGTTTCCGGGTCGCCTCGCTTTCCTGGCTGATATCGAGGGCGTCTTTCGCCGACGTCTGCATCTTGGCGGCCAGTTCGTAGCTGGCGACCCGCGCGTCGAGATCGAGTTCACCCGGATGAGCCTGGCGGTAATCGCGATTCATCTCGCGCAACAGGCTCAACTGTCGTTCCTGCGGGGCGCCCGCGAGTCGCTCCGGCGGATCGAGATTCAAAATGTAGGGCATTTTCGGCCGCACGACCATGCCCTGATAAACCGACGGCAACCAGCCGCTGGTCCAATTGTCATGGGCGAGCAACGGCAGTCCGCGCGGGCTGGTCATCGCGACATACGCCGGCAACTCCTGCGTTTCGCAACCGAGGCCGTAGGTGAGCCAGCTCCCGAGCGTCGGCCGGCCCGCGACGGTTCGCCCGGTGTTAAGCGCGTAAACCGACTGGCCGTGATTGTTCACGCCGGTTTGCATCGAGCGGATCAGGCAGATGTCATCGACCACCGTGCCGAGGTGCGGCAGCAACTCGGAAAGTTCCGTTCCCGATTGGCCGTGATGATGGAATTCCCACGGGCTGGCCAGGACTTTTGACGACGCCTCGGCGGCGTTGTCGTATTTGATCTCTCCGGGGAACGGCTGGTTGTCGTATTTTTTCAGCAAGGGCTTCGGGTCGAACAAATCCATGTGGCTCGGCCCGCCGATCATGAAGAGCGAGATCATCGCCTTGGCGCGAGCCGCGTGATGGGGCGCCTTGGGCTTGAGATCGAAGGTCCGGACGTCGTCGGGTTTGACCGGGCCGGCGAGCAGGCCGTCCTGGTCAAGCAGCCAGGCCAGCGCCACCGAGCCGAGGCTGTACGAGCTGGCGCGCAGAAAATGGCGGCGGGAACAGAGGGTTGAGTTCATCGCAAGATCAGGCGGCGCTGGCTTCCTATTCGATATATAAGAACCGATTGGCGCTGTAAAGGACCTGGCAAAGGCTCGCCAGCGTATCGAGCTGCAGATCGGGCGCCGCGACCGGCTTGTCTTTCGCGGCGGGAGGCGTCGCGGGCTGCCGGGCGCGAATACTCTCGGATTGCTCGGCCAGATAGATCAGGGCGTCCCGCGTTTCCCGGTCGCTTGGCGCGGCGCCGTAAAGCAGCGTCCACAGACGGCTGATCTGCCCGCGCAAATCACCCGGTCGCTCCTGGCGCAGGCGCTCGGCGAGCTGCTGCGACGCGGTGACGACGAAGGAATCGTTCAGCAGCATCAGCGCCTGCGGCGCCACCGTGGTCACCGCGCGCGCGTCGCAATTCGGCGCCGCGGCCGGAAAATCAAACACGTCCAACGCCGTGACCGGCAGTGAACGCCGCACTTGCAGGTAAACGCTGCGCCGGTATTCCGCGGCGCCGAGCGGATCAACGCCGACCGGATCGCCGTTGCCGTCCAGCTTCTGCGCCCCGGCGACGACGCGTCCGGCGTCGTCCCGCGCGATGGCCACCGGGGCGCCAAACGGCGCCGGATTGAGTTTGCCGCTCAGCGTCAGCAGTGAATCCCGCACTTCCTCGGCCTCGAGCCGGCGGAGTTTCCAGCGGGCGTAGTAGCGATTATCGGGGTCGGCCTTGAGCGACGCGTCGTTGCGCGCCGACTGGCGATAAACGGTCGAAGTCATCAGCAGGCGATGGAGCGGCTTGAGGCGCCAGCCGTTGGCCATGAACTCGGCCGCCAGCCAATCCAGTAACTCCGGATGCGTCGGCCGCTCGCCCAAGCGGCCGAAGTCGCCCGGCGTGTTGACGAGGCCCCGCCCGAAATGATGCATCCAGAATCGATTCACCAGGACCCGCGCGACCAGCGGATGCCGCCCGCTCGTCAGCCATTCGGCGTAGGCCAGCCGCCGGCCGCTCGACGCGAGGGCGTTCGTCGCCTTGACCTCGGCGGTGAACGCCGCGAAATCGGCGACCGGCGCCCCGGCGGCGCGTAAGACTTCGATTTCGCCCGGCTCGATTTTCTGCCGCGGCTGCTCGTGGTCGCCGCGGTAAAACAAGAAGGTGTCGGGCGGTTTCTCGGGGCGTTCGAGCAGCGCCATGACGAACGGCTCGGGCGGCTTCGTCCCGCGCAACTTGTCGGCCTTCCCTTTTTCCTCGAGATACTTCTTGTTCAGCGCGGGGTCGTACAAGTCCAGCGCGCCCTGCACGTCGGCGGCGGGATAGACCCGCAACAACTGTTTCTGCGCCTCGGTGCGCTTGTCGCCGGACGTGTTGCGCGCGATCTTGACCGCCTCGCGCTCCGCTTCGGGCACCTTTTTGATTTCGCGCTCGAAAACTTGCTCGAGGAATTCCTTGCGCAGTTTTTCCGCTGGTTCGTCGAGCTTGCGCGCGTCGGCCTCGATTGCCTCGGCTTTCTTGCGGTCGTCGTCCGAGTAAAGCGAGACCAGGCGCTGCGCCGGCGCCTGCCAACGCTTCCAGTCCAGCGCCGGCTCGAACAGCGCGCGCAACCGGTGATAGTCGGCGTGTGAAATCGGGTCGTAGCGATGATCGTGGCATTGCGCGCAACCGACCGTCAGACCCAGCAGCGACGAGGATACGATCTTGATCGTCTCGGCGATCACTTGATTGCGCGCGAGATTTTGGTCCGGCACATCGTCGCCCGTGCCGTCCGGCGCCAGGCGCAGGAACCCGGTCGCCTCGAGCAGTTCCCGCGCGCGCGGGTCGCGGGCCTTGGCGACCGCGTTGGCCTGCGTGACCCCCGCCAGTTCGTCGCCGGCCAGTTGCTCGGTGATGAAGCGGTTCCACGGCTTGTCCTCGTTGAACGAACGAATCACGTAATCGCGGTAACGCCACGCGTGCGGCCGCACGCTGTCGGCCTCGGCGAAACCGTTCGAGTCGGCGTAACCGGCCACGTCGAGCCAATGCCGTCCCCACCGTTCGCCGTAGGCGGGCGAATCGAGCGCGCGATCCACCAGCTTGTCGTAAGCGTCCGGCGACTCGTCTCTCGCGAATGCCTCGACGACTTCCGGCGTCGGCGGCAATCCGGTCAGATCGAGATAAACGCGCCGGACGAGCGCGAGTTTGTCGGCGTCGGGCGCGAAGTCCAATTTCTGCTCATGCAGCTTCTCCAGCACGAAGGCATCGACCGGCGTGCGCGCCCGCGCCGCGTTCTTCAGCTTCGGTGGCGCCGGCCGGCGAATCGGTTGGAACGACCAGAATTCGCGGTCTTCCGCGGTGAGATAAAAGCCGTGCGGCGATTGCTCCGGCTCGGGCCGCGCCGTCCGCGCGCCGGCGCGAATCCATTTCTCGATCACCGCCAGGTCGGCTGGCGGAACTTTCTTATCGGCCTTCGGCATCTCGCCCGACCGCGCCAACTTGAACATCAGGCTCTGCTCGGGTTTGCCGGGAACCATGACCGGGCCGTCATCGGTCTGATGGAGCATGAAACGCCGCAAGCGCAAATCGACGCCCCCCTTCGGCTTCTCCATCTCGCCGTGACAGCGAAAGCAATGCGTCTTGAGAATCGGCCGCACATCCTGCTCGAATGAAATCGCCTCACCTTTGGCGGCGCGGGCCGCCGCCGCGACGCCCAATAGCGCCGTCGCCAGTAACGGGAAAAGCCTAAGCCGGACCCGCGCGACGCCGCGCGACGCGTCGGGGAAGCCGATCTTCGCGCCAGACGACGTGAGAGCCTTGAGCGAAACCGAGCCAGGAGCGGCCCAGGGCGAAAAACGATGCCCGGGCGCAATAAGTTCACGCCCGCATGACCGTTGAACTGAATGGTTCCGGCCTAGCATGTTGGTTGGAATTGTGACGCATCCCCGCGTAATTGCATTCACTTTTTTCGGGGCGTGCGCCAGGCGAGCAATGGATCGAATCTTCGGAACCGTTCACGTTTCACGGTCGCTCGGCCCGACGAGTCGTTTCGGAAGGGCTGAAAGCCCGCGATTTGATAGCCTGGGCGGGAGCGGAGCGAAGTCCCAGGTAAACCGTTCCCCAAGAAGAGTCTTCGGGTCTGTAAGACCGGGACTCGCACGCATTGGGAGGGTGTCACTTCTCAATCCGGCCTGAAACACTACTGGGCGGGATGAATTGGCCGGGAGCCTCACAAATGTCAGCGAGTTGTCCGCCGCCCCCCCGCCACCTGCCAGACCCTCGTATTTAACATCGGCGCGAGCCGGGAGATAAGCGTCCTTCCCCGTATTTGTGGCCGCTTTGCCGTTAATTTGCCGAGTTGAACAAGTGGCGGGTTTGAAAGTATGGTGTCGGTGTCATGAACTTTCGTTTCGACATCGGCAAGGCGACCGAGGCGGCGTGCCTGTTCCTGGAGCTTGGCGGCGGCCAGATGAACATCATGAAGTTGGTGAAGCTGCTCTATCTCCTGGACCGCCACTCGCTGGACCGCCGAAATATGCCGGTCATCGGCGGCGACTACCTATCGATGCGCAACGGCCCGGTTACCAGTGAAGCCTTGGACCTGATCAGTGCCGGCCGCCTCATAGGGGAAGCCGACCGACGCTGGGAACAATGCGTGACGGACCGGCGAAATCATGAGGTGAAATTGGAGAAAATGCCCGAACGCGATCACCTCTCAGACGCCGAGGTAGGCTTGCTGGATGAGGTCTGGGGCGAGCACGGCGCCAAAGATCAGTGGCAATTGGCCGATTGGTGTCACACCCGCTGCAAGGAGTGGACACCGGTCTCAGGCGGCTGCGCGTCCATTGCCATCGAGCAAATGGCAATGGCTCTCGGAAAATCTCCGGCGCAAGTCAACCGGCTCCGCCAGGAGGCCGCCGAACTCAATCAGCTTGACGAAATCTTCGCCCCGGCATGATTCGGTTCGGCACGGCGCCTAAAAGGAAGGAACGGCGGAACGATTGAACGCTCCATGATTGCCTTGAGATCTGTCGTCGACGTCATGGTCGGAAGTTTCCTTTTGGCTGAGCTTGTACTCCTCGCTCAGACGGCCAGACGGATCGGTTTCAAGTCGTTGCTAAGCGGAAGCTTCGCGAAATCTTACCTCGCGGTACTAGTGATCCGTTCCGGAAAGGAATGGCGGCGTTTTCTCGGATTGTGGGTCCTCTTGCTACTTGCAGTCTCTTTGCTTTGCACTCTGTTTCGATGAATGCGCTCGTCGTTAACCGCGAGGTTCGATAAAGGAATCGGTTTCGGTCGTGGTTTTGCCGGTCGCGTCGAAGGTTGAACTCGTGAAGCAACCGTTTGGTCAGGGATTTCGTTCGGGTCATTTCGGATCAACGGGCGCAAAAGGGGGCGAGATCAGGACTCAACGGAGTTTCGCCCCACCATCGCTTGGTTCCTCGACCACTGGGAACGTGGCTTCGGTTTGGCGCCGCCGTAGAATGGGTCCACGGTCCCGCGCCGTAGAGTTCGGCAGCCGCCGCGAAGGCTCCGCGATTGTTTTGAGCGCGTGGTTGATCGCGATTCGCTGACTTAGGCAACCGCGAAATCTCGTTCCTGCCGCCGACCGGCCGAACGAGCCAGCTTCCCGTGGCTCCGGGGAACGGACGTTGCGACAATATTGTTCAAAAATTAACGTCAGTCCTCTCACGCGCAATCATCTGCGCGCTGTTTGCCAAATCGGGGCCGGGGCTTCTTACCTGGCCTGGCTGTATTGGCATGGGCGCAACGCCCCTGGCAGGCAAGAAAGCTCCGCCGACGATCCAAGGCGCGCCCGGGACGCCGCTGCTCTGCCGGGAAAGGGTCAGGGGGTGAGCCAGGCGCCGGCGAAATTGGCGCCGGTCCATTTGAAGCGCGCGCGGCGGTGGCTGGTTGGATCGAGGCGCAGCCAGTCGATTTCGTCGATGGCCGCGCGCAGGACCGCGAAATGAACGCGGCAATGATTCTCGTCACCGAACGGTTCGGGCGAGTCGAGCGTGGCGGGCGCCTCGGCGTCAGGCGGTGACGCTGCCAACGGGCTGCCGGGGGCTTGGGCGGCCGCGTACTCGCGCCGCGCGACGGGGGGAAGCGATTTCCAGGCGGCGTGAGATTCCGGATCGTCGTGACGCACGGTCGCTTCACCGCTCATGCGGAATTGGACTCTGGCGGTCGGATCGTAGAACAGCCATTGAACGCGCGGTTGGAGGCGAATCTCGGCGACCTTGGCGCTGCGAACGTCGGTGAAGCAGGTCAACGCGCGGACGGTTCGGTCGGCGTCGCGCAGAACCACGGTGCGGACGGCGGGTCCGGCGGCGGAAACGGTCGCGAGAGCCGCCGTGCGAAAAGGACCGGCGGGTTCGCGGCTCGCGGTGGTCAGGGAGGACCAAATGGCCGCGAGCAACTCGTCCAAATCAAGCGTTGTCCAATTCACGTCCGCAGTCTGAACCATCGAAGCGCGCCGAGACAATCACCGGCTTTGGTCTCCCTTGCTTCGGCCATTCACTTCGGCGGTCGGCGAGCCGCGCTCGCGCACGGCTTGGATGGCGACCGGGATCACGTCGCGATTGAATAAACGCACCATCGCCTCGGGCCGGAGATGGGTTGTGTCGCGGGTGGTAAAATTCGTAATCGCCGAATCCGGCCCGAACGCGCAATCCACAAGGTGTGGAAAAATGGAGCCAATCTCGCGACGCCAGGCTTGATACGCCGGCAGGACGGGCGAAGTCGGAATATAATGGGCCAGCGATTCATGCAGCGGTGGTATCAACGCGACGCAGGCGATGTTTCGCTCGCGCAACAGCTCGACGATCCTGCGGTAGAAGATCAGCTTTCCCGGGGCGGGGAGCGACGTGCCGGACCAAATTCGCCGCGTCTCCGCGATTTGCCACGCCATCGTCCCGAGGTTGCCATGTCGCGCCATGATCGGCCACCGCGCGGGCGTGCTGGACCCGTCCGGATTCATCATGCCGGGCCGGCCTCTGAGGTGTTCCAAGACCGCCATGACCGAATATTTGAGCGTGCTGGCGCTCACGACGTTGCTGAGCGTCATCGTCATCGTCGTCGGCGCGAAGATGTCGCCTTTCAACTCGGGCGGATCGCATTGACCGGGGTCCACGCCAATGACGACCAATTCGTCCTTCCACGCGTAGCGTTTGAGAAAGTAATAAGCCTCCTCCGAGGTTCCGCCCGCAAATGCCGCGTTGAAAAAATGGAAGCCGTCCAATTGATCGGCGAGCGTCATCCCGATCCGGCTATTGCCGAGCAGCAGGGCGTTATGCGGGTATTTCAGCGCCATCCGCGGTTTCGATTCCCGCTCCGCCGCGAAAAAAACTCCCAGGCGGTTGTTGCCGAAGCGGTTGAACGGGTCGATGAAAAAATTGAGCAGCCCGACGCCGACCACCAACGCGGCGGCGAGGCCCAGGCTCAGCAGCGCATACCGTTTTGCGGCCGTCTTCTGGCGCCGCTCGTCCGCGAGGCCGCGCCCGGCCGTTGTTATTCGCCCATCCATGGTGGCCCTGGAATCCGCGTCGAACTAATCACGTCAAAAGTTATAGTAGAGGAACTCGCTCGCGTTCTGCAGCGACAGCACGGAGGCCGCCAGGAGCGCCGCCACGACGCACGCCCACGCCGGACTCAGGCGCCACCGCGCCCACCACTCCTGGCCGGGCGCCGGCTCGCCCGACGATCCGGAATACGGGTGGTAGGCGTCGGAGAGTCGCGCCGTATTGGGCAGCGCCCAGACGATGAAGAACAGCCCGATAAACCAGAATCGGTGCGTCCACCTCAAGATGGGCGGCGCGCCCGCGGCCGGCGGCGTTCCCCAGCCGAACATCGCGCCCAGCATGTGTCCGACGGCGTCCAAGTCGCCCGCCCGGAACAAAACCCATCCGACCACGACCAGAAACAAGGTAACCACCCGCCCCGTCCAGGGCGTCAGCCACGCCGGCGAAAGCCCGGCCGAGCCTGGCCGCGGCCAAAGCGACCGCGCAAGCTGATTCAAGGCGAGGCAAACTCCGTGATACAGCCCCCAAAGCACGTAAGTCCACGCCGCCCCGTGCCAGAGTCCACCGAGAGCCATCGTTACCACAAGGTTCAGGTAGCGCCGCCCCGGTCCGCGCCGGTTGCCGCCTAACGGAATGTAAAGGTAGTCGCGCAGGAACCTTGAAAAAGTCATGTGCCAGCGCCGCCAGAAATCGATCAGGTTTACCGCCCGATAAGGTGAGTCAAAATTCAGCGGCAGCGTGATCCCGAACATGCGCGCCAAACCGATCGCCATGTCCGAGTAGCCGGAAAAATCGAAGTAAATCTGAAACGCGTAATCCAACGCCGCCTGCCAGGCGTCGGTCGCGTAGAGCGCCCGATGCGCGGAATTGAACACCCGGTTGGCGTCGTCGCTTAAATTGTCCGCCAACCCCACTTTCTTGAATAGCCCGACCGCGAAAATCTGGAGTCCAAGCGCGAGGTTGTTCCAATCGAATCGGTACGTCTTCGGTTCGGCGAATTGCGGCATCATCTCGCGGTGATGGATGATCGGCCCCGCGATCAAATGCGGGAAGAACGTGATGAAAAGCAGGTAATCGCCCGGGTCATACTCACAAGCCAGCCCCCGGCTGGCATCAATCAGGTATGCGATCTGCGTGAACGTGAAAAACGAGATGCCCAGCGGAAGCACGATGGCGGGGATCGTCCAGTGGACGCCCAGCGCGGCGTTGACGTTCGCCACGAAGAAACCGGCGTATTTGTAGTACCCCAGCAACAGGAGGTTCGCGCCGACCCCCGACGCCAGCATCCCCCGATGCGCCCGCCCCTCCCGCGCGGCGGTTCCGAGGCGGCGCCCCATCTGGAAGTTGAAGCCCATCGACAGGAGGATGAGCGCCACGTACGCCGGATTCCACCAGCCATAGAAGAAAAGCGAGGCCAGGGAGAGCCAAATCTTAGCCGCCTTGGGGCCGGCCCTGCGCGACAGGAGACAAAATCCAGCCAGCGTGACGGGTAAAAACCCAAAGAGGAAAATGTACGAGCTAAACAGCATTGCTGGATCAATGTGCGGTCGAAAAGATAGGGCTTCCGGAAAGCGAGCGTCAAGGTCGCAATCCTCTTCCGCGGCTCACGGTCCGGAGTTTAGTCAGCCGTCCGCCGCCGGCGATCAGGGCTTCGCCAAGCGGACATTTCCGGGGCAGGGAACTCCGCGCGGATCGGGTATTACAAGAACGCGCGAGGAACGCTCGGCTCCTTCTTGATCCTCCCCGTCCTGACGGCATTTGCCTCGTTCGCGAAATCGGCCCGTGGAAGTTTCTGTGGAGACTTCGGCAGTTCGCCACTTGGGTGTCAGCGAGCCTGCCGTGTGGCGCCGTCGGGATCGCTCACGCGATTTTTTGTTTGAAACGGATCGCGCAGAGGACGAATAGGCCCGCCGCCATGCCGGAAAGGACGGCGAGGCTGGGCCAGAAATCGAGCCAGTCGGCTCCCCGCAGAATGATCGCGCGCATCAGGTCGATGAAATAGGTCGTGGGCAGCGCCGCGCCGAGCGCGTAGAAAATCCACGGCATGGTTTCGCGCGGGAAAATGAAGCCGGAAAAGAAGACGGACGGCAGAATCAATCCCATGCACATTTGCAGCGCCTGCATTTGATTCTGCGCCTTGGTCGAAACGAGCAATCCCAGGCTCAACAGCGCGAAAATGTAAATCAAGCTCGCGGCGGCCAGCGCCGTCAGGCTCCCGGCGATCGGGACGTGGAAGAGGAACCGCATGATCGCGAAAAGGGTCCCCGCCATGATGGAGCCGATCGTGAGGTACGGCAGGAGCTTGCCGAGCATGAGGCCCCAGCGCGAGACCGGGCTGACCAGCAATTGCTCGAGCGTGCCCCGTTCCCGCTCGCGGACCAGGGCCATCGCGGTGGCGAACGTCGTCGCGATTTGCAGCACGACGCCAATGACCCCCGGCACGTAAAAATTCGGACTCAACATCGACGGGTTGTAAAGAATCTGCGGGCGGACCTCGACCGGCAGGTCGCGCCGGCCGGTTTCGCCAAGCAACTGCACCACCGACTGGCGCAGGGCCAGGCCGAGCGCGGTGTTCAACGCCGACGACGCCACGGTCGAACTCGAGCCGTCGATCAACACCTGGACCTGGGCGTTATGGCCCGCGCGCAGCTCGCGCGTGAAATTCGGCGGGATTTGCAGGCCGACCGCCGCCTGGCCCCGCCGAATCGCGGCCGCCAATTCGCTGACGCTCCGGGCCTCGCCGACCACGCGAAAGGTCTGGGTATTGACGAAGCTGTCGATCAACTGCCGGCTCTCGACCGTCCGGTCTTCGTTCAGCACGATGGTGGCGATATGCTTCACGTCATTGTCCAGCGCGTAGCCAAACGCCACCATCTCGACCAGCGGCGGAAAAAACATGAAGAACAGCGTCAACGGATCGCGCAGGACGACGATGAACTCCTTATACAAAATGGCGGTCAAGCCGCGAAACGGATCATTCATAGGGCGGCGGGCATTTCGATCGGCGGACGAGACGACTTCGGTATTGAGTCAGATCCGCGATCAGTGGTTTGCTTCGCATTCGGTTTCCCGCGTGCCAGCGTAGGCGGCGGGCGTGGTCCGGTCAACGTCGGGAAACGGTGGCGTTCGGGGCGGGCCGCCATCTTTGGCAAACCTCCGTGGGGCTTGGAAACCCGCTTGCTTTCGCGGCTCGGTTGGCGGATGCTTCGGCGCATGGAACCATCCGATCAGCTCGTCACGCTGTCTCGCGAGCAGGTTTCCGAACTGGCGCGCCGGCTCTCCCGGATGCGGCACGACATCAATAATCACCTCGCGCTGGTGATCGCCGCCTCCGAATTATTGGGCCGGCGTTCCGACCCGAACGGCAAGACCCTGGAGACCCTGCTCGAGCAGCCGCAGCGGATCATCGACGAGATGCAGAGCTTTTCCGAATACTTCGAGGGCACGCTCAAGATCGAACGGGAGTGAGCCTCGATTTACGCCGACTGGTGTAGCGTCTCATAAATAGCGGGTCATTGCCCCAAGGCTTTCCCCTTTTCCGGCCGCGAACCTTCTGCCAAATTGCGCCCGTGGAACCCACCGACGCCGAGTTGATCGATGCCATCCGAAAGGGCGACTCGGCGAGTTTTGAACCATTGGTCAAGAAGTACCAACCACGCGTCTTTGCGACCGTGCGGCGCTACGCCCGCGGGGAGAGCGAGGCTGAAGACCTCGCGCAGGATATTTTCATAAAGGTTTACCAGAAATTGGACGGCTTCCGCGGCGAGGCGCCGTTCGAGCATTGGTTGATGCGGATCGCGGTGCGCGCGTGCTACGACTTCCTGCGCGCCCGGCAGCGGCAGCGGGAAACCACTTTCAGCGATATGTCGCGGGAGGAAACCGATTGGCTGGACCGGTTCGTGGCCGATCCGTCGTCGGCCGCCGAGACCAGCAGCGCCGCCCGCGAGCTGGTGGCCCGGCTCCTGGACCAACTCTCGGCGCCCGACCGCCTGGTGATCACCTTGCTTGAGATCGAAGAGCGGCCGATTAAGGAAATCGCGGCGCTGACCGGCTGGTCCCTGCCGCTGGTGAAGGTCCGAGCGTTTCGCGCCCGGGCGGAAATGCGGCGCCACTTGAAAAAACTGGCACGGGAAAAGTACTTGTAACCGCGCATGATTTTGGGTCGTCTCAAATCACTGAGAGCGGGCGTGATGACGGCTCGGGGCGGGATGAAACCAGTCGCCCGCCGTGGGCAGGCGTGTTATCGTCACTCGTTTGGCTGGGGTCGGTCGCGCTTCGCCGGACCGGCGGCGGGATCGCGCGGCCTAACGCGGCCCATCTGGTCTGGCCTGACTCGTCGCCACGTGGCGGTTTTTGACCACGCGATTCTCATTGAGGCTTGATGGATTTAGAAGAATTACAGAAAAAACTGATCGCCGCGGCGAGGGCGACCCCGCCGGACGATCGAACGCCGTACCTTTTTGAGCGGCGCGTCATGGCCGCCCTGGCGGTCAAACCGATCACCGACGCTTGGTGTCTTTGGGGCCGCGCGCTGTGGCGGGCGGCGGCGCCGTGCGTGGCCATCAGCGTGTTTTTGGGGGTATGGACCCTTTTTTCGCTCCGCGACCCCCTACCCGGGGACAATGTGGCGACTGATTTGGAAACGACCGTGCTCGCGCCGGTGGCAACGCTGGCGGAGTCGTGGTGAACGCTTGGAAACCCATTCTCGCCGCCTTGGTCATCTTCGCCGCCGGCGTGGTCACCGGGGGATTGACGTTTCAGTTGCGCCACCCGGAGCCTGGGCGTCCGGCCGAAGCCGGTGGCGGACGCCGCCGGCCGATGGGCATGGCGCAACGGCCTGAGGCTCGGCTGAAGGAACTGATGCGCCGCATGGAAACCGACCTTGATCTGAAGCCGGCCCAGCGGGAACGCATCGGCAAAATGCTCGAGGAAAGCCAGACCCGGCTGAAGGGCATCTGGGAACAAATCCCGTCCGAATTCCAGGCCCTGCGCAAGAACATCCGCGCGGAACTGGATCCCGAACAGCGCGCGAAATTTGAGGAAATCTTCAAACCGCGCGAGGAATACCGCAAGTCGCACCAGAACTCGCACGGCGACGAGCACGAATCGGAACACGAGCGGTAAGCCCCCCGCCCGACCCGCCGAAGCCCAGGTATTGTCCGCGGCCCGCGCAGTTGCTTGCCTTCCAACCTGATCCGCGCGCCCTCGCGCGCCGCGGCGGCGCCACCTCACTTCTCGGCGCCGAAATTGCTAAATATTAGTCTGGCAATGGCCGAGTTATTATGTTCAGAATGCGCTCGTGTTTGAATCGTTATGGGATTTCGCCAGAGAGCGCTTGGGCGAAATCTCAAACTAACTGAGAGATATCATGGATGAATTAGTCGCTTTTATACGCGCCGCGGTTCCGAAGTCGAACGAGATTTCGAAGTTGGAGGCCAACCAGAAGATCAGCGCGGTGATTTTTACCTGGTTCGGAACCGAGTTTGTCGTGAAGCCGACCCTGAACGTTTTGGAGTTGCGCGGCACCCAATTGTACGTTTCCGGCCTTTCCATCCTGATGGAAACCGTGCTCAAGCAGAAAAAGCAACTGCTTAAGGAAGCCGAGCGGCGCCAAGAGGAAGCGCAGAAGAAGTAACCTTTTCCGACGGTTCAACGATCTCCCCCCCCGGCGCCGCGGTTGCGGCGTCCACCGTTTATTTTCCATGCGACGCGGAGTTCCCTTCGGGGAACGCCGCGTTTGGCTTTTTCGAACCTCCTTTCGCGACGCCCAAGCGGGTTTTTCCCTCGTGTGTGGTCCGCTCGACCGTAGTTAACCCGATCGTCGCAACGGCGGCGGTTGGTTCGGCGGCGCCGACTATTGATTCAGTCGATGGTCGCGCCAGTTTTATCAATTAACGCTCCGCCAGGCGTTTGCGTTATTCCCTGAGGCATGAAGTCGGGCCGGTCATGACGGCCAGCCCGCGAGTGAACTTAAAAAATCATGCCTATGAAAGAAACCAACCTTCTGATGGAGACGGCCAGCCCCCGCCGCGCCGCCCGCGAGCTACCTCTTACCCGAACCGCGCCCCGCCTTCCGCTGGGCGTGAAAATCGGCTACACGCTCTTCATGGGCGTCCTGCTTCCCGTCTATTGGCGCAACTATGGCGCGACCAATTTTCTCTACTTTTGCGACGTCGCGCTCTTGCTGACGCTGGCCGCCGTGTGGACGGAGAGCGCGTTGATGGTGAGCATGGCCGCGGTGGGGATTCTCGTGCCGCAAACCGTTTGGGTCGCGGATTTTCTCGCGCACCTGGCCGGCTTCAAACTGGTCGGCATGACCGACTATATGTTCAACGCGCAGCGTCCGCTGTTCCTGCGCGGACTTTCGTTGTTCCACGGCTGGTTGCCGTTTCTCCTCGTCTGGCTCACCCGCCGGCTCGGTTATGATCGTCGCGCTTTGCCCGCCTGGACCCTTCTCGCCTGGACGCTGATGGCCGTTTGCTTCTTCCTGATGCCCGCGCCGCCCGCCCCCGCCGCCCATCCGAATACGCCGGTGAACATCAATTACGTGTTCGGCCTCAGCGACGAACATGCCCAGACCTGGATGGCGCCCGGACTCTATCTGGCGACGATGATGATCGCGCTCCCCCTGGTTTTTTACTGGCCGACCCATCGGGCCTTGCGATGGGCGTTTCGCCGGGCTGAAGGGCGCTAGGAAACCATTGCGAAACCCCGCGGCCAATTCTACGCTCCGCGTGAACATTGCCAGCCCAAACCACCCGGACCGACGACCCGACCTTAGCGCGCATGAATCAGCTTCCTCCCTGGCTTCGTTGGTCGTTCGCGGCCGCGGGGATCGTGACGTTCGCGGGGGCTCTGGTTTGGGTCGTATTCCCGCGCGAGCCGAGTTGGCACGACCGGTCGTTGAGTTCCTGGCTGAAGGACTTCGACACCGTTCGGCCGGCGGCGAGTCAAGCGGCCGCCGACGACGCCTTGCGCCATATCGGCGCCAACGCCCTCCCTGCGCTCCTCAGCATCCTTCGGTCGCACGACTCGCGCCTTTACCGGGCGCTGCTCGACGTGGTCCACGACCAGCCCTTCATCGAGCTGCATTTGACATCGGCGCCCGAGCGCCATTGGCGGGCGGTGCGGGCGTTCCAGGCGCTCGGTCCGATCGCGAAACCGGCCCTGCCCAGCCTCGTCCGGATGCTGGACGACCCGCGGACGACCGACAACGCCGCGTTCGCGATCGCCGGCCTCCGGCCGGAAGGCGTGGTGGCGCTGACGGCGGCGTTGACCAATCAACACACCTGGGTCCGGCGCCGCGCGGCGGCAACGCTGGGATTGGCGGGGTTGGGGCGCTTTGACACCCATTCGCCGCCCGCGTCGCTGAGTGAGTTGCGCGCCGACGCGAAAATCTCCGTGCCGGCGCTGCTGAACAGCCTGCGCGACCAGGACGTGTATGTGCGCGCTCGCGCGGCGATTGCCCTGGGGTTGATCGGTCAGGAGGCGGAGACCGTGGTGCCGGCGCTCATCGACTGCCTGGCCGACTCGGACGCGAGCGGCCGCGTCCGGAGCGCCGCGGCCAAGGCGCTGGGCCGCTTCGGGGAGCACGCCGCGGCCGCCGTGCCCGCGCTTATGCAAGCCGCGCGCAGTCCGAACCCCAATCTCTCCGAAGAGGCTGCTGCCGCGCTCCATCAAATCGACCCCGCGCTTGGGCGCGTCGTGGTCCATTAACGCCGCCGCCGGAAGGGAAGTCTGGTCGCGATCCCGCTCTCGCCGAAGACCGCGCAGATGGAAGACGAATCCCGTGTAAAATTCGCCAGCAATGGAGTGTGCCAATCTGATGGTGGGGCGAGGCTCCGCTCCGGCGTCGCAATTGCAACGGCGCGACTGAGCTTCGACCGCGGCGAATCGCGAGGCCGTGGCAAATGAACTAAGCGTGGAGCGTCTCGGGGGGCAGCCGCTCAGCGGCGCCTCTTCACGGCTCGGCAGAGCCTCGCCCCACCAATTGATCTATTGACGCCTGTTGGTCTCGGGCCGCGAAGAAACGAAAGCGATGGCAGAGCAAAACCTCGGGCAACGCGGCTCAACGCGTGCAAAGCCCGCGAATCACGCCGCTACTTTAATTCGATCGGCGTTACTCGCAGGTTCCGGAACGCGACTGGGTCGTGGTCGCCTTGCAATAAAATCGGACCGGTCGGTTTCTCATCATCCCAACGCGCGCTGCGGGTTGGTCCGCGAAGCTCGACGTTTTCGTGGATGACGCGGCCGTTGTGCGTCACTTTCACGATTTTGGCGTGGCTGAGTTTGTGGCCGTCGGCGGCGAAGCGTGGCGCGCGGAAAATGATGTCGAAACTTTGCCACTCGCCCGGCGGCCGGCTTGCGTTCACGCGCGGCGAATGGCCATCGACGCCCTGGTCGTTGATCCAGCGCGGATAGATGCCGCCGCACTCAATGCCGGGGTATTCGTCCCGGGCGACGCCGTAACTGTCGTAAATCTGGAGCTCGTAGCGGCCCATGAGATAGACCCCCGAGTTGGAGCGGCGCGAAATGCAGAACTCCACGTGCAATTCGAGGTCGCCAAACTCGGCGACCATCAGGAGATCGACCGTCGGCCCTTGGGGGTTGTTAACCAACACGCCTTCGCCGGATGTAATATGCAGTTTCTCCGGCGCTCCCGGTTCAAGCGAAACCGCCCCCGCGGCCTGCCACGTGCCCGTCGGGGTTCGCCACCCCGTCAAATCGCGCCCGTTGAACAGCGCTTCCGCCGCGCCCGCCGCGTCGGCGCTCGCAAACGCGGCTCCAGCGAGGATCAAGCTCGCGACCAAAACGAGAATGCGACGCTGGGATATTTGAACAAAGTGGTTGAACATAGCTTGCCGCGGTTCTAACCGGTCGAACGCGAAAGTCGATCACGATTGAGCTAGGTGATTTGGTCCAGGAGCCGGACAGAATTCCGAGGTCCAGGATGCCCGCAAGTTTCCCCTCGCGGGCCAACGCAAAGACGCGCGCGAAATCACGGCACGATCACCCGCATTCCACCTTTGACCACCGAAATTCGCGCCGGGAGGTGGCCGACGTTTTCGCCTTCGAGTTCCAGCGGCAGCGACGTCTCGCTGCTGAGCGTGAGCGTTTCGGTTTGGAAATAGGTCACCTCGGGGAGGCGGTCGAGTTGGCCCAGCGCCAGGCGGCAGAGGCCCCGGGCGATGACGCTCCAATCGCAGCGCGAGAAGACGATCACGTCCAATTGGCCGTCATCCGCGTGGGCGCGGGGGAAGACGCGGAATGAGCCGCCGTAAAGACGGCCGTTGCCCACCAGGATTGCGACTCCGGTGACCCGTCGCGCGCCGGCGGTCACGGTCAGTTTCGGTTGCTCAGACAAGATGGTTTGCAGAGCCGCCACGACATAAGCGAACGGTCCGGTCTTTTTCTTCAAGCTCCAATCCACTCGTGCGATCGCGCGGGAATCGATTCCGGCGCCGGCCATCTGGCAGAAATAGCGGCGTGTCAGTTGTCCCTCGACGTCGAACTCGGCCTGGGCCAGGTCGATGCGCCGCTCGCGTCCCCGGCGGATGACCTCCCAAGCCCGCCGGACGTTCAGCGGCATGGCGAGCTCACGTCCAAAGACGTTGACCGTGCCGAGCGGCAACACGCCGAAACGGCAGCGGGCGAAACCGTCCGGCTCGTCGCCGATGCCGTTGAGCACTTCGTTCACCGTGCCGTCGCCGCCGGCGGCCACGACCGTCTCAAAGCCCTCGCGAACCGCCATCGTCGCCAGCGTCCGCGCGTGGCCCGCCGCCGTCGTGAGGCGCAATTCGAATTCGCCCTGAAACCGGTCGAAGAGGTGCCGAAAGCGCCGCGCTTTGTCGCCTTTGGCGGCCGGATTGAGAATAATGCAAACGCCCACGGTTAAATGACTTCAGGCCGGACCTTTTAGCGATTCGCCGGCGCGGTGGCAATCACCATGCCGACCGACGGAGCAAACTGGGCACAAGTTCGTGTTGTTGACGTTTTGGGGCGGTAAGCTCCGAAGCTTCAAGTCGGACGGACTGAAAGGCCCCCGTTTTACTCCCCGGGATGAAGCGAAGCGTAATCCCAGGAAATCAGCACCGATCGTGATTGATCCGGCCGGTTTGGCGAATGGTCCTTGCGAAAGCGCCCCTACTTTGGCGGAGAGTCGGTTGCTTGGAAGGTGAGCGCCTCGAGCGGGAGCAGTTATCGGTCCGCGGCGCGATCAAGCCAAGAATGCGCCGGAGTGAGAGGTGGGGCGAGGCTCGGCGCCGCCTTCTCTCTCGCTCTGGCGTGACCAACCATCGACCGTGACGAGGGTCGGGACGCCCGCAACGCCGCGCGCCTCCGAGATCAAGCTGGAGCGACGGCGTTTCGGCGGGATCGAGCGTTGGTTCTCAAACCGGACCTCGCGCCACTTTTTCAGGGCTCGGCGGAGCCTCGCCCCACCCGAAGTAGCGTCGCGTCTGGCCGGGGTTTCGCCGCAAAGCCGATCGCCGCAAGCACTCGGCGTTTCGCCCAGCAAACACGCTCGCGCGCGGCTTGCCACCGCGCGGCTTGATCTGGCAGGATGAGGCTCGTGACCACGGCGACCACGGCTGCTGTTTTCCCTCACTCCTCCGGCGCGCGGCGGGTGATTTCCGTCGATGCGTTGCGGGGCGTGGTGATGTTCACGATGATTTTTGTCAACGACCTCGCCGGGGCGCCCGAGCGGCTCGTGCCGGCGTGGATGCGCCATTTCCATGGCCGGAGCGGCATGACGTTTGTGGATCTGGTTTTCCCGGCCTTCCTCTTCATCGTGGGGATGTCGATCCCGTTCGCGCTCGGCTCGCGGTTCGCGCGCGGTGAATCGCTCGGGAAAATCATCGGGCACGTGGTTTCCCGGACGCTCGCGTTGCTCCTCATCGGCATCATGATGGTGAACGATGAATCGCCTGACGCCCAAGCCCAGGGTTGGTCGCCGGCGCTCTGGGCTACGCTGATGTATTTGGGCAGTATGCTCGCCTTTTGCGAAGTGACGTCGGGGGCTAAAAAATCCGGCTCGGCGGAAACGAGTGACGCGTGGAGAAATGTTTCGCGGGCGCTGCGCTTCGTCGGCTTCGCGCTGCTGGCGTTCCTCGCTTTCTCGTTCCGCGGCGCCAAAGGGCAAAAGATCATCTCGCTCTCGCCGTTTTTCATCCACACGGAGTGGTACGGAATCCTCGGATTGATCGGCTGGGCTTATCTGGTGGCGGCGACGGTGTTCCTCTGTTTCCGCGGTCACCGGATCGCGCTGCTCGCGTCCGCCATTTTGCTGATGTGCCTCTATCCGGCCGACCAGACCGGCGCGTTTCAACATTTCTGGCTGGCCCGGTACGTCGGGATCGGCGGGACGCTCGGATCGCAGGCGGCCATTACGGTCGCGGGGATGCTTTTGGGAACGATTCTCGTGGCGCCCGACACCACGTCGGTCGCCGCCCGGACGCGGTTCACCGGCTGGTTCATCGCGGGATTCGCCGTCGCGGCGCTGCTGCTTCACGGTCTCTACGGCATCTATAAGAACAGCGCCACACCCTCCTGGTGTCTCTGGTCGTGCGCGATCACGGCGGCGCTTTGGCTCGGTTTTTACCATCTGTGCGATGTCCGTCAGGCCGGGTTCGTTGGCCGGCCGCTGGCGGCCGCCGGCGGGAACGTCTTATTGGCCTATCTCCTCTCCGAGATGCTGCCGGGCGCGCTAGAGCTTACGCCCCTGGACGCCTGGTATGGCCGGCTGGCGGACACCAGTCTGGCGGGGGCGATCACGCGCTCGGCCGGCTGCGCGTTCGTGATTTTATTCGTCGCCGTTCGGCTGAACCGGCTCGGGTTTCGGCTTAAGCTTTAGCGCCCGCTTGGCGATCGCAATTGACTTGTGGCTGAGCTTCGCAAACTCCTGATTTCGGCCGTCGCGATCGCGGCGTTATCCTCTGGCTGCGCCACCGTCCCGATCACTCCGGCGCGGGTGGCGGCGGCGCCGGTCGCCACCGAATTGCGCGACGGGTGTCTCAGCCGCTGGCGCGAGGCGGTTCAACTGAGCAACGCCTTCCTGGCGTCACCCTATCGGAAGACGTTGCCGGCGGGAGAATTGCGTTTAAGCGACGACGGGATGGAATTCGTGGTCGGGACCAACGCGCTGCCTGTGCGGGTGCGGTGTACGACTTGGGGCGACATCGTCGTCGCTTCGGAATTCGTCGCGCAGGAACGCGCGGACGGATTCGTGGTGGGGTTGGCGCCGCCGAAACGCGACCGGCTTTTCGACAATACGTTTTTCAAGTCCCGGGCGGGCCGGCCGCTCACCGCCGGTGGGATGGCGGCCATGATCCTCCACGAAATCACCCACTCCTACTATCGCTGCGGCACGGTGAGTTTTACGAAAGGCGTCTCGTATTACGCGGAGGCGGCGTTCATGTTCCACTACCGCAAACACTCGATGGAGCGTCTGCCGTTTCAGACTTCCGACGAATTTACGCGGTTCCTGCTGGCGGGGCCCGGCGGACATCCGGGCCAGGGAGTTCCCCGCGAAACGGACTACTCGCGTCAGCGGGGCGCTACGTCGAGCGAGTGACGTTTTGGGCGCTGTCAGCCCGAGCGTAAGGCCACGAGGGTAGGAACCTCGCGCTGCGAGGGCCGCTCGCTCGATTAGAGCGAGCAAGGGTCGCGACGGAATTCTGCGTCGGTGGCGTCCGTTTGGACGCGTGGGTCGTTCGGCGAAGCGCTCGCGCACACTAGCGCGAGCGTGACTCCGCAGCGCGGCGTCCCTACCGGCGGCGGGCCGCAACAACTCGATGTTGCGCTCGCGGCAACGAGCAGACGAGCGCGGAATTCCCCAGCGTCGAGCGCTCCGTCGCTTACCACCAACTCCAGTTCGAGTCCGGGGCGGGGGAACTGATCCAACCATCCATTTGCGGCGGGAAGAAATATTTCATCACGTGGCCGTCGCCGAAGAGCATGTTCTCGAAACGCTGCCCTTTGTAATTATGCCAGACGCTGCGGGGATCGACGACGCTGCGGTTCGCGTGCCAGGGCCAATCGCCTTGGATGATCTTGTTGACCGGGCTTCGGGCGATGGTGGTCGATTTGATCGGCGTGGCGTTCACGGAACCGGGAGTGGCGGCGGCGTCGCCGGTGACGTGCTGCACGCGGAAGGCCTCGGTGGCCCACTCGACCAGGTAGCTATTGCCCCAACCATCCCAGGCGGTCTTCGTCTGGGGATTGAGGGCGTCCCCGTGATCGGCCGGGCAATGGAAGGTATCGACGTTGCGCACGTAGGCGTTCAACGGTCGCCGGTCCTCGGCGACGAGGGAGCCGTAATCCAGCGCGTAACCCTGCGTGAAGTTGGATTGTTTGCCGCCGACGGCCGCCCAGCCTTGCTGCACCGGGTAGTTTTCGAGATTGTCATCGACGTAGAGGTGGTAGCCAATGCTGATCTGGTGCTGATTGCTGGCGCACTTGATCTGGAGCGCCTTGGCTTTCGAGCGCGCGATCGCCGGCAGCAACATCGACGCCAGGATCGCGATGATCGCGATGACCACCAGCAATTCGATGAGGGTGAACCCGGCCGCGAGAACGCGAGCGTTTGCTCCCCGCGCCAGAGTGGCTCGGGAACGGATAGTTTCGATGATCGTCATACTGCTTGGGCGGCGGGAGAGGCGACACATCGGTCGGATCTTTGGCTTGGTGGCGGCGTTGCTCGCTCGGTCAGAGACCGCTGCGGGTATCCTTCCTCGCTCGCGCCTAGCCACCAAGCCAAATCTCTCGCCCGCTATTGTCGCCTATCCCACCGCCCAAGCAGTAGGATGACGTGGAAACATTTTTCCACCGTTTGCCTGCCTGTGTACTACGCCACTACCGTAGGCCGATCCGATCTGATTGCAAGCGCGTTTGGCGAACAATTCGGTGAAAATCTGGCGAAGAAAGTG
>CAZFVY010000021.1:0-71859 GCA_964522665.1 uncultured Verrucomicrobiota bacterium | reverse complement strand
CGTGCCCGCGATTTCGGGGGTCACGACGATGGTCGCGGTGATCGAGCCTTGACTCGCCAGCGACCCGAGGGCGCAACTCACGACGCCGCCCGCGGCGGCATACGTCCCCTGCCCCAAGGTCACCGAGACAAGTTTGACGGGCGTTGGCAAGATGTTCGTGAGCGTCGTGCCGTTGACCGTGGACGGGCCGTGATTCGTGACCACAATCGTATAAGTAAAATTCGCGCCGGCCAACGCGTTGGTTGACGACGCGGTCAGCGTCAGTTCCAAGTCGCCGCTCTGCGCGACCGTGAAGGGCGCGGCGCTCGCGCCTGACCCGTGCGCCGTCACGACCTGAATCGGCCCGGTGGTGGCCGACGCCGGAACCACCGCGTCAATCTCGTTTGGAGTGGCGACCGTGAACCCCGCCGGCGCGCCGTTGAAAGTTAGCGTGGTCGCCGTCGAAAACCCTGAGCCAAAGATCGCCACCGGCGTCCCCGCCGGACCGGCCAGAGGTGAGAATCCGTCCACTTTGGGAAGCAAGGCAAAACCGTTGGTGGTCGCGACAATTCCCGCGGGAGTCGTTACTGCGATCGACCCGTCCACCGCGTTGGTCGGCGCCGTCGCGACGATGTTCGTGTCAGAATTGATGACAAACTTAGCCGGGGCGCCGCCAAATAGAACCGCGGTGGCGCCGATAAAATTCAAGCCGTAAATGTTGACCGTTACCCCGGCCACGCCGCTGGTGGGCGCAAAGGAATTGATCAGGGGAGAAACATAGAACGCGGCCCCACTGACGTTCGTGCCGGCGGGCGTGATCACGGTGACCGGCCCGGTCGTCGTGATCGGTACCTGCGCCTGGATTTGCGAATCCGACGTCACGCCGAAGGCGGCGGCGACGCCATTGAACAGCACGTTCGTGGCTCCCGTAAAGTTCGCCCCGCTGATCGTCACAATGGTTCCGACGGCGCCGTTAGTCGGACTAAAGCCAGCAATGGACGGCCCCAATCCGACGATCGAAAAAGCGCCGGAGGAGCTATTTGTCCCGTTCGGCGATTCGATCGTGAGCGGGCCGGAAGTCGCATTAGTCGGCACGAAGGCTTGGATCTGCGTGTCGGACGTGATCCCGAAGGCGGCGTTGGTTCCATTGAACTTCACCGCGGTGACCGCGGTGAAATTCGCCCCGGAAATCACCACCGGCGTTCCCGCGGCTCCGCTCGTCGGCGTAAAATCGGTGATCGTCGGAGCGGGCGCGGCAACTACAAACTTGGCGGCGCTGCTATTGGTCCCGGCGGCCGAGCTGACCGTGATGAAACCGGTGACCGCGTTGGTGGGTACGAAGGCGTGCAATTGGGTGTCCGAGGTGACCGCGAAAGCGGCGTTGGTTCCGCCAAAAAGAACAGCGGTTGCGCCCGTAAACCGGACTCCAGCCACGGTGACCAACGTTCCCGGCGGACCGTTGGTCGGTGAAAACCCGGTCACCAAAGGGCCGTTGGAAACAATCGTAAATCGAGCGGCGCTGACGTTCGTTCCGCTCGGGGCCACGATGGTGATCGGGCCCGAGACGGCTCCCGCTGGAACCACCGCGTGAATTTGGGTGTCCGCGGTAACGCCGAACACGGCGTTCGTCCCGCCAAAAAGCACCGCCGACGCTTGGGTGAACCCGGCCCCCGAGATGATCACGGTCGCCCCCACCGGTCCGTTGGTCGGCGAAAACCCCGACACGTACGGCCCGGCTCCGATCACAATGAAGGCGTTGGTACTCTGCCCGCTTCCGGCCGCGGTGGTCACGCTTACCGGCCCACTCAGGGCGGAGGCGGGCACGATCGCCTGGATTTGCGTGTCGGCCGTGACGACAAAACTGGCGGCCACGCCGTTGAATTTGACCGCCGTCGCCTTCGCGAAATTCGCGCCCTCGATCAGGACTTGCGCGCCCGGCGCCGCCATCGCCGGTTGAAAATCCGACACCCGGGGCGCCACCGTGAAGATCCCGCTGCTTTCGGCGAAGTCGGTCGCGGTAAACACCGCGATCGTCCCGGTCGTCGCATCCGCCGGAACGGTCACCACAATCCGGGAAGCCGTGGCCGAGGAAATGACCGCCTTCGCGGTATTGAATTGAACTGAAACGACGTTGTTAAGATAAGCGCCGTTTATTGTCACGCTGGTTCCCGGTCCGCCATTGGTGGGAGAAAAGCCGGAAATGACCGGTGAATAAGTCTGGGCCGACGCTGACACCAACCCGAGCTCCAACAGCCACGCCGTTAGCCAAGAAACCAAGCCTCGATTAAAGTTCATACTTGCCGCGGACAATCGCCTTTCAAAAGGGATTTGAGACGCTCACTGGCGCGCCCCAGAACCGCGTCCGACCACGGGCGCGGTTGCTTGGGGGGACCTTTCCTGTCCGCCTCAAGTTACGGCGAAAACATGCTGCATGAGGCGCCTATCGTCAAGGGGGCCGGGACAATTCACTGTCGCCCCGGAGCGGCCGGCGATTGGAAAAAAAGCACGCCGGTCGCCTTGGTCTTGCGCCGATAAACCTTGTCGCTGCAAGTAATGTAAAGGTACTCCAACTTCGGCCCCGCCAGCATGACGCTGGATAGGCCGCGATTCTGGGGCTTGGGCAAAACCCCGCACATTCGACCGGTCGGATCGAAGATTTGCACCCCGACCGCGGAGGCCACGTAATAGCGCCCGACGCTGTCGGTCGCCATGCCATCGCCAAAGGCGCTTTCCTGCCGATCCACCGGCGCGCGCATGGTCATGTATGGGGCCTTCGCGGACAAACGGCCGTCGGCCTCGATGCGAAACGCCCAAATATTCGTCCCGCCGTAATCGGAAACGAAAAGTGTCCCCTGGTCCGGCGAAAGGGTGATCCCGTTCGGCTTGTTGATGCCGACATCGGCCGCCCTCAACTCGCCTTTGGCGCTCACGTACGTGACCTGTTTCTTGCCGGTTTCGGTAAAATAGATGTCCCCTTTATGCGTCACGACCAGATCATTCGGCTCGACATTATCGGCGATGATCGCGATTCGCCCGCTGGCGACTTCGTACGCGAGGATCCGCCGCGAAGCGCCCTGACACGCGTAGAGGCGGCCATCCGGTCCAAACTTCAAGCCGCTGATTCCCTGCGCGCCATCGATAATCGTCGAAATATTCCCTTGGGGATCGACTTTCTTGATGCCGCGTCCCCGGCTCGGTTCCGTGAAGTAGAAATTGCCCTGGTCATCAGCGCAGGGCGCGTCACTCGAGCTCAACCCTTCCGCCACCACCTGCCACTCCTCTCCCTCGATCAACAACATCGACAACGGCATGTCCTGGGCGAGCAGCCCGCGACCGCACGCGAAAACAGCCAGCCAAACGGCGGCCAAAACTCGGATGATTTTCATAGCTCCAAACCCAATTCGCCGCGGGTCTACCGGGGATAATCTCGCCATAACCAGCGTAACGCGTCCGGCAGAATCGAGCCGCCGTGTTTGCCATTGTGCGCGCCATCGCCAAACTCAAACCGGTAATCGTAACCGGCGAACTTGAGCGCCGCGGCCATCATCTGATTGGCGAGCGGCCAATTTCCATAGGTATTGTCGAGATCGTTGGCGCCGTCCTGGAGAAATACCCGGATCGGCTTCCGCTCGGTCTTGCGAACCAAATACGAATACGCGTTGCCGCCGCGAATATTGGTGAAGCTGCCGACGAAACTGACCACCTTGCGAAACTGGTCCGGCCGTTCCCACGCCACCGTGAACGAGCAGATCCCACCCGAACTGCTCCCGCAAATCGCCCGACCGTCGGGGTCGTGCGTCAGGTTGTAATCTTTCCCGACCTCCACGAATATTTCATCGAGCAGAAACTTGGCGTAACGATCGCCCAGCGAGTCGTACTCGACGCTCCGGTTCGAGCGCAACGCGGGCCGGCCATTGGCGTCGGTCCGGGGCGTTTCGCCAGGAGCAGGCGGAAAGACGCCGGGGTTGATTAGAATCGCAATGGTCACCGGCATCTCCTTTTTCGCGATCAGATTATCGAACACGACCGGGACTCGGTACGAGCCATTCGTCCCCACCATCCCGCCGCCATCCTGAAAAACCATGACGCACGCCGGTTTCTCCTTGTCGTACTGCGCTGGAACATAGACCCAGTAATCCCTGATCGTGCCCGGAAAAGCCGAGCTATTGGTCCACGAATGTTTGGTGACGGCGCCGTGTGGGACGTCCGGATTGAACTGGGAGTCCGGGCCGAGTTTGTAGTCGTCGATCGCCCACGCTGTCTGGACCAACGCGGTGAACAAGACCAGCGCGCCAACGACGCGTTTCGAGAAGCATGAAATCATAAGATCAATCGTGCGCGTCATTTCAGTTCATCGGGTAATCGCGCCATAACCAGCGCAACGAGTCCGGCAGGATCGCGCCACCGTGTTTGCCGTTGTGGCCGCCGTCCCCAAACTCAAACTTGTAGTCATAGCCCTTGAATTTCAGCGCCGCCGCCATGTCCTTGTTGGCCAGGGGCCAGTTGCCGTGGAGGTTGTCCAGATCGTTCGCCCCGTCTTGGAGGAAAACCCGAATCGGCTTCTTTTCCTCGTGGCGGATCATCGCCGGATAAGGGTACCCGCCCCGGATGTTCGTGAAACTACCGACGTGCGTCAGGACTTTGCCAAATTGATCGGGCCGTTCCCAAGCGACCGTCCACGCGCAAATCCCGCCGGAGCTTATACCGCAGATTGCCCGGCCAGTTGGCTCCTTCACTAAATTGTACTTCTTCGTAACTTCCGGCAGCAACTCGTCCAAGAGAAAGTGGGCGTAACGATCGCCCAGGCTGTCGTACTCGAAACTCCGATTATCCCGCGCCCGCTGGTTCGGCTCCGCCGGTGGAATCCGGCCGGGATTGATGAAGAGGCCGATGGTAACCGGCATTTCTTTCTTCTGGATCAAATTGTCGAAGACCACCGGGACGCGGAATTGCCCCTGCTCGCTCACATACCCGCCGCCGTCCTGAAAAACCATCAGGCAGGCGGGTTTGGTGGCGTCATATTGCGCCGGAACGTAAATCCAGTAGTCCCGAACCGTGCCGGGAAAAACGACGCTATTCGTGAAGCTGAACTTCGTGACCTCTCCTTTGGGCACGCCGTCGTGGCGTTCCGAGTCGGGCCCCAGCTTGTAATCGTCGGCCGCGAATCCATCGAAAGTGACCGCGATCAGGCTCAGCAAAATGGCGGCGGCAAGACAAGACGTAGAACGAGGCTTCACAGGCCGAGTTTTGGCGGTTGAGGCGCGGCTGTCAAAGGGAAATCCGGTCAAATCGTCCACGAGTTCGCGCGGCCCGTACCGGGAGCCTGGCGTTTGGCCGCGCGAACGACTCGAGACAACGCGCGGGGGCGAGGGCAAATCGAGCCCGCGCGTTCGGTGTCGATCAATTGGCCGACACAGCCGAATGGATAAACCGCGCCAAATCGGCCTTTTGCTTTTTCAGGTCGGCGAGGTTCAAGTAAATCATGTGCCCCGAGGTGTAATCGTCCTGGGTTACATTCTTAAGCAACGCCGGGTCGATCTGGAGATGATCAAACGTGTAGTGAGTCGCCATCCGCGGCGTGGCCATGTCATAGTAGCCGTTCGAAACGTGGACCTTGAGGAACGGATTGCGCGTCATGCTTTCGGCGAGGGTTTCGGCCACGTTCAAAAAACTGTTTTGCCCGCCCCAATTCCACGGCTGAACATTGGTCAGGATTTCATACGGCAAGTCGCTTTCGTATTTCAGTTCCGAGCGGACGTATTGGTTGAAGGCCGAGGCAAACGCGCCCGCCACGGCGTCGTAACTTGGGTCGTATTCCTGGTTGTTCGCCAGATGATCACGGACGTAACCTTTGTAGCGTCCGTCGTAGCGCCCGATGACCTGGTGTTCGTCCCGCAGCAGTTCTTCCGCAAAACGGCTGAGCGGGACGCGCAAATCGGCCCGCTCCACAAAGGCCTCCGACAGCCCGGTGAGCCGGGCGTACTCCTTGAGCGCGCTCGCCCGCTGCGGCGCCGGGAGCGAAGCGCCCTTGAGCAAGGCGTACGCGTAATCACCGGTCGCGAACGTCTCCGCCCTGGCGACGACCTCCGGTAAAGCCAGTTGTTGCAACTCGGCGCCCAACTTCTTGTGGTACCACGCGGTTGCGGTATAGCTCGGAAGATAGAGCACGTACGGCAGATCGTTGCCGCGCGCGAATGATATGGTCTCAAAGTTGAGCACCGTCGAGACCAGCATGATCCCATTGACGTTGATGTGTTGATGCTCCCGCAGTTCACCCGAGAGGCCCGCCGCGCGAGTGGTGCCGTAACTTTCGCCGATGACGAATTTCGGCGACGCCCAGCGATTATTCCGCGTGATGAACAGGCGGATGAACTCGCCCACCGATTCGAGATCGGCCTCGACGCCGTGAAATTTCTTGGCGTCGTCCGGCTTCAACGCGCGGCTGAATCCGGTGCTTACGGGATCGATGAAAACCAGGTCGGTCTCGTCGAGCAACGAATACTCGTTGTCCACGAGTTTGTAAGGCGGTGGCAAGGCGCCGCCATCGTCCGCCAAGAGCGCGCGACGCGGCCCCAGCAACCCCATGTGCAGCCAGATGGAAGCGGCTCCGGGTCCGCCATTGAAAGAAAACGTGAGCGGGCGTTTCGCGGCGTCATCGACGCCGTCTTTCAGGTAGGCGATGTAGAAAATCGCGGCGGTCGGCTTTTCCTCGTTGTCCCGCAACAAAATGGCGCCGGTCCGCGCCGTGTAATGGATTTCTTTCCCGCCAATCGTAACCGTGTGTTTGCTTTCAATCGCTTTCTCCTTCGCTTCGACCGCTTTCGCCTTATCCTTCTCAGTATCCGGCGTGGGACTGGATTTGTCAGCCGGTTTGGCGGGTTCCTCGGCGGCGGAGAGTTTTGCCGAGTTGAATAAAACAAGCAAAACGAACGCGAAAAGAGCGAGCTGGCGCATTCCCAAATAGTGGCGCCCCTGAATTCGCAAGGCAACGGCAAACGGCCAGATTATCCGAAATGCAGGTCCCGAATTGTTCTTTACCTCAGCGGGCGAGTTCGACCACACTTCGGGCGCATCCGAATAACCTGAACCCTTAGAATCTATGATCCTCGCGGGCGACATCGGTGGGACCAAAGTCAATCTGGCGTTTTATGAAGTCGTGGGCGGCGCGTTCAACCGTCTCGCGCTGGCGACTTATCCCAGCCGAAAGTACCCGACCCTCCAGGAGATCGTGCGGGAATTCTTTGCCACGCACTCGTTGCACGCCGAACATGCTTCATTCGGCATCGCCGGCCCGGTGAAAGACGGACGCTGCCAACTGACCAATCTGACCTGGGAACTCGACACCCGGGTCTTGGCCCAAGACCTCGGCCTCAAAACCGCTTGGTTGATCAACGATCTCGAGGCCAACGCGCGGGGCATCGCCGGGCTTTCCCCCGAGGATTTTGAAGTGCTCAATCCCGGCGAACCGGGCGCGCGGGGCAACGCCGCCATTATCGCCGCCGGAACCGGCCTCGGAGAAGCTGGGTTATTCTGGGACGGCAAAGGGCATCGACCGTTGGCGTGCGAAGGCGGGCACGCCCACTTCGCGCCCACGACCGATCTCGACATCGAGCTTTTCCGCCATCTGCGGACGCAGTACGGCGCGGTCAGTTGGGAGCGCGTTTTATCGGGGAGCGGATTTTACAACATCTATAAATTCCTGAGGAACACCGACCGCTTCGAGGAGCCTGCCTGGCTGCGGGAGCGCATCGGCGACAACGATCCGTCCCCTGTCATCACCCAGGTCGCCCTGGAGCGCAAAAACGAGCTGTGCATGGAAACGCTCAACACCTTCGTGCGTTACTACGGCGGCGAGGCGGGCAATCTGGCGCTGAAGATCATGGCGACCGGCGGGGTTTATGTCGGCGGCGGCATCGCGCCCAAGATCATCACGAAGTTGAAAGACGGCACGTTTTTCGAGGCGTTTCTCCAATACGGCCGGATGCGTCCCCTTCTCCAGGCGATGCCGATCAAAGTCATTTTGAATGACAAGACCGCGCTCCTCGGCGCCGCCCGCCACGCCGCCGCGCAAATCGGCTTGATCGAGCTTTAGGCCGCTCGAAGACGGTCAATTTGGTCGATCAGTTTGAACGAACCGTCCCGGCGCGGAACTCGGCAAATCGATCTTGTCGGCCGACCGATCAAAGCCGGCCACCGGGCTCCACGTATCGATCAGGAAACCCGACGTTAATAGTCGAGGTATTGCTTGAGCATCGATTCGTCACCGACGCCGGCGAGCACGTAGGTTTTGCCGCCCGCGCTCCAACTGGCCGTCATCAGTTTATTGACCTGTTCAAAATCAGGGGACGTTGACGGGGGCGCGCCCGGCAACGAATTGCGGTTCACGACAAAAAGATAAAGCTGCTTCCGCAGGCCCAGGTCGAAACAAATCAGGGTGACCGGACGATTGTGCCACTTCAAGATCGCGCAACCTGACCCGGGCAGTTTCTCCAAAGGCTTCGAGAGGACGTAATCGGCCTGCGCCTCGTTCGTACGCAAGAATCCGCGGATCTGGTTCAGGTCATTCGTCACCATGTCCATCCGATACGTGCGCAACGCGACGCGGGCCATTTTATCCCGAAAGTGACCAAAATCGTCGGCATCCGCGGGCGCCAACCACGCGCGACTCAGGCCGAAAAGCAGGACCATCGCCGCGGCCGCCGCCCAGACCCACGGCCCGTTCCAGCGCGGAATCTTACGCCAACGCGTCCGGCTGGCGATGATCCGTTCCTTCAACGCCACCGGGACCGGGACTTCCCGCAGACGCGCCCGAACGGCGGATTGAAAGGCGCAATGCGCCGCGAACCACTCGCCCAACTCCCGATCGCGCCGAGTCAGTTCAATGGCCTCCGCGAACTCCGAATCGGTCGGCTGGGACACGCCGGGCCGGTAAAGTACTAAGATTTCCTTCGCCGCTTGCCTATCCATGCTGCTCCCGTCTGAATTGCATAGAATACCGCGGTTCCTTGGCCAGGGCGGCCTGAAGCTGCGCGATGCCGCGAGAGATGCGCGATTTGACCGTCCCGATGGGAACTCCGAGGATTTCGGCGATCTCCTGGTACGAACTGTCCTCCATGTAAAAAAGCGCGACCGGCGCGTGATACGGTTCGGGCAAGGTCGCGAGCGCTTCGAGCAGGTGTCCGGCGTCCAATTGGTTCACGGTCGCCTGCGGCACCGCGGGCAGTTCCTGATCGACCTGGCTGAGCTCGAAGTGGGGAAAGCGGCTGTGCTTGCGCCGCGTTTTCAAAAACTCGTTGTACAAGGTCGTAAAGAGCCACGTTTTTACCTTCGACTCATCCCGCAGTTGGTGGCCCTTCGCCGCCCAGACATAAAACGTTTGCTGCGTGAGATCGCACGCATCGGCGTCTGACCGGCTAAGACTGTAGGCGAACTGGTAGAGCGAACGATAGTAGCTTGAAACCAGACTCTCAAAATCCAAGCCGGAAGCCATACGGTCGTTACGCTCGGTATGAGACCCCAGAGGCAGGATTGTTCCCGGTTAATTCCGTCGCCGGCCGACCCTCGGCGCCGACCGGCGAAAGAACCCGCTTGCCAACGCGAGGGTTGGACCCGTCAAATCGACCGCGCGGGTTGGGCGTGGGCGGCGCGGCACAGGCTAGCGGTCAATCGTCGTCCGCTCGACCAACCATTGATAATCGGCGTCGTCGCTCGGCTGAACCGGGAAAGGCAGCGGAGCGCCATCCGGTCGGGACGGTCGCCGCGTCGCGGCGTTGATCCACTTGTGAACCTCCGCGTGGCCATCCGCGAAGGTGAACCCCCCGGCGCCATTGTGGAAGGAGGCCGGCAGATGGACCCACTCGGGTTGATCAACGCGGTTGATAAAATATCCGTCGTTAATGCTGTCAGGATGCTCGTCCAGGAAAACGAAGATCCCGCCCGGCTGAAGGATGTCCGACAGCTTCATGAACTGAACGTAGGTCGGGTTGAAAACGTTCGTGCCGCCCCAGGAGAATTCTCCGGCGTCGCCGACCATCGCGTTCATCGAGACGCTCCGGACCCGGGCCGTCCAACCGGCCTGGCGCTGAAGATCGCTGACGACATTGTCCGAGGGGCATTTGAAGATCCCCGCGGCGCGCGCGGCATACGGGGCCAATTGACCATTGGTAATGAGCGTGAGATTCGTGTTGTCCCCATCCAACTCCCAACTCATGACATCATTCACCCAATTCAGGTTCTGATTCGCCGCCACCGTTTTTTTGATGCCAGCGGCGCCGAAATTATAGACCAGGTGGTCAGCGTTGTCGCTCGCGTACAGGTTCCAAGCGAGCGTGAGTTGACGGATATTGCTGAGGCAAACGATTCCCTGGGCCTTGCCCTTGGCGCGAGCCAAGCCGGCGCCAAGCATGCTCGCCAAGATCGCGATGATCGCGATCACGACCAACAATTCGATCAAGGTGAAACCGCCTGGCCGGGCAAAAAGTCGGCGCCCGACGATCGCGTGGTTTTGGCAATGCCTTTTCATGAACCGGCGTCTGAACGACAAACCGCGTTAATCAAGTCTCCCTTTACGACGCCCACCCCGATTTGTCAACCCGTACCGAACTGGGGTGAAATCCGACTTTGGCGACGCCGGGGTCCAGGAAAACCTCACAAGTTTCGCGATCTCGCCTCGACAACCGTGCGTTCACCAACCGGGCGATCCCTACCCCAAAAAAACTGGCGGGTTTTGGGGTGACACACGAATTACACCGCCAAAACCCGCCTGCATGTTAACCTTCCACCCGGAAGGAAAATCGAGCCGCTTACGGCGCTCCAGCGATGCGGAAAAATGCCGCGACGCTGTCATTTGGAACGCGCGCATTTTGGTTCGTCGTCGTCATGACGTCCAGCCAATTCGCATCCGCCAAAGAAGATTTTTTTTGCACCCGATAAGGCGCCGTACCGCCGCTCCAAGCCAGACTCAGAGACCCATCCTCCGGCGCAACGATGCTGAGGCGGACGGCAGCGACCTCGGGCACGTTCGTGACCACGATCGATACCACCGTCGAGACCGCCGTGGCGCCTTGGTCGTCGGTGGCCTTGGCGGTCAAGGAGTAGATTCCGGCCGGAAGATTGTTCAAAGCCACCTGATACGGAGAGCCAGTGACCAGGCCGATGGGGTTGGCGCCGTTAAAAAACTCCACCTTGGCCACGCTCCCGTCCGTGTCCGCCGCAGCGGCGACCACCGTTACGGAAGCCGGCGCAGGCAAAGAAACGCCATTTGCCGGACCTGTAATCGTAACGCTAGGCGGCGAGTCGATGCTGATCGAAATTGGCGCCGAAGTCGTGGTCAGGCCTTGATTGTCGGTTGCCCTGGCGGTCAACGTGTAGGTTCCCGGCGGAACATTGGCCAAAGGCGCCTGGAAGGGTGAATTCGTGACGACGCCGAGCGAGGTGGCGCCATTGAAGAACTCGACCTTCACCACCGTGCCGTCCGAATCGCTGGCGCTCGCCACGAGGGCCGTGCTCGCCGGCGTCGAAAGAATGGCGCCGTTAGCTGGCGCGATGATCGCGACCGAGGGCGCGATATCGACCGCAATGGCCACCGCCACCGACGTCGCCGTCCCGCCTAAGTTGTCCGTGGCCACCGCGGTGATTGAATAGGCGCCAGTCGTAAGCGGGCCTAAACTCAAGCTGTATGGCGGCGTCTTTACCACCCCGAGCGACACGCCGCCGTTGAAAAACTCGACTTGGCTGACGGAGCCGTCACTGTCAGACGCAAGCGCGGAGACGGTTACGGCGGCCGGCGCCTTGAAGATTGAGCCAGTCGTGGGACTCGTCAACGCGACGATCGGCGGAGCGTTGACCTGAAAAGAGACCGCAGCGCTGGTGGTCTTCGCGCCTTGATTGTCGGTGGCGACCGCCGTAATCGAATAATTGCCGCCAACGAGATTATTCAGCGTGAGACTATAGGGCGGACTGCTCACAACGCCTACCGACGTGTGGCCGTTAAAGAACTCGACTTGGCTGACTGAACCATCGCTGTCCGCCGCCGTCGCCGAAAGCGTCACGGAACCCGGGGCGTCGAAAACCGCGCCGCTGGTTGGACTCGTCAAGGCGACCGTCGGCGGGCTATTCGGAGCCTGCCCAACCACAGTAACGCTTCCCGTCATGAAGGGGTGGATAGTGCAGAGATAGCCGAACGTTCCCGGCGTGTTAAAAGTGAAAGAAAAAGTCTGACCTGGAGAAAGCACCGGGCTAGTCCAAAGCCCGTTGTCACTGACGGTATTGTGCCCCACGGAGTCGATTTGTGTCCAAACGACGGTGTCGCCCACGTTTATCGTGAGACTGGGAGGAGAGAAGGCAAAGCCGGCGATCTGTACGCCGAACGACGTCGCCCACGAGCGAGCCGATACCGCGAGCGCCATCAGGAGAACTACTATTAGTCTTTTCATCGCATCGTTAGAATTCACCTCAGGTTCGGCCGAGGACGACGCCCGGCCAACGTTGGAGGCGCACTTCATCAATAAGAAACACCGCCGCCGGTTTTGTTCCCTGGCACGCGCGAATGGGTCAACGCTCGAACCCAACCAAACTTTTCCAAATGACGACGTAAGAAATGTGGCTATCTCGATGGCCACGACCGCGAGCCAAGCTCTCGACGGATCGCGAGCGCAGGTTTGACCAGAGCTCCGTCTTGCCGCACTCTAACGCGATGGCAAATACGTTCGGTCATTTGTTCCGCGTGACGACCTGGGGTGAGTCCCACGGTGGCGGCGTAGGCGTCGTCGTCGATGGCTGCCCACCCCGACTGGAGTTGACGGAGGCCGACATTCAGCCGGACTTGGACCGTCGGCGACCCGGCCAATCGAAGATCGTCTCACCGCGCAAAGAACCGGACCGCGTAGAGATCATTTCCGGCACGTTCGAGGGCAAGACGCTGGGGACCCCCATCGCCATGCTGGTGAAAAACGAGGACGCCCGCCCCGAGGCGTACTCCGAAATGGCCACCAAATTCCGTCCCTCGCACGCCGATTACACCTACGCGGCGAAATTCGGCATTCGGGCCTGGCCCGGAGGCGGACGCAGCAGCGCCCGCGAGACCATCGGACGAGTCGCCGCCGGCGCCATCGCGAAGAAGATCCTGCGCCAACGCTACGGCGTCGAAACGCTTGCCTGGGTGCAGCAAGTGCAACGGATCACGGCCACGGTCGATGCCGAGCGCGTCACGTCCGCGGAAGTTGAGGCCAACATCGTGCGTTGTCCCGACCCGGCCGCCGCGGAACAAATGCTGCGGTTAATTGAACAGATGCGCCAGGCCGGCGACAGCGTCGGCGGGATCGTCATGGGCGTCGCCCGGGGCGTGCCGCCCGGCTGGGGTGAACCAGTGTTCGATCGCCTCGAAGCAGACCTTGGAAAAGCGATGCTCAGCCTCCCGGCTTCGAAGGGATTCGATATCGGCTCGGGCTTTGACGGGATTCAACTGTCGGGAACCCAGCACAATGACGCGTTTCGCGCTAAAGAGGGAAAGGTTTACACGCCGACCAACCGTTCCGGCGGAGTGCAAGGCGGGATTTCCAACGGGGAAATGATCTATTTCCGCGTCGCGTTCAAGCCGGTGGCCACCGTGATGCGCGAGCAGGAGACCGTCGATGTCCATTTTCAGGAAACCACCCTCACCGGTCGCGGACGCCACGACCCGTGCGTCCTGCCCCGCGCCGTGCCGATGGTCGAAGCAATGACCGCGTTGGTCCTCGTCGATCACGCGTTGCGTCAAAAAGCGCAGTGCGAGGACTCAAGTCCCGCGCCGGCGCGGTGACTGGTTTTGCAGACTAGCCTGCCGACTCAGCGTTTCGGGACAACCTCGGCGTCCCTATCGGCCGGGGATTCTCCGGACTGGCGGTCGCCGCTAACGGAATTTCAGCGCCTGCTCGATGTCACGCAATGACCCGCGAGTCATGGTAAGCCGTTTTCCGTTTTGCAGGATAATGAGGTGTTCACCTTTGAACATCGGTTGCAGTTCCTTCACCCGGTCAAGGTTGACAATGGCGCTTCGGCTGACGCGCAGGAATTGCTCTGGATCGAGTTGGGTTTCCAGCGCGTTCAACGTTTCTCGAAGGATATGGCTTTCTTTGCCGACGTTTACCGCCACGTAGTTGCCGGCGGATTCGATCGAATCAATATCCGCGGTTTTGAGAACGATCACCCGATCGTCGTTCTTGACGGTGATGCGCGTGAGATATCGCGGCGGGGTCGCGCTTTTTTGGGCGGCCAGCATTTCCAGCAAGCCGCGGGCAGCGGTGCTCGCCTGGTGATTAGTCAGGTGTTCGCGCGCGCGCGCCACCGCCGCCTTGAATCGGTCGGGCTGCAGCGGCTTCACCAGGTAATCCAACGCGTGCTTTTCGAAGGCCCGCACCGCGTGGTGGTCAAAAGCGGTCGTAAAGATCACCTGCGGCAGCCGTTCCCGTGACAAGTTCTCCAGCAGTTCAAAGCCGTCCACCTCCGGCATTTGTATATCAAGGAAAAGCAGGTCCGGTCGCTCCCGCTCGATTACCGGGAGAGCTTCCGCCCCGCTGGCGCTTTCGCCGATGATGACCAGGAGAGGATCGTCCTGGGCGAGCAGGCGGACGCGCTGACGCGCGAGTGATTCATCATCCACGATGAGCGCGCGGATTTTCATGTGGCGTTGGCGCTGGCCGGGCTGGCCGTCCGCAGCGGCAACTCGACGGTGACCTCACAACCGCCGCTTGCCCCGCCGCGCAGGCTAAACTGGTGCGCGCCCGGATAAAGTTGTTCGAGGCGATCCCTGGTATTCGACAGCCCGACGCCATGTCCGCCCGCCGCGCGCAGGACGGTCTTCAGGCCCGACCCGGTATCGCTCACTACCAACCGCAGATTCCCGCCCGCGCGGCCGGCCGAGACGCGCACAAGCCCGGGCGCTCGTTGGGGTTCGATGCCGTGCTTGATCGCGTTTTCGACCAGCGGTTGCAGAATGAACGTCGGCACAAGCGCATCCAGCAAAGCCGGCTCGACGGATTCCTCGATCCGGAGCCGTTCCCCAAACCGGGCTTGTTCGATGGCCAGGTAACGCCGCAGAAAATCAAGTTCGCGGCGCAACGAGATCTCTTGTTCTCCCGCCGTCTCCAAAGCGGCGCGCAAAAGCCCGCTCAGCTCGCCCAACATGGCGTCCGCGGCGCGCGCATCGACGTGGATCAGCGTGGAAATGCCGTTGAGCGCGTTGAACAGGAAGTGCGGATTCAACCGCATCTGCAACGCCGCCAGTCGGGCCTGGGCCAGGCTGGCTTCCGCCGCCAGCGCCCGGCGCTCACGCTCTTGCGCGCGGCCGAACCATGCCACCGCCTGGCTGGAGCTTACAATGACGGAGTAAAACAGCAAATCCAGCGCGACATGCGCGATGATCATCCCGCCGGAACGGGGACGAATCTCGGTCTCGTTTCCGGTTGCCCCGTAAGGGTGGCGCTCAGCCGGGGCCGCTTCCCGAGCAACCTCCCACAGGCTCAGGTGGCTTACTACCAGGAGCAACGCGAAGCCTGACAAATGCGCCGCCAGGCTCCGGCCCAATCTGGGCCGCACGAATTGAAACTGAAAGCCGAGCCACACCGCCAGCGGCGCAAACAGCAGCCACATCGCGGAACGGCGCACCGAGATTCTTATGGCCGCGGACGAATCGGTGTGCGTCGCTTGGAGCGTGAATACGACCGCGACGATGATCCACGCGCCCGCCCCAATCAGGACGGGCGCGCGGAACCGACTTGCGCCAGGGTTGGCCGTGGACCGATTCATCGCGAATTCACTGCGCTTCAGCTTGCGCCAACCGTGGAAAAAAGCAGCGTCAAAGCTGCGATTCCAGGCCGATCACTCAGTGAGCATGGAGCCATTTCGCCAACTTGTGCAGCCCCTGGGTCCCGCCGGCAGCGTTGGCGCCGGTAAAACCGAGCTCGCCATTCTCAAAGGCCCGCCGGACGGCGGCCTGCTCCGTTGAATCCAGGACGCCATCATGATTCGCATCGTACACGGCGAATCGGGCGTACATTTCAACCATGTGATTGAGCCTCTGCTCCTCGCTCGGAAAGGCGTCCTTGGGCGGCATGCCGGAGGGAAGCGTGAGCGACCCATCCGCGATGGCTTTGGCCAGGGCCGCCTTTTCGCGCGCGTCCAACTGGCCGTCTTTGTTCAGGTCGAAGGCCGCGAATTCGCCAAAGACTTGGCTGAGATGGCCGACCATAGAGGCGACGTCACTTCCATTCGCCTTGGGCTCATGCAGATTCTGGACGACCGCGTAAGCGCCGACGGTCAGGCCCAACACGGCGACCACTGTGATTGTTCTTAGGTATTTCATATGATTATCTTTAGTTTTTTCTTCTGAGCCGACGACACCATGCCGCGGGCCAGATCGCCGATGAAACTAGACCCTCTCGAAAAACGACGCCCTCGGGCTGAGATGGACGGCGCAAAGCCTGAGAGGAAGGCCGGAAAACTTGAGATGAAACCAAGCATTCCCTGGGCGCGCGGGAGCGCAAAAGCGAGACCCAACGCACCGGCAGACAGGTATCGGCTCAGCTCTTCTTCAACCCAGCTCTTCCGGCTTAAGAGTCACTCGAAGCGAAGCCACCAACGGACCAGGGCGCGTCCGAAGAATATCCAACCGGTTGCCGCGAGAGCGATGTAAGGGCCGTAAGGCAGCCGGCTGGACCATCGTTGTTTCCCGACCAGGATCAAAGTCACCCCGACGAACGCCCCAATCACAGCGCTGATCATCATCGAGAAAACGACCGCCTGCCAGCCCAGGAACGCGCCGATCGCGGCCATAAACTTAACGTCTCCCAAACCCATTGCTTCCCGCGGGAGAACGACGCTATCGGTCATCACTTCAAGGTGCGTCACCTCCTCCGGATCAAAAGTATCCTCGCCAATGCGCAGCTCGGATGGCGTCAAACGCAGATCCGTCTCGAAATAACAGCGATCAACCAATTCGACCGTTTTCGCGTGGAGCGTGACCGAATCCGATTTGCGGTAGAAGATGTCCTCGTAAAGGATTTCCCGGTCCGGTAATTGGAGCGCTGATTCCGTAAAAATCACCTTGGAATCGGGCGCCAGCGGACACCTTTGCCGCCCGAACAGCGCCTTTCCCAATCGCAAAATGGCATAGACCAGACCACCACCCACCAAAATCCCCTTAAAACTTTCCTCGAGGGCGCGAGCCGAATTGGCCGCCTGTTGGACGGCTGGCACAGCGAACGAACAAATGAAACCGACCGCGATTCCACCCAGGGTTATCTCGTCGGGAATGATGAAGTGTTCAATATCAATCCAAGTGGCGACGATGAACGCCGCAAGCAGCAAACAGTAAACCAAAACCAACCCTGGCGATTGATGCCCAAACGCCAACCAGCACGCCAGAAACGTCAATCCCGTCAATAGTTCGACGAGAAAATAGCGAATCGAAATCGGCGCGTTGCAATTGGCACACTTGCCCCGCAGGTAAAGCCAGGTGAACAGCGGGATATTCAGATACCACGGAATGGAATATTGGCAGTGCGGACAGTGCGACGGCGGCGAGACGATGCTTTCACCGCGCGGCATGCGATAAATGCAGACGTTCAGGAAACTCCCGACGACGCAACCGAGCGCAAAGAACGTGAGCGACCAAAAATGAAACGGAACCGCCGCGTACGCTTGCCGATCAAACATAAATGGCTTTCTCGAGCGCCGCCCGCATCACTTTCACGGGCGCTGGGCGACCCGTCCAGATCTCAAGGGCCTTGGCGCCTTGGTGCAGCAACATCCCCAAGCCGTTGGCCGTCTGGCAGCCCGCCGCCTTGGCGGCTTCCAACAGCGGCGTTTCCGCGGGGCGATAGATCATATCATAGACGGCACGGGCCTGCCGGAACGCGAACTTTGTTTCATCGAGTGGCAGCGGATCATTCGCCTTCAAGCCGGCCGACGTCGCGTTCACGAGCAGATCCACCTCGCCCGTCGGGTAGCCCACGACGACTTTCACGCGCCGAAAACGACGGCGCATCTCCGCGGCCAGCGCCTCGGACTTGGCGACCGTTCGATTGACTAGGTAGATCGGACTGGCCCCTTCGGCCGCCAGTTTAAGCGCCGCTACCCGGCTCGCGCCGCCCGCGCCTAGGATTAAAACCCCAAGCCCGCGCAAAAGTTTCAGTCCTAGATCTTCGCGCAGGGATTGCTGCAGTCCGTCGGCGTCGGTGTTGAAACCTTTCGCCCGCACGACGCCAGCCACCGGCTCGGTCCACTCCGCCACCGGCCGCCAGCGCCGCCGGCGGTCGCGCGCCTCGAATCGGATCGTGTTCGCCGCGCCCCAAATCCGCGCCGATTCGTCGAAGACGTCGAGCAGTTCCATGGCCACGAGTTTATGGGGCAACGTCAGGTTCAAGCCGACAAATCCCATCACGCGGGCGCCTTCTATCGCCCAATACAAACTAGGGGGGATCACTTCGAACGCCAGGTAGCGCCAATCCAGGCCCAACGCCGCCAGCCCGGCGTTCTGCATGGCCGGCGACGCGGAGTGCCGGACCGGATGGCCAAACACCGCGCAAAAGCGCGTGGCGCCGCCGATCGGCGTGGAATGGATAACAGACACGCGCCGGTTATAGGTTTCCCGTTCCCAAGTTCAAAGTGCAAAGTTGGTGGCGCGGACGAGGAAACCCGTTTCGACCCACCGCCCCTGGCGGTTCCCGCTTCCTCTCACCCAGAGAGTGGAAAATCGAGTCATTTTTTTACTTGCGTCATTGCGCCTTAATTGCGTATTCTGCGAACGCTACGCAATTCATTGCGTCAGAAAAGATGAGAACCGCTCAAATCAATATCGCCGCGTTTTCCGAACGCTTGCTCGACTATCGTCGCGCCAAATCGCTCAACCAGGAGGAGCTCGCGACGAAGCTCGGCGTCTCCCTGCGCATGTTGCAATACTGGGAGGAGGGAAAGCACGCTCCCGGAGCGAAAAATTTACGCAAGGCGAGCGAATTTCTCGGTGTCTCGCTCGATACGTTGCTGGGGAGATCCGCGGCCGCGAGTCCGTGGGAGCTAAACGAAGCGGCGCCGCCTTGGCCCGGTCCTGGCGCCGCTCGGCGGGTGCCGGTTTACCACTGGAGCCGGCTCCTGCGCGGCGGGATTCCGGGAGAAACCGAGCAGCCTTCGAGCGAGTACATCGAGTGTGAAAGCGCCGACCCGGGCGCCTACGGTTTGATCGTGGAAGGCGACTCCATGCATCCGGAGATCAAGCCCAGCGACCGGGTGGTCCTCCTCCCGCATCGCGAGGCGCGCAACGGCGACATCGTGCTGGCCGTAACCCAGCCGGCGGGTGACGTTTATCTGCGGCTCTTTCATCGGACCGGCAAGGCGGAGCGCATCGTGGCGCTGACCAGCTACAACCCGGCGTACCCGCGCCTGGAATTCGATCGGGCGGAGTTTCGATTTATTCATCCGTTGGAACGCGTGGTTCGCAAACTGCGGAAAGCGGGTGACAACTAAAAGGGAGGTAGAGTGAAATCATTGTTGGTGGGGATCGTGTTGGTAGTCGGAGCGCTCGGCTGCGCGCCGAAACCGCGTCAAATTACCGGCCAAATCCAAGTCAAAGACGGGGACGGCAAACCGGTCGAGCTTCGCGGCTTTAACGTGCTGCTGGCCGCGACGGAGGTTGTTTCGCCCTATTTGGCCACGCTGGACGCCCAGCGGAACGCCCAGCTTGATGCCACGATGTCGAAGATTGACGCCGGCGTCGAGAAGCTCAAAGCGATGAAACAACGCCTTGATCAAATAGATGATCAGCTAACGCGCTACGGGTACTCGCTCGTCTTCGCGGAGAAACCCTACATGATGAAGGCTGACGTTTTGGAGGGATTGCAGAAAAAGTACGGGTGGAACGACGCGGCCATGCGTGAAATCGTCAACCTCTCGAGGATACCCGCGGCGGTCCGCACGCGCTCCGCAAAACTGAAGGCCGAGTACGACAGTATTCTCGAAAAGGCGCCCGACGGCGTCAGCGAGCAGAACAAGCAGCTTCTCAACACCTCCCAATTTTCCCCGCGGGAGAGTTACTTTAATTTCAAATACCCGGCGATCGCAGCGCGGGGAACCATCGACACGAACGGCAATTTCAGCTTCGCGGTCTCGCCGATTACCAACTATACCGTGATCGCTTTCGGGGCCGGGTCGCGCGCCGGCGAAACGCACGACCTTTACTGGCGTCTCGATCTGGGCCACGGGCCAAACGCGACCAACGTGCAATTGAACGAGCTAAACCTTACCGCGCATTTCTAGGCTTCGTCTGACCCGGCCCCCTCGGTGGCGCGACGGTTAGACATTTGAGGGCTTTTTTAGCTGCTTCAGTTGCTGCGCCTCGGGTTTGTCAGCGTAGAAACGGTCGAGGGGATAACAGCCGCTGATCAACCCGTTCCGCGGAGCTGTCGTGCAGTCGCTGAAGGTCCGGCAGATAGGTCGGTTGCTGATCGTCCCCTGCTCCACGGCATCGCTCAAGATGGAGGGGTACGAGAGGGTCATGCGGCCCAAACCGACGATATCGGTCCACCCCTCGCGCACCAGGGCCTGCGCCACCAGCGGTAGGTATTCCTGAAGGTAGCTATAGGCGGAACCAATGACCACCAGTCCCGGTGGCGTCCTCGCCTTGAGTTGGCGCACGACGTCAATTTGCCGAACGACGTCGATCAACGGGTCGTGCGCGGGCTGATAGCCATCCGACGGCGGGTATGCCGCGGGCCGTTGAATATGCGGATTGTAGTAGGGTGAACCGGCCGTGAAATTCAGTAATTTCACCCCGAGGCTGGCGCAAAGCGTGATGAACTGCAGAGGCTCACTCAGGTCATATTCGGTTGGCTGATCCGGGTTGACGCCGAATCCGTAGCGGTATGGCAAACATTCCGAGTAATCCTCGGGCACGCCCGGCCCGGGTTTCCCGGGACGCGAAGCCGACGGATCGGGGCGAAACGGCACGAAATCGAAGGCGCTAAGACGAACTCCGATTTCGATCGCATTTCCGTCGGCGCGAATCCCCGCCACGATTTCACGCAGAACACGGGTCCGATTCTCGAACGACCCGCCGTATTTCCCGGGGCGCGTGAAGGCAGCCAGGAATTCGTGCAGCAAATACCCGTGACAGTGCTTGATATCGACGAAGTCAGCGCCAACCGCCGCCGCCACTCGGGCGGCTCTTACGTAATCGCCGACCAGGACTTCAATCTCGTCGTCACGCCAGATCTGCTCATCGCTGGTAACCTGGAATTTGCGATCTAGCAACGGGTGGCGGAAGGCGACCTTAGGTTCCAATCGATGCGGATCGTTCGGTTTGCAAAATCGTCCCGAATGAGTGAGTTGAAAACCGATTACCAGGTCATCAGCCCCGCCGTAACGCGCGCGATGCGCGGCGACGAGCGCCTCGCGAAGTTGAGCCAGCGCCGCTTGGTTCTCCGCGGAAATGATCAACTGCCGCGGGTTGGCTCGGCCGTCCGGTCGCACGGCCATGGCCTCGCCGCCGTAAATCAACTTCGCGCCGCTCTCACCGAATCGGCGCCAGCGCCGCAGCATTTCCTCCGTGATCCCGCCGGAGGTTGTCCCGTCCCAACCTTCCATCGGCTGGACGGCGTAACGATTCCCGATCCGCTTGCCGTTGATAATTGGGCTGGTGACCGGTTGCGACAGAGGTGACGCCGGGTATGGCACAATCGCGTCGTCGCAGGGCAATTGCAGTCCCAACGCGCTAAGATATCGGCGAAAATCGGCCGGCGTCTTCAGAGTTGGAATGCGGGTCAATTTGAAAGGCTCGGCCATAGAATTTGAGCGTTTACCTTTGGAACGATGGCGAGAACGCAACGCGAGTCATTTACCAACTCCGAAGAAGGTAAGATAGCTCTCCCCTTTGGCTTCCCGCAGCAATAGCAGCGCCAGTTCAAGCGCATGGTAGTCACCCCACATCGAGCTTTCTCCGTTCGGAACGGACTGTCCCCGCGGGATGTAATCCCAGCCATTCGGCCGATGGTAAACCGAATGGAGCAGCAAGCCCTGATGCCGGGGCGCGCGGGAAAGATACAGTTCGGAATAGAGCGTATTAGAGACCGTAAGCGCGGCCTGACGGTAGCGAGCGCCAGACTTCACGTCGCCGCGCGCCGAAAGATACCGTCCGAGCCGGAACAATCCCTGGGCGGCGATGGCCGCGGCGGAGCTATCGACCGGCTCCCACGGATTAAAGGGGTCGGCTGGGCGAGTGAGGTAATCGCCGAGGCGGTACAAGTTGGGAGCGCCGGTATCCCACATGGGCACGCCGCAGGTCGGGGTATGCGTGAGGTAGAAATCCGCCGTCGCCGTCGCGCCTTTGAGTAGCATTCCGAGGACCGCCGAACGGCCGCCGCAGGAACGAAGGTCGGCCTCGGCAAGCATGTGCAGGTATTCCAACTGTTCCGCGAGCCCCAAGATGGTCCACGCCAGGCCGCGCGTCCAAGTCGTAAACGGTGAGTAGCCTTGCTGGGAATTGGGGCAACGATAGCCGCCATCATTGACGTTGAAAATGCTTTCGTGCGCCGTGCGTCCCCGCACGTCATACCCGTCCCGGCCTTCCCCAAAATAGACGCCGTATTCCACCGTGGTCCGAATATGTTCAACCAAACGCACCAGGAGAGAGATGCGGCGATCACGCTCGCCCAAAAGCACGTGGCCAAGTTGGTGCGCGAGCGCCAGCGAACGAAGGGAACGGAGCGTGTCCAAGAAAAGCGAATGCGGACCGTTGAACGAGTAAATATAGCCCCGCTCCCCGCCGAGCGACGTCCAGCGGGCCGCTTGCACGGCGCCGGATACCTTCAACGCCAACTCGTAAAACTCTCGTTCCCAATCGTTCGGCGGAATCCGGCCCTCGCGCATCAGCCGCAGCAAATTCCCGTAGGTTGAAACGTTATTGAACCCGTGGTCATGCACGCCCATGTGCGAAACGTGACTCGCCATGAAGCGGACGATGGCGGTTCGACCACGATCCAGAAAACACCGTTCGCCGGTGGCGTCGAACTGCAGCAAAGCCGCGCCAAACTGGAAGCCTTGCGTCCATTCGGTCCAGCCCCGGCTCGTGTATTTGCCGCGCACGGTGAAAACGGGGGCGCCCGCCGACGGTTTCCAGGTTTTTTCCAGCGCGGTGATTTTCCGCGCCGAGAGTTCAAAGACGCGCTCGAGCTTCGGCCGCAGCGAGACGGGCGTCAACCGAGGGTCGATGAGAATAGCCATCTTGAATTCGACAATTGTCCGCGCGTCAGCGCGCGGGAGCTATAGGCGGCGCAGATGGAACCCGCCATCCACGTTGAAAACCTCGCCGGTGCTGAAGGGAAACTGGTCTTGAGCGATCGCCACCACCGCGCGCCCGACGTCCGCCGGCGCGCCCCACCGTTTGATCGGGGTCAAGCCACCGCGAATCAAACGGTCGTACTTCGCTTTCACCGGGGCGGTCATGTCGGTCGCGATAATGCCGGGGCGAATTTCATAGACTTGGATGCCAAACTCGGCCAAGCGCGCGGCGAAAAGGGGCGTCAACATCGAGAGCGCCGCCTTCGCGACGCAATAATCGCCACGGTTAACCGACGCGGTATAGGAACTGATGGAGGTAATCGTTACAATCTTAGGCGTCGCGGCCGGCGCCGGAAGGCGTTTTCCTCCCCGTCCGCGCTTTGGCGCTCTTGACCCGAGCATCCATTTGACCGCGCCCTGCGTGAGAAAATACGGACCTTTGACGTTGATCTTCATCAAGCGATCGAAACTTTCCTCACCCGCTTCGAGCAAATCGACGCGCGACTCGGGCGCCACGCCGGCGTTGTTCACCAGGAGGTCAAGCCGGGGAAACTTGTCGCGCGCGAACTCAAGCAGATTGCGTCGGCCGGCCGTTTCCGACACATCCGCCTGACAGATTTCGACGCGAATTTCGCGCCCGGCTTCTCGCGCGCGGGCCAGACAATCAGTCGCGGTGGACTGCGCCGCTTGACGGTGAGTTACGAAGTTGAGCGTCAAATCCCAGCCAATCCCGGCCAATTCCAGCGCGATCCCACGGCCAATGCCACGCGAGCCGCCGGTTATTAATGCCATCGGATTCACCCCCGAGATAATGGCCCGCTAGACTCGGGAAATAGAAGCCAAATCTCGGTCTCGCCTCCCGGCGCTTGCCGCCAGCGGCCAGGCGATCCAGACCGATTCTCGGCGAGCGATTCCCATTTTCGCGGTTGCCGCGGAAGACCGGGAAGCGGGCTCCCGCTTGCCGTAACTCGCGACAGGGTTTAGAGTCGAATCGTCACAACCAAGCGACTTGAAAACCAAACACGAGCTTTGCCATGCAAGTTTGGGCGGCGGCGCAATCGCCGGCGGCGCTCCGCTTTGGCACGAATCTCGCTAACAGTTCCAGCGGGCGTGGATTAACCCAACGAGAGCGAGTCACTATGAGAATAGTTTTTAGGATTAAGAACGGGTTTCTTCGTAGGATCGGAGTCACCCTGGCGGTCGCCCTTCCGGCGCTTGGCGCGTTAGGTGGGGGCGGTGAACCGACCAACCCGTTCTTGCCGCCGCTCGATCCCATTATCATCTCGCCCGGTCCAAGTCCCCTTCCCGTTCCGGGCCCGATCTTCGTGGCGCCACTTCAATTAATCTCGGTCGCCGTCACCAGCCCGACGAATGGCGCGGTCTTCAAGGCGCCGGGCGAGATACAAATTGCCGCGCAGGCGTCGGTTCTCCAAGGCTTTGTTCACACGGTCGAATTCTTCGCCAACGACCATAGCTTGGGCGTGACGACCAACAATCCGACGAGCGCCGCTCCGGTGAACCCTTTTCAGCTCGCTTGGGCCACGCCGTCGCCGGGGCAATACGCGCTCACGGCCCGCGCGCTTAGCAGCCTTGGGTTAACGGCCACTTCCTCCCCGGTGAATATCAACGTCACCGAATCAAGCTCACTGTCGAACGGTTTTCCCATCGTCACGGTCGTCGCCACGGATCCCACCGCGAGCGTAGTAGGCCCATCTACCGCCCTTGTCACATTCAGCCGAACGGGAGACACATTCGGGTCACTTACGGTAAGATTTCGACTTTCCGGGACCGCGACCAATAACGTCGATTATGAACTGCCAGGCGCCCCGAACGGGAATTCGGTCGTCATACCGGCCGGCTCACATAACACGTCAGTGATTCTGGAACCGCGCGCCAATCACCTGCAGGAGGAAACGGTCGTCCTGGATTTGACCACCAATGCTCTGTACCAGATCGGGTCTCCCAGCGAAGCCGTGGTAACGATTCTGGGCGCGCCAGCTCAGGATTATCCGACGGTCAATCTCGTCGCGACCGACCCAACCGCCACTCGGCCCGTCGCGGGGGCGACGGCGACGGATTTGGGAACGTTTACCGTTTACCGAACGGACGCCACGAATAGCGCTCTGGTGATTCCGTATCGGATTACGGGAACCGCCGTGGGTGGCGTTGACTACGTTGCTGTCTCGGGATCGCTGTCGATCGGCAAGGGGGTCTTGTCCAAGACGATCACGGTGCAACCGCTGCCGGGCGCGGGAAACGGCGATTCGCGAACGGTTTCGCTGACATTGTTGCCGTCAACTTGCGAGTTAAACGTCCTCCCACCGGGGCCAGGGTGCTACCGGTTAGGCCCCACCAATTCCGCGACGGTCACGATTCTTTTTCCGCCTGCCGCTCCAGGACGCCCGACGCTTGACATTGTCGCCACGGATCCGAGCGCTTCCCGGCCCCCAACCGGCGGGGTCGCTACCGACACTGGCGTTTTTACGATCTACCGGCACGGCGACACCAATGCGGAATTGAGTATCCGATTCAGTGTCGGTGGCTCCGCCGTGAACGGCGTCGATTACACGGCCCTGCCGGTCACGATTACGATGCCGCGGGGCATGGTCACCGCGACGCTGACGGTCGCGCCACACGCTGCCGGGCCGAACACTGGACCCGCCACCGTGACCGTAACGTTGTTACCCGCCGTGTGCCCGCAAGACATCGTACCGCTGCCGCCTACCTGTTACCTGGTGGGATCAACCAATTCCGCTACGGTTAACATTTCGGCCTCCACGAATCTTCCTCCCCCGTCGGCGACATGGCCAGCGCTCGGGGTCGAGCCGACCGCGCTTGGGATGTTTGTGATCGACGGAAAGGGTCAATTGTACGCCTGGGGATCGAACCAGTCCGGCGAATTGGGTACCGGCGATAAGGTCGATCGTGCCTACCCAACCCCGATCCTGATTCCGGCCGGCGACACTTGGACGACTGTAAGCAGTACGGCTTGGAACGGGCTAACGGGAGAACCTCAGACATTTGGAATCGATGGCCGAGGCCGACTTTGGGGTTGGGGCGGGAATGACGGCGGGTTGCTGGGAACCCCGACCGGTAACTCTTCCCGACCGCCAACTCCTGCGCTGATAAACCCGCTTCCTAACGGAGTCACTGGCTGGATTTCAGTAGTGACCGGGCACTATGGGACTTACGCCATTGCCTCGGACGGTCGTTTATTCGGTTGGGGTCACAATGGTCCGACTTTAGGAACCGGCGATCAGATCGTTCACGCTTCACCAACGCCCGTCGTTACACCTGGCGGACTGACCGGTTGGAAGGCGATCACGGCAGCGAGTGAATACAGTCGCATGGCGATCGGCGCGGACGATCAGCTCTACTCGTGGGGACTCGCCACGAACGGCCAGATTCGCGCCATCCCAGAGCGCGTGGCGCCACCGGACGGAGTCACCGCCTGGTTGGCGGTCGCGTCGGAGACGAGCAACGTCGTCGCCTTGGCCAACACCGGCCTGATCTACAGTTGGAATTCTGATATCAATCACCCGATTCACGTCCCGCTTCCCGAAGGTGTCTCCGGGTGGCGGTCGGTTGACGCCGCCCAAGGGCTGGGCTGGGCGCTCAGCACGGACGGAGAACTCTATCGCTGGCCGCTCGGCATCGTTCCGATGCTGCCTGTTTCCGTGCCCTTCCCCGATGGCGTGACCAATTGGACCGCCTTCGCTGCGGCGGGGGGCCGGCAATTGGCGATCGGGAGCGATTGCAATCTCTACGCGTGGGGTTCCGACTCCGATGGCTATTTGGGACTCTACTGCACGCCGCAACAACTGGCTTCCAATTCCATTGTGCAGCTACCGACGCTGGTGAATCTCCCCAACCTTTGCACCGGCGCCGCCAGATCACCCACGGTGACGGTCACTTCTCCCAGCAATCTGTCGGTCTTTTCGCCACACGAGACGGTTCAGATCACGACCGCGATCTGCGATCCGGCCGCCACGATTGCGAGCGTCCGATTTTACCTGGACGGGCAAATCATCGGGGCGCGCACGAGCGTCCCATATTCCTGGGAACTGACCAACCCGCCCGCGGGCGAACATGAACTCAGGGTCTCGGCCGTAACCCCGGGCGGCACAGTATTCTCCAGCGCGATTACCATCTCCGTGATCGCGATCGGCCCGCTCGTGCCACAGGTCACCATCACCAACCCGACTAATGGCGCGATCTTTCCCGAACATGCCAATATTCTGATCACCGCGAACGCCACCAGTGGCCATAGCATCATCCGGGCTGACTTCTACTCCGGCGAGCAACTCCTGGGAACCAAACTCACCGCGCCGTACACGCTCATTTGGAGTAATGTCCTCGCGGGCAACTATACGCTGACCGCGGAGTCAACGGACGCACTCGGGGTGCGAGGCGGTTCAGCGCCCGTGAACATTTCCGTCCGCGCCGCTATCCTCCCGACGGTCAGTGTCAGCGCCGCGGTTCAGTCAATCCCTGTCTCAGGTACGAATTCGGGCGCGTTCCTCATTTCGCGCTCGGGCGACACCTCCTTGCCGCTGACGGTCGCGTACGCGCTTGGGGGAACCACCGTGAATGGCGTTGGGTACGAACACTTGCCGGGAACGGTCACGATTCCACCGGGTTCGACCCTGGCGTCCGTGGTCGTGAAGCCAATTCGCACCGCTGTCTTGCCCCGCATCGCCACGGTGATCCTGTCGCTGCCACCACCCAATTGCGACGTTCCCGGCCTGGTATCACCAGGCTGTTACCGGGTCGGCGCGAGCAACAGCGCGACGATCTATCTCTTCAATTTAGCGGGCATCCGCCCGACCTCCGGCGGGTCCGAATTAACCACTAGCTCGATCCCTTTAGCAACCTCGCTTTCAGCGTTGGTTGCTCCCGATGGGCGTACGCTTTTAGGCCTGACGGGTACGCCTGACCAAATCGTGGAGATCGACGCCTCCACCGATTTTCTCAACTGGGATACGCTGGCCGTCCTCACCAACGTGACCGGAACGACCCTATTGGCGGATCCAAGCGCCGGACAATTTGGCTACCGGTTTTACCGACTCCACGGCGAAAGATGAGAGCGGGTATTTTCGTCCACTTAAACCGAGGGAACCGCGTTGGCGGTCGGACGCATCCCCCATCTCGCCGGTAGGATACCGTTGCCCAATTTCGGCGATGCACTCAATCGTCCAGATTCGTGAATGGCCGGGGGCAGCGATTGAAGGCTCGCTCGTGGAAAGCGAGCTTGAGGGTTTTCGTTTTGTCCGGCGAGCCGCGGAAGAATGGCTGTCGGGAGCGAATTCATTTTCGAAGGATGGTGAAGCGTTTTTCGCGGTTTTCGAATCGGCACGCCTGGTAGCCATTGGTGGCATCAACCGTGGATCGGAGGGCGACGGTCGGTTGCGCCGGGTGTATGTGCGCCGCGAAGACAGGAAGAGAGGCTTGGGCAGGCGATTGATCGAGCATTTACTCACGTTCGCGAAGCCGCGCTACCTCCGGGTCGGCCTGCGTTGCGACACGGACGCCGCCGACCGATTCTATCGCGCCGTCGGATTCCGGCGCACCGAAGCGGATCCAGGCATGACTCACATCATCGAACTCGAGACCTGGCCGCTCCAGTCAGACCGAGATCGATTGGCCAAGCTTGCGGCTACCCCTTCGGATCGATGATTTCGGCAAAGTTGCGACCGACGAATTCGCGGCCGCGGCTCAGGCGCCAAATCAGCCCTCGAAAATGAAACACCGTCGAGATCCCTCGGATATTCATCGGAGCCAGCGGAGTCTCCGGCTCCCGTTAATCTCGCAGCTTTCGGGCCACCAAGGTGGCGTTGTGTCCGCCGAAGCCGAAGGAATTATTGACGATCGCCTCCACGGGCCATTTGCGCGCGGTGTTCGGAACGTAATCCAAATCGCAAGCCGGGTCGGGATTCTCGTAGTTGATCGTCGGCGGAACCATCCCGGTTTCAATTGCCTTGGCGCAGATCGCCATCTCGACCGCGCCGGCGGCTCCCAACATGTGGCCGGTCGCGCCTTTCGTCGAGCTGATCGCCATCTTGCGGGCATGGTCGCCAAATACCGTCTTGATGGCCAACGTCTCACAAAGGTCGCCCTGGGGCGTCGAGGTGCCGTGCGCGTTGACGTACGAAATTTCAGTTGGATTCATCCCCGCGGACCGAAGCGCCATTCTCATGCAACGGGCCGCCCCTTCGCCTTCCGGTCCCGGCGCGGTCATGTGATTCGCGTCCGCCGTATTCCCGTAGCCCATCAGTTCGCAGTAGATCCGCGCGCCGCGCGACCGGGCGTGCTGCAGTTCTTCCAACACTACTACCCCGGCGCCTTCCCCCATCACAAAGCCGTCGCGTTGGGCGTCAAACGGGCGCGAGGAGCGTTGCGGTTCGTCGTTGCGCGTGCTCATCGCCCTCATCGCGCAAAAGCCGCCAATGCCGAGCGGAACGATCGTCGCTTCGCTGCCACCCGCGAACATGACTTGAGCGTCACCCATTTTGATCGTGCGCCAGGCCTCCCCGATGGCGTGGGTCGAGGTCGCGCACGCGGAACAGGTCGCAACATTGGGACCGCGCAAGCGGTGGATGATCGAGAAAATCCCGGACGCCATGTTCAGAATGAGCATCGGGATCATAAATGGAGAAAGCCGGCCCGGTCCCCGCTCCATCAAGACCGTGTGCTGATCTTCGGTGGTCTTCAGCCCGCCGATGCCGGAACCGATAAAAACGCCCACCTCATCGCGGTCAACTCGCTCCAAATCGAGGCCCGAGTCGCGCAAAGCGCCCAGGCCGGCCACGACGCCGAACTGCGTAAAACGATCCGTCCGCCGCACCTCTTTGGGCGAGGGAAACGCGGGCGTCGGATCAAACCCCCGCACCTCCGCCGCGATCTTGCAATCGTACGCCGAGGCGTCAAACAGAGTAATCTTGTCGATGCCGCAGCGACCCGCGAGGAGGTTTTGCCAAAACGGTTCAATCTGGTGGCCCAAGGAAGAAACGACGCCCAAGCCGGTGATGACGACCCGCCGTTGTGAGGTATGATGGGACATGAAGAAACGGGGCAGCGCGCGCTGGTTTCAGCCGACGCTGCCCCATTCAAATTGGGTTGCTTTTACTTCTGCTGGGAGTCTTCGACGTACTTGATGACATCCCCAACGCTCTGCAGCTTCTCCGCCTCTTCATCCGGGATGTCTTGGCCAAACTCTTCTTCCAACGCCATCACCAATTCCACCGTGTCGAGGGAATCAGCGCCCAAATCCTCAATAAACTTGGCATCGGGCGTGACTTGGTCCGCGTTCACGCCGAGTTGCTCGACGATGATCTCTTTGACTCTCTGTTCGATTGATTTCTCAGCAGCCATGGGTTTCTCCGTTTCGTTTTGATGTGTGTCTAAGCGAGGCGCCCGCGAGCGTCAAGCCCTGAATCGTTAAATTCCCGCACTCCTGCGCGCGCGGCCGATTCCAGCCAGCGCGGCCAAAAATAGTCTCCTCCCGCCGGTCGAAGTTCGGAACCTGTCCGAGCCTGGGTCGAGCGCGCCCGGCGAGGCGATTTCTCCTGTTGGGTGGCTTTTCTCACATCACCATGCCGCCGTCAACGGTCAATACCTGGCCAGTGATATAGCGCGCTCCCGCTCCCGCAAGGAAGAGCGCGGCTTCGGCTACGTCATCCGCGCGCCCGAGACAGTTGAGCGGGATTTCCTTCAATAGATCGGCCCGCGTTTCTTCGCTCAGCCCGGCGGTCATGTCGGTTTCGATGAATCCCGGCGCCACGGCGTTCGCCGTGATGCCGCGCGACGCCAATTCGCGAGCGACCGATTTGGTAAAACCGATCAAGCCCGCCTTGCTCGCCGCGTAGTTGCACTGGCCGGGATTGCCAATCAACCCAATGACCGAGGAAATATTGATGATCCGGCCCGAGCGCTGCTTCATCATGCCCTTTGCGAAGGCTTTAGTCAGGAGAAACGCACCTTTCAGATTGGTATCCAGCGCCAGGTCCCAGTCAGCGTCACTCATCCGCACCAGGAGACCATCGCGGGTGATCCCAGCGTTATTCACCAGGATATCCACCCGTCCGGCCTCGGCCAAGATCGCCTGCGCCACTCCGGTCACTTCCGAAACATTGGCGACATCCACCGCATGCGCCCACGATTTCTGCCCTAGTGCGCCAACTTCTACCGCCACCTTCGCCGCGTTTTCCTGCGTCCGGGATAGGCACACGACGGCGGCTCCGGCGGCGGCGAACTTCAAAGCGATCGCTCGCCCGATGCCCCGCCCGGCGCCCGTAACCACTGCGACTTGTCCACTTAACGTGCTCATTTGGCCGGCCAGTTGTCAGTTGTCCCGGGCTGATTGTCAATCAATGAAAACTAACGCTATCCTCCCGCCCGGACGCCGTTTGCGCTTCGAGCGCCGGCGGTTGAGACTTGGACAAACTGCCGTCGCAGCCCATCAGGCGCCCAACTTCTGGATGGTGGCATCCAGGCTCGCCAGGTCGCCGACATTGAGGACCTCGATCGATTTGTCGATCCGCCTCATGAAGCCAGTCAGAGCCGTGCCCGGTCCCAACTCGATGAAGCGGGTAAAACCTTGGGCAATCAGGTAGCGCATCGAGGCTTCCCAACGAACGGGCGCGACGACCTGCTCGATGAGCCGTGGTTTGACCTCGTCGATCGATCCATAGGGCATCGCGGTGACGTTCGCGATGACCTCCACGTCGCCCGACCGCAGAGCCACGTCGTTCAGGGCGGCCGCCAATTTCGGTTGCGCCGCAGCCATCAGCCGGGAGTGATAAGCGCCCGCCACCGGCAACGGCAAAGCGCGCCGAGCGCCCCTGGCGGTCGCCAGTTCGCAAGCGCGAGTGAGTTTTTCGGCCTCGCCGGAAATTACTAGTTGGCCCGGGCAATTCAAATTCGCCAACTCGACGTCCGCCTCCCGACAAACCTCGCGGGTCAGGACTTCGTCCAGGCCGATGATCGCCGCCATGCCGCCCCGCGTAAGGTCGCAAGCCTCTTGCATGAAGCGACCCCGCTGGCGGACGACGCGCAGGCCGTCCTCGAACGTCATGACTCCCGCGGCCGCCAAAGCCGTGAACTCCCCTAATGAAAGGCCCGCCGCGGCCGAAAAGTTCAAACTTGGGACCCGCTCGCGCAGGAGTTGGAGCGCCACCCAGCTCACCAGGAAGATGCCCGGCTGAGCGTTCTCCGTCCGAGTCAATTCGCTCTCGGGCCCGTGAAAGCAAATCGAGGCGAGATCATAGCCAAGCGCGCGATTCGCCCGGTCAAACCAGGCGGCCGCGGACGGGTATTTCTCCGCCATCTCTCGCCCCATGCCCGGGATTTGGGCGCCCTGCCCCGCAAACATCAAAGCTGTCTTCATTCGTTCATTATCCAATCCGATCCGAGGGCAGCGTGTCGCCGGCTGGCCTCGTGCCAGCGCCATTCACACCTGCCACCCAGACGTTTCCACTTCCCGTCTTGGAAGCACAATCCAGGGATAGCTTTTTCGAAATCGTCGCGCTAGTCTAATCCCCGTTCGCCATAGCGCTAAGTCTGGACGCGAAGGATCGCGGGCATCTGGCGGAGCCACACGGCCGCGGCAAATCAAAGCCTTTTTGCCACCGGATCGCGGCCCCGCCAGACGCCCGGCCGAAAGCGTGCCCGTTTCCGCATGGTGGCGAAAAGAAATCAACCGCCCGATCCATTTTATGAAACCGAGCAGCGCGCTCCCGCCGAAACACGTTTATCTGGTCGCCAACGGTGACTTGCGCCTTTCCGCGAACCAAAAATGCTGGCCCGCGCAAGCCCGGATGGAGGCGGCGTTGGCAAAGCGCCTCTCGGCTAACGGCTGGCAAACGGTTCGCGCGCATTCATTCGACCCCGTGAAGCAGCACGGCTTCATCGATTCCCAGGCGCGCGGTATCGAGGTGTTCCGTTCCATCGACCCAGTGGCGCCCCTGATCGTGGCGGAATCGGTTTGGCAATACAGCCACCACGTGCTGGCCGGCCTTTACACCCATCGCGGGCCGATTCTTACGGTTGCCAATTGGAGTGGAACGTGGCCCGGTTTGGTCGGGATGTTGAACCTCAACGGTTCGCTGACGAAGGCGGGCGTCGCGTATAGTTCTCTCTGGAGCGAGAATTTCACCGATCGCTTCTTCAAAGATGGCCTCCGCCGCTGGTTAACCGAAGGGGTCGTTCGCCACGATCAGACTCACGTCCAAGACTTCGCGCTCGTCCAATTGCCCGCCGACGAAGAAGCGATCGGCCGGGGCGTCGCGCGCCGCCTCCGCGCGGACAAAGCCATCCTCGGCGTTTTCGACGAGGGTTGCATGGGCATGTACAACGCCATCATCCCCGATGAATTGCTCCATCCGACCGGTGTTTTCAAAGAACGGCTCAGCCAATCGGCCCTATTTGCCGCGATGCGTGAGGTCACCGACCAGGAAGCGAACGCCGTCTTCGCCTGGCTCAAGAAGAAGGGAATGCAATTTCACCATGGCGCCGACGAAGCCACGGAACTGACCCTATCGCAGACTCTACTGCAATGCAAAATGTACGTCGCCGCCATGCGGATCGCCGCCGAGTTCGGCTGCGCGGCCATCGGCATCCAGTACCAACAGGGACTCAAAGACCTGGCCCCGGCGAGCGATCTGGTCGAAGGACTTTTAAACAACGTGGATCGGCCGCCGGTATTGAGCGGCCACGACGGCGCTGAGTTATACGCCGGCGAAGCGCTGCCTCACTTTAATGAGGTCGATGAATGCGCCGGACTGGATGGGCTCGTTACAAATCGTCTTTGGCGTGAGTTGGGTTACCCGCCGGAAAACACGTTACACGACTTGCGCTGGGGTCAGCGCTACAAGGGTGAAGGCGTGGATGACTATGTCTGGGTCTTCTTGATTTCCGGCGCGGCGCCGCCCGCGCACTTCATTGGCGGGTACCGCGGCGCCTCCAGCGAGCGCCAGCCACCGATGTATTTCCGCCTTGGTGGCGGCACCGTCAAGGGCATCTCGAAGCCCGGCCACATCGTCTGGAGCCGGGTTTTCGTCATGAACGACCGCCTCCACTGCGATTTGGGCGTGGCAAAAGTCGTCACGCTACCCGCGGAAGAGACCGAACGCCGGTGGCGGGAGACGACGCCGCAATGGCCGATCATGCACGCCGTCATCGACGGAGTGACCCGAGATCAGATGATGGCCCGCCATAAATCAAATCACATCCAGGTGGTCTATGCGCCGACTCGGAAAGCCGCTCACCGCGCCTGCCGGATGAAGGCCGCGCTGTTGGCAGAATTAGGCCTGGAGGTTCATTTCTGTGGCGACGTTGAACTAAGCGCCTAAACTCATGGACGCATCGAATAAGAATTCCCTTTCAACGCTCATCGAGTTGTCCCACGAAATTGGCCGCGAGGATCGCCCGCTGGCGATTCTTGGAGAGGGCAACACGTCCATGAAGCTAAGCGAGGGACAATTCGCGGTGAAGGCCAGCGGCTGTTGCCTCGGCACGCTGACTGACGCCGACATTGCCATTTGTGACTCGGCGCGCATTCTCAAGATGATCGATCAAAAATCATGGAGTGACGCGGCGATCGATGAGGCGCTCTTCGCCTCCCGGATCGACGGCAAAGGGAAGAAGCCGAGCACGGAGGCCGTCTTCCACGCTTGGCTGCTGACGTTGGAAGGGGTCAATTTTGTCGGCCACTGCCATTCGGTACCGGCCAATCAGCTTCTCTGCTCGCCGCGGGCACGGGATTTCGCGGAACGCCGCCTATTCCCGGACGAGGTGGTCTGCTGCGGGCCCGCGTCGGTGTTCGTTCCGTATGTGGACCCGGGTTTGGTCCTGGCCCGCGAAATCCGCAAACAAACTGAATCCTTCGTGGCCAAGCACAAATGGACGCCGCGCCTCATCGTCTTGCAAAATCATGGCATCATCGCGCTTGGCGCCACGCCGAACGCCGTGCTCGCTTGTCTATTAATGGCGACCAAGGCCGCGACGATCTTTGTCGGCGCCGCCGCGATGGGCGGACCCAATTTTATGTCGCCGCAACACGTGGAACGAATCTTCGTCCGCCCCGATGAAGCCCACCGGCAGCGTGAATTGAAGATTTAGAAGGTCGAGCTTCCGCGGCACAAAACCCCTGACACGTTCCGACGATGTCCCACCACTATCTGGCCTGCGACCTCGGCGCTGAGAGCGGCCGGTTGATGGCCGGGCATCTGGCGGAAGGCCGGCTGACATTGGAGGAGATTCACCGGTTTCCCAACGCTCCGATCAAGGTCGGTGAGTCGCTCTGTTGGGACATTACCAAATTGTTTGAAGAGTTGGGCGTGGGCCTGGGTAAGGCGGGCGCCAGAAAGCTCCCTTTTACGAGCATCAGCACGGATTCCTGGGGCGTGGATTATCTGCTCTACGACCACGATGGCGCGATCATTTCACCGACGTTTCACTATCGAGACGCCCGTTGCGCGAAAGGCGTCGAGCGCGCCTACTCCAAGGTCGATTGGAATACGATTTTTGCCGAGACGGGCATCCAATTCATGCCCATCAATACGCTGTTCCAATTGGCGGCCGAAGAGCCCGCGCGGCTCGCTCGCGCGGGTCTGATGCTCGGGATTGGCGATGGGTTCAACTATTTTCTTTCCGGTGTCGCGCGCGCCGAGGAATCCCTCGCCAGCACGAGCCAACTATATAATCCGACCACGAAAAGCTGGTCGGGGCTGCTGATCGAGAAACTGGGACTGCCGCCGGAGATTTTCCCACCCATTGTGCCGTCCGGCGCCCGCCTCGGCCCGCTGCGGCCCGAGTTGGCGGACGCCGCTGGCTTGACGCAGCTTGAGGTCATCGCGACCTGCTCGCACGACACCGGAGCGGCCGTCGTCGCGGTGCCCGCCACTTCTGGGAACTGGGCCTATCTTAGCTCCGGCACTTGGTCGTTGATGGGGGTTGAATTGCCCGCGCCAATCCTCAACGACGCTTGCCGCGACCTGAATTTCACAAATGAAATCGGCTACGGAGGCGCCGTGCGGTTGCTCAAGAATATCATCGGTCTTTGGTTGGTGCAGGAATGCCGGCGCATCTGGGCTTTGGAGGGAACGACCTACGATTATTCGACGCTGACCCAATTGGCCGCCGCCGCCCCACCGTTTGCCTCGTTGATTGATCCGACCGACCCGCGCTTCCTGGCGCCGGAAAATATGCCCCTCCAAATCGCGGACTTTTGCCGCGAGACCAGCCAGCCGGCCCCGGCGACGCCGGGCGCCACGATCCGTTGCGCGCTCGAAAGCCTCGCCCTGCAATATCGCCGCACGCTGGGGCAGGTGGAGGAGCTAACCCGGCGCTCCATCGAAGGGCTTCACATCGTCGGCGGCGGCAGCCAAAACACGCTGTTAAATCAATTCACCGCGAACGCCATTCAGCGCCCAGTGGTCGCCGGGCCGGTCGAGTCCACCGCGGCCGGCAACATCCTGATCCAAGCGATCACGCTGGGGCACATCGATTCCTTGCCCGCCGCGCGGGAGGTCATTCGCCGCTCGGCTGAACTGCAGGTTTATATGCCGGACAACGCGTCCGCGTGGGATCACGCGATGCGACAGTTCTGGCAAGTGATTTCCCGAGAATAGCCCACCCAACCCGGCCGCGACGCTCAAGCCGTCCATTTCTCGACGGCGGGGTTCGTTGGCCCATCCTGCAGGTAGGCGAGCGCTTCAGCCGGTTCGCCCGTGAAGTGGTACAGGCTTCTGAACTCCGGCTTCATGAAGGCGTCGCGGTACAACTGTTCAAATATCTCCTGGAGCGGACGGTAAAAACCCGCGACGTCCATAAAAACAATCGGCTTGGCGTGCCGTTGGAGTTGTTTGAGCGTGACGATTTCCAAAATCTCCTCCAGCGTTCCGAATCCGCCCGGCAACGCGCAGAAGGCGTCGCTTTGCGCCTCCATCACGGCTTTCCGCTCGCGCATATCGTCCGTGACGATCAGTTGGTCCGCCTGCTCGTAGGCCAAGCCCTTTTCCAGCATGAATCGGGGAATGACTCCGACGACTTTCCCACCGGCGGCATGCGTCGCGACCGCCACGGTGCCCATCAATCCGACGTTTCCCCCGCCATAAACGAGCGTCAGCCCCGCCCGGCCGATCAACGCGCCCAACTCCACCGCGATCTTAAAATAGCGCGATGGAACCAAGTTGCTGGAGGAGCAAAAAACACAAATTCGTTTCGCCACGAACCATTATGCTGGGATTCGATTTGGGGCGTCAAGCGGGCGCCTCCGGCGGTAAGCGCCGCGAGCCCCGCCCCGAGGCTCGTGAATCACACGTTCACAAGGGGCGCCCGGACGCGAGTTGCCGCATGGTATGGAGTGCGTCGGCAGAGCGTAGCGGCGACGACGCTTTCGCCGGGCAGGACCCGTTCTCCCGTTCGGGTTGCTGAGCCGTCACTTCAGCGCCTAAAGCGGTGTCGCGCTGCGTCTGCCGACGCACCAAACTTCGACTCTGGCGATTTGGCTCGCGGAGTCGGAGACCAATCAACCGGGGCGGCCCCGGTAATTCGATTAGGGGAATCCCCGGCTTGCGCCTAGGTAGGGTTATTGCTACTGTCGGCGCAGTTTGGTCAGTGAGTCATCGTCCCAAACTGGTCTGAATCGCGACCCTCCGGATGGGATTCGCGACGGATCGCCAGCGCCGAAAAACTGTCTGACACATCGAAAGGCATTGTAGTCCTTGAACACCCGTCTTGTTCGTTTCGCAAATCTCCTCTCCCTCAGCCTGCTTCTTCTGGCGCCGTCGCGCGTCTCCGCCAAATCCCAAAGCGCCGACTGGAACGTCGCGGTCCTTGACAAAATCCTCGACAACCTATCGCCCTACGACCGGACCGCGGCGGTCGGCGACATGGATATTCGGGTCACAGACCTTAAAGCTTGGCGCGATCGTCTCGCAGGAGAGGCCCCCTTTCAATTGGAATTGGCTGGCTCCAGCAACGCTCCAACTTGGACCGCCGGCAACGTGTATTACAATTTCACCAACGTCGTCGCGGTGACAAACCTGATACCATCGACGAATTCGACGTTTCTGACGAACGTCGTACACGTCACAAACGTGCTCTCCGCCGCCCATCAAAAGGTATTCCTCGACGCGGCCAGAGAGTGGGCGATGTTCGCCAACCTTCATTTTTTCCCGCGCACGAATCAGGCGAATTTTATCACCGTCGGAGATGACAACTCGGGCGTCGTTGGCGAGGGCGGCCGCTCGGCGGTCGGTATGATCGGCGGCGAACAATTCCTCCTGATCGGCGCCTCCTCCTGGATACGGGAAGTGATTTGCCACGAGCTGGGCCACGCGCTCGGTTTGGTGCATGAACATCAACGGCTTGACCGTGATGACTACGTCACCGTATTGACGAATAACATCGTTCCGGGACTCGAACCGCAACTTGTCAAAATCCCCACTTCACGCACGAACACGCCGTACGATTTTCTCTCGATAATGCACTACGCCCACAACGCGTTCTCCGTGAATCCAGGGCTGGACACGATCGTCCCTTTGCCGGCGTACTCGCAGTACATCGACATCATGGGAGTAAGGTTCGATCCGGTTCTGAGCGTCGGCGACCGTGCCGGAATGGCGGCGATATATGGAGTGGGACCACCCACCACCAACATTGTGACCACCACCCAAGATAGTGGCCCCGGCAGTCTTCGTGCCGCGTTTTATTACGCCTTCGATCACCCTGGAACCACGATTACCTTCAATATTCCCGCCAACGATCCGGGCAAACTGACGAACGTGTTTCTTATTCAACCGACGGACCAGCTTCCCAGCCTCGTGAACGGAACAACTCTCGACGGCGCGACCCAGCTACCCAATCCCAACCCCAACGGCCCGGCCATCGAACTCAATGGCATCCTCCTGCCGACCTTATACGAAGGCTCCGGCGTGCGCCTCGCGGGAAGCAATTGCACGGTTCGCTCGCTGATAATCAATGGCTTTCCCGGCTCGGGAGTCCTGATTGACGGCACGAACGCGGCCGGCAACGTGGTCAGCGGATGTTATCTTGGGGTCGATCCGACCGGCGCCTTCAGCATCGCCGACGGACTAAACTGCGTCACGATTTCGCATGGCGCTCACGGCAACACCGTCGGCGGCTCCGCCGCGGGTTTCCGCAACATCATCTCTGGCAGTCTGTCCGATGGATTAGTGATTACTGATCCCGGTACCAGTGACAACGTCGTTTCGGCGAATTTCGTCGGCTTGAATGCCAAAGGTACGGCGCCGTTGCCCAATGGTTCTTCTGGGATCCGCCTTGGAAACGGCGCGCAGGGAAACCAGATTGGCGGAACGACGCCCCAAGCACGCAACGTGATCTCGGGCAACGCGCTTAATGGGATATTCATCACGGACGCCAATACCACGGGCAATCTAGTGGTGGGCAACTATTTGGGGGTTAACCCGACCGGAACCGGCGCCGTGCCGAATGGACGCACTGGGGTAAGCATCGGCGCCGGGGCTAACAACAATCTAATCGGCGGCCCAAGCGCCGGCGCCGGCAATTTGATCTGCGGCAACGGCACCTATGGCGTCGCCCTCGGAGACCAAGGGACACAAGCCAATTCCGTGCAGGGAAATTACATCGGCCTCGGCGCCTCCGGGACAAACGCGGTTCCCAATGCTTCCGCCGGAATCGTCATTTTTGACGGCGCGAACAACAATCTGATCGGCGGGACGGACAACGGGGCCGCCAATATCATTTCCGGCAACGCGAACTCCGGGGTTTTGATGAGTGGAACCAACGTTTTCAATAATTTGGTTCGCGGGAATTACATCGGTCTGAACGCCAGCGGAAACGGGGCTGTCCCCAACGCCGCCGCCGGCGTAGCCCTTCAAGGCGGCGCCGCTTCGAACACCGTCGGAGGTGAATCCCCGCTTATGCGCAACATCATCGCCGGCAATCAAGGTCCTGGGGTGGCGGTCCGCGACACGAACACCACCGCGAATGTCGTAGCCGGCAATTTCATCGGTTTGAACGCGGCCGGTAAGAGCGCGGTCCCGAACACCGCGGCCGGCGTGAGCCTCTTTGCGGGCGCGCGGAGCAACGTCATCGGTGGTTTCAACGTCACCGCCGCCAACGTCATATCCGGCAACTCCAGCGGCGGCGTGACCATCAGCGATGCCGGGACGACCGCCAACCTGATCGAGGGCAATTTGATCGGCGTGGACCCAACCGGCGCGACGGCGCTGCCCAACCAACTCTCCGGCGTCGCGATTTTCGGCGGCGCTCAAAGCAACCTGATTGGTGGCACGATCGTCGGCGCCGGGAACGTCATTTCGGGCAACACCGCGCTGGGGATCAACATCAGCGATGCCGGTACAATGTTCAATCTTGTGCAAGGAAACCTGATCGGCCTCAACGCCGCGGGCAACAAGGCGGTGCCGAACCTACTCTCGGGCATTACGATTTTCCTGGGCGCGCAATCAAATATCGTCGGCGGCGCGTCATCGCTGGCGCGCAATGTAATCTCCGGCAACATTTCCGCCGGCATCGTCATTAGTGATGCCAATACCAGCGGTAACATCGTCGCCGGAAACTACGTCGGCTTGGACACCGCCGGTGGCATCGCGATTTCTAATCTTGCCGGCGGTATCGACATCCTCGGCGGAGCCCAGGGCAATCTCGTCGGCGGAACCATGCCCGGGGCTGGCAATGTGATTTCGGGCAACGGGTATCCGGGAATCGTCGTCAGTGACCTGGGCACGAGCGGCAACATGGTCGCGGGCAACTTCATCGGATTGGACGCGACCGGGGTTTTGGCGGTGGCGAATGAAAGCTACGGGATTACCATCCTAAATGGAGCGCAGTCGAATCAGATCGGCGGGGTCGGCGTCGGCTACCCCAATTTCATTTCGGGGAATCATGGTTTTGCGATTTCACTGTATGGCACAAACACCGCCAACAATGTGATCCAGGGGAACAAGATCGGCCTCAACGCCGCCAACGGCAGTGTTGCGAATACCTCCGGCGGACTCGTGCTTTTCAATGGCACGCACTCGAACACGATTGGCGGGACCACACCCGGCGCGGGAAACCTGATCGCCTATAATCAAGGTGACGGCGTGCAAATCTCCGGCGCCGGAACCGTCGGTAATACCGTGCGTGGCAATTCGATTTTCAGCAACGCCGGGCTAAGTATCGATTTGTTCTCCGGCGGCAACAATGATACCGCCCCTCCCAGTCTGACCTCGGGGCCGATTGGGGCCAATTTTCTGGTCGGCTCTCTGCTTGGCATCCTCGGCAACACCGTCCACATCGATTTTTACACCAGCCCGATCGGAAGCGCCGCTCCGCAGGCAAAAACTTATCTCGGAAGCAAGGACTTCACGGCGGGATTACTCGGGGCGCTTAACTTCTCCGTCACGTTGGCGCCGTCGCTCACGCTCGGCCAAAACATCACCGCGACCGCGACCGATTTGGCGGGAAATACTTCGCCGTTGGCGGGCGGCATTGCCCTTGCGCCCACGGACAGCGTCGGCGACGGGATTGCGGATGGCTGGCGCAAAGCGCACTTCGGCGGCACGGGAACCACGACCAACGCGGTTTCGTGCGCCGCGTGTGATCCCGATCACGATGGGATGACCAACCTGCAAGAATTCCAGACCGGTTCCGATCCCAATGACCCGACCAGCGCCCTGCGGATCACGGCGTTGCCCGACGCGAACGGCGCGTTCACCGTCGGATTTGACACTCTCTTTGGCCTCCGGTACCTCGTGGAAGCCCGCGACGAACTGGGAAGCGGCAATTGGAGCGTAATCGCCGACCAGATCACGGGGAGTGGCGACCCCGTCCAACTTAGCGATCCCGGAGCAGTTCCTCCCAACCGGCGCTTCTACCGCCTCGCGGTGCTCGTTCCCTAAGCGACGCCAAGCGGTTAGAACCCGGACGTTTGGCGTATTTCCGCGCGCCATTTGCGCTTGACCGTTCCGCGATTGGTCTTGATCCTTGCCCGCGATTTCAAAACGGCATCCACTATGAAAATGTATCGATTTCAGCGAATCATTGGCGCCTCACTTATACTCTTGTCGGGGGCAGGCTTGAGCTGGGCCGCGGACGCGCCTGCCGGAGCCGAAAAACCGGCGCCGACCGCCAAATCAAAGAAGGAACGTCCCACGTACCCGACGATCGGCACGATCGAGCGACTTAACCCCGCGTTTGATCAGTTGATCGCGACGGACGCCAAGATCGAGAAACTCGCCGAAGGATTCACTTGGGCCGAGGGTCCCGTCTGGGACGTCCGCCACCACCAACTTCTCTTTTCGGACGTGCCGAAAAACATCGTTTACAAATGGAAGGAAGGCGAGACGTACAACATTTTCTTGAAACCCAGCGGCTACACCGGTTCCGAGCCGCGCGGCGGCGAACCGGGATCCAATGGCTTGACCATGGATCCGGGCGGACACCTGATTCTTTGTGAACACGGCGATCGCCGGATTGCCCGCTTGGAAAAGGACGGCAGCAAGACCACTTTGGCCGAGTATTACCAGGCGCGCCGTTTCAACAGCCCAAATGATTTGGTGTACAATGCCGACGGCGACCTTTACTTCACGGACCCGCCGTACGGACTGGTTGGCATGAACAACGATCCGAAAAAGGAGCTGCTCTTCAGCGGCGTCTATCGTCTCAAACAGAACGGCGAATTGAGCTTGCTCATCAGCGATTTGACGTTCCCCAACGGAATCGCCTTCTCCCCAAAAGGCCGGACGCTTTACATCTCCGTCTCCGACCCGGCCCGCGCGATTTGGATGGCCTATCCTGTCAACGACGATGGCACCGTTGGGAAAGGGCGGGTCTTCTTCGACGCGACTTCGCTGACGAAGGACCGCAAAGGGTTGCCCGACGGCATGAAGATCGACCGTAACGGTTACCTCTTTGCGACCGGACCCGGCGGCGTGCTGGTCTTCTCGCCCGAGGGAGTCCATCTCGGCACCATTAACACCGGCGAACCGACGGCGAATTGCGCGTGGGGTGAAGATGGCACGGTCCTCTACATCACGGCGAATCACTACCTCTGCCGCATCAAGACCAAGACCAAGGGCGAAGGATTTTAAGTTGCCAAGCAGAACATGAAGAACTCCAAATCCAAGCCGTCCAAGGCAGCCAAAGAGGCGCCTTCCATGCGACCATTCTCCAGCATCGTGCTCGACGGCCCCGAGCGAGCGCCAAGCCGGGCGATGCTTTATCCGGTCGGCTTCAAGCCAGAGGATTTTAAGAAACCGCTCATCGGCATCGCTTCAACCTGGAGCATGGTCACGCCGTGCAACATGCACATCGATAAACTGGCGGTGGAAGCGGCCGCCGGCGCGGACCAAGGCGGTGGCAAGGCAATCATCTTCAATACGATCACCGTTTCCGACGGCATTTCCATGGGCTCCGAAGGGATGAAATACTCCCTGGTCTCACGCGAGGTTATCGCGGACTCCGTTGAAACCGTGGTCGGCTGTGAAGGAATGGACGGCTTGGTCGCGATCGGCGGTTGCGACAAGAACATGCCGGGCTGCCTCATGGCGATCGCACGCATGAATCGTCCGGCGGTTTTCGTGTACGGAGGGACGATTCTTCCCGGCTGCCTTAACGGACGGAATCTTGACATCGTTTCGGTCTTTGAGGCGGTCGGCGCCCACGCGAACAAGAAGATCGACGACCAGGAATTGCAGGCGATCGAAGCGTGCGCCATCCCGGGGCCCGGCTCCTGCGGCGGCATGTACACCGCCAACACCATGGCCTCGGCCATCGAGGCGCTCGGCATGAGTCTGCCCGATAGTTCCGCCCAGGCGGCGATTTCCCCGGCCAAGATGGCCGACTGCCGGCGCGCCGGCGCGGCCGTGGTCGAACTGTTGCGCCTTGGCCTGCGTCCACGCGACATCCTGACGCGCAAAGCCTTTGAAAACGCCATTACCGTCGTCATCGCGCTCGGCGGTTCGACCAACGCCGTCCTACATCTCTTGGCGATAGCCAGCGCGGCCGGGGTCAAGTTGGGAATCGACGATTTCACGCGCATCGGAAAGCGCGTCCCCGTACTGGCGGATTTGAAGCCATCTGGGAAGCATCTCATGTCAGAATTGGTCGCCATCGGCGGTATCACCCCGATGATGAAGGCGCTGCTCGACGGCGGCTTGCTGCACGGAGATTGCCTTACCGTCACGGGCAAATCTCTGGCCGAAAACCTGGCTCAGACGAAGCCGTACCCCGCCGGGCAAACGATCATCCGCCCGTTGGACAATCCCATCAAAAAGGACAGCCACCTCGTCATCCTCTACGGCAATTTGGCGTCGGAAGGCGGTGTCGCCAAAATCTCCGGCAAGGAAGGTCAACTTTTCAGCGGGATTGCGCGGGTGTTCAATTCGGAAGAGGAAGCCTTGAAGCGGATCCTGGACGACACCGTTCAGAAAGGCGACGTCATCGTCATCCGTTACGAAGGGCCTAAAGGCGGGCCGGGAATGCGGGAGATGCTCGCCCCGACTTCCGCGATCATGGGCAAAGGCTTGGGCAAGGATGTCGCGCTAATCACCGACGGGCGGTTCTCCGGCGGAACGCACGGATTCGTGGTCGGGCACATCACGCCGGAGGCGTACGTCGGCGGTAATCTCGCCTTAGTCAAGAATGGCGACCGCATCACGATTGACGCGCAGCGCCGCCAACTGACGCTGGAAGTCTCCGAACGAGAATTGAAACTTCGGCGCCGCGCTTGGAAAGCGCCCAAACCGCGCTATCTGCACGGAGTCCTCGCGAAATACGCCCATCTGGTCACCTCCGCAACCTACGGGGCGGTGACCGACAAGAATTTGCAATTATAACCTCGCCCCGGCCCTTCACTCACGGATAAAGTCTCCAGTTCGGGTATATCACCCGTCGCGCAGGCGCGTTTTAAGGTTTAACGGCTGGCGCGCTCCCCGTCCGTCTCGGGATGAGCGCCCTGCCCTCTTTGGCCTGTTTACAAACTCATGGACAAGATTACGACCGTTTTACTTCGCCCCGGTGAGGCCGACCGAGTGGTTGGTGGCCATCCCTGGATTTACCAAGGCTCCATTCTTCGACTGACCGCCCCCGTTACGGATGGCGACATCGTTCAAGTCAAGGATCACCGGCAACGGTTTCTCGGCGTCGGAATCTACAATTCAAAGTCGAAGATCAACGTCCGCCTCCTCGCGACGGAACGCACGCCGATCGATCAAGCGTTCTTCGAGACTAGGATTCGCGCCGCGCTGTCGCTCCGACAACGCCGGCTCCCGGGCGCCAGCAGTTTTCGCGTCGTCAACGCCGAGAGCGATTTCCTCAGCGGCCTGACGGTGGACAAATACGAGGATGTCCTCGTCGTCCAAACCTCCGCGCTCGGAATGGATCAGCGCAAGGCTATGATCGTCGCCGCGCTCCAGGCCGTCTTGAACCCTCGGGCGATTCTGGAGAGGAACGACATCGCCTCGCGCAAATTCGAGGGCTTGCCGGAAATCTGCGGCGTGCTCGCCGGGGCCTGGGCGCCAGACGCCGCCGAACCCTTTATCGTCCGGCTCAATGGCCTCCAGTTCGAGGTGGACCTCCTTCACGGCCATAAGACCGGCTTGTACCTCGATCAGCAGGTGAACTATCAGCGAGTCGCGGAGTTGGCGAATTTCCCGGCTGGCGCCCAGGTTCTCGATTGCTTCTCGTTCCACGGAGGATTTGCGCTGCACGCCGCGCGAGCCGGCGCGAGCCGGGTGCATGGCTTGGATCAGAGCGCCGACGCCGTCGCGGTGTCGGAACGCAACGCGGCTCGCAACGGATTGGCGGGCCAGTGCTCGTTCGAAACGGTGAACGTGTTCGATTGGTTGAACGCGCAAACCGCCGTCAAGCCGCACGAAAAGGTCATCCCGCGATTTGACGTCGTGATTCTCGACCCTCCCTCATTCACCCGGAACCGCGCCGCCGTTCAGGACGCCCTTCGCGGATACAAGGAAATCCATCTGCGCGCGCTAAAGCTTCTGAAGCCGGGCGGCCTGTTGGCCACGTTCTGCTGCTCGCATCACGTTGACGCGGTCACCTTCCAGGAGGCCATTATGGCGGCCGCCTACGACGCTCGCAGGCTGCTGCGGCGCATCGACACATTCTCCCAGTCTCCCGACCATCCGATTATTCCCGCGATTCCCGAGACCGAGTACCTCAAAGGCTTCGCTTACGAGGTGGTCCCGTAGGCGCCTGCGCGGAGGGGGCGAACCGACGCCGCGGCTCACCGGCGTCAACCCAGCTTGGGCAAGCTGGTCAACAAGTTGAGGCTGAGCTGCGGCAGCAACAGTTCCTGCGCCAACGCCTCGTTCTGCGTCTGTTGGAGCAAAGATAATTGCGAGAAATTCGCGATCTCGGTCGGCAGGTCAACCTTCGTGATGGCGTTGCTCGCGTTGGTGAGGTTCGTGGCCAGGCTCGTTTGGCTATCGTTGGTGAGATTCAGTCGCTCCACGTTCGAGCCGACGTTGGCGATCATCATGCCGACCGTCTGTATCGCCGTCGCGATCACGCTCTGCGCGGAGGCGGCGGCCGCGGCCGTGCCGATGGTGACCGCCGAGGTGTCGTAGGCCGAAGCCAGCCCCACGGACGGTGACGCGTTGGCCAGATCGATCGGCGTCAGGTTAAAGGTATTGCTTGAATCACCGCCGGTGATCACCGAGAGGCCCTGCCCGCCGAAAAGGTTGATGCCGTTGAACTGCTTATTGCCGACATCACTGATAAAGTTCTGCAACTGAACAAATTCTGTCGTGTAGGTGGAGATGTCCGCCGGCGTCGCCGTGCCGCTCTGCGCTGAAACCGCCAAATCGCTGAGCTGCGTCAACGAGCTTTGCACCTGGGTAAGGAATGAATTCTGGCTGTTGCTGAAGCTGGTCGCGTTGGTAATGACCGTGGACGCGGCCGTGGCCCGGCTCGCCTGGGCGGAGAGCGTGATCGATTGCGCCAAACCTCCGGGGTCGTCAGCCGGAGAGACAATTCTTAATCCCGACGAAAGGCGAGCCAGCGAATTCGCCAAATCCACCGAGGTTGAATTCAAAAAGCCCAACGTCGTCAGCGCCGAACTATTGGCATCGATCGAAAAGATTGGATTGACGGCCATATCGTGATCCCGTTTCTGTCTGACCGCTACGAACCGCCCGCCGAAACGGATTCAAGTCCCTTCAGCGCGAGCCGCCGGAGCGTGGATTCACCCCTCAATTGTGGCTCGAAGCCGCAATTTAGGTGAACCAACGCCTATACAATACCGATCGGAGTCGGTTTTTCAAGCCAATTCTTTGACGCCTCCCCGTTTGCAAATCAACACCGAGCCCTTCGCCACGCACGCCTCAACCCGCGACCATCTTAAAACCGTAGATCGACGCTTATGGTGCGGCAACTTGAACGACACGGAAGAACCCATTTACCCCTGTCTCCGGAAAGCATTTCTTCGTCGTTGAACTCGCGCCCACGATGTTTGTGGCAACATCGCTCCAAGCTGCGTCTGTAAGATGCGTCTTGTATTGGATGCTATAGGTCGCGTTCGAGATAGAATTCCAAGTCAAGCAGACCGAACCAGTAGTGACCGTCACCCCGGGGTTGATCAGTAAATTCGTCGATGGCGGAACCACCGGAGGGTTGGTTATTGAGCCCTGCACCACCCGGAAGAATCGATCCACGCCAGTCTCGGGGAAACATTTCTGGGTTGTGGGGCTTCCACCGATCAAATTGGTCAGGACAACGCTCCAGCTGGCGTCCGTAAGATTGGTCTTGGCTTCGATGGCGTACGTCGCGTTCAAAACAGAGTTCCAAGTTAAGCACACCAAACCGTTCGCGACTGTCACCCCAGGGTTAATCACAAAGTTCGTCGGTGGCGGAACCACCGGCGGATTGGTTATCGCCCCCTGCACTACGCGGAAAAACCGATCCACACCGGTCTCGGGAAAACATTTTTGCGTTGTGGGGCTTCCGCCGATCAGATTGGTAAGGACGACGCTCCAGTTGGCGTCCGCAAGGTTGGTCTTGGCCTCGATTGTGTACGTCGCGTTCAAAACAGAATTCCAAGTCAAGCAGACCGAGCCGTTCGTGACAGTCACTCCAGGGTTGATCACAAAATTCGTCGGTGGCGGAACGACCGGCGGATTGGTTATCGCCCCCTGCACCACGCGGAAGAACCGATCCACGCCGGTCTCGGGAAAACATTGCAGTGTAGTGGGGCTTCCGCCGATCACATTGGTGAGGACGACACTCCAGTTGGCATCCGCAAGGTTGGTCTTGGCCTCGATGGTGTACGTCGCGTTCAAGACGGAATTCCAAGTCAAGCAGACCGAGCCGTTCGTCACGGACACGCCAGGCGAGATAACGAAATTAGTGTTCGGTGGCGGCGCAATGATTCGGAGAGAAGCGAAGACGCCATAGTCGATGATGGCCGAGCTCGTGTTGGTTATCATCAAATAATAATCTCCTGGGCCAACCGCGTTGTTCGGGTCGATGTCCACTTGTCCGCCCAGAGGATTCTCGACGCCCTTAAAGTCAAAGTTAACCGCGTCCGGATACGGCAAGCCTTTCCGCAAATACGCATTCACAACCCCAATCACTGAGGGATCGATACCCACAAAGATAAACCCATTCGTCGGCACGCTCAGCAGATAATAGTCGGGGGCGCCCGGGGCGAGTATTCCTGACAACTCATTGCCATCTAGCGGAAGGATTGCCGCTCCACCGGTAGGTATCTCGTCCACACGAACCGAATAAACGGTGGCCGGCGCGTCCAAGTTGCTGACTCGCAGATACCACAACCCGGAGCCAAGCGAAACTGGCGCCGACCCTTGCCCCACCAGAATCGTCTGGTTACTCGGCCCGGGATTGGCGCTGCTATAGTGTGGCGACGGGAACGTGGGATCATTACTCACCTCGAGGCTCACGCCTCCGCTAATAGGGAAAAGACGGAATTCCGCGTACTTCGTATTGGTCGCGACATTGATCTGATAATAGTCGGACTCAACCGTCGTCGCGCTAGAACCGGCGACGAGGTTCGTGTACGGTATGGCATTCGTCAAGGTGATGAAAACCGGATTGGTTGAAAGGACCGTCGCACGGACCGTGTAATTGATATTCGTTTGTTCCCTATTGATCACGGCCAGATACCAATCTCCCGCGATCACCGGGAAGTTGTCGCTTTGCCGCACTATGAACTTGCCAGGCAAGGTCGGCGAAACTTGAGCGAGGCTGTAGTTGCCGCTGTAGGTCGGAGGGGCGCCGTCTTGGATCAAGAAATCCGCCGGTCCCGTCAAGTTATAGACTTCGAACTCCACCACCGGAGCGTTAGTCCCCACCGTAAATTTGAAGTATTTGTCCGCGACGCTGCTAACGCCCGCTGAACTATTATCGGGCACCGCGTTAGTCAAGGTAATGACCGGAATCCCTTGGGTGATCTCGGTCGCTACGATCCGGTAGTTGACCGTATTCGTCGTGGTGTTGTAAACGCCCAAATACCACACTCCCGCGGAAAGCGGAACCGGAATTGAATTGCTCACGACGGTCACCTCGTCAGGCAACGTCCCGCCATTCGCGCTGGCGTAGTCAAATACGCTGGTCGTCGGCAGCGGATCGACCACATTTTGAGCCTTCCTGACTACCAAATTGACGTCTCCGTCGAAGGGGAAAAGGTCGAAGCTCACACTGACGGCGTTCGAGGAGACCGTGAATTGGTAGTAGTCGAGCGCGTTGGTGGCGGGGATCGAGTTTGTATAGGGAATCTGATTGGTCAGGGCGGTTAAGTTAAACAGCTCGGCGTCCGTGTGGTCGAAGCAAACACGGAGGGAGAAACTGTTAGTGGCCGGCGACCCCGGAAAATTTCCGACCGCCAAATAGTAGCGCTGGCCCGGCCTGAGCGGCGCGTTCACGGGTGAATTGGTGGTCAGCAGCAGGGACTCACCCAAGCCGCAACAGCCGTTGTCATCCACCAAGTATGAGTCCGGCGGCTGCGAGCCGACCGGCAGCCCCGTTTGATCACCGTACAAGACCAGATCGCCGGTTCCTTCGAGGATATTCGTCGCCCTCGTGGCCGCCCGGGGAACATCCACCACAAAATACTTAAAATCGCTACCCGAAACGACGTCGGTGTAGGGAGTGCAGTTCGTCAGCGTCACGGTCGTGGTGTTGGTCGGCGCGATTGTGAATTGCAGTTCCCACGCCAGCAACGCCGGGTTCGCGTCCGGCGGACCAGCGCGATCATCGAGAATCTCCAGCGTCCAGTCGCCCAGCGTCGATTCGCCGACAAAGCTCGTCAGCGCCTCTTCCGGCAACACGTAAGAGTGCGCCGCCGCCGGGTTTTGGAAAACTTTGACGGAATCGACGGCCGGGATGCCCGTCGTCAGGGTGGACAATTCAACCGAGGTCAACGGGCTGAGGGCTTGGAACACAATTGAAGTATGGTACCAGTGTCCAACCGACTGAAAATACTTTACCGCGACGCCGTTCGTCAGAAAGGCCAGCGAATCGTTTGGTCCGCCATTGTAGGCAAAGGAAATCGTGTAAAGCCCGCCCGGCGTGGTCACGATATTCGTCGAAATCTTGGACGCGCCCTTGGCGTTGACGCCGAGCACCAGAAAATTGTTTCCGCTATCCGGACCATTTTGCGGCCCTTCCACTTCCGCGGTCCCATGCACCACGAGCCAACCCGAGACGTAGCTGCCCGCGGGATAAAGTCCCGGGGTCGCGTTTTCGAATCCGTCCGCCATGACGGGTGGATTGGTCGCCGCCACGACGGCCAGATTATTCGTGAATGGAGAGGTTGCGAATTTAATAGGCACGCCCGACAAATCTGGATTATCCGCAAACGTCGCCATCACCATGTTCGTGCCGCTTCCACTTCCGTAGCCCTGCGTACTTAGTCCGCCACGGTTCTCAGCCAACAGCACGCGCGTCCCTTGCGGACTGACCAAATGAAGCACCAAATCCGAAGCGCGGGGATGGTCGATGCGAACGCCCACCTGCAACTCGGTGATCAGTCGTTGTAGCGGGACGTTGAGTATCGCCCGCGTCAGCGCGTCGTCCTGAATCGGTAACGAGCCGGTCGAGTCTTCATGCAGCACGAAGTTCGCCGGCAAGTTCGCCGACGTGTTAATGGTGATCGTGTAGCTGACGGCGCTGGCGCCGGGGTTGAATACGCAAACAAAATAGCGCCCCGAAACGAGCGGCGGGACGTCGCGCAATCCAAGCGTTAGCGTGCCGCTGGTGGGCGTCATCAGCGCGGACTTGTCAAACAAAGTCGAGGTCGGCAGTTGCTCTCGGCGAACGTACACGTTCAACGGTCCGGACATGTCGCTCATCAGGACGTTCAACTGGCTGGCCGTCGCCGGCACGTCAATAAAATAGCAGTTTTCGCGGTTCCCCTGGACCGTATCGTGAACGCCGGTCGGCGTGCCGAGCGGACTGGGCTGGAGGAGCAGCGAGAAGTTTTCTTCGACGCCGGAAAAGCCGGGGGAATTATCCACCATAGTCAGCAGCCAAAGCCCCTGCCCTTGTTCTCCGATGAAGTCATTCAGGCTTCCGGGACCGTCGGTATGAATGCTGTTCACCGTTTGGCCGCTCGAACTATCATCATAGACGAATGTGTGCAACAAATTGGTATTGCCGTTGTCCAGCGTATGATTGTTCAGGACGACGAACTTCTGGCTGTGACTCACGTTGCCAAGCAAGTCACCGATGTTGGGATGCGTAATGACGTTGTTGACGATGACCTTCTGAACGAGCATGGGCTGGGTCGCGAGGGCAAAAATCAGCACGCCTCCGGGGTGCGCCGCCGAACCGTCAGGAATTGGAACATGCAACGGCTGCCCCTGCACGATGAAGTTGCCGAACGCGTCCCTTTGGTCAAACGGGATATTGCTCGAGAGGCCGATGAACGCATACTCGGCGCCCTGCTGGTCTTCCGACTTGACGCCGACGTAATAGACCTGGCCGAGCGGAGCGTTCGTGTAAAATACGAACTCGGTGCCGCCGCGACCGACCGACTTATCGGCCGACGCCAGGACAACCGGGTCAAGATTGGTCAACGCCGAATTCGTCGAGACGTAGAGGTCCACGTCCGCGCCGGTCGCGCGAGGCAACCCCAGATTTGGTGGCAAAAAAGTCGCGAAAACGACGTTACTCCCATTGGTGATGGAGCCTACTGACGCGCTATTGGTATAGGCGGCGGAATTGGTAGCCGGCGGCGAATTCGTGAAGACGTAAAAATTCCACTGGCTTACCTCGCCCCCAAGAACGTTCGTGAGCGGAAAATTCGCTCCGACTCGCTCGTGGAGTAACGGGGCTCCATTCGTCAGCGTCGTCACCGTCGGCGGCGGCGCCGGGACGGAAGGCAACGCCGTCAATTCGGTGATCGGGCTGTCCACGTCGCCGTTGCCGCTCGAGATCACGAGCGCGTAGTCCTGAACCACGTCGTTGGTATTCGCGGTGACGGCATTCACGTTGACTCGCCGCGCGATCACCGAGATTACCAGATTCGAACTGCCAGCGGCGGGCAGAAAAACGTTTTCGACATTGTTAACAATGTCGTTCGTTCCCACGTTCGAGGGGTCGCGGGCGGTGTTGAAATCCGACCCCGGATCGATGTCGTTGCCGAGGTAAACCGTGCCACTTTGAGGGTCAGTCACCACCAGATCAAGGTCGTTGACCAATTTGACGCCCACGGCCGGATTTCCCGGCGGATCGGTCCAGACCAACGTGACGCGCAAGGGCGCCTGCTGCGCGGCCGCGGAGAGCTTTAACGTCCACGACTGTCGCTGGCCGGTCGCCAGGACGCGATTAGTCGCTTGATCAAAGAACCGCACCGGCCAACTCGTCTGGTCGCTGGCATTGGTCAACGCCAGCGGGATGCTATTCGTGATATTGGGGACGCCCCAGCCTTGGATATTGAGGCTATTCTGGGGCGTCAGATCGTAAATCGGCCCGGCGGAGCGGGCGCCGTTAATCAGGAGCGCCTTCATCAGCGCCGGGCTGAAGTTGGTCAGACTCAACTGACGTTGAAAAAACTCCTGCATCAACGCGAGCAGGCCGGAAACCGAGGCGGCGGACATGCTGGTGCCGGATTCATAGCGGTAGTACTGCCCCAAGCCGTTGTTCAATTTGCTCAAGACCTGATAGTAATTCCCGTTGCCATTGGTGGTAATCAGCGTCGTCACCAAGTCGAAACTAACCTGGGTGTTCCCTGGATTCACGATGCTGTAAGACCAATCGCCCGCGATCAACGGACGATCCGGCGGCACGGAGAAATAGTTGGTCCGCACGAAATCGCGCGAAGTCGGATAGCTGTCGCCCAGCAGCAAATCGATCGGCAGCCCGGGAAAAGGCGACGGTGACTCAAAATTCGGAATCACCTGCACCCCAAATTGCACGGCGTTGTCCGGGACAAATACGGCGTACTGGTTGGTGCCGCGTGGATCAATCAGTTGGCCCGAGACAACGTTGGTGGAATAATTAGTTAGTACGAGCAGCGGCTTCCAACTTGCGGAACGGGTCGAAACGATAAACGTGCCCGGCGCAACCAGATCGGGTTTGAAGCGGCCGTAAGTCCCCTCCGTGCCCACTCCGACGTTGCCACGACTCGAAAACGGAGCCACCAATGTATCGTCGCTCGTGTCCGGCAGAAACAAAGCATTCGTCGTGGTAATGCCGGAATTGGGATCAGTGAGCACGACCTGATTCGTGATACCACGTATGCTATCGAGCGCCCCGACGGTAATAACGTTCTTGGCCGTCGCCGGCGAGGCGACGCTTCCCGATTCTCCATTCTGCCCCTGCTGGTCTCCGAAGCCGGCGTTGCCCGCCGAAAACACAAACAAAAGTGGCTGCGATCCCGGCGTCTCCGGCAGCGCGTCCCGAACCGCCGCGTCATAACTCGCGGCCGCCAAATCGTAATCCGCCGCGCCCGTGTAGTTCCAACTGTTGTTGGAGATGAATACATTCGTGCGGGCCGCGGTTTCCTGCAAGTAAGCGTCTGAAACCAAAGGACCGAAATTCGGATCGACCGGCAGAACGAACAGCTTCGCGGCCGGCGCAAGCCCGCGAAAACTCGCGTTCGAAACCGACCCGCTGGCGCCGGTCACGGTGGACGAAAGCCCGCCGCTGCTGGCGATGATGCCCGCCACATGGGTGCCGTGGCCGTCAAGATCCTGCAGCGCGTTAGTGTCGGAGGAAAGGAGTCGCCCGGCCAAATCGGGATGGCTCGAATCGACGCCGGAATCATTAACGTTCACCACCACGTTTGAACCGGTTAAATTCAAGTAATTGACCGGCGTCGTCGTGTTGGTCGCCACCGACAGCCGAACGCGCGTCAGGTCGTTCATAAACGCCCGGGCGCTCCGTGGTTCAATCGCCTGGACGTCGCCCAACCGCGCGATCGCCAGCAGGCTGTCCGCCGGCGCCTTGACCACCAATTGAGGCCCGAACGTTGAGCGTTCGACGCTCACCGGTTCGGCGCCCAGCGCGCGCAACGCCGCCGAGGCGGAATCCCGCGTCCCCGGAAAAAGAAGCACGTTCAGCAATCCATCCCCCGTCATTGGACTGCCATCCAACGCAAAATTCAGGAGGTCAGCGCTCAATTTATAGTACGGCTCGTACGGCAGAATCGCTTGCGTCGTCGGCGCCGCGGCCAATTGATAGGCGGCCTCCGCCGAGGCGCGCACGAGATACGCGTTGTTGGGAACGTACGCGACCACCGTCGCGCCTGCGTCGCGCAGGCGAGCGCGAAACGCGTCATCCAAGGGCCCTTTCGATTGCACGATGTAGCTGCCCGGTGAACCGCTCGCCTTGAGCGCGGGCGGAACGGCGAGCTTGGCGCCGTTGGCGGTATCGATTAACGCGTTACGCAGCAGTATCGCGGTGTCGCGACGCATGAGTTGAGCCAAAGGCTGGGCGGTATTGCTCAGTCGGTGGGCGAACCGGTTGGTGGTCGCCGCGACCCTGGCGGGCGGCCGGACGGTGGATGAACGCTGAAAACTCAGCAGATTGGTTAACGGCGAGCCAGACTTTGGTTGAGTTGAGCGAATCGCTGGAGCGGACGACCGGCGCCGCGCCTCCAGTTTCTCCCCCTCCTGCCACAAAAAATAGGCGGCCAGGAAAAGCGCAAGGCTCAGCAAAGACCAAGTTCGGCTCGAAAAACGCATACTAAAAAACGGCAGAGAGACACATCAAGGGGGCAAAAGGTGATAACTCTCAACCGCGACGCGCGGCTTTCGCGGCGCCCCGTCGATCCGCAGCACAACCTTGGCCGCGGATTCCGCCGTTATCTGATAGTTTGTTATCATACCCTGGTACGGGCCCGAAAGTACTTGGGAGTTGTTCGCCGGTTTAAGCGATTGGCCAAACGCGAAAACGACGACTCGCGGCTCATCCTGTTTCAGGAGCGAGAGAATCTGTTCTGGGATTCGCTCATACATGTCGTCGGTGATCCCATAAGTCGCGTTGACTCCGTTCGTGTTCAGGAACGGCGAGGCCACCGTGAGAGCCGGGGCCGAAAGCACGCTGCCAAGATTCGGAAAATAGCCATTGGAAGTCACTTGGCCGATCTGGTTCGTAAATAATCCCATCCGCGTGGCGTTCAGGCTGGCGACGATCGTTTGAAGTTGCGCCGACGCTGGCTCGATCCGAACCGTCTGGGAAGTCGGGAGCTGACCCGCCGGCGGCCTTACCAGACTGGTATTTGAGACGACCGTAACGCCGCTCAACACCGCCGACCAGGCGGCGAGGTTGGTCTGATTGACCGCAAGCAGGCCGCGGGCCGCGTTGTCGTTCGGCGCCACCGTGAAAAGGTCCGCCAGCTTCCAATCATTCGTGGGATGAGTTCCCGTGTTCCCCGCCCATTTGGTCCAAGCGATCAAATCAGCGTTGGGGATCGCGCTAGGCGGCGCAAAATAGGATTTGAAATAGACCGTCTGCCAAGGCGTCCCGCGATGGACCCGCCCGAGCCAGCCCACGTTCGCATATTTGTTCGAGGGGAATTGCCAGTCATCGGAGCGATAGATCAGAGGGTCTTGAGTCTGAATATTGTTCGTTACACTCTGGTTCTGTTTTTTCGACGGATTGCCGTCCCACGGACTATAGCGTTCATTGATCTGGGAGATGTTGAAATTTATATCGGGGGTCGGCAACGGCGTTTCCGGCGGATTCGCGTAATGAGTCACATTCGTTCGAGTCAAGTCAGTCAAATCCTCCACCGTGTAATGCACCAGTGGATCGTTCGCCGACCAGCGCGAATAAAGGTAAACCAGACGAGTGGGTGAAAAAGGCGCTTGGTACGACGTCTTAAAGCCAATACTCGCCGGAATATCACCCTGCTTGAAGGTAAGCGGGCTTAACCCCATGAACGATCGGAAATAATCGATCGCCTTGCTCTTATCCAAACCAGCGGACTGCTCTGAGCTATAACTAGTCCAGAGCGCCGGGTCGTTCTGAAAGAGCGTTCCGAGCGACACCTGAATCTGATTGTTGATCCCAATCGTCGGCGCGAAGACCGAGAGCGATCGATTCAATCGGTTGGTTAGCCATAACTGGCCCGCGTCCGAATTCTCCCCCGAAACGTTTTGCATGCCAATCACCGTCTGGGTCAAGTCCCAATAATTGGTAAGATTGTTCAGCATCACGACATCAAGCGGACGATTGTTCGAGTCGGTCATCACATAAACCAAGCGGTTGGTCACTACCAGACCCCATTGTGGGATCGGAAATCCGGCGCCACGATCGAATTGAGCGACATTCGTAATAAACGTCGGGATTCGCTGGCTCTGCCATGAGGCTTGGGGAAGCACGAGTTGATTGGTGAGGATTGGGACGAGGAACGAATTGCTCACCCAACTCGTCACGTTCATATTCGTCGCGTAGGTTGGAAACACCGTCAGCGGAAGCAGATTCGCCGGATTGATCCCGTTGGTCAAGACCATCGCGACGCGGGCTTGAACCCGCAGCTTAAGCGGGGCCAGATAACTGTTGGTGTAGGAGTTCCATCCCTCGAGTCCGACCACGTTCGTAATCGTCAACTGATACAATTGATTCGTTTGGGTTGGACGCCCCCCGGCGAAATGTTTTACGACCTCGAGCTTGCGCGTAAGCTGAACGCTCGTCCGCATCGAGAACTCGTTGAAGTTAGGCAGCCCCTTGCGCGCGCCGACTACCCACGGGACGCCGTACACGTAATGCGCGGCGTCGTTGACCCCGATCAGTCTTCGATCCTTCGGGTCGTTGAGGTCGAGCCACGTCAGGTTCGGGTTGGTTAGATTGGCGTCGAACACGACGTTCGTATATCCGGCGATGTAGATGTTGGTCCCCACTTGGGTCAAAATCGGGCGGAAGACTGACGGAAACGCGTTGGTCGTAGTCGCGTCGTAGATATTCGCCGCCAATTGCAGGGAGCGGTGGACTTGGGCGCTATAAAGATTCGTGGGAAAGATCGGGATGTTCGTCAGCGTGATGCCGGCCAACGTAAACGGGTTGTTGGTGACGATCACTCCCGGCAGAAATTGGGAGCGCAAGATGCGGTCCGCCGCGTTGGTGAAAAAACGGAGCGGCGTCCACGCGAAAAAATTGGTCGTCGTTGATCCCGGGCCATTATCGTAATTCAGATTCAGCTTCGCGACGTTCGTCGCCTCGATATTCGTTACCCATTGCTGCCCCACCTTCATGATGTAGTAGTTCGACAACGTCGTCTGATTTGCCGGCGCCGAGTCGGCCCCTAACTGGGCGAGCATCCGATAGTAGCTGTAGCGATCGTAGGTCCCGGCGTTGAGCATCGGCCGGCTTAAACGATTCGCGCTGAAGGCGGTCAATTGCGGCGTCGCGTTGGGGATGGTAAGCAAGGTCTGGAGATCGACGTAGCCATTGGTATTGTCGCTTCCAGGCCAAGGCTGCGCCGGATTATCCGGGTCCAGGAACTGCCCTAATCCATTGGCAGGGGCGATCGGCCCCTCGCCGTAGCCATCAATCAGGTCGGTGCGAAACGCGGTCGTCCCCCTGAACCCGTAGAGCGCGGAAACGGAACGGAGCGTTCCGAAGGAACTATTATAGCGGTAGGTCAAAAGGGCGGTGGCGTCGTCGAACGCGGCGCCGCTGCTCGCGGTGGTGAGCGCGGGATTGTAGTTATAGCTCCCCGGCCCCCAGTAATTTGAATTCAGATCGCGCAGAAATGCCGCCAGATTCAACTCCCAGGAGCCAAAGCCCTGATTGCGGCGATAGCCGTCGCCCAGCACGGACAACTGCTTCACCTGATTGTGCATGTAATTCAGGTCAAGACTCTTGCCAGCCGGAAGCACGATGAACGCGTAACGTCCGATAAACTGATTGGAGCGCGAATGTGGCTGGCCGGGCCGTTCAAGCACCCCGATCCATTCTGGGTCGCCGACCAGGAAGTTAGTCTGGATCACGCCGTTAATTCGGATCGGGTTTCCGTTGGCGTCGTAAATCGCCTGGTAGCCGTTGGTCTCAAATCGTCCATTTCGGTTGAGGTCCAAATAGAACCGGAATTCGTTCGATCCGCCGTTCTGGATGAAAACGGGTGGCCGGGGGTCAAACCAAAGATGCGCCAGCATCGCTTTCAATTCATCCCCGTTCAACGGGACATGGCGCGGTTCGCCCAAGTCATACGCAACCCGGTCAAAGGTATCGGGCGATGTCTGTTGAAAACCGGCAGGGTTGATAAAATTCGTCGAAACCATCAGGTTATACTCCAACGCGTTGCTACGCGCCAGCATCCGGGCCACCACCTCCGCCTGGGCGCGACCCAGCCCGTAATCCACCATGAGGCGCGCGTCCGTTTGATCACCGGTAACGCTCACCGAGGTCCGCTCCCGGCGACTGACGGCCAGGAACAGCACCGTCATGACGGTCACCACCGAGAGCATGATCAGCGTGATAACCAGGGCGACGCCGCGTTGTGATTGACGTTTCATTGAGCCGAAGAACGAAGGGGAATGCGCTGGCGAAAAAGCTGAACTCGCGCCGCCTGTTGCGACAGGAAGTTCGCGGCCGATTGCGCGTTCGGAATCGATCTAAATAGATCGAGCGTCGGCGGCTCCAGGACCGCAAGTTCAAGGTCGATGTAAGCCGGCAACGCGTTGGTATAATAGGCAAATGTAACCGGCAGACGATCAAGGCGATTGGTCGTGATCGAGATCAACCAAGGCGGGATCGTGGCCAGATTCGGCGGGTTGGTGGTCTGCACCCGGCCGAAAGAATCGAGCGGGATGAGCCGCAGCCCGACCACGCCATCGGTCACCCGCTGCATATTGGTCGGGGAAGCATTGACGAACGCTTGGAGCAGGTTGTTTGAAGTCAAAACCATCGAATTCGTCGTGGCCGTGTAGCGCCAAAGACTGCCTACGCCGACGAAATTGGTGTAGCTCGCGAACCCGTTCGTCGGATTCGCCAAGAGCACCCGATAGCCGGTCCCGGTCCAGTCCTTATTGTATTTGGAGAGGAAGAAGAGGTCGTCGAAAAAATTGGTGCGAAACACGTTGGTGTCCAGCGTCGTCATCGTGATCGGGCGACCGACCGGGCTGTTGTTCACCCAGACATTGACGCCGTTGCTCAAATTGCACGACGTCGTTTGTTCCAAATCCCGCACCAGAAAATCCATCGCCGCCCGGCCGCCTTCCTGCACGTCCACCTGCGTCACGTTCGCGTGCAGCGCCTTTTGCGTTTGGTGAAATACCTGGTAGAGCCCGAAGACGATCAGGCTGAGGATCGACGAGGCCAACAACAACTCCAGTACGCTGAAACCACGGGAACGGCGAAAATCGGCAAAATCGCTTGTGCGTCGCGGCGTCATAGATTCGTGACCTGTCCGTAGTGATACGGTTGCAGGAAGTACACGGGCGGCAGCGATAACGGGTTATTCGTCGCCTGAAGCCATTGGCCGGCGACGAGCGCCCGGAAGGTCTTGTGGCCGCCACCGACAAAGTTCGTCTTGCCTCGCGTGATCAGCGGCCATTGCAACGTGACCCGCAAGTCGTAGCAATTGGTCGCCAGGTTGACCGCGGTCCGCCAGTTGTTCGAATTGGCGATGTTGCGCCCCAGATTGCCAAACGCGGTAAACCCGTTTCCACCCGGAAAATTGGTCTCCTGCGGCGGGTAGATCGAGAACGGGACGATCTCCGAGGTCACCAGATAGCGGAAAGCGATGTCGCGAGTAACAAGGCCTTTTTCGATCGCCGGACCGCTGATGGAACGCATGACCGCGGTCGTGACGTTCGTTATCAGGGTGCGACCGCTCGTGGTCAGACGGGGACTGCTCAGCAAGCCGAGAATCCGGTAACCGTTGGTGAGGCCGGTCGGCCCCGGGGCGTTCGAGTAGGTCGTGTAGTTCCCGCGAAAGAAAGTGTTGCTGATCGTGATAGAATCAATGTAGTTCGTCAGCATATCGACGCTCAAGCCGCCAACCTGAGCCGCCTCAGCCAAGTTGTCGGTCGGCAGACCAGACCTGATCGCGTCAAGCAGATACGTGCCGTCCATATTGACGACCGTATCCTGTCGGTTGTCCTTCTGCACTTTAAGCCCCGCCGGCATGACACCGACCAGGGCGACCAAAGCGAACGCGACCACCCCCAACGCCAACGCGATCTCGACCATCGTGAAGGCCTGCGTGGCTCGGGCGCCGAAATATTTCCGCGCGATTCTCACGGTAAAGCGACCCTTTCCACCACGGCGCGCCCGGTGAGCCAGTTCACGCGGATATGGCTGTTCGTGAAATTGTTAGGCGGCGAAATCGAGACGTCCGGCGGCTGGGAGATGTAATGATTGTTCTGGTCGCGAGCGTAGAAGACGCTGCCTCGCGCGAGCGAAATGATCTCGTCAACGCCGGACACCAACTGCCCCTGCGGATTGAAAACGATGCACGGGAGGTTTACCAAAGCGTTGGTCGAATTCGGGAACGGAACGGCTTGGTAAACGAAACCGCGTTGGTACGGGTCGGCGAGATTCGTATTGGCGGGCACGAACTTGGGCGGCGCAATCAGCATCCCTTCCGGCAAGGTGCGCCATTCCGTCAGATAGCGCGATCGGTCCCGCCCGGGCTGGTCGCCGACCGTCCTTTTCGCGAGCAGCGCGTAGGACGTGTATTGTCCATTCACCAGATTGGTCAACTGGCGCAATTCGATTGGGTCCGATGCCGCCGCGATGCGGGTCCAAATATTCGTCGGTACAAAGACCATGTAAACGGTCGTTCGCCCAGCGATGGCGCGCAGCCGAGCCATCGAGAGATCCTCGATCATTTGCCGGTTCGCGCCGGCGGTGATGTTCGCCTGGCCAAGGCCCTTGAGCGACGGCAACGCGACCGCCGCCAAGAGGCCGATAATTCCCATCACGACCAAAAGCTCAAGCAAAGTGAACGCCCGGCACGTTGCGGCCCCAGCCGACCGAATCGCGACGCGCCCTCCCCGAGTCGCCACGACGGGTGCGCCGGGCGAATCGTTTTGGTTATGGGGAGCGGTCTGCATGGCGATTACCAGCTAAGGACGTTATCTTTGTTCACGCCGAGGGTGGCCTGGACGCCGGGATTTACCTGGCCGTCCGGTCCCATCGACCAAACCATGACCGTCACATTGGCCTCATACATATCGCCGCCGTTCACGACGGGGAGACTCAAGCCATTCAAGCCGCCCAGCCCTGATCCGGCGCCGGAGACTCGCGCGAGCCGGTAGAACGCGTCGCGCGCCTTGCCGTCGCCGCTCAGGTCAATCGTGATGATGTAGGGATTGCCCCAAGGGTCGCGATAAACGCCGTCGTTCCCGACGCCGGACGACTTGGAGTCGTTGACATCCTTCGCGTTCAGAAAGTTAATCCGCTGGGGATTCTGCGCGTGGTTTTTGTTCGCGGTGGCGTTGCCGTCGCGAAACACCTCGAGATCGCGCAGGATGCCGATCACTTCCGCGTTGCTCGCCTGATACAGCGGCTGGTTGCCAAGGTTGACGATACTCGGGAGAGCGACTCCCGCCTTGTTTTTCAAGGGAATCTGGGCGCCGCTCTGATCGTGGTGCATCGTGCCAAACGTAAAATCGGGGCAGGTCTCATTCACCGACGCCCGCGCCTGCGGGGAGGAAGGATACCGGTTGTAGGTCGAATAATACTGATTGATGGCGCCCACCAAATTCGAGATTTCGATTTTTGATTGGGCGATTTGCGCCGCGCGGCGGGCCTTGCTGATCGCCGGGAGCAGCATCCCGGCGAGGATGCCGATAATGCTGATGACGACCAGCAATTCGATGAGCGTAAAGCCCCGCGACCGACGGTAACGGGTTTGGGATGGACACTTCATAAATAAGCCTTTTGTATCGCCAAGCCGCGTGGTCGGACCGCGCACGATGATGCGCTTCGCCCACGCCTCGTGCTGCCAGCGGATTGGCAGCAGCGTCACGGGGAGCGCGTTTTCGTTGGTTGCCACGCGGGATTTCATTGCTTCCAGTTCCCGATCACCTGCAGTTTGCCACTGATTAAAAACTCCGCCCACAGATCGAACCCGTTGGGGTTATTGGTCGGCGACGTTGAAACGTAACGCCACGGATTGATCGTCGTGCCCGGGACCGGGTTGTCAGAACGCCCCGCCGGCCAATCGATCGGTACCGTCAGGACCTGGGCGCTCAGCCCGGCGGCCCCCGGGAGCGTCCGAAATTGACCCGCCTTCAGATCGAGGAACCGGTGAACCTTGTTCGTGTCGTCGGACGCGTTGATAAAGCCATCCGTGTTAAAGTAGCTTTTGACTACGCCGGAATTAATATTCATGTCGCCGACCAGCCCACGAAAGCTTTCCCGACCGGGAATATAGATGGTTCCGGTCAACTCGTAAAAAAGTTGGTTAATCACCGGGTTCGCCGTCTTGGTCGCGGGGCTGACATTATCCGGCGGATACTGATTGAACGTGGCTCGGTATTGCTCAATCGCGGTCATGTAGGCGTGCAGTTCTCCCTGCACGCGCGATTGTTTGGCCTTAACCGAAGCGGTCCCGGCCAATCCCACCAACAGGCTCGCCAGGATTCCGATAATCGTGATGACCACCAGCAACTCAATGAGCGTAAAGGCTCGCGTGAGAACGCCCATCGACCGCGTGGCCAAGCGCCCAGCAAGCTCGCCCGCTGAATCCACGGCGCAATCGGCCTCCCCGCGGCTGCCCGGGAGCGGTTTTCGGTCGTTCGGCGTTGTCCAATGCTGTCTCATTTTGATTCGGCTACGGCTATCTTTCCCGCAATTCTTGTTCCATTCGCTCGCTCAACCACTGTTTTATCATACTTTGATAATTCAAGTATCGGGAACGCGCCAACCGCTTGATCCGCGCCAACATCCGCGGATCGATCCGCAACGTGATCGTGACCGATTCCGAAACTTCGGTGCCGGCGGCGACCGAGCCTTCCATCAAGCGCACCTCCAGCCGGTTATCGAGCCAGAACGCCGCTTCCGCCCCTTCGCTATCGAAGAGCGGCACATCGTCCCAAGTGGTCACCGCGTTCATACCTGTCGCCCGCCGTTCCGTCCAGACCGTTTACCCGTTTCACCGAAGTTACTGCGCCAGCGTCTGGTTGAGCTTGCGCTGATAAAAATACTGTTCTTCCGGTTCAAAGATCCGGGCCTGGATCACCCGAATCTGTTTCCCATTGGTCCGATACACGCTGAAAATGCCCGTGCCACCCGCCGATTTCCCGAGGTTAAAGAACCTCGCCTGCACGGAAAACCGCGCGGAATCAGGCAACAACCGCAACGCAAACGGATCCTCGAAAGACTCTTCAATATCTCTCGGCGTCAAAGAACCATTCCATTCGACCGGCGGATTATTCCAATCAAACTCCATTCAAGGTCTAATTGTATATCAAACGCCAATGCAATGTAATTACATTGTATTTACAGCGCAGCTTTCAAGCTGTCAAGCGGTTTATCCATTTTAGTTCAAAAAAAATGGCCACCGGCAATCTGGCGGTGGCCATTCTGAACGCAATCGCGGCGTTTAATCTTTCGCTTCTTTATTCCGGGGACCGCTATCGCTGCCAGCGTCACCAAGCTTATCGATCAGCGTAATGAGAGGCAAGAACAGCGCGATGACGATACTGCCGACGACGACCGCCAAGAAAACGATCATGATCGGCTCCAACAGCGAGGTCATGGCGGAGACGGCGTTATCGACTTCTTCGTCATAATTATCCGCGATCTTCATGAGCATTTCCGGCAAGGCGCCGGTTTGCTCGCCGACATCGACCATGCTGATGACCATCGGCGGGAACACATTCGACGCCTCGAGCGGCGCGGTGATCGTCTCGCCTTCTTTGACGCTTTCATGGACCATAACCACCGCTTCGCCGACGATGATATTGCCGGAGGTCTCCTTCACAATCGTCAGCGCCTGGAGGATCGGCACGCCGCTGCTGACCAACGTCCCCAAAGTGCGGGTGAAGCGCGAGATTGCCACCTTGCTCAGCACCGGGCCGATCAAGGGAAAACTCATCTGAATACGATCAAAAAGCCGCCGCCCGAACTTGGTTCTCAAGAACAGCTTAATCAGGATGAAAAAGGCAATGATCCCCACCGCGACCTCAATCGCATGATGCGCGATGGCGTTGCTGATGCCGAGCACGAATTGCGTAAACGCCGGCAACGGCTCCCCTTCCAACATGTCCGCGAAGATTTTTTGGAAATTCGGCACCACGAAGATCATCAGCACGGCCAGGATGGCGGTGGCGACCGTCATGACGGCCACGGGATAAAACATCGCCGCGATCACTTTGCCTTTGATCTTCTGCGCTTTTTCCATGAACTCGGAAAGACGGTTCAGCACGACTTCGAGCACGCCGCCCAATTCACCCGCCTTCACCATGTTGATGAAGAGCCGATTGAACACCTTCGGATGTTGCGCCAACGCTTCTGAAAACGTGCTGCCACCTTCGATCGCCGTGGCCAATTCGCCGATAATTCCCCGGAGGACCGGGTTCTTCTCCTGGCGCTCGAGCACGCGCATCCCACGCAGCAGCGGCAGACCGGCATCCACCAACGTCGCCAGCTGCCGGGTGAACGTCGTCAGCACCTTCGGCTTTACCTTGCCGCCAAACCCGGGAATCTTGATCGCGAAGTTGGCGCCGCCCCTTTTCTTGTTCTTTTTTGGGTCAGCCTTGGCGGGCGCGGAGCTTTTGCCCTTTTTGTCGGTCTTCTTGTCCCCCTTTTCCTTCGTCTTGTCGGCCTCGACCACCTTGGTCGGGAAAAGGTTCATCTCCTTGAGCCGGTTGATGGCGTCGCTCTGGCTGGAAACCTCAACCGTTCCCTTGGTTTCCTTGCCGTGGGAATCCATCGCGACATAATTAAATTTAGGCATAAGAACCTTTTGTATTAGGTGTACTTCAGCACTTCTTCGATGGTGGTCTCGCCGTCGAATATACCGCGCAGGCCGTCGTCGCGCAAGGTTACCATGCCCAGCTCGACCCCTTTTTGCCGCATCACGACCGTCGGCGCGCGGTCATTCACCAGGGCGCGCAACTCGTCGTTCATGACCAGAAGTTCGTAGATCCCTTTGCGTCCGCGGTAGCCGGTGTCATTGCAATTCGCGCAGCCGCGCCCGTAGTAAAACACCTTCTCGCCGATGTCATGCGGGGAAAGGTTCAGGAGCGACAACTGATTCTCCGTCGGCTCGAAAGGCGTCCGGCATTTTTTGCAAGTCGTACGCACGAGCCGCTGAGCCAGGACCGCGAGCAGCGTCGAGGAAATCAAAAACGGCTCGACGCCCATATCGATCAAGCGCGTGACGGCGCCCGGCGCGTCGTTCGTGTGCAGCGTGCTCAAAACCAAGTGTCCCGTCAGCGAGGCCTGAATCGCGATTTGCGAGGTCTCCAGGTCGCGCATTTCCCCGAGCATGATCACGTCCGGGTCTTGCCGGAGGAAGGACCGCAACGCCTTCCCGAAAGTCATGCCCGTGGCTTCATTGATCGCGACCTGCATGATGCCTTCAATGTCGAACTCGACCGGGTCCTCGGCGGTCAGCAGCTTTGAATCAATCGTGTTGATGCGCCGCAAAGCGGAATAAAGGGTCGTGGTTTTGCCGCAACCGGTCGGGCCGGTAACGATGAAAATACCGTTGGGCTGCTGAATCGCCTCGGCGACGTAATCGTAAACGAACTTGGGAAAGCCCAAGCCCGAGAGGTCCAGATTGACCGCGGAACGGTCAAGGACGCGCAACACGACCGACTCGCCGAATTGGGTCGGCAGCGTCGAGACGCGCAAATCGACCTGACGACCGCCCAGATTAATCGTAATACGACCGTCCTGCGGCAGGCGGCGTTCCGAAATATCGAGGTTCGCCATGACCTTAAGACGCGAAGTCACGGGCAAAGCCAGATGCTTCGGCGGGGGCGACATTTCGTACAACGCGCCGTCCACGCGATAGCGAATCTTGAACTCGTCCTCGAAAGGTTCGAAATGGATGTCACTCGCGCGGTCCTGCACCGCCTGGAACAACACGAGATTCACAAACCGGATGATCGGAGTCTCGTTGGCGAGATTCTCCAGGTCGGTGGTCAACTCGCCCGAGCCAGCCTCCGCCACTTCGCGGGCGATATCGCCGTCGGCGCCCAGCTCTTTAAGAATGTCGTTAACGCTTTCGCTCTCCTCGCCATAAAACTTGTTGATGGCCCGGTCGATCTGCGCCGGGTCCGCCACCACGACCTGCAATTCCTTGCGGATGATGAAACCCAATTCGTCGATGACCCCCGCGTTCAGTGGGTCCGCGAGCGCGATGCGGACCGACGATCCATAAAGCGCGACCGGCAGGCATTGGTACATGCGCGCGGTGGCCCCGGGGACCGCCTGAATCACCTCCGGAGTCAAATCCTGCTCGCGAATGTCCACGACCTCGGTGCCCAAGTGATTGGCCTCGACTTGCAGAATGGTCTCCAGATTGAGCAGGCCCATGTCCTGCAGAATCTGCATGTGCGGCTTGCCGCTGCGGGCGTTCTCTTCGCTGACTTCCTGCAATTGAAGGTCGTCGAGCAAACCCTGCTCCTGGAGCAGAGCCAAAAGGGGGACAGAACTGATCTCGGCCATATATTAACTTTGCGCCAATTGCTCGGCGGCGCGGGCAGCCTGGATTTCCTCCAGCTTCTGCATGATGGTGGTCGGGTCTTGCGCTTTGGTGATCACTTCCTCCTGCGCGATCAACCCGTTCAGGTATTTGTCGATCAGAAAACTGTCCAGGGTCACCATCCCGTACTTCGCGCCGGTCTGAATATCCGAGTTGATACGGAAGGTCTTGTTGTCGCGAATGAGCGCCGCGATGGACGGCGTGTTGACCATGATCTCAAAGACCGCGACGCGTCCCGGTTTATCGATGCGCGGAATCAGAAGTTGCGAAATGACCGCCTGCATCACCGTGGAAAGCTGGATGCGAATCTGTTCCTGTTGACTGGTCGGAAACGCGTTGACGATACGGTCAATGGTCTTGGCGGCGCCCGTCGTGTGCAAAGTGCCGAACACCAAGTGCCCGGTCTCGGCCGCCGTGATCGCCGCGTCCATCGTTTCCAAGTCGCGCAACTCGCCGACCAGAATCACGTCCGGGTCCTGGCGCAAGGCGCGCCGCAGCGCCTCCGCGAAATTCGGCACGTCCACGTTGACCTCGCGTTGCGTGACGACGGCCTTCTTATGCTTATGGTAATACTCGATCGGGTCCTCGATCGTAATGATGTGCGCGTCATCGCGCTCTTCATTGATGATGTTAAGCATCGAGGCCAGCGTGGTCGTCTTGCCTGATCCCGTGGGGCCGGTGACCAAGACCAAACCGCGCGGCTTGTAGAGCAACTCACGCACGGACGGCGGCATCCCGATTTGCTCCATGGTGAGCAGCTTGTTCGGAATCTGCCGCAAAACCTGGCCGAAGTTGCCCTTCTCCTTGAACACGCTGACGCGGAAGCGGGCCAACTCGCCGAACGCGAACCCAAAGTCCGCTCCCCCGCGCTCGCGCACCTGCTGAATGTGTTCCTCCGAGGTGATGCTGCGCATCAGCTCTTCCGTGTCCTCGGGCTTGAGGGGCGGCCCTTCGACCCGGTGCAAAACCCCGTGCAATCGAATCACCGGCGGCACACCCACGCGAATGTGCAGGTCGGAGGAACCCTCGGAAACCATCAACTGCAACAAATCGGACATCGAATACGACATAACTTATCTAAATCAGACCAAAGCGGAATCTATGCGTTATGAAAACAATTGGCTCGGGACCGAGCCGAAAAGCCGACCGCCGCCCCAAGCCGGGCGCGGCAAAATGGACAGGGAGCGTCATTCCTGGTCGCCCACGGTGGCGCGAATGACTTCCTCGGGCGAGGTTAAACCGGCCAGGACCTTTCGGGCGCCGTCTTCCCGCAGTGTTCGCATCCCCATCTCCCGCGCGCGAATGCGCAGGACCGAGGATGAAACCTTGTCATAAATAAGCTTGCGCGCTTCGTCATCGATCACGAACACCTCGAAGATGCCGAATCGCCCGCGGTAGCCGGTCTTGCTGCATTCGTTGCACCCTTTGCCGCGCTTGAAGGTCGCATTGGCGGCCGCCTGGGGATCGATGTTCAGCAAGCGCAACTCCGCGTCGGCGGGTGTGTATAAAGTCCCGCACCGACGGCAAATCTTGCGGACCAGACGTTGGGCCATCAGCGCCCGTGTCGATGAAGCCACCAAGAACGGTTTCACGCCGATATCGATCAAACGGGTGACCGCGCTGGGAGCGTCGTTCGTGTGGAGCGTTGAAAAGACCAGGTGACCCGTCAGCGACGCGTTGATCGCGATCGACGCGGTTTCCAAGTCGCGAATTTCCCCCAGCATGATGACGTTCGGCGCTTGCCGGAGCATCGATCTCAGCGCGCCCGCGAAGGTCAGCCCGACCACCTCGCTCACCTGCACCTGATTGATGCCGGAAAGCTGGTATTCCACCGGGTCTTCCACCGTGATGATCTTGCGATCAGGCCGGTTAATGTAGTTCAAGCACGAGTATAGCGTCGTGGTCTTGCCGGACCCGGTTGGCCCCGTCACCAGGAGAATCCCGTCGGGCAATCCGATCAGCCGTTCGAAGGTCTGCTGGTCGTCGGTAAAAAATCCCAACTCCGGCAAGCCCAGCCGCAAGCCTTCCTTGTCCAGAATACGCATGACGATGCTCTCGCCGTGGTTGGTCGGGAGACAGGAGACGCGCAAGTCAACCGTCTTGCCGCCGACCGACGCCTGGATGCGCCCGTCCTGCGGGATGCGCCTTTCGGCGATCGACATATTCGCTTGAATTTTCAGACGGCTGATGATGGAGGCTTGCAGCCGTTTCGGCGGACTCTTGATTTCGTGCAGCACGCCGTCGATGCGGTACCGGACACGGAAAGTCTTGGCCAGCGGCTCGAGGTGAATGTCGGACGCGCGCGCTTTGAACGCCTCGACGATCAAGGTATTGACCAATTTGATGATCGGGGCGTCCGCCTCAACCACCGAGCCATCCTCAGCGGATCCGGGCGCGCCGGGCAGCCCGATTTCCACCTCACCCTCGGTGATATCCTGGATCATCTTCCCCACGGCGTCGTCTTTGGCGCCGTAGTACTTATTGATCGCGGTAGCGATATCCTCCTCGCTCGCCACCATGATCTGGATTTCCTTGTTCAGCACGTGCCGCAAGCCGTCGATCGCATCCAAGTCGGAGGGATCGCTGATCGCGACCGTCAAACTGCCACCGTGATTATAGACCGGAACGGCGTTATAGCGTTTGGCGACGTGCCGAGGCACGGCGGCGATCACGTCGTCGGTAATCGGGATTTCGGAAAGATTAACGACTTCCGCGCCGAACTGCGCGGCTTTCGCCTGGACGACGTCGGCGGCCCGAATAACCTGCCGCTCGACCAAGAGGTCCAAAAGCCCGGCGCCACTCGACTCGACTTCGGCGCGGTACGGTTCCAACTGTTCGTTGGTCACCAGCCCCATATCCACCAGTGTACCAACTAAATGATCGTCTTTTGCTGCCACGTTTTGCCTTTCCCCGCTTGCGGGGCGTTAAATCGCTCTGGAATTTGATGAATTCTAACGGGCGTGTTTTGATTGTCAAACGCGGACTCGTTTCTTTGCCATGCCGGCACGGCCCGCGCTCGCGAATTTTGCGCCGGGCGCCAACGACGGCCAGCACCGCCCATCTCACCCGAGCCTTCGGCAACAAACCGACCGCGCCTGTGCCCATCGCGGCCCATCGCAATCCGCCCATTCTTCGTCGCAAAATCTCACGTTCCGTCAAGCCGACCCGTGAATGCGGCGATCAGTCTGCGATACCGTGATTTACAGCAAGATAAAGACCAAGGGCGGTCCAAGCGCGATCGCAAATGCGAAAAAATCTCGCCTCGATCAATTGGACAAAAACCGCCGCGCCGACAAAGTCGTTCCACCCGTCCTACCGGGGATTGTCAATCGCCGCGCCGTTCTTCCCACGGCGTTTCACCGACGGCCGTTGCCCACCACCTTCGCGGGGTTAGTGGCGACGTCACGCGTCAATGCCGTTTCGATGCTTGATCGCGCGAACGCCGGAGGTCTAATGGTATTGGCGTTCGCTGCCCGATCATCGGTAGCATTACAAGCCATTTACTACCATTTACTTACACACACTCGCGGAATCGCCCCATTCGTTCACCGTCTCCCTTGCATCGCCTTCAGCGCCAGGTCTTCAGTCACGAATTCCAAGGAAGCCTTGAATTCTGCTTCAACTAGTTTATATTTTACGCAATAAGGCTCGCCTGAGCCGCGGATAACCGCCCACCCCAGGCGAGTCGTGAACCGTGATTGCGGACACCGAAAAACTAGTCAGCGTGATGCGCGAGGAATTGGCGCATTACGGTGAATTGCTCGCGTTGCTCGAAACCCAACAGGAGTTGATCGTGACTCGCTCCGCGCAGGGTCTCTGGGAGAACATCGCGACGATCAGCGCTCACGTCCCCAAAATCCCGCTCGCTCGCCGGCGCCGGGAAGACCAGCGGTTGGCGCTCGCCAAGATTCTTGGACTGCCGGCGACCGTCACCTTTCGTCAATTGATCGTTCTCTTGCCCGCGAATTACCAACCGTTGCTCAATGCGCTGGTCGAAGAGATCAACAGCCTCCTTTTCCGCGCGCAGCGGCGCCTGCACCAAAATCATTTGCTGCTCAGCCGTTCGCTCGATCTGATGAAGCAGACGATTTCGCGGCTCTTTCCCTCGACCGCCGGCAATACCTACGCCCGCTCCGGGGGACTTAAATCGCCCATCCTGCCCACCAGCGCGATCTACGAGACGCTGATTTAGCGTTCACGCCGCCCGCTGGAATTTTCGGCTCGTTTCGCGGCGTTCGGTTCCCCCAGCTCGGATCGGCCACGGTTTTCTCACGGATCATGCGCGGTCACTTCGCGACCACGATTACGCCGGCGTTGATTCCGAAATGGTCGTCGTCAAATTCGTCCGGTCAAATTGACCATTCTTCCGGCGTCACCAAGTGTAGTGTCTCATAAATAACTGGTCATTCGTTGCGCCGGATTTGGTCGGTGGCGAGGCGCAACGAAGGAGCATCCCCGCGCTGGGGCTGTGACTGAGG
>CAZFVY010000020.1:0-77469 GCA_964522665.1 uncultured Verrucomicrobiota bacterium | reverse complement strand
GACTGGCCGGTTTTGAAGTGCCCACCGGTGGCCGGTTTTGATCCGCCCGATGACATTGGGAGATCGTTAGATCCAGTTCTGCGGTTCCGATTCCGGCTCCCTCGAACAGGAAATGAGTGAACGCGGGAGTCCCGTCGCCCCCCAGGGGGAAGGTGTAGGTCTGTCCGCCATCCCTTAAAGTCTTCAATTGCTGGGCGAAATCAAAGATCAATTGTCCGTTGATGAATTGTTGGGTGAATTGTTGTTGGGCGGCGGACGGGTCGGTCAGATAGCCGGTGCCGCCGGCCGGATCGTTCGCGGCGTAGAGATTGATGGCCGGGTTGCCGTTGAATGTCGTCAGATTGAGGGTGATCGAGTACCCTTGGCTTGCAAGCAACGGCGGTAGGCCGTTGACCCAAAGCCGTGCGAAGTCCTCGAGATTGCGCGCGCAGCGAATCCGGCCGTACCGATAATCGGGAGCGGAGGGCATGTCCAAATCCTGATCGGCGTTGCCTCCCGTTCCCGGTTCGTCATGGTCATTGTTGATCCAAAAGCGGAACGGCTGGCCGGGCGACGTTGAGTCCGGCCCGGTGAAGGTGGGGTCCATGGCGCCGTCATGGTTCGCGTCCAATTGGAGACCGATCACGTAAACGTCGCAGGTTCCGGTGTTGCCGAGGCCCAGGGCGTCCGGCATGGTCGTGAGGACATAGTGGCCCGTCTCGGTGGGGAAGAATTCTCCGTATTCGGAAAGCGTTCCGCTGAGGTGTTTCTGGCCATTGGCATCCATTTTTTCCGCTTTCGCAAAGTATTGCCCGAGGTAAGCGGATTTGCCAGAGCTAACCCCGTTGACATGGTACTTGGCCCATCCGCCGACCAGGAGAGGTTGTCCGACGCCGCAGATGATTACTGGCTGCGATTGGGTGGCGTCAAATGTGTCACCGCCCGGAATCGGACCACTGGCGGCGCCGGTAAAAAGGTTGACGGCGGAAAAGTAATAGCTGTCCAAAGCGAGAGTGGGCTGTTGCACGCTTTGAAACGGGATCGAGGAACTGCCCAGGCTCAGGGGATCGCCGGGACTGACGATGGCCCGGGTCCACGGGGAATAGCTCTCGGCAAACATCAGGCTGCTTGTTAGATACCCGAGGCCGTAAAGGTTCGCCTGCGACGTCGCGGTCGGCCAACCCCCAGTCAACACCCACAGGGCCTGAGCCGGCGTCGTGGGATCAAGGATCGCGGCGGGCGGGGTTGTCGTTGCCGAGTTGACGAAGGAAGTCTGATCGAACGCGAATTTAAGCCCGTTCGGAGTCCAGCCAAAGCCGCAGTCGCCGTCCACCGGAAGAGTGACGCCGCTAATAATGGCGTTCTGGCCATTCAGGATGGCCCTCGTTTTACCTTCGAGCCCTCGCATCGCGAAAGACTACACACATTATTCTCTCTCCCGAGTTCCCGGAAAGGCCCCTGAATGGGCTGTGTTTCATGATGCCGAAGTAATGTTCCTTATTCGTGAACGCGACCTCCTCCATTCTGGCCTCTTCCCGTACCCGGATTCGTTCTCCTCCGGCTTCAATATATCCATCCATATTGAAGTCTTGGACGAACCGCAACGGTTGTCCCCATGGGTCAAGAATTGTCCCACTAAGTATGTAACTTCGGTTTGGGTGTTTGAAGTAGTCGTCACCCTTCACGAACGCCGCGAAGCCGGAGATTTCGATTTCCTCGCTTTGGCCGATCCGTTTGAACCGCTCGGGATGCAATTCATAGTAGGCGTTGATCCGCGGGATGATGTAAGTGGGAAGCCTGTACAACCATTCAATATATCGATCTTCCTCGCGTCGTTCACTGAATGATGATCCCGCCCCTCCAGAACCGTCACCCTGGGGACCGGAAACGAGACGAATAAAATCGCACGAAGACAAAACGAACATCCCAACGACAGCGATCAATCCGCTGAAAAGGTGTCTATGATATTTCATTAGAAATCAGCGCAAAATCGTTGATCCAGACGGATTGAGTGCAAACTCAACGCTGACCTTGCCCGGCACCTGATCGTTATAAGGAGCATCCACTTCAATCGCAATTCGCCCGTATTCTTGACCGTACAAGTGTCAGTTCTCACTGTTGACAGTTCGCCTTCGCGCGCTCGGCTCCGAGGAGATTGGAGACGTTGGTCCAACCGCCCATCGACAGGCGTTGCGCGATCCATTTCAAGGTCATCGTCGTTTCACGCCGCAATCGGGACGCGATTTCGACCTTTCGCTTATCCCCTTTGGCCGCCTTGAGCAAGGCCGGTTCGGCGAATCCCATTCGATCCATTTCCTCCTTCACCAACCGCCGCGCCTTGGCTTCTTCGGCCTCTCGACGCTCGGACCCGTAATGGGTCGCTCCGATTCTATTGGCCGCCGCCGCCAGGAGTTCCTCTCGAAATGACTCACCGCCCAGACACCAACCTCGCTCCACCGGCTTGAATTCCAACTTCAGGTCCGCGGCTCTTCTCCGTTCCATGCCCGCGGCGAATTCACGTCTTCCGCTCACGCTGTCCTTGGGGATGCCCTTCTCTCCGAGCAAACGATCGACCCGCAGCCAGGGCGGTCGTTGGCGGGTGGGTTTAAGGTAGTCTCCATAGCTGCTCCAACGGAAAGACTCGAGTGGCTCCCTGGCCTTCAACAGCTTGGCACGCGCCGGATTGAGATGGACATAATCACAGACCGTGCGGAGGTAGCCGTTGCCGCTGGCCTCGACGAAAAGCGCCTTGTAACGACCGGCAAAGAGATGGCCGCACTCCCGGTGGCGAATATTGAAGCGTTTGGTATAAACCCCAAGCAGCCATTTCATGCCGACGACCAAATTGGGCGCCGGGGTCTCGATGACGAGATGAAAATGATTGGACATCAGGCAGTAGGCGTGAATCTGCCATTCGGTTTTCCCGCACGCCTCGGAGAGGGTGGAGAGGAACCGTTGGCGGTCCGCGTCGTCTCGAAAGATCGCCTCGCGGCGATCACCGCGATTCATGACGTGATAAATGGCTCCAGGATATTCGAGTCGCAGTTGGCGAGGCATGAGGCAAGCCTGGCGTCTGCGGGGCGAACTGTCAAGAGTGAGAACTGACACCTGAGTGCTACCTGAGCCGGGAGACTTGTCGCGATCGACTACCGTCGGCCTGCCCACTCAAGTTCTAAGCGGCTCAGAAGCGCCACGTTAGGGCGCCGTGGGCGACGTAGCTCGGGATGTTCTGCAGGCCGTGCTCGTAAACGCGCAACGGCAGGTCCACGCCGGCGTTGCCGCTGAAATGGCGGCCCCAGGTGAAACTCAGCAACGGGCCGAAGTACCAGGCGGTCATGCCGGTTTGGCCCGAGGGCTGGCCGAGCGCGACCGACTCGGCGACGGTGTCGTAAACGGCGTTGGCCTGCGCGCTGAGGCTGAAATTCTGGCCGAGGATTAGATACGCGCCGGGGCCGCCCGAAATCATCAGTTCGTCGCCGAAACGGAATGAGGCTTCGCCGGATGTGCGCAGGTAGTATTGCAGTTGCGCCGCGGCGAAATAGCGGTCCCAACGGGCGTTGATCGTGGCGCCAAAGATTCCGTCCCATGAACCGGAGCCGAGCGCCAGGTCGTGCTCATGCGCGCCGCCGACAAAATGGTCGTGGCCCAAACCATAGATCGCGCCCAGCGCGAGGTCTTGATTGATTTCATCGCGGATGCGGCTGGCGTCGCCCGTCGGGAGTTTCACGCCCGCCAGCAGATTGACGGTAATCGCGCGGGACATTTTATCGTAGCGCCACGCCCGCCAGCGGCCGATGAGCGCGGCGTCGCCGAGACCGGCTACGGTTCCCGATTCGGTGTGGAGGCCGTCCGGCGCCAATTGATAGCGGTAAAACTGACGTTCGATGATCGGCACGTTCAGGTTCAGGCCGAAGGCGGGCGAGAAGTTGTAGCCCGCGACGAGCCGCGTGATGGATGAATCGAGCCGCACGGCGTCGAGGATCGATTTCGGAATGCGGCTCCCCTCGAAGTATGGCGTGTCCTGCGGCAAATACTGCTCCGAGATCGTGAACAGGAATCCACTGACCGAATCGCCAGTTACGTTGCTGGCGTTGTAAACCGCGCACAGCTCGCACGCCGACGCCAGTGTCGTCCAAGCCGCGAAGCCCGTCCACCACGCCGCCCGGGGAATTCTCATGTCGCAGGGAGATGGATCGGTGACTCTTCGCGTGGGTTCACGGCGTGATGCGCAAGCGATAAAAGCGGAAAGGCCGCGCGCGGGTGTCCACGATGACGTAGTGGTCGGCAAAGGGAATATTCGGCGCCATAAAAAGATTCGACCAACTGCCCGAAACCGTGCCGTTACCGCCGGTCGTAAGGGTCGGGCTGGTCGGCAGAACGTCGATGAATTGCAGGGTGTAGGTATGGTTCGCCTCGGTGTTGAAGTGAATCGTGACTTGATTCGTGCTGAACAATTCGAGGTGATCGATCCGCGGCGGGTCCGCGCTGGCGACGTGGCCAAGCGCCAGGAAGGCGAACGCGAGCGCGATGACGAGAGTGTGACCTCGCGCGGCAAACCCGCTGGCGCAGGCCAAAACGTCAGGCCGAGGCTGATCGCGGTCAACTTTTCGTTCGGTTTGTATGCCTATATGATCGACCGGGAGGCTGAAATGTTCCGAGGCGGATCGCGAGGGCGCAGCCAGTTGATCGAGCGGGTGGGGACCGCGAGATCTCGTCTGGCCAGTACCGGTCGTGGCCGCGCGAACTTTGTTACGGCTCGAGTCTCGCCCCACCGAGCGCTCTACGCCTGCCTGCCTTTGGTGGGGCGAGGCTCCTGCCGAGCCGTGGCAGAGTTTCGAGCTGGCCTCCAAGCCCGCGAAGGATCGAACGGCTGTGCCGACAACTGGTCGATGACAATTATTCTTCGCGGGCCGGTGAATAATAATCGTCGCTGTCCAGGCAACCGTTGCTCCACCGCCGGTTTGGTAGCGTAAGCCTTCGCGATGACCCCAAACCATATCGGCGCTCGGCGGAGCCTCGCCCGACCGTTCAAGCGGTAAGCGGCTCAAACAAGTCGGCGGGCGCCCGGGTGAAAAGGTCTCGCTTGACGGCACGGGCTGATTGCACTGAGATTTTGGCACGCGATGCCCGAAGCAAGCCCGATCTCCAACAGTTCTCCGGAATTACCGTTCTCCGCGGGGTTGGTGAATCTGAGGGTGATTTTCGACGTGCCGGCGGGCGCATTTCATTTCGAGTGGGCACGGGCTGACGACCCGAAAACCATCGTGGCCCGTGGCCTCCTTGGGCCGGTGGAAAGCAACTTTTGCCGCATCCATGCTTTGGGCTGGAAGTTCGAGGACTCGTTCGGCGCGCGCGTCGATTTCTGCGGGACCCAGCCGACCTCGGTCCGCGCCTTGTTGAAGCGAATCCGGCGCTCGCTCCCGCTGGCCGATGATTCGTTGAGCCTGGGGTTGTTCACGGACGCGGACCTTGGCATGGCCCGGGCCGGTTGCCGGCTGACCATGAAAGCGCCGCCCGGCATCGATACCTGGAAGTGGCTGGGCCGCGAGCTGCTCCAGTTCGTGGGGCTGCTCGAACTCAGCCGGGCGCGCGGCAAGGACCCCGCGGAAAACGGGCGGACAGTGATGCATCTTCTGGTCGCGGCCTTGCTGGGCGTCGCTCCGACGCTCCCGGGACTGACGGAAGACGGGCGCCGGTCGGCGCTCGAGCTAAGCGTCACCTTTGATCAGGTCCGAGGACTCGCGGAATTCGTCTGGAGCAAGGGCAAGAATTCCGTCGCCGTCGGGCGGGTTCGCTGCACCGGCGCCAATCAGTTGACGTGGGACTTGGAGGCGGACGGGAAGAGTGACCCGTCGATTTCATCGCACCGCCGAAACTCGGTTCGCGCCGCGTTGGCCCGCTGGTTGGAGCGGTTCCCGACCGATCAGGACGCGTTCACGGCTTTTTGGATCAAGTTTCGGCCGGGGACGACTGAACCGCTGCGCGAGCGTGAGGAGCCATTCGACTCGATGGAATCGGTCGTTGAATGGTTGGAAGACAACCTGGTGGGAATGGCCGAGGCATTAAGGTTTCGATACTCGCCGCTGGGGCGAATGCTCAACGAGACGACGGGGCTGGATCAGGCGGAGTTTGAACGCTACGAGCGCAAGGCGCAGCGCAAGGAGCAGAAACGCTTCGAGGCCGAACAGCGGCGCCGCGAGGAAATGGCGCGCCTGGCCGAGGCGCGCCGGCTCCGCGAAGAACGCGCCGCCCAGGCCCGCAAGGCGGCGGAAGTCAACCGGCCGGCGAAAGTGACGCGCCCGCCGGAGGCTTCAGCTTCACCCAGCCCACGAGAGCGTCCACCGTTGCCGCCGGTTCCGGTCCATTTCGAAGAACCGGCCCTGGAGTTTCAGGAAACCGCGTTTCCGTTGACCGATCTGCGCGAGTACGCGCTGCGCGAACGGGCCTCGCTGTGGTGGGTCTCCAATCAGTCGGACGATCTCCTCTGCCTGCCGGCTTGCCGCATCCAGCGTCTGGAGTATCAAATCCGAACCGCGCTGCGGGTGCTGGGCCCGCTGCGCGGGCGGGCGCTGTTGTCCGACGAAGTGGGCCTGGGCAAGACCATCGAGGCGGGCCTGGTAATCAAGGAATTGCTTACGCGCGGCATGGTGAAACGATTTCTTGTCCTGACCGTGCCTTCGCTCGTGGACCAGTGGGAGGAGGAGTTGAACGACAAGTTCGGGCTTACGGTGGCGACGACGAATCAGGCCGAAGCGCGGGGGAATCCGCAGGCGTTCTGGAGCGAGAATGTCGGCATCGTGGCGAGCCTGCACACGCTGAAACAGCCGGCGCAACTCGAGCTCGCGCGCCTGACGCAATGGGGCGCGCTCGTGGTGGACGAGGCGCACTACCTGCGGAACCGCGACTCCCAAGCCTGGCAGGCGGTCAACGCCTTGCCGCGCCAATTCCTCCTCCTGCTGACCGCGACGCCCGTCCAGAATTCGCTGGAGGAGCTTTACAACCTCGTCACCCTGCTCCAGCCGGGCCAACTGCCCACGCCGAAGGAATTCCGCGCGCGGTTTCTCGATCCCAAACGTCCCCGCCAGCCGCGCGAGCCGGAGGAATTGCGGCGGCTGCTGGGCCAGGTCATGATTCGCAATACTCGCTCCAACTGCGGTGTCCGGCTGCCGCCGCGCCGCGCGGAGACGGCGCTGTTCGAGCCGGAGGAAGTCGAACGGGCGTTCTGGACCGAGTGGGAGGCCGAGTTCCGCACCGCGCTCGCGCGCCTCGACGCGCGGCAGACGAGTCTCTGGGGACGATTGGTCTTGCAGGCCGCCGGCAGCAGCCCGGCCGCGTGGCGCTCCGTGCTCGAAAAGTTTCCCGACGCCGCGCGCGCCCGCCAATGGCGGCACAAGGCGCCGCTGGAATCGAGCTGGCGGCGCAAATGCGCCTTGATTCCCCCGCTCACGCGCGATGAGGGGGGCGCGGTCGTTTTCACGCAATTCCTGGAGACACAGGCCGCCCTGGCCGAGTCTCTGCGCGGCGCCGGCGTGCGGACCTTCGTGATCAACGGGAGCACGCCGCCGCCCGAGCGCCAGCCGATCACCGAGGATTTCCGGCGGCAGGGCGGGGCGCTCCTGCTCACGCATAGCGGCGCCGAGGGCAGAAACCTCCAGTTCTGCCATTGCCTCGTCAATTTCGATCTGCCGTGGAATCCGATGGAAATCGAACAACGGATCGGCCGGCTCCATCGCCTGGGCCAGGCGCATCCGGTGCGGATTTACAACTTCGTCCAGGCCGGAACCCTGCAGGAACATCTGCTCGCAATCCTCCAGGAGAAGTTGAACCTGTTCGAATTGGTGGTGGGGGAGACCGGCCTCGTGCTCGGCGACCGTTTTGGCGGCGAGGACTTCGGCGAGGAAATCCTGCGCCGCTGGCGGGAGAACGAAGGGCGGGTGGCCGAGGCGATGGCCCGCCTGGGCGACGAGCTGGCGTCCGCGCGGGGTGACTACGACGAAGTGAAACGCCTCGACGAAACGCTCTTCGCGAAGGACTACGAATCGATTTGAATGAAAGTTGATCGCATAAGCTACGATCCGGGCGCCGTCCTCGACTTCTACGAGGAGGGTCTGACGGCTCTCGGCGCCTTGTGCGAACGGACCTGGCATGACCGCCTGGAAGTCGTCGCCGAACGGCGCGCCGCGGCGGTCTGGAACGCCGATGGCTCGCCGCACGCCGGGGAGTTGCGCTTCGCGCCCGCCGACGCGCGCAGCGCCCGCGACGCGGCCAACGAGGTTTTTCCCGGTTGCCCGTTGACGTTCCGGCTGGTGGAAGCCCTCTGGCCTTCGCCCTCGCCCCTGGACCGCATCGTCCTTTCCGGCGAGACCCGCGCGCGGCCGCCCGAGCCCGCGGTGGCGGAGAAACTCTGGCGGGGACAATTCGCCGAGACCGGCCGCTGGCGGCTGGAGACGGCGTTCACGGCGGCCTTCCATTTCTCACTCGTCGCCTTGGCGCGTTGTGAAATTCAGGCCATTGACCAGAGTTGGTCGCTGCGCCGCGTCGCGGCCTCCCTGCCCGGGGGCGAGCCGGACGAGAGCCTGGCCCGCGAAATCGTGTTCGCCCAGGCCAGCGCCGAAGGCGCCGCGGGCGTCCCTTGGCCCAAGTCCGAACCGGCCCAATGGAGCGCGCTGCTTCGGCGCGTCCTGGAGTTGGACCTCAGCCCAGAGCTGAACGGAATCCGCGCGCGACAGGAGAACGGCTTGCGGCGCGAATTGGATCGACTCGACGACTATTTTGAAAATTACGCCCGCGAGTTGGAGGCGCGCGCGCGACGCGGCTCCAGCGACGGAGCCAAGCTAAAAAGCGCTGAACGCCTCGCGGCGGCGAAGGCCGAGCACGCCCGGCGCCGGGCGGACCAGGTGGCCCGGCACGAGATTCGCATTCGACCACATCTCGACGCCCTGCTGTTGGTCGCGGAACCGGCCTGGCGGGCGCGCCTCCAAATCGAACGCGCGCATCGCCTGGAGACCATCGAGGCCTTTTTTGTACCGCGGGCGCGCCGCTGGGCGCATTGAACTTCCGGAGCCTGGGGGATTCTCGGGGCGAATGCGAAGGCGGAGTGGAGCCTCGCCCCAGCCGCCTGCCTGATGCCAACGTGCCTGGGGTGGGGCAAGGCTCCTGTCGAGCCGTGGCAGAGTTTCGAGCCGGTCTCCAGGCCTGCAAAGAATCGAACGGCTGTGTCGGCAACCGCTGCTCCGTTGCCGGTTCGGTAGCGTGAGCCTTGGTGATGATCCCAAACCATATCAGGGCTCGGCGGAGCCTCGCCCCACCGACAGCCTGGCGCCAGCATGACGTAGGATTATCGGCTTGGCGTAGGGAGAATTGGGCCACTAAAGTAGGCTGTGCGACCGCTGCGTTTTTTGAGCCTCTTGGTGGCGGTAATTTTCCTCGGGGGGGCGTTGCTGGCGCCTTGGCTTTATTGGCTGGCGCAATTCGGGGCGGGGCATTGGGCCGCGCTGAAGGGACTGGCCGCCCAGCCGTTCCATCGTTACGCGGATCGGTCGTTTCTGGCGCTCGCGGTTCTGGGATTGGTCCCGTTTCTACGTAGTTTGGGGGTGCGGTCATGGCGGGACGCCGGGCTGGGCCAACCGCTCGTCCACCGGGGACGTTTGGTGGCCGGATTTGGCGTCGGATTCGTCTCGCTGGCGGTCGCGGCGACGGTGACCGTTCTGGCCGGGGCGCGGCAGTGGGATGGCAGTCATTCCCTCGGCCAACTGATCGGGAAGGTCGGTCAGGCGGGGGTGACGGCGATCGTGGTGGCCGTGCTGGAGGAGTTGATTTTTCGCGGCGGCCTTTTCGGCGCGCTGGCGAAGGTTTACCGCTGGACATTTGCTTTGTTTATCAGCAGCGCGGTTTACGCCATCGTCCACTTTTTCGAACGTCCACCCGACCCGCTGGTCATCAATTGGTGGTCGGGATTGGCGATTTTACCGGAAATGCTGCGAGGCTTTATCGATACAGTGTCACTTTTTCCCGGTTTTATTAATTTGACGATTGCGGGCGGTCTGTTAGCTTGGGCTTACTACCGTTCGGGAACGCTTTACTTCTCGATCGGGCTTCATGCCGGGTGGATTTTTTGGTTGAAGTCGTATGGCTATTTGACCCGTGAAGCGCCCGGCGCCGCCGTCTGGTTTTGGGGTTCGGGCAAGCTGATCGATGGCTGGCTGGCGTTGGGCGGGTTGGCCTTGGCGGCGTTGGGTGTCGCTAAATTGACCGGGCGGCAAGGCAAGGCGCGAACTGAGTGAAGGATTCCCGGTCAATAACGTGGTCAAAACTCTGGCTTGATGCCGGATTGGGTTTGTTCTACCCTAACGTCTGTCAGATTTGCGGCGCCGAGACGGCGCGGCGCGCAGATGGTTATGTGGGCGCGCAATGCCGGACCCGGCCGGGTGGGATTCGATTCATCGAACCGCCGTTCTGCGACCGTTGTGGCTTACCCTATGAGGGCGACATTACGACGAGTTTTCAATGCGGTAACTGCCAGGAAATGCAGCTTCATTTCCGCTGGGCGCGGGCCGCGGTCGTGGCCAGCAGCCTGGTTTTGGAAATTGTTCATCGGTACAAATATCAACGTGCGCTTTGGTTCGAGCCTTGCCTTGCCGATTTATTGGTCCGTCGCGCCGCGCCGGTCCTGGCCGAGGGAGGCTGGGATATGATCGTGCCGGTTCCGCTTCATCCCGTGAAGCAGCGCGAGCGCGAATTCAACCAGGCGGAACGGCTGGCCCTTGCCTTGGGCCGAATTACAAAAATTCCGGTGAACGCCCGACTAGTACGGCGTGTCGAATCCACGAAAACTCAAACCCTCCTCACCCGGCCGCAGCGCGTCGAAAACGTCTCTGGCGCCTTTCTGGCGCGGCGCGGCGTTGGTTTGAAGGGTCAACGGATCGTGTTGGTGGATGATGTTTTGACGACGGGAGCGACCACGAGCGCCTGCGCGAAAGCGTTGCAGGCGGCGGGCGCAGGGGAAGTTTGCGTGTGGACGGTGGCTCGCGGCGTTTAAGCCCCGAGGCGGCAAACCTAAACAACTGAACCTTAAAGCTATGGCGACGACTTACTTCTTCAAGAAACCGGTCGGATTGGCAACCGCCGAACCCGCGCCGAACCTGTCGGTGCCCAACACTGAGCCGACCTTTGCCCGCAAGCCCAAGCTCGGCAGTTCCAAGTCCAAAAAGCGCGAAATCCCCGAAGGCCTTTGGGTCAAGTGCCACAAGTGCAGCACGATGATCTATGACAAGGAGCTGAGCGACAACTTGAAGGTCTGCCCCAAGTGCAGCCATCATTTTCCCATCGGCGCCCGGGAGCGGATTCATGCCTTGGTCGAAACCTGCTCGTTCGAGGAGATGGACGCGGAGATGATCAGCACGGACGTGCTCCGGTTCACCGGGGTCTCCTCCTATATCGATAAACTTGAGGAATATCGCGATTCCACCGGACTGAAAGACGCGGTAATCACCGGCGTGGGCAAAATCGGCTCGCAACGCGTCGCCTTGGGGGTGATGGACTTCAGTTTTCTCGGCGGCTCGATGGGGTCGGTCGTCGGCGAGAAGCTCGCCCGATTGATCGAGGCGGCGACGGCCAAGGGGCTGCCCATAATCATTATTTCCACCAGCGGCGGCGCGCGGATGTACGAAGGGATGTTCAGCCTGATGCAAATGGCCAAGACGTGCGGCGCGCTCGCTTACCATGCCAAGAACAAACTGCCTTACATCAGCGTGTTAACTCATCCGACGACGGCCGGGGTCATGGCGAGTTACGCGACGGTGGGCGACCTCATTATCGCGGAACCGGGGGCGATGATCGGCTTCGCCGGTCCGCGCGTGATCAAGGACACGACGCAATCGGAATTGCCGCCCGGATTTCAAACGGCGGAGTTTTTGGTCGAGCACGGTTTGATCGACGCCATCGTCTCGCGCAAGGATTTGAAGGATCGGCTGGCGTACTATCTGGATTTCTTGACCGAAGGGCAGAAACGGATCGCGGCGTTGGGATGAGACCGGGGTTGTCGCTCGTTCGTTCGGCTTGCCTGCTGGCGGCATTCTGCCTGGTATCCATTCATCGCGGGTGGGCGGGAGGATTGCCGCCTACCGACCAGCGCGCCGACGTCATCAAGGACTTGCACACGGAGCGGACGTTTCCCGAGGTTCATTCGAAAGCGGAGTGGCTGAAGCGCGCCAAAGCCATCCGCGAGCAGGTCCAAGTCAGTTGCGGCCTCTGGCCGGCGCCCCGTCGCACGCCACTCCACGCTCAGATATTTGATCGCGTGGAACGCGGCGAGTACAGCGTCGAGAAAGTCTATTTTCAGAGTTTCCCGGGCTTTTACGTCGCGGGTAATCTTTACCGACCGCTTGGCAAGGGGATCGGGCCGTTTCCCGGAGTCCTAAATCCGCACGGTCATTGGGCCGAAGGCCGGATGGCCGACAAACCGGAGGGCAGCATCGCCGCCCGCTGCATTACCCAGGCGCGCATGGGCATGGTGGCCTTCTCGTACGACATGGTCGGTTACAATGATACGATCCAGGTGAGCCACGAATTCGCCGCTGACCCCACGAATCAACTTTGGAACATCAATCTGATGGGCTTGCAGACCTGGAACAGCCTGCGGGCAATCGATTTCCTGCTCACCGTGAAAGAGGTGGACGCGCAACGTCTGGCGTGCACCGGCGAGTCCGGCGGCGGGACCCAAACGTTCATTCTCGGATCGTTGGATGCGCGGTTGGCGGCGCAGGCGCCCGTGGTCATGGTTTCGCACACGATGCAGGGCGGTTGCCTTTGCGAGAACGCGCCCGGCTTGCGGGTCGAGTACTCGAACATGGAGTTTGCCGCGGTCGCCGCCCCGCGACCGCAAATGCTGGTGGCCGCCACCGGGGACTGGACGAAAACCACGTTGACCGTCGAAGGACCGGCGATTGCCGGCGTTTATTCGTTGATGGACGCCACGAATAATTTTCGCGCCGTCCGCTACGACTTCGACCATAACTACAATCAAACCAGCCGCGAGGCGGTCTATGGCTGGTTCGATCGCTGGTTGAATTTGAAGACCGAATCGGCGCCCCTGCCGGAACCCGCGTATCACAAGGAACCGGACCAGGAATTGCGCGTTTGGCCGGACGGCAAACTGCCGACCGACGCCTTGAACGAAACCGCGCTGATCCAGATGTTCATCCGGGATAGCCAGGCGCGGCTCGACGCCCTCAAGCCCAAGGACAAAGTCACTTTGGGGAGCTATCAAAAGCGCCTGCAACCGCTTTGGCTCCACGCGCTGCAACTCGAATTGCCCGAGCCGAAGGATTTAATGACCGAAGCCGGCCCGGTGAAACGGAACGCCGACTACGCGCGCACGGCCATTGCCCTCGGGCGCGCGGGCCGGGGCGATCGCCTGCCGGCGCTGATCCTCAGCCCGCTGAAGGCTTCCACGAACGCGGTCGTCATCCTCGCGCACCCGCGCGGCAAAGCGGCGTTCCTTGACGCCGCGGGCGAGCCGGCCGGCCTGGCCAAAACGCTGCTCGGCCGGGGCGTTCCCGTCATGCTGTTGGATACCTTTCTGACCGGCGAATTGGCGAACGCGAAGGCGACGACGGCCCGGCATTATTTCACGAACTACTTTACGACCTACAACCGGACTGATGTGCAGGAACGCGTGCAGGACCTCGTCACCGCCTGCTCCTACGCCACGAAAAGCCTCGGCGCCAAACAGGTCGTCCTCTGCGGCGTGGACCGCGCGGGCCTCTGGGCGTTGCTGGCCGCGCCCGTGGCCGACGCCGCCGTCGCGGATTGCGCCACGCTCGATTCCGGCAGCGATCAAGCCCTGATGGCGCCGGACCTCTTTTTCCCGGGCGTCCGCAAGTTGGGCGGGTTCCAGGGAGCCGCCATGCTGGCCGCGCCCGAGCCGTTGCTGCTCCACAACTCCGGCGCCAATTTCCCGACCGACGGGCTGAAAGCCGCCTACGCCGCCGCCGAGGCGACCAACGCGTTCCAAGCCGTCTCGCAAAAGCTGTCTGACGACGCCGTCGCGGACTGGGTTTCCAAACTTTGATACGCGCCGGCCCGACCGCCGGTTCCAAACGCGCGGCGGTCATATTATCCCGCGACTATTAAATTATTAGTTGACAACTCCGCGCGAAGGCTTGATCTTACGCGGGTCACTATTAACAAATTAGTACTGCGCTGAATTCACGACCGCCTATGCCTCGCAAGAAATCAACCACCCTGACCGACATCGAACTGCGCCTGATGGATATCCTGTGGGACAAAGGGAACGCCACCGTGGCCGAAGTCGCCCAAGCCCTGAAGGCGCGGCCGCCGCTCGCCTACACGACCGTGCTGACCGTCCTGCGGATTCTCGAAAAGAAGGGTTACCTGCGGCACGAAGAGCAGGGACGCGCCTTCCGCTACGAGCCGGCGGTCGATCGGGAGACGGTGCGCCGGAAGGAATTGAAGCACGTGCTGAAGCGCTTTTTTGAGAATTCCCCTCAGTTGCTGGTGCTCAACGTCCTGGAACAGGAAAAAATCGATCTCGAAGAACTCAAACGCCTGAAACGTTCGATCCAAGAAAACAAATAGGAGGAGTTATGCCGCTTGTCGTTGAAATTACCGTTCGTCACTTCATCGCCGCCATTTTTAGCGGCCTGTGGGAGGGCCTGGCGTTGACCGCGTTGATCGGGGCAGTCGTCTGGCGCCTGCCGAGGGCCAACGCCGCGAGTCGCTTCCTGGTGTGGTGGCTGACGCTGGCGGTCGTTGTCGCGCTGCCGCTGGTGAATTTGTTGCAATGGCGTCCGGAAGCCAAGGCCCCGGAAGGCGGCGTCGGCGCTCCAGAACTCAACGCGCGCGCGGACACGTCGGCCGCTCGCGTCAAACCGGTCGCGCCGCCGTCCGCCGCGGCGCCGCCGTCCGCGGTCGCCTCTGGCGCGCCAGCCGCGTCCAAACTCGCCATGTCCGCGTCGTGGCCGGGACCGTCGGCTCTGGCGGGCCTCCTGCGTTGGAGCCGCACAGCGTTGATCGTTTGGCTGGCCGGAAGCCTGGCGTTGCTGGCGCGCGTGGCGTGGAGTTGGGTTCATTTGGCGCGGCTCAAGCGGAAATCATTTGGCGCTTCCGCCGACGAGAACGCGCGCTTTGAAAGGTGCGCGGCGCGGCTCCATCTGCGGCGGTCCTGCCGTCTGGCGGTCTCAGCGGACGTCACGGCGCCCGTGCTCGCGGGATTGGGCGCGCCGATGGTTCTGCTGCCGCGAAAATTGTTCGGCGAATTGAGCGAGAGCGAGCGGGAGCAGGTCATGCTGCACGAACTGGCTCATTTGCGGCGTTGGGACGATTGGACGAACCTCGCGGAGCGCCTCCTCGGCGCGGTCTTTTTCTTCCACCCGGCGGTGCGCTGGCTGGGCCGGCAATTGCGGCTCGAACGCGAGATCGCCTGCGACGACTGGGTGCTGACCGTCGCCGAGGAACCGAAGCCGTACGCTCTCTTCTTGATCCGCCTGGCCGAACTGCTCGCCGCGCCGAAGAGTTCCGCTCTCGCGCCGGGCATCTGGTTCGACCACGCGCAACTCTCGCAACGCATCGCCAAATTGCTCAACCCGCGCCGAAACGCCTCGACCAGGACGTCTATTGGGACGGTGGCCGGGACGGTCGCCACGCTCGCGCTCGCGGCCACCGTGGTGATCGTTTATCTGCCGCAGGCCGCCCGCGCCGCCGGCGCGGTCTCAGCTGACAAACCGGCTGAGAAATCGGGCGATGACGCCGCCGCGTCCGACAAGACCGTTGAGTCGGGAACGAGATCCCCACGTCAACGGGACCGGGCCGAGGCGGGTATCAAGGCCCTGAGGTCGGCGCTGGATCGCCAGGAGGAACGGGTGCGAACGCTGCAGGAAGGCGTCGATCTCTTGCGAAGAAATTTGGGCATTCCTGCCGCGATCGCCGAGTCGGATAACGGGGCGGCGAACGATCCTGACGCCTCGCGAAAAATCGAAATGGAACGGATCGCCGCCGAGAGCCAATGGGTTGAACTTAAAACCATGTTTGACTCGCTCTCAGACAAGCACGGCAAGGAACTCAAACGGGCGGTCATGGCGGCGTTTCCTTACGATCCAGTGCTGCCCGATCTGTTGAAGGAAGCGGCCGCTACGGAGCGACAGTTGGCCGAAACGCAACCCGATCTCGGCTCACAGAACCCGAAGGTAAAACGCATCGCGGACGTGTCGAACGTCATTGATCGGCAAATCGATGAGCAGCTCGAGGGGCTACTGCAAGGCTTGGAGGCGCGCGTGAAGGCGGCCAAAATGCGGCTTGATCACCTGGCAAAAATGGTGGACCAGGCTCGTAAAGAAGCGACCCAAAACGCGATCGGATATCGTCCCTATTTTGAGGCCAAACATCTCTTGGAGATCGAATCCAAGTTTCGCGACGTTTTGCGCCAGAGGCTTCTCCAGGAAGCCGCGGACGTGCAGTTGTCGGGCGGCCCTGGCTTCGAGCTCGTCAATGAAAAGCGTCAACTCCTGAATGAGGAGATCAAACTCATTCAGGAACGCCTCAAGTCCTTGCAGGAACCGGGCGCGGTCTTTGACTTGCGGCGGGAACTGCTCCGCTGCAAACGAGAACTACTCGAGCTTTGACCGATGATTAGGCAGACGAGCGGTCGAGCGCCAGGCGCCGGCGAATAAGGGGCTAGCGGGGCTACGCTCAGGTCGGCGTCCGTAATTCGCTTTCTTTCGACCGGATCGACCGTCCGGTCAGAACGCACCGGCGCGCGGTTCTGTGAACCGCAGCGTGTCCGTCTAGCAGGGCGTGATCGTCAGGCTCGGACGCGATCAACTTATCGTCGCTGCTGCGGATCGCAGATCCGCGCTCCGTTGGACGCTCGATCGTTTGGGTGCGCCAACTCCAGACTCGGAGCGGTTCGTCAATCCGCTATTCAATTCTGAATCCGTGCCATCCGCGCCATCCGCGGTTAAATTCTCCCTCCGACAGAATAGCCTTCCGCCGGCATCCTGCCGCCACCCCGAAATTTTCCAAAGTTCGACGCGATATTTCTGAATAGCGCCGCGGCGTTTTGGGTCCAAATTCCATGCCTCAGGCTGTCGGGGAACCCCTCGCGGCCACCAAGGCAAATCGGTTCCAAAGGACCGTTATAGCGTCGGCGATGCTCACCGGAAGCGCCGTTTTCGTTGTAAACGTCCGCGGAAATTACTGAACGCCAACTGACTGCGGGTGACGCGGTCGGCGGCGCGCAAAGCAAAGCAAGCAGCAGTCTCCAGTTACTATGCGAAACACGAATCAGGACGGAAGCCGGTTGTCAGCGGCGCGCACGCTGGCCTTTACACTTATCGAATTGCTCGTGGTGATCGCGATCATCGCCATTCTGGCCAGCATGCTTTTGCCGGCGTTGAGCCGCGCCAAGGAAGCCGCTCGCCGCATATCGTGCGTCAACAATCTCCGTCAGGTCGATCTCTCTTTGCGTCTCTACGTGGACGATAACAACGGCGCGTTTCCGCCCCGCACCGTCAGCCCGCGCTGGCCGACTCTCCTGCGCGAGAGCTACCGTGATTTGCGCGTCCTCGTCTGCCCGAGCGACGCGCCCAACCCGATCTCCTTGGGAACGGACACCAACAACTACCCCGCCGACGCCGCCATCCGCAGCTACATGATCAACGGGTGGAATGATTATTATGAGGCGAATTTCGGCGCCAGCGGGCTGAACGATTATTTCTCCGGAAAACCGGTCGCGCCCGTCTTGGACAGCGCCGTCCATTATCCGTCCGACACGATTACCTTCGGTGAAAAACTGCACGACTCGGGCCACTTTTACATGGACTGGCTGCAACTCGACGATTTCCAGCAACTGGACCAGAGCAAGCACGGCTCGCTCGTCAAAAACTCTCAAGGCGCCGGCGGCTCGAACTTCGCCTTCGTCGATGGCAGCGTCCGTTTCCTCCGTTTCGGACGTTCGTTCTCGCCCGTCAATCTCTGGGCGGTCGATGACGGCTGGCGCACGAATTTCATCATGACGCCGTAAGCCGGCGGCTTTTTGGGTTGGTGTAGCGATTGACAAAGGGAAGCGCAGTCGCCTCGCGGTAATGCCTTCGCGTTGCGGCGGCTCGCTCGCCCGAGCGTGCGCGAGCGGCGTAGAACAATCAGCGTCACCAATAGGAGCTGTAGAAACTAAATTGCTCAGAATTGAGCTCACCAGCGCAGATTGGTTGGGACGGCCAACGGCGAGAAGAGAACTCTTCGTTGCGTGCCGACACCCGTTGATTCGGGGCGCCGACTCGCTCGGCTGGTCGAGCGCGGTGGCGCCTTGACAACCGGGACTCATACATCATGATGCTTTAATGAGAACCACCTTGACGCTAAATCCAGACGTGGCGGCGAAGGCCAAGCGCGGCGCCGCGAAACTTGGAAAGCCGTTCAAAGAAATCATCAACGACGCGCTACGCATCGGGCTGGAGGAGATGCTGAAGCCGCCGGCGACCAAGCCGTATCGGACCGTTCCGCATTCGATGGGACTTCGGCGAGGATTGAGCTACGATAATATTGCCGAATTGCTCGCGAGCGCGGAAGGCGAGAATCACTCGTGATTCTGGTGGACGCCAATCTTCTCCTCTACGCGGAGAATGATTTGTCCGAGCGGCACGAGCCTGCTCGCGCCTGGTGGGATCTCCAACTGAGTGGCAACGCCGTCGTTGGGCTATGTTGGCCCGTCCTGTCGGCGTTTATTCGGATTGGCACCAACGCTCGCATCCACCAACGCCCGTTGACGATGACCGAAGCGATTGACCGGGTGCAGAGCTGGTTGGAACAGCCCTGCGTCCGAATTGTTCAACCTACCGAGCAGCACTGGACATTATTTCAGAAACTACTTCGCCAGGGCGGAGCCGTCGGGAACTTAGTTTCCGATGCGCATTTGGCGGCGCTAGCGGTGGAGCACGACGGGATTCTATATTCCGCCGATGGCGATTTTGCCCGGTTTCGTGGATTGAAATGGAAAAATCCCTTCGCCGACTGATCCTCCGTGGCCTAGTTCGACGCGGGGTGATCGGGTGGCGCCTGATCTTTTCACCCCGCTCGCTGAACTTGGTTCCTCCGCTTCGGCAGCGTCCAAGGATTCGGTTTAACGTCTTATATGGGGGGTTATGGATGATCCGGCCGGCTGCGGCGCAACCCGAAGGGCGGCCGTCCTTTTGACGCCGGCTTCGTTGCTCCCTCCTTATAGATCCGCGTGGATATACTCGTCGCTTGCGCCTCGCTGGCGCCAAAAATCTCTGGCCGCGAATGACCAGTTATTTATGAGACACTACACTAGCCGCCCGACGGCTCCGCCCGCCGGCGCTGGCGGAAGCGGCGGACTTTGGCCGCGTTCCCGCAACTCTTCATTTCGCACCAGCAGCGGCTGCGGTTCTTCGTGGTGTCCAGGAACAACCATCCGCAGGTTTCACTGCAACACTCGCGCACGCGCGCCAGCCGGCTCGCGTTCGTCAGCAGGTCGGCCGCCGATTTCGCGACCGGCCAGAGCACGCAATCAAGCTCCACCCCCTCGGCCACCCAAATCCAGGTGAAGCATCCGTGCTGAGGCGCCACGCACGAATGCGCCAGCGCCACGCCCAACTCGGCGTTCAATTCCGACAGCCGCTCCGCCGCCGGCGCCTGGCCTCGCGCGATCGCCGCGAAAATCTCAAAGATCGCCTCGCGCAACACGAGCGCGCGCCGATGGACCGCGGCGGCGGCTGAGGGATGGCGCCTGGCTTCCGCCGCCAGCGCCTCCTTTTGCCGGTCGAGCAACAGCCCCGCCTGCCCGGCCCACTCCAGCGCTTCGGCGTAAGTCGGCAATTTCTCGCGCGCTACTCCGCTGCGGGTCCCGCCCACGGTGTTCGCCAATTCCAGGCAGAGTTCTCCCGCGATCAATTCGAACGGGCTTGGATTCATGCTGGGCGCATCAACTAGCACGTCTTCAGTGTAACCGTCAAAATAGGTGTTGACAAGTTACGCGCAGTTCGTCATTTGTAACCTTCAAAATGAGATTTAGAAAGTTACTTTCGCGGAATCGGAATGACGCGCGCCGGAGACGGAGGTGGCGGTTTGGTCGGCGTCTTTTATCTCGACGAATTCGAGGCGATCGATTTTTGAAACAAATCGGGCGCGGATTGTCTCCTAACAACATGACGATGAGTATGACGATGATCGAAGAGAAAGCGAATCCGATGAACCAGCCAATTGCCAGTCCGATTCAACGCAACCCCCGCCCGACGGCGGCCCTTTTCCTCCAGCAGCCGACCACCAACCGCGGCCACCGCCCCACCTCCGCCACCCCGCCAACCAAACCGTGCCGGGACATTTTGGCGCGGCGTTCGCAGCCGGAAACTCGCGCGGGGGTCGAGTCCGCGGCGCCAGCCGCGGCTTTGGCTCCCAAGGCCGAGCCGCGGCGTGTGGCCCGCTTGTGCGGTGCCGAGGCGTTGCGCGAGGCCGGCGAATGCGCCTGGGAGAAGGTCGCGCTGGCGGTCGTGGCGGTGGGCGCCGCTGGGGCGTTGGCGCTGACTGCGGCGCAAGCCGCCGGATTGGTGAGCAACTGGGCCAGTTTCGTCGAATGGGTCCAGCGGGTTATCTCGTAGGCCGCGGCGCGACCTTTCGCGGCCCAGAAGCTTTATTCCAGTAGAACGTCGCCTGCGCCAGAGCGTGTGACCCTAACGCAAGCGCTGTTCAACCGGACGCCAGATCTACATCCCAGGCATGACTTGGATCGGTCGGACTTCGATCGTCCCTCCGTTCTCGAAGATCGGGCAGCCGCGGGCGATTTCGGCGGCTTCGTTCAAATCCTTGGCGAGGATCATAAAATAGCCGCCGACCTGCTCCTTGACCTCGGCGAAGGGGCCATCCGTGATTACTTTGCCGCCTTTGCCGGACAGCACTTTGCCCTCGTCCTCCAGCGGTTCGCCCCCCTTCAATTGGCCGCGGCTGCCCAATTGACCCATCCAGTCGGTATATTTTTTGATCAACTGCTGCCGCTGCTCTGGCGTTAAGTCCTCGGGTGAAGCGCCGCCACGGAGAATGAACATGAAGGTTTTGGAATCGTTACTCATAATAGTGTTCTCAGGTTAATGATTATCGGATTGGTCGGCGGCGGACCGATTGCCGCGGCGCGTCGAAATCGCGCGTCGGCAGCTTCGCACCGCCTCGGCCACACTGCTACAACGAACGAAGCAGCGAGTTCAGGACAATCCGCGCGCCCGATTTGGAGTCAATTCCGGTACTTCTTATGACACGCGGCGCAGCGTTGCGTCATCCCCTCCCAAACTTTGTCCGCCGCGCCGCGGTCGAACGCGACGCCCGGACTCCCGGTCGCTTTGAGGAGCGCATGGACACGACCGGCGGTTTCCTCCGCGTTCCGCAAGCCCGTGATGAACTCGTCGCCCCGGCCTTTCGCCTCGTCGCCGCGCGCCAATTCCCGGAATCCTTCCACCAAGAGCATCGCCTGCCGCGGCGGGTCGAGGTCGGGTTGGGACGCCGGTGATCGGTAGCCAGCCTTTTGCACCGCCTTCAGGCTGTCCCAATACCCGTCGATGGCGACCATGGCGTCCACGAAACTCGAGATTTCGACCTGCTCCGGAAAATTCGTCGAAATCCGTTGCAGCGCCGCGGCGTCCGGCATCTCGAAGGTCGCCACGCCCCTGAAAAGCCCCGGGTATTCCGGCGAAGTCCCCGCGACGCCCAGCCAGGCGGAACCCTCTCTCGTCGTCCAACCTTCGGTCCCTTCACAAATGAGCGCCGCGGCGGCGGGGCCGCGATGTTTGCCATGATGACAATGCACGTATATCGGCCCCGGCGTGACCTGCGCCGCGCGGATCAAAGCCAGAGTATTCGAGCGTGACGCGCCATCGTACCCGATCGGGATATGGATATACCTCAACCCATGCCGATGCGCCGCCGTGACGTCCGGCTTCGAGCCATCCACGCTGATGATCGTTTTGATTCCCAATTTGCGCAGGCTCTCGAACCCATCGTCCCCGTCGGGCGCGGCGCCCGAATAGATCCGGCCATTAAGGAGGAAGAGATTTTGCAACCCCGGAGCGCTGAGCGGCTTGATCGCGGAGGCGGCGGCCACAACGGCGGTCGGTCCTGGCGCCGGTGGGTCCGCGCCGAGCAATGCGGGGCAGGAGGCCAGCGCGGCAACGACGCTGACGACGATACCAAGATTTGCCTTCATCAATCCTTAAACCTTAGAATTCGAAACGGAACCTTAGGATACCGTCCCCCGATTGAACAGGCCGAAAACGCCGGAACCGGCGACCCGGGCGCGACTTCGACTTGTTGGCGCTTCTGGGTGGGGCGAGGCTCCGCCGAGCCCTGAAAAAGTGGCGCGAGGTCCGGTTTGGGAACCAACGCTCGCGCTCGCCGAAACGCCGTCGCTCCAGCTTGGTCTCGGGGCCGTGCGGCGTTGCGGACGTCCCGACCCTCGTCACGGCTCGCCCGCCTACGCCTATGGCTTCGGCGCGGTCGATGGCTTGTCGCGCCGGAGCGAGAGCGAAGGCGGAGCAGAGCCTCGCCCCACCACTCGCCCGGCGCGTTCTTGGCTTGCGCGCGCCGCGGCCAGAGAAAAGCGACCGTTCCCGACGCTCGCTTACCACTCAAGATATTCTGCTGCAATTCGTTATAGCACAAGAAAGCGCCATTTGCCAGTCGGGCAGGGACCGATTGGCCTGGCGCCGCAAGCCCCCACAGCCAATTGAAGCAACAACTCGAAGTGGCGCCCCAGCGACACATTTGAGACGGAGGTTCCATGCATCCATCTTGCCGCCGCAAACGTATCGTCCGGCAGAGACAGTTCCGAAATCGTAATCGGCTTCTCAGCGTCGGCTTTTCGTTGACGCCAATTCGGCCGAGCCATACACGTTTGCGGGTAAGCCACCTGTGGCGGCGATGGCGGGTGAAAACTCGTAGCTGTCTGAACGCAGGTGGCTTTTGGCCGCCTGCCCACCGCCCAAGCAGTAAGCGAAGCAAAAAAGTGAATCGCATCGAGAGAGCAGGGTATTCCGGCCGGCCTACGCGCCGGGCGGGCGCAACGTCGTCTGCGGCGAACCGACCTCTCGGTTTGGGCGCGGCCGCCGCCTGTTGGCCGTTAGTCTCGAAGCGAGCCCACCGCTTCCCGATCGGCATCTGTTACCGCTTCTTCAATCGGCTCCTTTCACCGCCGAGTTCCGCGCCGGCGTCCGTTGCTCGTCTCCCGGTCTGGCGGCGTCTGCGAATCGTCCTGCTCGGGTTGTTTGCCCTGCTTCCTCCCTTCGCCCACGCCCATTCCGCCGGGGCGTCCCTTAACGGGTGGCATGACGGCTTCAACCATCCGTTGCACGGCTGGGATCACCTGGCGGTGATGGTCGCGGTCGGCGTTTGGGCCGCGCAGCAGCGGGCGCGCGCCCGCTGGCAAATACCGTTGACCTTCGTGATGGTGATGGCGTTCGGCGGAATCATCGGCGCCACGGGAGCCGAGCTGCCCGGGGCCGAATCGATGATTCTGCTTTCGGTTTTCGTCTTTGCGTTTCTGGTGTTGCGCCGGGTCAGATTTCAACCGCGGCCAACGCTGCTGGTGGTGGCCTTCTTCGCCTTCTTTCACGGTTACGCGCACGGTCGCGAGATGCCCGGTTCGGCGAGCGTGCTCTCGTTCGGGTGCGGTTTTATCGTCGCCACCGCGCTCTTGCACGGCGTCGGAGTGATCACGGCGCGCCTGGCCACCGTGACGCTGCTTTGCCTCCTCGGCGGCGCCGCCGTCGCGCAGGAGGCGGCCAATGCCCCGGCGCCCGGTGGCGCGCCCGCGCCCGCGATCGGCGACGATCAGGCGACCCGCTTGCCCGACGTGATCGTGACGGGACGGCAGGACAGTTTGATCGGCGTCGCTGATTCCGCCACGCAGGGAACGATCGGCGCCGAACAACTTCAATTGCGGCCCACGATGCGCGCGGGGGAGGTTCTCGAGGCTGTCCCGGGCGTCATCATCACGCAGCACGCCGGTGGCGGCAAAGCCAACCAATATTTCTCGCGCGGCTTCAACCTCGATCACGGGACCGACTTCGCCACGTTTCTGGACGGCATGCCGCTGAACCTGCCCACCCACGCCCACGGCCAGGGTTACTCGGACATGAACATCGTCATTCCCGAATTGGTCGAACGGGTCAACTATCAGAAGGGCGTTTACTACGCGGAAAACGGTGACTTCACCTCCGTCGGCGCCGCGCAACTCGAGTTTTTTAAGACGCTACCCGAAAGCCTCGTAAGAATCGAAAGCGGCATGTACGGCTACGCGCGCGGAGTCTTGGCCGATTCAATCAAACTCGGCTCGGGAAACCTGCTCTACGGCGCCGAGGCGTATCACGATGATGGCCCGTGGACCCGGCCCGATGATTATCAGAAATTCAACGGCCTCCTGACGTATAGCCAGGGTGACGACGCCAATGGCTTCAGCGTCAGCGCGCGCGGTTACCACGGAAAATGGAACTCCAGCGATCAGGTTGCCACCAGCGCCGAGACGACCGGTCTGATTCCATTTTTCGGTTCGCTCAACGACACTGATGGCGGGAATTCGCAGCGCTACAGTCTCCAAGCCGAGTGGCATCGCGCGGACGCCGCTTCCGCGACGAAAGTTATCGCCTACGGTTTCTACTACGACCTCGATCTGTTCTCCGACTTCACCTACTTCCTTACCGACCCGGCGCGGGGCGATCAATTCGAGCAGTCGGACCGGCGCTGGGTCGCCGGGGTCAACGTCAGTCATACGCTTTTCAATCATTGGGGGAGTCACGACGTGGAAAGCGCGTTCGGCCTGCAACTCCGCAACGATTGGATCGACGACGGCCTGTTCCAGACCGAGGACCGCCAGCGCGTCGAGAAGCTCGATTCCGCCGACGGCCGCCTGCTCCCCGCGGTGACGCGCCAGGACCGCGTCACGCAGACCAGCCTCGGTCTCTATTTTGAAAATAAGGTTCAATGGAGCGACACGTTTCGCAGTGTCGCGGCGCTCCGCGGCGACGAGTTTTTCTTCGGCGTGAACAGCAGTGATCCCCGCAATTCCGGCGCGGCCAGCGACGGCCTGCCCAGCCCCAAGCTGAGCCTGATCTTTGGGCCATGGGCGCAAACCGAGGTGTACGTGCAGGGAGGATTCGGTTTCCACAGCAACGACGGCCGCGGGACGACCGCCACCGTCAACCCCGACGGGAGTCCTGCCACGAAGGTGGACGGCCTGATCCAAACCAAGGGCGCTGAAATCGGGCTGCGCACCCTGGCCGTTCCCAAACTGCAGAGCACGGTCTCGTTGTGGTATCTCCACAGCGATTCGGAACTGCTTTTCGAGGGCGACACGGGCGAGACCATTCCGACGCCGCAGCCGAGCAATCGTTACGGCGTCGAGTGGGCCAATTATTATTCACCCGCCAAATGGCTCACGTTTGATTTCGACTTTGCCACCTCCACGGCCCGCTTCACGTCGCCGGATCAGGACGGCGGCACGCGCGTGCCCGAAGCGATCGAGCAAGTACTCGCCACCGGGATCACCTTTCACGACTTGCGTGGTTTCTCAACGAGCTTGCGGTTGCGCTACTTCGGTCCCCGCGCCCTGATCTCGAACAACAGCCTGCGTTCCCGCGAAACCGTGCTTTTGAATCTTGGCGTCGGCTACAAGCTCAGCCAATCCTGGTCGCTTTCCGCCGACGTTTTCAACCTCCTCGACCGCCGCGACCACGACATCGATTACGCCTACGAATCGCGGATCACGCCGACCGCGCCCGCGGTGATGCAGATCCACTTTCATCCCGTCGAGCCGATTCAGGCCCGCTTCGCCTTGACCGCGCATTTCTGATTGGCTGTAGGGTCCAAAGCTTCAGAGGGGTCTGAAAACCCGCGAGGCGTCGGCGAGGATGAAGCAAAGCGGAATCTCGGGAAGTCGTCCCCCAAAATAGATATTGTTCCGCGCAGCTAGGTGAATGACGCTTACTTAGGCGCTAAAATTTTGCCGCCGAGCCGTTTGCGTGGCCAGTGAACGCCTCGATCGGCAGCTTTTCTCTCGCTGCGCTGCGATCCCGCCAAGAATCCGCCCGCCCGAATGGTGGGGCGAGGCTCTGCCGAGCCGTGACGAGGGTCGGGACGTGCGCGACGCCTCACGGCCCCAAGACCAAGTTGGAGCTACGGTATTTCGGCGGAATCGAGCTTCGGTTAGCAAACAGGACATCGCGCCGCTTTTTTAGGGCTTGGCGGAGCCTCGCCCCACCCAAAGTAGCGTGGCTTATGCCCAAACGTTCGCTTCTCGACTTAATCCAGCGAAATCGCGCCACGATGTCACGTTCCCGCCGACTCGCCGCATGTAAATTCCGCGCGAAGGCGGGACGGAGCACAAAGACTGAGCCGCCCGCCGCAGTCAGTCGCCGCATCCGTCCCTGGGAGCGCATAAGTAAGCGCCATTCGCCCGCGAGGCTGGGACAGATTCCTTTGTTGCCGCAAAAACTCAATGTGTCGCGCCGGGCGCGCGCTCGAGCCTCGGAACGGAGGACAGAATCTGGTTCCGCCGTAAAGCGGACCCGAACACTTCAGTCTTGACCCGGCGCGACGACGCGGATTTCCCAGCCGGTCACCTCTTCAGCCAGGCGGACCAAAAGGTCCGCTTGGCCGCGCGGATCGTTCTTCTCACGCTTGAGCATCTGCGGATCGATCGTCAGGGTCGCGTGTTGGCCCTCTGAATTAACCGTGAGGCGCCCTCCCAAACCCTGAAGGGCGTGGCGGATGAATTTTTCGGGCGCTGGGTCCCAGCGGATCACCGTCACATACTCACCGCCCAAATCGGCGACGATCGCTTTAACCGTCTCCAGTTCGAACGGCTCGACCGCTGGTCCCTTCGCCGCGCGGGAGCGCACGGCGATGCAACATCGGAGACCCGGGGTTCGCGCCAAAGCCACGATTTCGACGGCGCCCGAGGCGATTTCGGGAACGTGCTTACGGAGCGCCTCCCGCACGTCGTCATGCTCCGTCGCAAGCTTCAGCGACTCGCCCAAATCCTTGCACCCGCCCGGCAACAGGTAACCGCGCTTCTTGTAATCGTAGTCCATCGCGCCAACCTACGACTTCACCGCCGCCAGGCAATGCGTCAAATACGGGAGCAACTGCTTTTTTCGGGAAACGACATCCTTCAACTCATAAATGCCCGGCTCGATCGGCGGATAGTCGATTTGCCGCTTGAATGCCTCGGCCCCCGCCAGCAATAGCAGCGAGGTTTGCAACACCACGTCCGTGACCAGCAACCCCGAAAAGTAATGCCCCTGCCGGTGCCGATAACGTTCCAAAGCCTCCACGACTTCCGTTTTGCGCTTCCAGAATTGGTCAAAACCAATTTCCTCGATCTGCGCCACGCTGAACGTGAGGTCGCCTTCCTGGTATTCCTTGCAGTCCGTCGAAATCGCCTGTTCGGCCGGCTTCGACGTAAGCACCGAGCCGGACGCGAAGAGCTTTTCCGTGAATGCCGTCGCGTTGACCCCCGCGATGGCCTCGAGTCGCGCCAGGATATGCGCGTCCCGCGCGGTCGCCGTTGGCGAGGTGAGATTCAACGTATCCGTCACCAGCCCCGCCAGCAACAGGCCGGCGATGGCCGGCCGCAGCTCGATGTCCTCGCGAAAAAAGCAGTCCGCCACGATGGTGCTCGTCGAACCGACCGGCTCGTTCCGGAACAGGATCGGTTGCGCGGTCGCCAGCGAGCCGATGCGATGGTGATCGATGATCTCGATGATCTCGACCTGGTCCGCCCCGTGTACCGCCTGGGAAAGCTCGTTGTGATCCACCAGGATGAGCCGCCGCTCGACCTTTTTTAGGAAATCGGACTTCGTGATGATCCCGATGGTCCGTTCCTGCGCATCGACCACCGGAAACGAATGAAACTGCGACGCCGTGGCCATGGCCCGAACGTCCGCCAGCGATTCATCCTCCCGAAAGGCCAGATAATGCTCGTGGATCATGTGCTCCACCGTGATCGCCGCCCGGCAGAGCAATCCGGTCGTGGCCGTATCATGGGGCGAAAGGAGCAGATTCACCCGTTTATCGCGCGCGGCTTGGATCACCGCCGGGTCAATCGCCAAACCGCCCGTAACCACCACCACGCGAACCCCTTCCTGAATCGCAAGCGACTGAATCTCCTGTCGATCCCCCACCACGACCAGCAGCTTTTCACGCGGATACTTGAGCAATCGTTGGGCGAACGATTCCCGGCTCATCGCGCCGATCATGAGCACCAGGTCCTGTTCGTGGTCCGGTTCGACCACGTGGACCGTTTCCGCCCCGAGAATGCGCGCCAGCGTCTTCATCGAGGCCAAAACCCGGCGGGAGTCAAATTGCCCGCGCGGCGACGGAAAGAAGAATTTGCTGATCTTAAAGAGCGAGAGCACCCCGCGGCAGCTAAGGTCATCGTTGAGCACCGGCAACCCCCGGACGTTCCGCTCGTCCATCAAGGTCAACGCCTCGGCGACCGTGGCTTGGCGCGGCACGCTGACCACCGGCGATTGCATGACGTCCCGGATTTTCGGCGAAACATCGGCGACAAAGCGCGGCGCCGGAATGCCGAACCGCCTCAATACGAAGTCGATGCGCTCATTCGTATCCCCGCAGCGCGCCGCCCGGGCGTTCGGCAGGTCGGTCCGTTGCTTGAACTCGGCGTAACCGATCGCGGAACAAATCGCGTCCGTATCCGGGTTTCGGTGACCGATGACCAGAACTTCATTCATATATATGTACCATTCGCCCGCCCAGAACCGCTTCCCTTGGGTCGAAACCCCTCAAGGACGAACCAAGCCACGACCGTTAACCGATAGTCCGCCCGCGTCCCCGCCGCAATCCAATTCCACTCGTCCCGCGCCGCCACCACCCGCCGCCACCCGGCCCCACCCCGCCACAACCTAAAAATGGTGGGGCGAGACTCCGTCGAGCCGTGACTAAGCGCCGCGTCGCTCGCAACGTCTTCGGCTGCCAAACGCATCACCCCGTTTTCCCCAGCATTTAGCCTTCAGCCTTCAGCCTTGTAGAAAAAATCGCCCTTGACTCGCCCCGGTTTATGGTCCACAGTAGGCCTCGTGAGCAACGACTCATTAGGCTGCATTTCAACAAGTTGCGATCGATTCGGCGACTTGGCATGGCTGGCTTTGGCTGGCGCCGGGCGGGGAGACAAAAAAAGTCAAAATTTTGTTCAAAAAAATGTTGACACCCGGGCCTCTATTTGAGAAATTGACCATACACACGGAATCAAAATAACTAAAAAATGAGAACAAAAACACTACTCCTCACGGCTGCGCTCGGCGTGGCAGGTGTCGCCTCCTCGATGGCGCAGGTCTATTCGGTGAATGCGGTCGGTTATGTGAACCTGACCATCCCGAAGGGCTTTTCGATCGTTGCCAACCCGCTGAACGCGTCGGCTAATACGATCTCCGCCCTGTTCGCGAGTGCTCCGGACGGCACGACGATTTATAAGTACAACAACGCGACCGGTAAATACGCGATCAACTCCTTTAGCTTCGGTCAGTGGGATAACGCTTCAGACACGTTGACTCCTGGTCAGGGCGCATTCATCAGCGTTCTTTCGACCTACACGAACACGTTCGTCGGCGAAGTGATGCAGGGATCGTTGACCAACGCCATCGCTAAAGGTTTTTCGATCATCAGCTCGCAAGTTCCTCAGACTGGCAAGCTGTCCACCGACCTCGGCTACGCGGCGAAAGAAGGCGATACGGTTTACAAATTCAGTAACGCCACGAGCAAATACGTGCAGAGCAACTTCAGCTTCGGGTCTTGGGACACGGAACCGACGATCAACGTTGGTGAAGGGTTCTTTATCTCGACCACGGCTGCCACGGTCTGGACTCGCACCTTCTCCACTCAGCAATAATTAATCACTCAGAACTAAAATTAAGAAAACAACGATATGAAAAAAATACTACTGATCGCAGCTTGCTTCGTGACCAGTATCGGTGCGTTTGCCCAGGGTGTCATCGACTTCCGAATCACCCCTACGGGAGTTAATGCGCCGGTGTTCGACGTGGGTGGAACAACTAAACTGGGATCCACGTTCCTGGCTCAGTTGTATTGGTCTGCGACCGGTGCGGCCGGTTCTTATGTCGCCGTTTCCGATGCTCCGGTTCCGTTCCGTGACGGCGCAGGTGCTGGTTACTGGAATCCGACGGGCAACACCCCGGCCTCCGCTGACTCGTCCCGAGTTGTCGGCGTCGCTGCGGGCGCGAACGTCTTCTTGGAAGTTGCCGCTTGGACCGCTTCAGCTGGTTCGACCTACGCAATCGCTTCCACAGTTCCCGGTGCTCATGTCGGGATTTCCCTTCCGATCCAAGTCACCACTGGTGGTGCTGGTTCGCCCCCGAGCTTGCCGGCCGCGATGACTGGTTTGCAGAGCTTCACCTTGGGTCAAGTTGCCGCTACTCCTGAACCCTCGACCATCGCGTTGGGTTTGGTTGGTGCCGCTGCCCTGTTGCTGCGCCGCCGCAAATAATCAATCAGTTAGTGTGTTCTCATTAAGCCGCCCGCAAGGGCGGCTTTTTTATTTGTACTTAGGAACCGGATTTCGACATCTCCCCTAGCAGGGTCATCAAATTCCGATCACGTGTCCACGACTGCTAAGGCGGCGAGAATTCAAATAACGTCAAGAATGGACCAATCAGGAAGTTCTGAGCGGAGGCGTACGACCTAGGCAAGCCATTTCATCGACTGTTGTTCCTGAGAAACCGGAAGGAGCGATCTTGGACTGCGGTGGCAAGCGCAGCGCGACACCGCTATGGGCATCACCATCGCAGTTCCCCTCCGCATAACGAGAGCGCCCACCTCGCCAACCGACATCGTCGTCTCCACCTCGCTTTTCCGCGGCGGCCTAAATCCCGGTCCCTTCTTCGGTTCGACGTTCATCAGGGAGCGCTGTGGCGATCTCGATTCGGCAATGTAAGCGATCTCGCCTTGGTCGTGCCTCAACCGCCTCCGAGCGATACCGCCGCCGCCGCATCACCAATTTACGAAACGGCTCTGCATAACGGCTTTGGGTTTATTAGGCCGCCGTTAGCCAAGGGTCGTCCCGCCTTCGCTTCCCCAACTGTCCTCGATTGGCGCTACAACGCCGTCTCGGCGGAACGACCAAATAGCCGTTTATTCCCGTCTCGAAGAGACCGACTGAAAATAGCCCGGCGCTTCAGCGCCGGGAACAAACCCAATTGGATCAAGTCCCAGCGGGACGGCTGAGATTCGGACCCCACCCCGCGTCGCACGTGCTTGGGCGCCAGAAGACGCCTCCGGCGCCTTCCAGATTTCTCCGAATTCACCGGAAGCGATCGCCCATCTGTTCAACGCCGGAATTGGCCCTGCGATTTACCGACGCCACGTGTGGTCCCGGCGAGGCAGTTAATAATAGGCCCGCGTTTCAACATCGGTGAACGCCTATTGGAGCCTTCGGCACGGAATAGATGCACGTGATCGGCCACCCTCTCGAACTTCTATAGCTTTCATCCGATTCATCCGTGCGACGCCTCTATGAAAGGACTAAAGCCGCTCGCGCAACGCGGGCGCGATGTTCAGGCGGTGCTCTTTGGCGCTAATCACGCGGTGAAAACTGGCGCTGACGTAGGAAAAGCGAAACATTCGGCCGTCCCGTACGGGACTTATGCAAACATGAACTCTCCAGGCGCTGAAGCGCCTGGCTATTCCCGTTTCATCTCTTCGAGACTGAAGGCGATTAGCCCTCGAAGTTTGGTCGGTCTTGGCTTAATGCTGGCCCGGCGCCTTGGAATTCGGCCCCCGATCGGAACTTCACCTCCGCCAAGCCGGCAACAGAATTGGTCCGGCGACTCACCGGTACCTCGTTTTGTCCCCGGCGGATCAGTTGAGAACCGGCCCGGCGTTTCAACGTCGGTTTTACTTCCGAACCCGTGAACGTCCCGATACCTGATGAATCCTCACCCGGCTCTTGCGGGAGCAAACCTTCACCGTTCCAGCGACTTTAACTTGTTCCGCGGTGACCGCTCGCGATCTAACCTGCCGAATACTCTGCGATTCGGCAACGATGTTTGGCTTAATCCAACCCACACGCGACCTTCGCGCGGCGGAGGACTCTTTGGGCGATCTGGCGGGCGCGGTCGGCGCCATCGCGGAGGACGCCATGCACGTAATCGAGGTTTTGGACAAGCTCCGCCCGTTTGGCGCGGGTTTCGGCGAAATAGCTCCAGTAATTATCGAAGAGGGCTTTTTTGAGATCGCCATAGCCGAGGCCACCGGCGCGCAGGCGATCTTCGTAGTCCTTCGAGACCTCGGCTGGGGCGACGAGTCTTAACAGTTGGATGGCGAGATTCTTGTCGGCGTCGGGCTTCGGCTCCGCGGGGGAGCGGCTGTCCATGACCAAACCCATGATCCGTTTTCGGGTGGCCTTTTCCTCACCGAAGATCTCGATGGTGTTGCCGTAGCTCTTGCTCATCTTCTGGCCGTCGATGCCGGGGACGATGGCGACTTCGTCGCGGATCATCGGCTCCGGAATGACGAACGTGTTCCCGTAGGCCTGATTCCATTTGATCGCGATGTCGCGCGTGACCTCGACGTGTTGCTTCTGGTCGCGGCCCACCGGGACGATATTCGCGTCGTAAATCAGAATGTCGGCCGCCATGAGCACCGGGTAGGCGAGGAGTCCATGATTCGGGGAGATGCCGCGCGCGAGCTTGTCCTTGTAGCTGTGACAACGTTCGAGCAGGCCCATCGGCGTGATCGTGGTCAAGAGCCAGGTCAACTCGGTGTGCTCGGGAACGTCGGATTGACGGAAGAAAACGGCCTTTTTCGGGTCCAGCCCGCAGGCGAGGAAATCGAGCGCCACGTCGAGCGTGTTCGTGCGCCGTTGCGCGGCGTCGAACAGCGAGGTCATCGAATGGTAATTGGCGATGAAATAGTACGCCTCGCCTTGGGTCTGCAGCTCGATCGCCGGGCGCATCATCCCGAAATAATTGCCGAGATGCAGCGCGCCCGAAGGTTGAATACCGGACAGAATTCGCATAATGGGTCGTCGGAAAACGTTTCGTTCTGCGAACCACGCGTCATGGGCGGTCGGCCGTCGCGCGGTTCGATTCGGCGATTTCCGATCGTTCGCCCCGGACAGTAGCCGACCCCCGAACCGGGTTCAACCGTTTTGGGGCGACGCCTCAGCATCGGTTGTGGGACACGATTTTTCAGCGAGATTCACGCGGTCTTTCGCTCCCCTAATTGGAGTTCGGCTTGGTCCCGAAAGGACCCTTGAAAATAGCCCGGTCGCTTTAGCGCCGGGTTCAAGGCCCGACGATCAAAAGTCCCGATAGGGACGGCTGAGATTCAAATTCCAGAGAGCTCGATCGCCCAAGCCCACAGCCGTCCCTCACGGACTTAACCGTGACCGAATCTGACCCGGCGTTGAAGGACCAGTTTTGTCATACGGGCCTTTTCAGGGAAATGGCGTTTGCCTTTATGCCTACGGCGGACCGGAACCGCGCCACATCCGTATCTGCTGATTCCTCAACACATTTAGCGGCCCCGCCGCCGCGCCTGGCCGGTCAAGTCCACCAGCGGGACGGCCATAAACGCGAGCGCCACCAGGAACAGCGGCCAATTGAAATGCGCCGGCCGCGCCGCGCGGACGGCGTCGGCGCCGCGCGGCAGCGCGCGAATCGCGTCACTCATGAAAACGTACAACGCAAGCGCGATCCCGGCGAGATTCAGAGCCGTCGCGCGGCGGCTCGGCCACACGGGCGCGCCGGGCTGGTCGAACGCCGCGATCAACGTCCCGCAGGCGATCATCAGAACGGCGATCGCCGCGGGCGCGATGACCGGGCCCCACCACGGCAACGGGATCAAAAACAAAATGTCCCAATCCCAAATCGAGTGGGGCCACCCGCACATCGGTTTCAAGAAAATGTAATAAGCAATGTCCCACCAGCCGAAGGCGATCAACGTATATCCGAGCCGGCTCCGCCACGTTTCCCCGGCCAGCCATCCGACGCTGAACAGCATGACGAGCGTCGCCGCCTCGCGCACGATCTCGACCCAGGTCAATTGGCCCAGGTCGGGCGTGGAATTCGGTTGGTAAGGGTCAATGGCGCCCACCACCGTTCGCAAGTAAACGACGGCGGCCGACTCGACCCACGCCATCGCGGTGGCATACGCCATGACGAGCAACCAGCGTTTCAGAATGTTCGGATTCGGTCGCATCTTACGGAGACTGGATGCCGCGGCTCGGGCGTACGGCTGAGATCGACGGTGGGGCGAGACTCTGTCGAGCACTGATTAGGTCCAGACGGTAGCGGTTTGATGGAAGCACCCCAGAATTCGCCGGATCTCCCTCCCCACCCGCAGGAATCTCCTCAACCCTGCGTCAAAACCATCGCCGCCCCTCATCCCCGGTCGCCGACCGTCTCCGGCTGCCGACTCTCCCGTCTCGCGACGTCCGTAAAACCTTCCGAGTCCGCGGGCGTCGTTGCGCCATCGCTGGCGCCTTCAAGCCAACTCTCGACCTCGTGGATCAATGAGTCCGGCGTTGACGTGCCCGCGGTAATGCCGACCACGTCGCCGTCTTGAAACCAATCGAGACGCAGATCCGCGGCGGTTTGAACGTGGCGCACATGCTTGCAGAATCGCCCGCAGGTGGCGACCAACTCGCGGGTGTTGTTGCTGTTCGCGCCGCCAATCACGATCACGACGTCGCATTGCCGCGCCAACTGGATCGCGGCGGTCTGACGTTGCTTGGTCGGCTGGCAAACTGTGTCGCTGAAACGGACCTCGGAGCGCGGGAAACGTTTCTCGATGAGCGCCACGATTTGGCGGACCTTTTCAATCGCCTGGGTCGTCTGGGCGACCACGCCGAAACGCGGGCGTTCCTGCAATTGCGCCACGTCGGCCTCGGTGAGCACGACGTCGAAGGTCTCCAGATCCTCCGTCAACCCCCGCACCTCGACGTGATCGCGCCGCCCGATGACGACCGGGTGGAACCCGGCGGCGGCCAGCTTGCGCAGCGCCGCATGGGCATGGTGGACGAGCGGGCAGGTGGCCTCGACGACGTTCAAGCCGAGCGCTCGCGCGCGGTTGATCGCGCGATCCGACGCCCCATGCGCCGTGACCATCACGTTTCGCGTGGCCACCGATTCCGCGTTCGCGGCATATTGCACGCCGCGCTCGCGGAGGGAGGCCAGGACGGTTTCGTTGTGGACGAGTTCACCGAGGATGGTTACCGGCGCGCGATCCGCGTGCTCGAGGGCCAGCGCGATGGCGTCGCGGACGCCGAAACACATGCCAAGGTGTTCCGCTTTGAGCAGGGTCAATTTCATGTCAAGCAAGGGCGGGCGCCCGGATCAGCCAGGCCCCGCCGCGATTGATGGTTCACGTTAACAGACATACTTTATACCACAAAGCATCAGACTCGCAAGCGGTCGAGTTGTTCAAAATAAGAATGGGCTGCTAAGCGCCGGGTTTGGATTGGCGGACGATCTGTTCGAGCAAATTGATATAGGTGGCGAACGCCCGTTTGCCGGCCGCGGTTACCGAACATGTGGTGAGCGGCTTGTTTCCCCGGTACGATTTGGTCACGCCCACGTAACCCGCCTCCTGGAGCGTGCGGATGTGGACGCTCAAATTTCCGTCCGTCATGTTCAGCGTGTCCCGCATTTCGGTGAACGAAAGCTCGGGCGACGCGGCCAGCAGGGACATGATGGCGAGCCGGCCCTTTTCGTGAATGATCCGGTCGAGTTGCAGAAACGGGGCCGCGTTCACGCTTCCTCCCTCTCCCTTTCCGTGAAGTACAGATAGACTCCGTACGACAGGTGCAACGCGCCAAAAAAGAACCCCATGACCCCATGCGCGTAAAGCGGTCGCGGCCACTCGGGCGCGCCAATCGTCAAAAGGAGGCAGCCTCCCAAAATAAAAATCCAGCCGAACAGCTTCATGCCGCGCGGCATGAAAAAACCGGCCGCATGGAGGGCGCAGCCGTACAGGACGACCCAGCCGAGCGGCAGCCATGTCATGACGATGACGTCGCTGAATAGCGTCGCCGCGCGCGCGGCGTTTCCCAGCAGGAACAACCCGAGCATCAAACCGGCGGAAAGCGCGGGCGCCAGCGCTTGAGTGATCCGGCGCGTCGGGGGCGACCAGAACGGTTCCGCGTCATGCAGCGCCTGGCGGCGCACCAGCAGGTAGGAACCCGCCAGCGGAATCAAACTGACCAGCAACCAATACAGGACGAAACCGCGCGCCGAGTCGATCTTCCACACCCGGCCGCCGACGGCGGCGAGCAACCCCACCACGCCGGTCATCAACATCATCGGGGCCAGCGCGCGCCGGTAGATGGCCGACCGCTCCATCAAGGTGCGAATGACTTGCAAATGTTCCGCCGCCCAATCCGATTCCATACGGTTACTTTGTCATGCAAAGCAGACTTGTCAAGCGGCAATCGACCGCCTTTCTTCGGCGCGCGGGAACAAATCGTTGCTGTCGCTCAGAAAAGCGCCTAAAAACTGCCGGACCACCCACGACGATATGGGCAATCACACTGAAAACCCCCCGGCCGGTTCCACCGCGCCGCATCTGGAACGGCGTTTCAACCTGCTCCAGGCGACGGCGCTGAACATGACCAACATGATCGGCATCGGGCCGTTCATCACGATCCCGCTCCTGATGTCGGCGATGGGCGGGCCGCAGGCGATGCTTGGGTGGCTCGTGGCCGTCTTGATCGCGATACCCGACGGGATGATTTGGAGCGAATTGGGCGCGGCCATGCCGGGGTCGGGCGGCAGCTATATTTTTTTGCGTGACGGGTTTGGCCGGGAAACGTTCGGGCGGATGTTCGCCTTCCTTTTCATTTGGCAATTCATCATCAGCGGTCCGTTGGAAATTGGTTCGGGTTATATCGGGTTCGCGCAGTACGTCGGCTACATCTGGCACGGGATCACGCCGGGACAAACCCTCGCGGTCGCGGCGACGCTGGGCGTCTTGAATATCGTCCTGCTTTACCGCCGGATCACGTCGATTGGCGTGATCACGGTCAGCCTGTGGATCGGCACCTTGCTGGCGTGCGCCGCGGTGATCGTGGCGGGAGCGACGCACTTTGACGCGAAGCGGGCGTTCGACTTTCCGCCGAACGCCATGCATTTCTCGATCGGATTTCTCTTGGGCTTGGGCGCGGCGTCCCGGTTAGGTGTTTACGATTATCTCGGGTACTACGACGTGTGTTACATCGGTGATGAAGTCAAAGACCCGGGCCGGGTGATACCGCGCTCGATTATGATCAGCTTGGTGGGCGTGGCCTTGATTTACCTCGCGGTGAATTTATCGATCATCGGGACGGTGTCGTGGCGGGAGTTCGTGCCGGCGGACAATAATCCGAAAGCCGCTTTCATCGCCTCGCTTTTCATGGAACGAATCTACGGCGAGAAAGTGGCGTCGATCTTCACCATTTTGGTCCTCTGGACCGCGCTGGGATCGGTCTTCGCGCTACTTTTGGGCTACTCCCGCGTTCCCTACGCCGCGGCTCGCGATGGGAACTTTTTCAAAGTGTTCGGACGGTTGCACCCGGAAAAGAACTTCCCGTACGTGTCGTTGATCACGATGGGAGTCATCGCGATCGTCAGCAGCTTCTTTTCGCTGGACGCGGTAATCGACGCCTTGATCGCGACCCGCATCATCATTCAATTTGTCGCGCAAGTGTTCGCCGTGATTCTATTGCGCCGAAACGCGCCCGACATGCCGCGGCCCTATCGCGTCTGGCTCTATCCGGCGCCGTGCGTGCTGGCGCTGATCGGTTGGACGTTCATTTTTGTGACCAACAAGCCGATGATCATTCTGACTGGATTAGGCTCGCTGGCGCTCGGCATCACCAGCTTTCTAGCCTGGACTCGTTGGACGCGTCGTTGGCCGTTCGCGGCGCTCGCCTAACTGGCGCGAGGGTAGGGACCTCGCGCTGCGAGGTCCGCTCGCTAGATTGGAGCGAGCAACGGTCGCGGCGGAGTTCCGCGTCGGATGCGTATGTTTGGCCCCGCGGGTCGTTCGGGGCGCGCTCGCGCCCGCCGCCTCCGCGCTCTCGGCATCTGGCTTGATTCCATGCGGTTGGAGCGGTACGCTACGGTATATTGAAACGTTGCATTTCCGCCATACCGCCGGCGATTGGGCGGATTGATTTTCTGGAACCGTCGGCGCCAAGCGCGATTGCCGGCCCGCCCGCGATGGGATTGAGCGTGGCGCCGGTCCGTCGGCGCCACCGATTCTCCTTCCGCCTCGATTGATGGCCGAATTTGGTCATCCGCAGGCTGTGCCTAGGATATGAAAATCGCCGTCATTGGGCTGGGTTACGTGGGGCTGCCACTGGCGCTTCAGTTTGCCCGTTCCGGCGTGACGGCGCTGGGCCTGGACATCGATCCGGTCAAGGTGGCGGCAATCAACCGCGGAAAAAGTTACATCAAACACATCCCCGGCGCGGCCGTGCGGGAACAAGTCTCCGCTGGCCGATTGTCCGCGACGACCGATTTTGCCCGAGTCGCCGAAGTTGACGCCGTCTTGATTTGCGTGCCGACGCCGCTGACGAAGCAGCGCGAGCCGGACATCTCTTTCATCGTCCGTACTGGCCAGACGATCGCGCCGTTTCTGCGTCGGGGCCAGTTGGTCGTGTTGGAGTCCACGACCTATCCCGGCACGACGGAGCAGGATTTGCGCGCGGTCCTGGAGGCTGGTTCGCGCTTGCGCGCCGGGGAAGATTTTCACCTCGCCTATTCGCCCGAGCGCGAAGACCCGGGCAATCCCGATTCGAATCTGGCCGCGATCCCCAAGGTCGTCGGCGGCCTTACCCCGGCTTGCCTGGCGAGGGCGGTCGAACTTTACCGGCTGGCGGTCGCGACCGTCGGGCCGGTCTCGTCCTGCCGCGCGGCCGAAGCGACGAAGTTGCTCGAAAACATTTTCCGGTCCGTCAATATCGCGCTCGTCAACGAATTGAAGGTGGTCTATGCGGCGATGGGGATCGATATTTGGGAAGTGATTGAGGCCGCGCGCACCAAGCCATTCGGCTTTATGCCGTTCTATCCCGGACCGGGGCTGGGCGGGCATTGCGTGCCGATCGACCCGTTTTACCTGACCTGGAAAGCGCGGGAGTTTGGGCAGAATACCCGCTTCATCGAACTGGCGGGCGAGGTGAATCACGCGATGCCGGCTTACGTGGTCGGCCGCGTCACCGAGGCCTTGAACGCCCGGCGCAAGCCGGTGAAGGGCAGCCGGGCGCTGCTGCTCGGGCTGGCCTACAAACCGAATGTTGACGATACGCGAGAGTCGCCGACATTTGTCCTCATGAATTTGTTGCAGGCGTTGGGCGCGGACGTGGCGTACCACGATCCGCATATTCCGGTCATCCGGCCGACGCGCGAGCATTCGGCGTGGGCCGGCCAGAAATCGGTCGCGTGGAACGAGGCGAATGTCGCCGCGTTTGACGTGGTGATCATCGCGACCGCGCACAAAGCGGTTAACTATCGGCAATTGGCCAAGTGGTCCCCGTGCGTGGTGGACACGCGCAACGCGATGGCCAAGATCAAAACGCCACCCGGCCAAGTGTGGAAGGCGTGATGTCAATGAACCGACGACGCGCCGCGCGGTGATCACTTAACCAGGAATCCAAACTCGAACTAAGTTGACTGATATGAAGGGAATCATTTTGGCCGGCGGCGCCGGTTCGCGGCTCTACCCGTTGAGCCTCGTCGCCAGCAAACAGTTGCAGCCGGTGTATGACAAGCCGATGGTCTATTACCCGCTGACCACGCTGATCGAGAACGGCGTCCGCGAGCTTTGCCTGATCTCGACCCCGCACGATCTGCCGCGGTTTCGGCAATTGCTCGGCGATGGCGCCGGTTGGGGCGTGACGATTGACTATCGCGAACAGCCGGCTCCGGAAGGCATCGCCCAGGCGTTCCTCATCGCCGAGAGTTTCGTCGGTCAAAGCCCGGTCACCCTCATTCTCGGCGACAACGTGTTCTACGGTGGCGACGGATTTCAGCGGGCCTTCTCGGATTTCCAGGGTGGGGCGACGGTTTTCGGCTACCACGTCAACGATCCGGAACGCTATGGCGTCGTCGATTTCGACCGGCAAGGCCACGCGATTTCCATCGAGGAGAAACCGAAGCAACCCAAGAGCAACTACGCGGTGCCGGGACTCTATCTCTACGACAATCACGTCATCGACATCACCAAGAACCTGCGGCCGTCGCCGCGTGGCGAATTGGAGATCACCGACGTGAATATGGAATACCTCCGGCGCGGGCAACTGCGGGTCCACCGTCTGAGTCGGGGCTTCGCCTGGCTGGACGCGGGCACCAGCAGCAGTTTGCACGAGGCGTCGGCCTACGTGCAGACGATCGAGAAGCGGCAGGGGATCAAGGTGGGCTGCCCCGAGGAAGCGGCCTTTCGGCGCGGCTTTCTTTCCCTCGAACAACTGGCCGCCCGGGCCGGCAAGATGCCCAATTGCGAGTATCGTGATTACCTCAACAACGTCGTGGCCGAGGCCCGGCGGTTGCAAGACAAACCGAATTCAAATCCACTATGATTGTTCTATTAGGCGCCACCGGCTACATCGGACAAGCCTTCGCGCGCGAGTTGCAGGCCGGCGGCCAGCCCTTTACGGCGCTGGCGCGGCGGGACCTCGATTATACCCGGTTCGAGGTATTGCTGGATTATCTGCAACGAGCAAAGCCGGAGTTCGTCGTGAACGCCGCCGGCTACACCGGCAAGCCCAACGTGGACGCCTGCGAGATTCACAAGGCTGACACGTTGGCCGGCAACACGCTCTTTCCGCAAACGCTGGCCCACGCGTGCGCGGCGACCAAGACGCCGTGGGGACACGTCTCCTCCGGCTGCATCTTCTCCGGCGCCAAACTCACGGTCGCCGGCCAAACGACGGTCGAGAAAGACCTGACCAAGCCCTCGGTCAAGGAATTGCTGTCCCGCGATCCCGCGGCGTTCCACGGTTTCGTCGAGACCGACGCGCCGAATTTCAGCTTTCGCGACCCGCCGTGCAGTTTCTACAGCGGGACCAAGGCGCTGGCGGAGGAAGCCATCGCGGGCGTTGGCCAGAGCTATATCTGGCGCCTGCGCATTCCTTTTGACGAATTCGACAGCGCGCGCAATTTCCTGAGCAAAGTGCAGCGTTATCCGAAGGTGTACGATAACTTGAACTCGCTCTCCCATCGCGGCGACTTCGCGCGGGCGTGCCTCGGGTTGTGGGCGCGCCGGGCTCCGTTCGGCATCTACAACGTCACCAATCCGGGCTTCATCACCACGCGGCACGCCGTGGCGATGATCGAGCGGATTCTGAAACCGAAACGCGCGTTCGAGTTTTGGGCCGATGACGCCGAGTTTTACCAAGCCGCGGCGAAGACCCCGCGTTCCAACTGCCTGCTCGACGCCTCGAAGCTGCTCGCCACGGGCGTCCCGATGCGGCCGGTCGAAGCGGCGCTTGAGGCGAGTCTTAACGGCTGGCAATGGGAGAAATGACCCGACGGCGGCCGGGTCGTCTGGCGGCGCCGGGTCAGTTCGCGGCGCCGCGCTGGTTCTCGCGAAACCACGCGACGAAACGAGCGATGCCGTCCGCGATTTTAACTCGCGGGCTGTAGCCGAGCAGATTTCGCGCGCGCGTGATGTCGGCGTAAGTGATTGGCACGTCGCCCGGCTGATCTGGCCGGCGATCAATGATCGCCGTTTGTCCGAGCGCCTTTTCCAGCAGGTCGATGAGGGCGTTGAGCGTGATGGGCTCGGAATCGCCCAGGTTGATGATTTCGAAACCGAACTCCTTGCGCGTGCAGGCGAGGATGCCGTCCACGGTGTCGCTGACGTAGGTGTAGTCCCGCGCGGAGGTTCCGGCGCCGAACACCGGGATCGGTTTGCCGCTGGTAATCAGGCGGGCGAATTTATGGATCGCCAGGTCAGGCCGTTGGCGCGGCCCGTAAACCGTGAAGAGCCGCAGCATGACGACGTCCATCCCATAGACATGATGATAAACGTGGCCCAACGCCTCGCAGGCCAGCTTGCTGGCGGCGTAGGGCGAAATCGGATGGAAGGTCGGGTCGGCTTCCGCGAAGGGAAGTTTCGCGGCGATGCCATAGACCGACGACGAGGAGGCGATGGTAAATTTTTTCACCCCGTGGGCGCGCGCCGTCTCCAGCAATTCGACGGTCCCTTCGACGTTGACCCTTTGGTAGAGAACCGGATCTTCGAGGCTGGGGCGGACCCCGGCCCGCGCCGCCAGATGAATCACTTGATCGAAAGCGACCCTTTCGAAGAGGCTCTCAAGGCCGGCGCGGTCGTTCAGCTCGCCGCGCTGGAAGTGGAATGGCTGGCCGGACGATTCGAGCGCGCGCAGGTTCTGCATTTTAACGGCCGGATCGTAAAAACCGTTCAAATCGTCAAGCGCCCAGACCAAGTGGCCGTCTTGCAGGAGGCGTTCGCATACGTGCGACCCAATGAAACCGGCGCCGCCGGTCACCAAGAAATTCATCGCGAGACGCTAGCAGAGCCGGTACCGCGCTGGCAACTGCGCAACCGGCCGATCGTAGTCCGGCGGAGCCTTTTTATGTCGCGGAAGATACCGGCGGCGTCCGGTCGCGCGGGCAATGATGTTGCGCGGCGAGTTCGGTTCGCGCGGCGGATGCGAGCCTTTGGCCGGACCGCGGGTCTGCGACCCGCAGCGGTGTCACATTGCCGGACGTGTCCAACCACCCTGGCCGACGCCCTGCTAGATGGACGTGCTGCGGCTCACCGAGCCGCGCGCCTTTCCGACCGGCCACGCGAACGGTCTTGTTCCGTCATCCCGACGCCGGGGAGCCGTCTTGGCGGAGAGCGGCGATTCGCGTTGAGCGGGGAGCCGCATGCGGCCGAGTTAATCCACTCGCGCCTTCACCGGGGCCAGAGCGAATGCCTGCCATGACGCCCGGAAAGATAATGTTCGTTGTCCCGGAAGACCGATTGTTCGTCCTCTACCGGCTTGGTCTTGCGCAAGCCTTGATCCGACGTGGCTGGGAGGTTGCTCTCGTCTGCGAGGCATCCGACTGCGTGGAACAAATTCGGGCGGCGGGGATCACGGTAATTGAGGCGCCGCTGGGCCGGACGAAGCGTTCGCCGCGGGCGGTTTGGCGCGCGGCGCGGCGGCTGCGGAGAATCATCCGCGACGCGGAGGCGAGTTTGGTGCAGGTGGTGAGCCTGCGCGCTATTCTAATGGCGTGGCTGGCCACGGTTGGAACTCGGCGAGTCCCGTTTGTCAACGCGGTCACCGGCATGGGCAGCCTGTTCGCGGGTGAACTGAATTCGTGGCGCTGGCGCATTCTCCGGGCCGTGGTCAACGGCCTGCTGAAGCCGGTTTTCAGTAGCCGGTCGGCCTATAACGTCTTCCAGAATCAGGAAGACCACGATCGTTTTGTCGCTCGGGGCCTGACGCGCGCGGAAAGAGCTTGGGTGATCCGCGGCTCGGGCGTTGAGCCGGGAAGTTGGACGCCGCGCGAGGAACCGCGCCTGGATCCGCCAGTCATATTGTATATAGGCCGCTATCTGCGCGACAAAGGCCTGGCGGAGTTGATCGCGGCGTCCGTGAGTCTGCGCCAGCGCGGCGTGGCGCATCGGCTCCGCTTGGCGGGACAGATTGACCCGGGCAACCCCGCCAGTTTCACCGAGGCCGACGCGCGGTCGTGGGCGGAGCTGCCGGGCGTCGAACTCCTCGGGTGGCGTTCCGACGTGCTCGAGCAGCTGAGCCAGGCGAACGTCGTGGCGCTGCCATCGTATCGGGAAGGCCTGCCGAAAACGCTCTTGGAAGCCGGCTTGGCGCGGCGCGCGGTGGTCACGACGGACGTGGTCGGTTGCCGCGAGGTGGTAACGGATGGCGTCAACGGCCTGGTGGTTCCCGCGCGCGATGCGGACGCGCTGGCGGCGGCGCTCGCAAGGCTGCTGCGGGACCCGGCGTTGCGGGCTCGGTTGAGCGAGGCGCATCATGCGCGGGTGTGCCGGGAGTTTTCGCTTGAGGTCGTCACGGAACAGTTCTGCCGGCTCTACAAGGTGATCGAAACCGAGCGGATGGCTGCGCGGGCGTCGAAACGTTGACGCGCTGATTGGCTCCTGGTTGAAACGCCCACGGGCTGCTCCGCGTGGACTTTTGCTGGCCATGCCGCGGTCGGTTCAATATGGTTGCGCCCGAGCAATCAGCCCCGCCAGGGCGCCATGCGGCCGGCAACCGGCAGGCGTTGCCGCCTCACGCGGACGGGGTTTGTCGAGCGCGGTTGGCCAGCCGGTTGGCCGGAATTCCGGCCATCGCGCGCCTTGTTCCCGCGTGGGTTTCTGGGATGGTCGTAAGCGCGACTCTGGTATAGAATGATCCGCAGTTAGCATGAAGTTTCCGTTAATAAAACAGGTCCTCTCGGCGCGTTCGTTGGTGCTGCTGGGATTTTACGGCTCCTGGCTCTCGATCAGCCTCTGGCTGGGGTATGAGCTCCGTTATGATTTCGTTTTGACCCCGGCCTTGTGGCTCGAAATGTGGAATCATCTGAAGTGGATCGTGCCCGTCCAACTCCTCCTGCTGGTCGTCTTCGGGCAGTTCTCCGGCCTCCTGAGCTATTTCAGCATCCCCGATTTGCGCCGCCTCTTTTACGCCTCGTCCGCGGCTTCGGGCGTCGTGCTGGTGGATTGGTACTCCTCGGCCGGCTACAATGCGCCGCCGCGCGGGACCATCCTGGTCGATTTCGTCCTGGCGTTCATGGGGCTGGCGACCATCCGCCTGGCCTTTCGCCTCGTTCGCGAGCGTTTTCTCTCCCCGCAGAGCCGCACGAACCGACGGGCGCGGCGCGTGGGCATCATCGGGGCGGGGGACGTGGGCGCGAGCCTCGCGCGCGAGCTTTCCAGCAAACGGGGGCTGGGCCTGCAGCCGGTCGCGTTCTTTGACGACGACAAGAATAAATGGCATTCGCGCGTGCACGACATTCCGGTCGTCGGCCGGCCGGAGGACTTGTTGAACCAGCAACTCAATCTGGAACTCGAGGAAATCATCATCGCCATGCCCCGCGCCTCCGGGCGTCGCATTCGGGAAGTCATCGGCATTATCCAGCAGGCCCGGCTCAAGTTCACCACCGTGCCCGCCATCGACGAACTGGCGACCGGGAAGGTCAAAGCCACCAAGTTGCGCGCGGTCGAAATCCAGGACCTGCTGGGCCGCGAGCCGGTGCAGTTGGAGACCGATAATATCCGGCAGCTTTTGACGGGCCGGGTCGTCATGGTGACCGGCGCGGGTGGCAGCATTGGCAGTGAATTGTGCCGCCAGATCGCCTCGTTCAATCCCCAACGGCTGTTGTTGGTCGAGCGGTCGGAAGTGCAGATTTTTCAGATCGAGCAGGAATTGGTCGAGCTGGGTTACGGCGGGGTCATTTTGCCCTTGGTGGCGGACGTACTCGACCTGCCGCGGATGCGCTATATCTTCGACCGCTTTGCCCCGGCGGTCGTTTTTCATTCCGCCGCGCATAAGCATGTGCCGATGATGGAAAGCCAGCCGGCGGAGGCGATCAAAAACAACATTCAAGGCACGTGCAACCTCGCGGAACTGTCAGCCGAATATCGCGTGGACCGATTTGTCTTTATCTCGACCGACAAGGCGATCAACCCCACGAACGTCATGGGCGCGAGCAAGCGCATGGGGGAGATTTTTCTCCAGGCGCTCTACGCCAATCGTCCCGACGGCACCAAGTTCATCATGGTGCGCTTCGGCAACGTGCTCGGCTCTTCCGGCAGCGTGATCCCGATTTTTAATAAGCAGATCGCGTTCGGCGGCCCGGTGAAAGTCACCCATCCCGACGTGACCCGTTATTTTATGACCCTGCCCGAGGCGGCGGGGCTGGTGCTCCAAAGCGCGGCCCAAGGCTCGGGTGGGGAGATCTTCGTGCTGGACATGGGCCGTCCGGTGAAAATCGTCGATTTGGCCCGGCAGATGATCGAGTTGAGCGGGTTGAAGCCGGAGGAGGACATCGCCATCGAATTCGTTGGCCTCCGTCCCGGCGAGAAACTGTTCGAGGAATTGAGTTATCAGGGGGAGAATATTAGTCCGACGCAGCATCCCAAAATCATGCGCTTCGTCTCCCAGCCCAGGTCGATGGAGGAAGTGCGCGAAACGCTGACTCAACTCACGCGGGAAATGCACCAGGCCGAGGCGAATCAATTGAAGATGATGCTCAAGAAGGCCGTGCCGGAATATCAGCCGTATTTAAGTTGATCGTGCCGCGAAGCGGCGCGACCGATCGCGTTCCCTTCGCTTGGTTTTTCGATCCGGTCGCGGGCTTCGCCTGACCCGCCGAAAATCCGGCTTCCCGGCCGCGAGCGCCCCAATTAATCTGCCGCCATGAAATGGTTGGCGATTCCCGTCGTGTCTTTCCTCCTCGTGGGAGCGTCGAGCGGCGAGACCTTCCGGGTCGCCACCTACAACCTCGAGAATTACACCTCACTCGCGGATAGCAATCGGCCGTTCAAGACGGATGAATCAAAGGCGAAGCTCCGCGAAGGCATTCGCGCGCTTCATCCCGATGTGCTCGCGGTGCAGGAAATGGGCGGCACGAACCAATTGCTCGAATTGCAGTCCGCGCTGCAATCGGAGGGCGTCGCCCTGCCGTTTTGGGAGTGGGCGCCGGGCTACGATACCAACATTCACGTGGCGGTACTGAGCCGCCTGCCCATCGTCGCGCGCCGATCGCATACGAACGAGGCGTTTCTCCTCGATGGCCGGCGCGTCCCGGTGAGCCGCGCGTTCGCCGAAATCGACATTCAGGTGAACCCCGGCTTCCAATTCACGCTGCTGAGCGCGCACCTCAAGTCCAAGCGCCCCGTGCCCGAGGCGGACGAGTCGGATTTGCGCGAACAGGAGGCGATTTTGCTCCGCGGCAAGATCAGCGCCCGCTTGAGCGCCGACCCGCAGGCCCGTTTGATCGTGCTGGGCGATTTCAACGACACCAAGGATTCCAAGCCGATCAAAACTCTTATCGGCCGGGGAAAGACCGGTCTGATTGATACCCGGCCCGCCGAACGTAATGGCGATGATCCGCTGCAGCTTGGCCTGCATTCCACCTTGCGCACGATCACTTGGACGCATTATTACGCGAAGGACGACGTTTATTCGCGCATCGATTATATCCTGATCAGCCGCGCCCTGGCCCGGGCGTGGAAATCGAATGAAACCTACGTGCTCAATTTGCCCAATTGGGGCGTCGGTTCGGACCATCGGCCCTTGGTGGCGACCTTCGAAACGGGCGAAAAATGACCGACACGGTTCCGTCGCCCCGGGAATCCTGAATCCCAGGTCCGCGTCAGCGCCGGGCGATGATAAAGAGCCGCCGAAACGGAAAAAGGATTCGGCCATCCGTTTGCGCCGGGAACACCCGTCGGTAACCGTCAACCAACATCGCTTCGAAGCGGCGGCGTTCCGACTCGTCCGGCAGGCATTCGAGAAACGGGCGCAGTCCAGTGCCGCTCACCCACTTTAGAATCGCTTCTGGGCCGTCCATGACGTGGCGGTACTCGGTCTCCCAAATCGCGAACCGCGCGGCGATCGGCGCGAGTTGATCGTAATAGAAACCGGGCGTCTCGACGGTCAGCGCGGTGGTCGCCGACCGCATCCGGTCGCGCCACGCCGGATCGTCGGCGGCCTCCAGCGCCACGCGCTGGTGCAGCGGCCCGTGATGGTAGGCGGGCAGTTGGATCGCCAGCGCCCCGCCCGGCGCCACCAGCTCGAACCAGCGGGCGACCACCTCCGCGTGGCGCGGAATCCAATGCAGCACGGCGTTGGAGAAAACCAGCTCGAACGGCTCAGGCGAGCGCCAGGTGGCCGCGTCGGCCAATTCCCAGCGGATCGCCGGGTCGGACTTCCGCGCGGCGGCGATCATCGCGGGCGAGTTGTCGAGGCCGAGAATCGCCGCGTCCGGCCAGCGCCGGCGGAGCAGGGCGGCGCTGTTCCCGGGACCGCAACCCAAATCCACGACGCGGCGTGGCTGAAGATCCGCCAGGCGGGCGATCAGGTCGAGCGAAGGCTGATTTCGCTCGTTCGCAAATTGTAGATAAAGTTCGGCGTCCCAAGCGGGCATGTTTGGTGGTTGCGTTTGCGCGTTGGCTGGCGCGCGCTTTCAGACGCGCCTCAACGGCGCGGCGCTCCGTGGCGACTCTACTTCACTTCCAGGCTGAGGTCGTTCTTCTCGAGCGAGCGTCCCTCGCTCAGCGCGAGTTGCGCGAGCGCCTTGTTGTAATCGGCCAGGGCGCGAACTTCGGCGGTGCGCGCCGCCGTCAGTTTTTGTTGGAGTTCAAGCACGATGAAGCTCGTGCTGATGCCGTTTTGCAGTTTCTTCTGCTCCGCCTCGAGCGCGGCTTCCGAGTAAAGCCTGGCCTGGCGGGTTGAGGCGGTCCGCAAGTAGGCCGACTGCGCGGATTTCACCGCGGTGTCCACGTCCACGAGGATGTCCTGTTCCATCTTTCTGAGGCGGAGTTCCGCCTGTTTCTTCGCGGCCAGGCTCGACTTGTACGCGCCCCGGGCGGCGCGGTTGCCCAAGGGAATGCTCAGCACCACGCCGTACGAATAGATCGGGTGCTGACTATCCCGCACGTCCGCGAGGGTCGCTTCGACCGAGTTGTCGATCCCTTGCGCGCCATAACTGCCGACCAGATCGAGGCTCGGGAACAATTGATTGAATTGGTATTTGACGACGATGCCCTGGCGCTCCAACTCGAGTCGCGCTTGCAGAAAATCAGCGCGATTTTTGAGGGCGGTTTGCCAGCTTTCCGAACGGTCGAAGAAGCCGGACACGGCCACCAACGCCTCGGCGGGCGTCAACTCGGCGTCCGCCCAGGCGCGAAAGTCATCGGTGATCAAATTCTTCAGCGCGCTCTGGCGGTCATCGGCCGCCTGCTGCGCGGCGAACAGTTCGGATTGCGTCGTCTGCACCTGCGCCTCGGCCTGCCGTTCATCCAGCGGCGGAAGATCCCCCACTTGGACGCGGCGGCGCGTCTCGACCAATAGTTGGCTGGCGAGGTCGCGGGCGTGTTCGACGACCTTCACCTGTTCGCGGGCGAAGATCAGTTCGTAATAAGCCTGCTGCACCGACGCGACGGTATTGGCCATCAACCAGCGCAACGCCAGTTCGGAAATCTTCAGGTTTTGCTTGCTGATCCAGAGCTTCTGGCGTTGGGAGTCGATCCAGAAATCGCGCAGCAACGGTTGCTTGAGCGTAAGGAGCGTGGTGGTCAGATACTCGCTGCTCTGCCGCCGCCCGAACGGGAATCCAAACGCGTCCTTCGGGCTGGAGGAAAAATCCGTGAGCGCGCTTTGGTAGCTCGCCTGGCTGCGGATGTCATAGGTCAGTCCGCTCGGCAACCACCCGTTCAATCCCAGCCCCAGCGAATCCGTCGATTCGACGTACGGAAAATCGACCCCCGATTTCTTGGGGTCGAACTCGATCGGTTGATCGACGGAACCTTGGACGGCGTTGAAATGAAGCGTCGGATCGTACGCCCCGTAAGCGCCGGTCAGGCTGTCGTTCGCCATCTCCGGATAGTAACGCTCGATCTGCACGTTGAAATTGTGTTGCAGCGCCAGGCCGAGGCATTCCTTGAGCGTAATGGGGCGTTTAGCCGGAGAGTCCGCGGCGCGCGCAAGCGGCGTGATCCCGGTGAGCAATGCCACGCCCGCCAAAAAAAACGGCGCCAACCGGCGTCCGCGCGATGCGTGGCGGGGCGCCGCTTCGTCAGCGACGTCTGATGACGTTGAACGTGATAATTGAGGTTGGAAGCCGACGGGAACCCTTATCATAGTTGAGTTAAAGCGCAAAATCGAAGACCAACGCGGGGAGGTTGGCAAATCCGAAGGCAGTGTGAAATGTGGCGTCGCTGCGGGGCATAGACCCGCGGTCCGCGGCCCGGAGCGCGGCTCTGTGAGCCGCGGCACGTGCGAACGACGATCGGCCCGCGGAAGTTTCAAAGGCCACCTGACGCGGGGCGCCGCTGCGGGGAATAGACCCGCGGTCCGGGGCGCGGAGTGCGGCTCTGTGAGCCGCAGTGCGTGCGAACGAAGATCGGCCCGCGGAAGTTTCGAAGGTCACCGGACGTGAGGGGCCGCAGCGGGTCATAGACCCGCGGTCCGGCTCTGGCTTCGAGCGCGCAACGCCACGCGTCGCCGCCGCGGGTCGCAAACCGGCATTCCGGGCTGTTTGACCCGACGTTCGTGAAATCATTCCGGCGACAGTCGCGTCTCGGACGCCTCGTGTCAACCCGGGCGGCGGGCTGGCGGCGTTGGGGAAGGGCGGTTGCTCCTCCATCACGGCTTTGGCGCGGTCAAGAGTCCCACGGCGGCGCCGTCGGGAGCGCGGTGGTCTGACCCGCCGGCGAGCAGGTCTTCTTGGGCGTCGTAGAGGATCACTTGAGCGACGCCTTGTACGCCGATCTCCTGAACTACGTGCCCGCGCGCTTTGAGCGCCGCAATCGTGTCGGGCGACAGCCCGTTGCGCTCGAACTGGAGCCGGTCCGGCAGCCATTGATGATGAAAGCGCGGGGCGTCCACGGCCTCCTGGGCGTTCATCCGAAAGTCCACGACGTTCAGAATCGTTTCCAAGACCGTATTGATGATGGTGCGGCCCCCGGGACTGCCGGTGACCAGGAAGAGGTGTCCATCCTTGGTGAGAATCGTCGGCGACATGCTCGACAGCATCCGTTTGCCGGGCGCCGCGAGGTTCGGCGGGGAGCCAATCAAACCGTTCGTGGTCGTCAGTCCCGGCCCGGCGTTGAAATCGCCCATTTCATTGTTCAAGAGGAAGCCGGCGCCGGTCACCACGACTCGGGAACCGTAGCTTTCTTCGAGGGTGTAGGTCAGGGCGACGGCGTTCCGTTGGGCATCCACGACCGACAAGTGCGTCGTCTCATGGCTCTCGTGCGGCCAATCGAATGAATCGGGCGACGATTTGGAGGCGTGGTCCGGGCGAATTGAACGGCGCAATTCGGCGGCGTAATCTTTCGAGGTCAATCGGGCGAGTGGCATCGTCGGATTGAATTCCGGATCACCGAGATAACGGGCGCGGTCGGCGAAGGCCCGGCGCATCGCTTCGACGGCGAGATGTACGTCGAGGGCCGAGCCGGCGCCATTCGCGGCGAGGTCATAGCCTTCGAGTTGGTTCAGAATCTCGAGCAACGCCGTTCCCCCCGAACTGATCGGCGGCATGGCGATCACCTCGAAACCGCGGTACGATCCTCGGAGCGGCGTCCGTTTCCGGGCGCGATACGCGCGCAGGTCGGCGCGCGTGATGAGTCCGCCGTGCGCCGTCATTTCCTTTTCGATCAGCGCGGCCGTTTCACCCTCGTAGAATCCGGCCGCGCCTTGGTCGGCAATGCGGGTCAAGGTCGCCGCCAAATCCGGCTGTTTCAAAACCTCGCCGGCGACATACGGTTGGTCGGCGTGCGAAAACTGCGCGGCCGAAGCCGGATGCTTCTTCAATTCCGGTAGGATGTAGTGTAGCGAGCGCGCCAACCCTTCGGTCACGACGAACCCGTCACGCGCCAGCTTCACCGCCGGCCCGAGCAATCGTTGCCACGGCAGTTTGCCCTTATCCTCCCACGCGAGCCGCAATCCGGCGACCGTTCCCGGAACGCCGATCGACCAATAGCTATCGTGGTGCCGTTCCGGGTCGTACTTGCCGTCGCGTAAGAACATCGTGGCGCTGCTGCCGGCGGGCGCCGTTTCCCGAAAATCGTAAGCCGCTGGCTCCCCGGTCGCCGGGCGATACAGCAAAAAGCCGCCGCCGCCTATGTTCCCGGCGGACGGATGGACCACCGCCAGGGCGAACGCGGTGGCGACGGCGGCATCGACGGCATTGCCGCCGTCGCGCAAAACGTCCACGCCGACCTGGGACGCGACCGCCTGCTCGCTGACCACCATCCCGTACCGGGCGCGGATCGGCGTGGACGCCGCGCTTGCGCCCGGGGCGCCCACGACTGTCAGTAGCGCCAGCAGCGCCGCGCGGACCGCGACCAGGTAGGGACATCGCCGCGCGATGTCCCGACCTTCCACCGCGAATCCGCATAATCTCCGCAACCGCATCAGAAGCGTCCTGAGCGGTTGGTGATCTTTTTCTTCGGCCATTTGATTTCGTATCCGGCCGTCGCGTTGAGAGCTTAAAACCGTCGGCCCAGGATCAGTTTCGCGATCAAATGATCGGCGCTATGGGTAAGGCCAAAACCAACGCCGAAGTTGATCTCCCAGTCGGGTGAGACGTTCAGGTCGATTGTGGGAAAAATCTGGTGCTGTTGCTCGCCGCTCGGGTCGAGGTTCGTCGCCGGCCCCCACGAGCCGTAATACTCGATCCCGCCGGCGATTTGCTTGGTAATGTCGTAACTCACCTTGAAGGCCGGGGAAAACTCAAAGCCGCGTTTGACATCCGGCCCGCGCAACGCGCGCTCGAACGCTGGATTGAACGAGAGGTACCAGGGTCCGATCTGCTTGTCGATGATCGGCCGGATCTCCCACGACCAACTGTCCGGCGAGAACGATGGCCGTTGGTACCCGATCTCGTTCGAAAGGCTCAAACCAACCGGCCAATGCCATTCCTCCGGCACGCTGAACCGCGGTCGAATGTGATCGCCCACCCATTGCCACCCGGCGCCCGACCGCGCGCTCGTGAAAACGTAAAAACCCGTCTCAAACCAGGGCGTAAAACCATGCGTGAACTCCAGCGTTTCATGAAACGCATGTTGCGTCGGCAGCAGGCCATTCTCCGACTGCTTGCTCCCTTCGGCGGTAAAATTGCTGTGCAACTCGAGCATGTTTGTCCCCACCGGTACCAATTCGGAGCCATACACCTGGATTTCGTAGTTGTCCTGCGCGCGGGCAAGTTGTGAAAAGTTGATTAGCCCGACGATGAGACTCATGAACGCCAAAGCGCGGCGGGAGACCAACGGTGTCATCCCCAAGCGTAACCACGGGAACCCCGCCAAAATCAATCCCAAACTGGGCTTTGACCGCGCGCATCCTCGACCGTGGCGCTAACGGCGTCACCTCGGCTTTATGGGGGGGCAGGCCGGTTTATGATCGCCGAGACAACGCTCACTGCCCCAATCTTTTATGCCGGCGGCGTCCCTTTCCCCAAATCCTCGAAGTCGCGCCGGACCTGTTCGATCCGCTCGCGATATCCCTCGGCGTCACCGTAATCCAGGAAATGAGGATAGCGGCTGTGCATCGTTTTGAGGCGCAACGCGTGCTTGATCGGGCACCAATACTGCTCGGTCCGCCCGGCGATCTCTTGAACGTACCCGAGCAATCCGTTCACGTATTCGCAATAGACGCAGTTGAACTTTTCGATTGAATTGAGATAGGCGAGTTTCCGTCGGTCCATCACCACGTAATCACTCCGGCGCACCTTGGGGATACCGTAGAGCGGAAAGCAAATCCACTGGTAGGCGCTCGCCCACAGATCGAGCAGCACGATTGGCGCGAAACAGGACCAGATCACCGGACCCGTAATAAGATTGGACCAGGACGCGCCAGCTAGATAATGGCGGAGCGTCTTGGCCAACCTCCGGTGCCGCGCCTTGACCTCGGCGGTAAAATGAATCCGCTTTTTTCGGACCTCGTATTTGAACTGGGCTTCCTTGGCGTGGATCTCGACGAGCAGTGCGTCTTCGAGCCGTTTGATCTCCTTCAGCAGCGTGTCCAACTTTGTTTCCATAATGGTGGCGGCAATCGCCGCTGGGAACTTAACCCTGAGCCGCGCAATAGATAGAAATTATCGTTCGCGCTTCGCCGTGCCCACGTTGTCACGGGTCGATTTGGCCACAACCGGAGTGAAAACCCCAGCGCCGGATCGCGCGACAAACGGCGCTCTCATCCCGGCGCGTCGCCGCGCGAACTCTCCAGAAAAAGGGCCTGAATCCGAATTCGCGCCGAATCTCCGAGGCGCGATTCTCGGGCGCAATTTTCCGGTTGGAGAAACGTTTCCGCTGAGGCAGAGTTGGCCCCTATGTTCCCCTGGAGATTAAGGTGGGGCGCAACGTTTCTGCTCTTCGGATGGGTTACCGGCTGGCCGTCGGTCGCCGCCGATTTTATTTCCAGCCGCCTCGCGACCTACGAACGTCGGGCCTGGACGCAAGACCAAGGCTTGCCCGATGGCGTCGTCAATTCCGTATTCCAAACCCGCGACGGCTACCTCTGGCTCGCCACGGGCTACGGCTTGGTGCGTTTTGACGGCTTGCAGATGACCCATTTCTACCATGGCAACACCCCGGAAATGCGGAACGACATTTGCCTGAACATGGCCGAGGACACTGAAGGTGGGCTTTGGATCGGTACTTGGGACGGCTTGCTTCGGTTTTATCGCGGAGCGTTCCGCCGTTGGACGACGGCGGAAGGCTTGGTTGAGAATCAGGCTGGGCCGCTGTGCGCCAGTCGCGCGGGCGGAATCTGGTTGGGTGATCGAACCGGCCTGACCTATCTGACCAGCGCAAGTGTGACCCACTACTCAACGGACAGCGGCCTCGTGAACCCCAGCGTGCGCGCCGTGTTTGAGGACGCCCAAGCCCAGCTCTGGGTCGATACCGAGGGAGGATTGCAGGTGCGCGATCCGCGGAGTGGACGATTCTCGGCCCCGATCAGTTCGCCGGGACGGCCGAAGATTATCGTTGATACGATCCGCGCCGGCCCGGACGGAGCGCTGTGGTTTGCCGATTCCGCCGGCTTGTTCCGTTACCGGAAGGGTCGCTGGGACGAGTATCCGGCGCCGGAGCCGCTCGTGAATCGTGGCCGGCCGATTTTTGCTTTCCCGGACCGCGCCGGCAATGTCTGGTACCCGCGCGGAGCCTCCGGCGTCGGTCGCTGGCGCGAGAGTCGCTATCTTGACGAAACCATCGGCTTGGCCGGCGCCAACGCCTGCTACGGCTTTGAAGGCCGGGATGGGGCGCTCTGGTTTGGGACCGAGGGCGCCGGCCTGCGCCGGTTTCGTCCCCGCTGGTTTACGACGCTGACGAAGGCCGATGGTCTGGCGGACGACAACGCGTGGACCGTGCTCCCCAGCCGCGCCGGCTCCGTCTGGATCGGCACGGACGGCGGCCTCAGCCAGTTTCAGGACGGGAGGTTCCATAACTACACCGAGGCCGATGGCCTCAACAAGAATACCGTGCGCGCGCTCGCCGAGGACGCCGCCGGACGTTTGTGGGTCGGTTGTGGGCACGGTCTGGATTCTCTGGAAGACGGACGCGTGCTCCACCACCCGTTTTCGTCCGAGCCGACGGAAGACAAGACACGCGCGATCTGCGTCGGCCGCGAAGGGACGCTGTGGGTCAGTACCTTGCGCCAACTCTTCGCGAACCGGGCTGACCAATGCCTGAGCTACGGCGCCGCCGAGGGCTTGGGCAATGGCGATGTCCGGGCGCTCCTCGAGGACCGGTCGGGCGCGCTCTGGGCCGGGACGTTCGGCGCGGGGCTTTGCCGCATTGAAGCCGGGAAGATCACCACGCTGACCAAGCGGGATGGTTTGTGCAGCGACTTTATTCGCAGCCTCTATCAGGACCACGACGGCGTGCTTTGGATCGGCACGGCGGTCGGCCTGAACCGTTACGAACGCGGGCGCCTCGCCTCACTCACGATCCGCGAGGGGCTGCTGGAAAACGCCGTGAACGCCATCATCGAGGATGACCTTGGGTCGATTTGGCTGGGCGCCGATCACGGCATCTATCAGGTGCGCAAATTCGAGTTGAACCAAGTCGCGGCTGGTCACGCCGCGACGGTCCGGTGCGTCGGCTACGACGAAACCGACGGACTCCTGAGCGGCGAAGTCAACGGCGAGAAGAGCCAGCCGACGGTCGCCAAGACGCCCGACGGCCGACTCTGGTTTCCGACGCCCAAAGGCGTGGTCGTGATCGATCCGCGGCGGTTGCGGGAGGACGATGTCGCGCCGCGCGTCGTCATCGAGCAGGCGCGTGCCGACGAGCGGCTGGTCTATAGCAACGTCCCCGCGCTTGTCGCCGGCGGAGCCGCGCCGGGCGGCGGCCCGAACGGAAACCCCTGGCCGCAGGCGCCCACGATTGACTATCCCGTGGGCCGGAGGGAAGCGGCGATCACCCTGCCGCCGGGTAGCGCGGAAGTGCTCGAATTCCACTACACCGCGAACAGTTTCCTGGCGCCCCAAAAAATCCGGTTCAAATACCGGCTCGACGGCGCCGACCAGAATTGGCATGACGCCGGTTTCCGCCGCACGGCGTACTACACGAACCTGCGCCCCGGGAATTATCGGTTCGAGGTCGTCGCGGCCAACGAGCAAGGGCATTGGAGCATGGCGGGGGCCGGGCTTGAACTTCGCTTGGAGCCGCGCCTCAGCGAAACCTGGTGGTTTCGCGTTGGCGTTGGACTGTCGTTTATGGTCGCCGTCTTTGGACTGATTCGTGGGCGAATGGATGAATTGCGCAAAATCGAACGGTTGCAAGCCGAGGTCGCGTTGGCGACCGAACGGGTGCGGATCGCCAAAGACCTGCACGACGGTTTGGGGGCCGATCTGACCCAGATCTCGCTGCTCGCTGAAATGGCCGACGCCCAGCCCACGCACGAGCGCCTCCCGAAGCTCGCCCGCGCCGCCCGCGAGGCCGCGCGCCGGTTGAAGGAAGTGATTTGGGCGGCCGATCCGGCCAGCGAACCGCTCGATCGTCTCGTGCCTCATCTCTGTCATTTCGCGGAGGATTTTCTCGCCGCCGCCGGCGTGACGTGCCGCTTCGAGTTGCCCGAAGATTTTCCGGCCCTCACCGTTGCGGCGGAAGTCCGCCATAATCTGCTGTTCGCCACCCGCGAGGTCCTCAATAATATCGTCAAACACGCGGGCGCGACGGAAGTCCGCGTGCGCGCGGCGGTGGAGGGCCGGCGATTGAAGCTCACGATCACCGATAACGGTCGCGGTTTCCGCGCGCCGGAGCTCGCGGAATCAGCGTTGCCCGCCGTTGTCCTGGACCCGGGCGGACGCGGGTTGCGCAATCTACGCGCCCGCATGACTGGAGTGGGCGGCGGCGTCACGATCGAGAGCGGTCTCGGCCGCGGCACGACGGTCGAGCTTAAAGTCCCGCTCGCCTAGACTTCCGTTCGCGCGCGCGGGCGCCTCGCGGACGCTTCGGAGGGCCGAAGCCGGCGCCGAGATCATTAGTCCCGTTGGCGGTCGCCCGACGCCTTGTCGCATCCCCATCGGGGACTCGCGGATCGGAAGGCGGGGCGATGAATTCGGTTCTATCGGCTTTGAGCGCCGCTTGCGCATTTTCTGTTATTGGATAAAGTAATCAAGATTGAATGTCATCACGAGCGCTCGGACAGAATTATGAATGTATCGCTGGGAAAAAAGTGGGATCGATTCGTCTCCGAAAAAGTGACCAGCGGAGATTTTCAGACCGCCAGTGAAGTGCTTCGCGAAGGGTTGCGTTTACTCGAGAAAGACGAATTGTTGAAAAAGATTTCGGTGGCTTCCCTTCCGGAACTGGAGGCGCGGCTTTTGGAGGCGGCCGATTCGCTTGATCGGGGAAAGGGCGTGGACGCCAAGCTGGTCTTCGCGCGGTTGCGGCAACGGAGCAAGGCGCGCCGTGGCCACGCCTAGAATCATCTTTTCCGAATTCGTCGAAGCGGAATTGGCGGCGATTTGGGACTACGTTGCCGCCGACAATATCGAGGCCGCGGATCGCTTTCTGGAATCGGCCGACGCCACTTTCCGGTCGCTGGCGCGGACTCCGGGCATGGGCTGGCGAAGGAAATGCGCTCATGAGCGTTTGCTCGAGTTGCGGTCGTTCCGGGTGCAGGGGTTTGAATCGTTCCTGGTTTTCTACAGTCCGATCGTCGACGGGATTGAGGTCTTTCATGTTCTCCACGGCGCCAGAGACATTGACGCATTTTGGGAAGGCGAATGACGGCCCACGTTACGCCTGCGTTCGTCGCTGCGACGCGATCGAATTCCGCGACGGAGGAAACTGAGCTTCCGGCGCCGAGACCGGCCTATTCTCAAATGAAGCAACCTCGTACAAACCGTAAGACGCTTTGGTATCTTGTGATCGTAACGCTCGTCGCCCGGCCATACGCCGCCTCCGTCCTCGCCGCGCCGTCCACGAACGCCCCGTCCCAAATGACATTTTTGGACAACGGCGAGCTGCGCGTCGGCATGGATTTGTCGCTGGGTGGGGCGGTCACGTTTATCGCGAGCAGGGATCACCCGGGCAATATCATCAATAGCGCCGATCTCGGGCGGCAGATTCAAATGTCCCACTACTCCGGGCCGTGGCCGTTTGAGGTCGGCGATAAAAAGCCGAATAAGGCCTGGGCCGGCCTCGGTTGGAATCCGATTCAGACGGGCGATTGTTACGGGAATCCCTCGAAGGTCGTCGAGCGCCGCAACGATGGCAGAGAAATCTACATCAAATGCGCGCCGATGCAGTGGCCGCTCAATAATGTCCCGGGGGACTGCGTTTTTGAAACGTGGACTTCGCTGGATGGACCGGTCATCCACATGCGCTTTCGTTGCACGAACCAGCGCGCGGACAAAGCCGCCTACCGTCCCTGCCCGCAGGAATTGCCCGCCGTTTATACGATCTCGAGGCTCGATCGGTTGATGTCCTACACGGGCGACCAACCGTTCACCGGCGCCGCGCTGACCCGGGTCACGAACGACTGGCGGCAACCCTGGCCCTGGACGCGCTTCGTCGCCACGGAAGGTTGGGCGGCGTTGGTCGATGAGCATGGTTGGGGTTTGGGCGTGTTCAAGGAGGACGGCGCCGAGTTCCACGGCGGGGTTTACGGCGACGCCCGGTCGGACGATCCCAAACACAGCTCGACCTCGTATCTTGCGCCAATTCACCGCGAGACTTTCGACTACAACATCGTCTATGAACACCGCACGGAATTCGTGGTCGGCCAGATCACTGAGATTCGGAAGCGATTCAATGACATGGCCACGCGGACGCCGCGCGCGTGGCGTTTTGCCAGGGACCGGCAACATTGGACGCTGCAGAATGCCACCGACCAGGGTTTGCCGTTGGACGGCGAATGGCGCATAAGTTGGGGCTCCGGGACGCCGCGACTGGAAAGCCCGACGCGCTGCTGGCGCGTGGAAACGGCGCCGCTGCTGGAATTGCGAATGGGTTGCATGGCGCCTTCCCCGTCCGCGCGCGTCTTCTGGAAGCGGCTTGATGACGATCAGTTCGATGAAAAGAAAAGCCTGACGGTGAAACTCATTCCGGATGGCGTGCTGCGCCGATATTACGCCGACCTGGCGTCCTCGCCCGAATATCGCGGGCTAATCACCGGTTTGGCCATCGAATTCTTGGGTCAACCCCGTCCGGGAGACAGCCTCGGAATCCGGTCGATTATGCTCTCCGCCGATCGAGGCGAAGCGGTTCGATGACGACCTCGAACCATCGCCGGGACTCGCGACCGCGGGACGCGTTCGACTCGCCGGCGCGCGATGGCGGCGGCCGGCGTTGCGAAATGGACTTCGCTGCTAATTCCCACCGGGTGTCGGTTCGATTTTCTTGTCGGGCGTTGCCAGCGCGCGGAAGCCGGTCTCGATTTCCTGCCAGCGGCGCGCCATCAAGGCGACGCGGTCCGGGTTTTTCGCGGCCAGATTCACTTGCTCGCAGCGATCGCGGCTCAGATCGTATAGCGCGTAGTCATTCGTGTTCGGACGCTTGGAAACCAGTTTCCAGTCGTTGATGAGCAACGCCCGATTATTCTCGTGATGGAAGTAGAGATAATCGCGCGACAAACGCGCGTCGGTGGCCAACGCGGGAACGAGGCTCCGCCCGGGAAACGGTGGCGGCTCAATTCCGCCCGGCGCTGGCCGCGCCGGCGCTCCGGCTAATTCGAGCAGCGTAGGCACGATGTCGATCACGTGCCCCACCGCGTGGCGCAACTCGCCTTTCGCCTTGAGCCTGGCCGGCCACTGCACGATCAAGGGCGTGGAAATCCCGCCTTCGTGGACCCACGACTTGTGCAGGCGAAACGGCGTATTGGCGGCCGTGGACCAGCCGGGACCGAGGCAGAGAAAACTGCCGCCCGAACCCGGCTCGGCGGCTGGGTCGTGCTTATCACCGCGATTGAGAAATTCCGCGCTGGCGCCGTTGTCGGACGCGAACATGACGATCGTATTCTCCAACGCGCCCATCGCCTTGAGTTGCTCGAGCACGCGGCCAATCTCGTGGTCCATGCGGTCGATCATCGCCGCGTGAATCGCCATTTTGGTCGCCTGAAAGCGCCGTTGCTCCGCGGTCAACTCGCTCCAGGCGACCGCCCGCGCGACTTCGTTCGTGCTGATCTGGCGAACCAGTTCCGCCTCGGAGAGATTCCAGTACGGCGTTTCGCCCGGCTCCCGTTCGCTCAACGCGCAATTCACCAGCCCCATCCGCAATTGCCGCTCGTGCCGCTGGGCGCGAATCTCGTCCCAGCCGGCCAGATATTTATCCCGATACCGCGCGATGTCCGCGGGCGGCGCCTGCAACGGAAAATGGGGCACGGTGAATGCCAGATAACCGAAGAACGGCTGCGTGGCGTGATGGGCCGCGTGATCCCGAAGACATTCGATCATGAAATCCGCGAACGCCACCGTAGTGTAGTAATTACTGCCTTTCGGAACCGTCGGCAGCCGCGCGTCGTCCAACCAGACGTTGGTGGGGTAAAAGTTGCGGTCGTGATCTTCCAAACGATACGACCGGTCGAATCCGCCGTCCGCCAGCGAACGGGGCGCGCCGCTGACATGCCATTTGCCGCTGTGGTACGACCGGTAGCCCAGCGGCTGGAGGTAGCGCGGCGCCAGCCACGCCCAACCGGGCAGGCGTCCCTGCGGCGGGTCCATCCGGATTTGCTGTGGATAGTACCCCGTCAACAAAGCCGAGCGCGTCGGCCAGCAACGCGCCGTGTTGTAAAACCGCGTGAAGCGGACGCCGTTGGCCGCGAGCCGGTCGAGGTTCGGCGTGGCGATCTCGCCGCCGTAACATCCCGCGTCCGCGAACCCCATGTCGTCCGCGAGAATAAACAAAATGTTCGGCCGCGCCGCCGCCGCCGCGCCGCGCACCCGGTCACCGACGGCGCCACCGAGCATCGTCATGCACAAAAACAGTCGCAGGACGTTTTTCATTGATCGTGGCAACGCTACCGGGCGGCACTCTTTTAGTTAAGGGTAAAAAGCTCGCCAGGGACGTCATCAACCCGCGTGAGTCATCGTTGCCTGCTGCCAATCGTCCCCTGCGTCGCGGCACCCGCGGCCCGAGATGGCCGCTGGCTGCCAAGTTGGTGGGGCGAGGCTCTGCCGAGCCGTGGAAGGTTCCCTCGAGCTGCTGCCGCCCGAAACCAGTCACGGCTCGGCGGAGCCTCGCCCCACCGTGGCTATTGCGGCGCGACGCGGCGCTGGCGCTATGGGCTGGGGTTCACGCCAGCGGCCGGCGACCCAATGAAAACTCTCTCCGGCGGCAGCGGGTCCTTCTCGGCGCGCATTAACTCGCGCAACTTCGCGTCGAGTTGGGCGACCGTAGCGGCCCGTTTCGGGTCGGCGGAGAGATTGTGGATTTCCCACGGGTCGTTTTTGACATCGAAGAGTTGAACCTGCTTTGCCGCCGGAGTGCGGATCAAGTGCCACCGTTCGGTGCGCACCGCGCGTTGGCGATCCAGAAACGCCGCGTAGAGCGCGTCGTATAATTGTTTCTTTTCTCCCGTGATGAGCGGAACCAGGCTCGGAAACTGGACGCTGGCGGGAATTGGCACGCCGGCCATTTCGCACGAGGTGGCGAAAAGGCTCTGCAGGTAGAACAAGGCGTCGTTGCGCTGGCCGCGCGGAACGCCCGGCCCGGCCACGATGAACGGCATGCGCAAGGAATGTTCGTACAAATTCTGTTTGCCGAGCAGCCCATGCTGGCCGACCGCGAGTCCCTGGTCTGAGCTGAAAAAGATGATGGTGTTGTCCGCTTTGCCGGTGGCGTCGAGGGCGTCGAGCAAGCGTCCAATCTGCGCGTCCAGGTGCGTGATCATCGAGTAATACTCCTGCAAATGGACGCGGATCACTTCCGGTGTCCGCGGATACGGCGCAAGGATTTCGTCGCGCCCGTTGAAATTGGCCTCGATGAGAAACGGGTGATGCGGCAGGAAATTGGGCGGCAGCTTCAGTTTGTTGGGCGGATACATCGAAAGGAATTCCGTCGGGGATTGCCGCGGATCATGCGGCGCGTTGAAAGCCACATACATGAAAAAGGGATTCGCGCTGGCCGTCGCGTTGGTCCGCAAAAAATCAATTGCCGAGTCGGCGATGCGGACGCTGCTATGCACGGTCTTGCCGTCCACGTTGAGCCAATGACCTTTCCACCTCGGATCGTCCGGCCGCCACGGATTGCCGGGCGCGGGGCGGAAGTAGGCGGGGCCGCCGTTCGTGGTCGATTCAAGGAAACCGCCGGTGAGCGGACCAATGGTCTTGAAACTGCGCTTCAAGGCCGCATCTGGAATGTGCCATTTGCCGGCCATAAACGTATCGTAACCGGCCTGGCCGAGCGTCTCGCCCCAAAGCGCCGCGCCCGCTGGCAACCCCTGATCGTTCGCGCCCCGGCACTGCCAAAGCAAACGGCCCGTGTTCAACATGGTGCGGCTCGGGATGCACACCGCGCCGCTCCAGCCACCGGGGTTGAAGCAATGGGTGAACAACATCCCGCGCCGGGCCAAGCGGTCCAGGTTCGGCGTTTTGACTTCCAATTCGCCCAGCGCCGAGAGCGCGCGAAACGTCTGGTCGTCTGAAAACAGGAAAAGAATATTCGGGCGTTCGTGGCCGGGCGCCGCGAACCGATTGGCCGGGCTGGCGCGATCCGGCAGCAGCGCGAGCAGCGCGAACGCCAGGCCGAGCGCCGGGAGGGCGCGGCGATCAAAATGTTTTGTCGTCATGTTTTCGAGTCCGGCAAACCGGTTTTTACGATTTCGAATTCGGCGATTTCACGCACCGGAAGCTCAAGTGATTGCTGCCGGTCGAGAGTTCACCGCGACCGCGCGAGCCGACCATGTAGCGCGTGCAATATTGATCCGTGCAAAGAAACGAGCCGCCCCGCTGCACGCGTTTTGGCGCGCCCGGCTCGGCCGGGTCGAAACTCTCCTCCGGTCCGCGGGGGTTCCGCGCGACGCCGCCGGCCGCGGCCAGCGTTTCATAGTAATCGGGCCGGTACCAATCCGAGCACCATTGCCACACGTTGCCGGCCATGTCGAATAAACCGTAACCATTGGGCGGAAACTGCGCGACCGGCGCGATCCCCGCGAAGCCGTCCTCGCCGGTGTCGCGCATCGGGAAGCGCCCCTGGTAAATATTGGCCATCCATTTGCCACCCGGCTTCAATTCGCTGCCCCACGAGTACGGTTGCCCGCTCAAGCCGCCGCGCGCGGCGAATTCCCATTCCGCCTCGGTCGGGAGCCGCTTGCCCGCCCACTTCACGTACGCTTCCGCGTCCTCGTACGCGATGTGGACCACCGGATATCTCCCGCGGTCGCCGCGAGCCATGCCGGTCCCGTCCGGGTCGCGCCAATTCGCCCCTTTGACGTACTCCCACCATTGCAGGTGGTCATTTAGGGGGACCGGCGCCGCCGTCGGTTTGAACACGACCGATCCGGGCACAAGCTCCTCGGGCGGCGCGTCCGGGAAATCCTTCTGCCGGGGCGTCCGTTCGGCCACCGTAACGTAGCCGGTCGCTAGGACGAATTTCTCGAACTGCTCGTTCGTCACGTCCGTCGTGTCCATCCAAAAACCGTCCACGTAAACGCGGTGAATCGGCCGCGCGTCCGGCATCCGGTCCGGGCCGCCGCAGATCAGGTCAGTGGGATCATCCGTCCCCATCGAAAACTCGCCGCCCGAAATCCACACCATGCCCTGCGGCGCCTCTCCGGGTGGCGCGGCGGCCGCGTTCGCCCGCGTCGGTCCGTGCGCCGGGCTGGGGGAGGGCGCGTCCTTCGCCGGTTGCCGCGAAAAAAAGAAAACCGCGGCGATCGCCGCGATCGGAAGCAGCGCGAGTAGAAGGAGTCGGCCGCGCGGCCGCGAGCGTCGTTCGGCGGAGGAATGCTTGGGGCGGCTCATGAGGTGCAGATTAATCCGCGAGCCGGTCGAGACTCGGCGTCGGAATCTTGCCGTTGGGATTCACCGCGCGGACGTCGCCATTTCCCAAATCATGAGCGAAGATGAAAACGAGATTCGGGCGGCTCGCCGCGTGACCAGCGGCCGCGGCGAAGAGCCACGCCACGAAAACCACCGGCGCCCGCAAGTAACGCCAGAGCCGTGAGTCGTTCCCGGAACGCGTGGCGACGAGCGGTTCAGCGGTCATTGGGCCGAATCGGCTGCTTGTCCGGGAACGGGCCATCGACTCCGTTTGGCGGCGTTTGCTTGGCGAACTGGTCGTCATCGCGCAGTTCCTTCTTCAAACGATAAAGCTCGGTCTTGAGCTTGGCGATCACTGGCCGTTGCGCCGGGTCACTATAAATATTGCGCATTTCGCCGGGGTCTTTCCGCAGGTCGTAAAGCTCCCACTGATCTTTTTTCCAAAAGTAGATGAGCTTGTGCGTTTCGGTGCGCACGCCGTAATGCGCCCGCGTGTTGTGATCGCCGGGATCGTGATAGTAGCGATAGTAGTAGCTGGTGCGCCAGTTCGCCGGCCGTTTCCCTTTCATCAGCGGAACCAGGCTCCGGCCCTGCATGTCGGCCGGGACGTCCAAGCCCGCGGCGTCGAGAAACGTCGGCGCAAAATCGGGATTGATCGCGAGTCCAGTCTGGATCGAACCGGGCTTGATAACTCCCGGCCAGCGGACCAGGAACGGCATCCGGATCGACGGCTCATACATGAACCGCTTGTCGTAAAGCCCGTGATCGCCGAGGAAAAAACCCTGGTCACTGGTGTAGATGACGATGGTGTTTTCGCGCAGGCCATTCGCGTCCAGCCACGCGAGCAAGCGACCGACGTTATCATCGATCGACTGCACGCACGCCAGATAGTCCTGCATGTAGCGCTGGTATTTCCAGTTGTTCAATTCGTCGCCGGTCAGGACTTTCTTCTGGCCGTTGACGACGATCTCAACCTCGGTCGGTTTCGTGCTCAGCCAGGCGGACCGCGCGGCGCCAGTCAGGTCCGCCGGCGGCTCAAGCTTGAGATCGTTCCGCGTCAGGTCATAAAAAACTCGTTGTTGATTTTCGTGCAACGCATCGGTGCGGCCGTCGTAGTTGTCGCGCAGCGTCGCCGGCTCGGGAATCGTTTTGCCGGCGAACCTCGCCTTATATTTGGCGTCGGGCTGCCAATTGCGGTGCGGCGCCTTGTGGTGGCACATCAGGAAGAACGGCTTGTCGGCGGGCCGATTCTTCAGAAAGTCGATCGCCAAATCGGTGATGATGTCGGTGGCGTAACCTTTGATTTGCAGGCGTCCTTCGGCGACCAGAAACTCGGGATCGAAATAAACGCCTTGGCCGGGCAGAACCATCCATTTGTCAAACCCGGTGGGATCGCTGCCCAGGTGCCATTTGCCGAACATGCCGGTGTAGTATCCCGCCGCCTGGAGATACTTGGCCACCGTTGGCTGCGAGCCGTCAAATCGATTGAACACGGGCACGCCGTTCAGGTGCGAATACTTGCCGGTCAGGATCGTGGCGCGGCTCGGCGTGCAAATGGAATTCACCACGAAACAGCGGTCGAAGCGCATGCCCTCGCGCGCGATGCGGTCGAGATTGGGCGTCTGATTCACGGCGCTGCCATACGCGCTGATCGCGTGCGCGGCATGATCATCCGACATGATGAAGAGGATGTTCGGACGCGACGACTTGACCGCCGCGGCGCCGCCGGGGGCCGCGCCGAAGCAGCAAACCGTGACGACGATCGAGAAGAGAATTCTCATGATTAGGGGCGCGATGTTAAAGCGTTCGGGGACGCCGCGCCAACCGTAATTTCGCTCGCGCCCGCGTCATTTTGGCGCCGGTCTTTGTACTTGAATTCAGGCCGAAAAGCGGGAAAGTATGCTCCCATGAGGAACATGAGTTTCTGCCGCGCCTTTTCGCTGGTTATCATCCTACTCGCCGCCGGGCTGCCGGGCCGCGTTGGCGCGGTCACGCTGCCGCCGCCGGGCGCGGTCGTCGCCAACCCCGCTTTGATCGACGTCTATGTCGTGCTGGACGGAGACCCGGTGGCCGTGACGGTCGCCGCCGCGCGGGCCGCCGCGCCCGAGGCGGACGTCGCCGCCACGGCCAAAGCGCGGGGCATCGCTCTCTTGGCGCAACACGCGGCCCTCCAGCCACGACTCGAGGCGCTGGGCGCCCAGTCGCTGAGCCATTTCGTGCGCCTGGCCAACGCGATCAAGATTCGCGTGCCGGCGGACAAGTTGACCGCGATCGCGGCGTTGCCCGGCGTTAAACAAGTCTCCAAAGTGCGGCTTTATCAGCGCGACCTGACCAAAAGCGTGCCGTTCATCGGGACCCCGGCGGCGTGGGGCGCGTTGAGTCCGCACGCGGATGGGACCGGCATCCGGATCGGGATCATCGATACCGGAATCGACTACACCCACGCCGATTTTGGCGGTTCCGGCAACCCGGACGATTTCACCAACAACGATCCGACCCGCATCGAGCCGGGCAGTTTCCCGACCGCGAAAGTGGCGGGCGGATATGACTTTGCGGGGGATGACTATGACGCCGGCGACCCGAGCCATTCGGTTCCGCACCCCGACCCAGATCCGTTGGATTGCGGCTCCGGCAGCGGGCACGGCACGCACGTCGCCGGCATCGCGGCCGGATTCGGGGTGCTGACGAACGGCCAGACGTACACGGGCGACTATTCGACCAGTCTTAATTTCACCAATTTCACCGTCGGACCGGGAGTTGCGCCGCGGGCGAAGCTTTACGCGTTGAAGGTCTTCGGTTGCAACGGGAGTACCGGGTTGGTGGTGGACGCGCTCGAATGGGCTTCCGATCCAAATCAGGACTTCAGCATGAAATATCTCGAGGTTGTGAACCTCTCCCTTGGCTCGACTTTCGGCTCGAACGATCCGGAGGATCCCGAGACCGTGGCGGTCAACAATCTGGTGACGCTCGGCGCGATCGTGGTTTGCGCCGCGGGCAACGACGGCAACATTTTTTACGCGGTCGGCCCTCCCGGATCGGCCTCGCATGCCATCGCGGCCGGCAATTCCATCGACATCACCACCGGTGGCGCGATTCGGGTGACCCGGCCGGGGCTGTCGGCCGGCTCGACCATCACGAATCTCTACTACGAGGTCGAAGGCGCCTTCACGGGACAACTGGCGACGAATGGGCCGGTGAGCGGAAAGATCGTTTACGTCCAGCCGAACGACGCCTGCGCGGACCTGACGAATGCCGCCGACCTTAAAGGCAACATCGCCTTGATCGACCGCGGCACTTGCTTCTTCGTTGATAAAATCCAACGCGCGCAGGACGCCGGCGCCATCGGCGTCATCATGGTCGATAACAAAGTGGAAAGCCCGATCACGATGGGTGGGACTTCCTCGACGATCACGATCCCGGGAGTGATGATCTCGCTGGCCGACGGCGCGCTTATCAAGACGAACTTGTCCGTCACCATGATCGCCCGGCTTGACGCGACGCTTTCCATTAACCTGCCGCAATTGGCCGACAATCTTGATCCCAGCAGTTCCCGTGGACCGGTTGGTCTCGCCAATTACCTCAAGCCCGAAATCGTCGCGCCTGGCTCCAGCATTTTTTCCGCGGCGATGGGCACTGGCACGAACGGTATTTCCTTTACCGGCACGTCGATGGCCTCGCCCACCGTCGCGGGCGCCGCCGCGATCATGCGGCAACTCCACCCCAGTTGGAAAGTCGCGGAAATCAAGGCCGCGCTCATGAATTCCGCCCGCATCGCGCACGACGTGAATTACCAGCCTTATCCGGAATCCCGCCAGGGCGCCGGACGGCTGCAAGTCGATCAGGCCGTCCAGGTCCAAGTGACGGCGGCGACTTCCGGTTCGGACGGCAACATCGCTCTTTGCCTCGGTTCACTGGTCTTGGGCGCGCCGTTCCAGACCAATCGCGTCATCAATCTTACCAACCACGGAACCAATGCCTTCACTTACAGCGTTGTGGTCAGCAACACCGTCCCGCAGGACGGGGTAACCGTGGTGACGAGCGCGAGCTCGGTCACTGTGCCCGCGAACGGCAGCGCGAGCGTGGGGGTGACGTTCAGCGCCGATCCTTCCCTCTTCAATCTTCAGCCCGATCCCACCACGCCTTTGGTGGTCGATAATTTCGCGCAACAAATCCTCAATGAAGCCAGCGGACAAATCTGGTTTGTGCAGAGCAATCAAACCCTGCATGTGCCTTACTACGCCAGCGTGCGGGCCGCGTCCGATTTTCACGCCACCACGAATCGCGTCACTTTGACCCCCAGCGCGCTCACCAATCAGGTCGTTAGTTTTGACGTGCCGGTCGATGGGACCTCCGCCAATCCCAACGCCTTCCTCTCCGTCTTTCAACTCGGCGATTCCGGCCAATCCAGCCATTTGTTGAATCCCTACAATGCCGACGCCGACCTGTTGGCGGTGGGCGCCGCCACGGATATCGCCGCTTCTGGCTCCGTCGATAATGCCCGGCTCTTCTTCGGCTTGGCGACTTCGACCTCCTGGCCGTCGCCGCAGACGACCTACGTGCAGTTCAACGTCCTCATCGACATTGATAATGACGGCATCGCGGACTATGTCCTGGTCAACGGCAACGCCTCCTCGACCAACCAAGACAGCGCGGCGGTGGACGTCTTATTGACGCTGGTCAACACCGTGGACCCCACCGGCGCCGTCCTGAACACCGATTCGGGTGGCTTCCTCAATTACTACAGCGCCGATCAGGTTGATACGGCCCCCTACAACAATAGCGTGATCGTTGAAACCGTGGCCGCGAGCCAGATCGGCCTGAGCCAAAATCAGCCCCGGTTCCACTACATGATTCAAGCCTCCGGCTTCATGACCAACGTCTCGGTCTCCGGCTGGATTCCGTTCGACGCCTCGCGTCCGATCATCGATACGGTGGATACCAGCGCTTCCGGGGACGGAACCCCGTTCTATTTCGACGGGACGCCGTTTACCATCCGGTTGGATCAGGCCGCGGCGGAGGACGCGAAGGAGCGCACGCCGGGGATCATCCTCTTGCACCATCACAACTTGGAAGGCAGCCGGCTCGATATCGTCCGCTTCGACCTCTCGAACGACGATACGAACTACAACGGCATCCCCGATTGGTGGGAGATGAAATACTTCAAGAATCTGACCACCGCCTCCAAGACCGGTGACGCCGACCATGACGGCGTCAGCGACTACGACGAGTTCCTCGCCGGTACCGATCCGACCAATCCGAATTCAGTGTTCAAGATCCTCTCGGTGATCCCCACCGGCCACCAAGGCGGAATCATCAAATGGGCCAGCGCGCCCGGCAAATCGTACACCATCCTGCGTTCGACCGACCTTTCCGCCGGCTTTACCGACGTCGTGGCCTCCGGCGTCACCGCCACGCCGCCCGCGAACACCTTTATCGACACCGAAACGAGCAATTCCAAACAGCACTACTACCAGATTCAGTTGGAGTAGGCGGGCGGCCGCGATCGTCGAATGGTTGTCGGGTGTGACCCGCAAACGAGAATCGGTTTGTGCCGCGTTCAGTGGCAACGAAGCTAAAATCGATTTCAAACTCAATAATACGTAGGCGTAGTTTATCGTTGACTCAGTGGCAAGCCTTGGTATCGGTGGAAGCTATGAATTTACGCTTTGAAGCGCGGCGACCTTGGAGGTATCTGCCGTCGTGGGCCGAAGGGCGGGGTTCGGGGTTGGGGCAGGGAAGGCCGCCGTGGAGGCAGAGTTCGGAGGCGGAGCCGGCGTGGCGTCCGAAATGAAGAAGGTCAGTTTATTCTATTTGCTGACGTTGTTGATCTGCGTCGCCGGCGTCTGGCTGGTGTTGCAGGAAGGGAAGCGGTTGGAGTCGCGCAGGGCCGCCGTTGGTCAGGCTTCCGCCGGCGCGGATTCAGCAGCCGCTTTCGTGGGGACGCGCCCGGCCAAAGTTGACGCGGGACTGGCCCAGACGCTGAACGACAATCTCAAAAGCCCGTTGGGACGGTTGTTGATCCAGCTTATCGTCGTTGTGTTCGTGGCGCGCAGTTTTGGCGCGTTGGCGACGCGGTTGGGCCAGCCGGCGGTGATTGGGGAGATGATCGCGGGGATCGTGCTGGGGCCATCGGTGGTGGGCTCCTTGTTTCCGGGCGCTTCGCAATTCCTTTTTCCGGCCGCCTCGCTGGGCAATCTGCGGCTGTTGAGTCAGATCGGGGTGGTTCTGTTCATGTTCGTGGTCGGAATGGAAATGGACGTGGGGCATTTGCGGAACCGGGCGCAGACGGCGCTCGTCGTGAGTCACGCCGGGATCGTCGCGCCGTTCCTCCTGGGCGTGGTGGTGGCGCTGGCGCTGTACCGCGAGACCGCTTCGAGCAAGGTTCCCTTTTTGCCCTTCGCGTTGTTCATCGGCGTGGCCATGAGCATCACGGCGTTTCCGGTGCTGGCGCGGATTATTAGCGAGCGCCAGCTTACGAAAACATTCCTCGGCGGCACGGCGCTGACGTGCGCCGCGGTGAACGACGTGGCGGCGTGGAGCATCCTCGCGTTCGTCGTCGCGGTGGCTCAGGCCGGCTCACTGACCGGCTCGGCGCTGACGTTGCTCCTGGTGGCGGCGTTTGCGGCGGTCATGCTCGCGGTAGCCAAACCGCTCTTGAGCCGTCTGCCCGTGGCTTGGCTCGAACCGCGCCAGGGAGGCAAGGGATTGATCGCGGCGGCGCTGATCTTTCTGCTGTTGTGCGCGCTCTTCACCGAGTTGATCGGCATTCACGCGCTCTTCGGGGCGTTTCTGGCGGGCGTCGTCATGCCGGACAAAGCGTCGGTCCGCGAACACCTCATTGAACGACTTGAGAGTTTCAGCACGGTGTTTTTATTGCCCATTTTTTTCGCCTTCACCGGCCTGCGGACCCAAATCGGGTTGCTTGATGGATGGTCGAGTTGGGGACTTTGTCTTTTGGTGACGGGCACGGCGACGTTGGGGAAGCTCGGCGGCAGTCTGCTGGCGGCGCGCTGGACCGGCATGAACTGGAGCGGGGCGTTCTGCCTCGGCGCGCTAATGAACACGCGCGGTCTGGTCGAGTTGATCGTTCTCAATATCGGCTACGATATGGGAATATTGTCGCCGACCGTTTTCGCGATGATGGTGGTGATGGCGTTGGTCACCACCTGTATGACTGGGCCGCTCTTGTCGTTGGGGCAATCGTGGGGACTCGAGCGCCCGGCGCTCAAACCGGTGACCACCTGACCATCCGTGAACCGCGAGTTCCCTTGATTTTGGGGACCGCGGGCGAATTTCACGAACGGAAACGCGGGCGGCGCGGTCCAAGCGATGTTGATTCTACCTCCCATCATTGAGCGCGAGTTACGCGTTCAGGCGCGCGCGCGCGGAACCTATTGGCTGCGGTCGCTGGCGGGAGGCGGCGCGGCGCTGGTGTTCGCGTGGACGGTTTTGCTCCAACGCATCCAGCTTGGCCCGTTGCTCGGCCCCTGGCTGTTCACCCGGCTGCACCTGGCGATTATGCTTTTTCTGGCGGTGACTTGCCCGCTCATGAGCGCCGAAACCCTCGCCCGTGAGCGCCGCGACGGAACGCTCGGATTGCTCTTGCTGACGCCCTTGCGGCCGCGCGACGTGGTCCTGGGAAAAATCGCGGTCCATCTGTTACGCGCGTTCACGCTCTGGGCGGCGATTGTCCCGGTGCTGGCGGTGCCCATCCTCATCGGTGGCGTCGGTCTGGCGACGCTTGGCGCCGCGCTTTCTTTGGAAATGACGGTGGTTTTCGGTGGTCTGGCCGCCGGATTGCTGGCCTCCTGTCACGCCGATCGCTGGGGCGCGGTGATGGCGTTGGCTGCGCTCTTCGCGGGGTTGGTCGGCCTGGCGCTCTGGGGAATGGTAATCGTGATTTTCGGGCTCCCGGTCTGGCTGGCAAATAGTCATCATCCAATGCCGAATTGGACGGCCTTCGTCGTGGCTGGAGCGACCGCCCCATTCGTCAACGGATTTCAACTGGTTGGTGGCCGAGCGCTGGCCGGCTGGATGCTCGTCCCACTCGGGAGGATGTTTAGCGTTCGGGTTGTATTGGTCGCTTACGTCGCGAGCAGTTTGGCGCTGCTTCTCATCGCGTGTTGGATCGCGTCCCGGCACGTGCGGCGGTACGGCCAGTACCGCCAACGATCCGCGCGGCAGGAAGCTTGGGGCCGCTTTTGGCTCCAGCCGCTCGCCAAGCGCCGGCACGCCTTCAGCCGCCGTTTGCTCATGCGGCGGAATCCCTTGCTCTGGCTCTACACGCTCCGGCCGGTTCTCCGGCTCAATCGCTGGGGCTGGTGCGCGCTCGTGAGCGTGGTTTGGGCGGTCCTCTCCATCTCCTGGCTGCGCGAGCCGGAAATTGCCTGGTGGACGCTGGCGATACCGGTGGTCTTGACCGCGATTCTGGTCTTCGTCGCGGCCGCCGCGTTCCGGCGCGAAATGGCGGAGGGCACGCTCGAGCTCCTCCTGGTCACCCCGCTGCGTCCGCAGTCCATTCTGCAAGCCAGAATCTATTCATTCTGGCTCGATTTCTTCCCGGGCCTCGCGCTGGCGAGCGGCTTGGCCCTGTTGGAAAGCAATTGGCATGGGAACATCGAAGGGGCGATCTTCGTCCTGGTCATCGTCTGGTCCTCGTTTGCCGCCACCCCGTTCGTCGCCGTCCGATTCGCGATCCGCCGGGTCAATCTGGTCAGCGCCTGGCTTTGGACCGTTGGGTTGACGGTGTTTTTTCCGCTGCTTTTTTCCGCGATGCTGGGCTTCGTGGCGTCCTCGGGGGAAAACTGGCGTTGGTTTACCGCGCTGGCCTTCATCGGCGTGCAGGGGACGCTCGGCGGATTCGCGGCCTGGGCGACGATGACCGATCTCGTGACGCGCCGTTTCCAACTGAAGCCGTTGCAACGCGTCGTCGCTTAGGCGTCGCTTAAGCGTCGCTCGTCGGTCCGGTTCTGGTTTCGCGTGCATCCGGTAACCTTTTGGGCCTAGCCTTGTCTTGCCGGTTGAAATGAACGCTATGAACGAAGAACTCGACGCCCAGGCGGTCGAGGCAGTCAGGCAGGGCGAACCGGACCGCTACCGCGAGTTGATCGAACGCTACGAGCGCCGCGTCTATGCCGTGGCGTGGTCGCGCCTCGGTGACGCCCATCTGGCGGAGGAGGCGACGCAAGAGGCGTTTATCCGCGGCTATCGCGGGCTGGCGTTGCTGCGCCACGGCGGCAAGTTCGCCGCGTGGATTACCGCCATCGCGCGCCATGCCGCGATCAACCTTGGCCTGCGCCACCGTGGCGAGTTGAAAAAGCGCGAGCGGTGGGCTTTGGAGCGAGACGCGCCGCCCGAGCGGCCCGCGCCGATCGAGGATGAAATGCCGCTCCAGAATTTGCGGCAAACGCTCGCCGAACTGCCGCCCCGGCACCGGGAATGCCTGGCGTTGTTCTACCTTGAAGGCAAGAACGTCGCCGAATCCGCCGCCGCCCTCGGCATCGCCGAAAACGCCTTTAAAACGCGCCTCCATCGCGCGCGGACGGTTCTGCGCGAACGCCTCGAGGCCGGTCTCGAAAAATCCCTCGCGGAACTCAAGCCGAAACGCGCCCTGGCGCCGGTCATCATGGGCATCGTGCTGGCGCAACGGGGCGAGTCGGTCGCCGCGATTGGCGGGGGCGGCTTCCTGGCCAAGGTCGCCGCGGTCGCCGCCAAACTCCTGCCGGCGCAGTTCATCCTGAACGCCCTCGCGCTCATCGGCCTGCTCCCGGGCGTCGCCTTCGCCTACTGGGTCGGGCGGATCGAACAGCGGAACTATCGCGACGCGGACGGATTTCGGCGGCGAAACCATCAGCGAGCGTTGCAGCGAGCGCTGGCGCTGACCTTGGGAAGCGGCGTGGTAATTATACTCCTGGCGCAAGGGGCAATCGCCCGTTGGGGCATGCCGCAATATTGCCGTCTGGCGGGGTTGCTCTTCCTGGCGTGGCTCGGGCTGCTGCTACCGCTGAGCCTGCGCCTGCGCAGCCGTTTCGCGGCCTATCAACACGCCGGCACCGCCGCGCTGGTCGGCGCCTTTCTCGGGATCGGTTTTTTCGGCTGGCCGTTTTGGACGTTGTTTGTTGGGCAAGGTCTTTTTTTCCTGCTGTGCGCCCTTGCCCTGCGCCATCAGCCGTTGCGCATGGATTACAACCTGTTCCTGCGCGCCAGCCAGGAGTTGATGCCCGCATGCCCGGCGCCGCCACCGGAATCCTCGTTCTCTCGGACCCAACTTCTGGCCTTCGCGCACTTCCTGGCCGCCCGCGGCCTGTTGGCGGACTATCGCGAAAACGGGGACGGCTTTGAATTCCGATTGGCGCCGGTCAAGGGCAGAATCCGCGACTGTTATTTTCCGTTTTTCTGGAAGGATTGCTCATTGCTCACGGTCGGGTTCTTGGGCGGCGCGCGGGCGGTCTTGGGCCACGCTGACGAACTCAATCTCCGCGGGGTGGGGACGTTACCGGCGCCGCCGCGGGACGTCCTCGAGGCCCGCGTGTCTGGCGCCGTGCGACAGGCCATCGCGGCCTTCGTCAAGGGCGACGGCCCGGACGCCGAGCGCTGGCTCGGGCAGCAAGCGGAACAGGCGATCTTTTTCCGGGCGCCGGCGCGGTCGGCGGGGGTTCGCTTGCGCGTTGGCGTGCTCATCGCGGCGGGCGTTCTGCTCCCGATCCTGAACACGTTTCCGATGTGGATGGGGAAACTCCCGTACTTTCGCGGACTAGGCCGACTCGCGCCGGTCACGGTTTCCGAGGCCGCCGTGCGCGCGACGCTGGCCCAAGGAGGCCAAACGCTGAGCGACGCGTACCACGAGCGAAAGGTGGATTACGGCTTTATGACGGCGCTCACGTTTCCGCCGCGGCAGCTATTCGCGACGCCCGATTGGCGCACTCTCACGGGGTTTCTTTGGGAGCTGGCGGGCATCCCGCGCGACCGAACCAATGATCCCGACTTGGTCCTCAACGCCTTGCTCTGGAACGAACGAATCCAGCGCGCCGTGGTGAGCGGACTCATCACGCCGGCCGACCTGGCGGTGGCCGGCTTCACGCGGGAACGGCTGCGGCGCTACTTGACGGACGCCGGACCGCGGGTGATGCCACTGCTCTTTCCCTTCGCGCCCGCGCGCGCCGGATCAGGCGAGGAAGCCGTCTGGTCACCCGATTGGCTGGCGGTTCGAGTGCAGTTATTTGAACAGTTCAAATGCCTGGACCTCGTGGACGCCCAGGCCATCATCGAGCGAGTCCGCGAGTACCAGGTCCGGAAAGCGAGCGCGACTGGGCAAGTCTCGTCGCCGGATCCTGGGGCGAGCGTGGGCCTTTTCAAGATTCTCGGGAATCAACCGCTCCACGATACCTACCACGCGTTGGTCATACTGTCGGCTCTGGGCGGCCTGGATCGGATCGACCAGCCGGCCTGCGCGCGGGGCATCCTGCGATTTCATCGGGGCGAGGGCTGGTTTGCCGCTGATATCACGGCGACGGGCGTCTATATGATCGGCGACGCCCGCGACACCTTTTTCGCGTTTGAATCGTTGCGGATGTTGAACGCCTTGGACCGCGTGCAGGACCTCGACCGCTGGAAGTTTCGGCCCCAGCGCGTCTCCGGGCCGTCCGTCACCGGCGCCACCGGCGCCAGTTGGCTTGAAATCGAAGCGTGGCTTTATCAGGAACGATTGAATCAATTCCTCGCGGCGCGGCGCCGCGACTCGCGCGCCGTCGCCCCGTCGCTCCAGTCGCCACCGGAACTCGAAGCGCGGCCGTAAGACGCGAATACGCGCCAAGCGTCGAGCGCGGGCCCGCCGCGGGCGGGACTTGTGCGCGCCCAGACGCCGCGCTAAAATGCGCGGCGTGGATCAGAACGCGGAGCAACGGCCAATTTGGCGGTCGGTGGCCCTCGGCGGCGCGGGGTTCGCCGCGGTTAGCCTCGGCGGCTTCGGCGTCTGGGCCTTCGGTGGAAAATGGTTCTACCAGCACACCGGCGAGGGCGGGCTGTATCTTGCCTCGACGGTCGTCTTCCTCGCGTTGTCCGGACTGTTGTTGCACCCCCTGGTGGACGGCCCGCGTCGCGTCCGCAAATTCTACCGCGTGTTCATTCCCGCGTTCCTGGGCTACGCGTTCGCCTGGAGCATTTGCTGGTTTATCGGCAGATTCGGCAAGGGCGAGTGGTTTGGTTCACTGGCTGGCGCCGCCGTTTTCGCCTGGATCGCGGGCCGTATGCTCGGGTCAACCCGCGCGATTGGGAAGGTCACGTTGGCGTTGTTTCTGACCCACTCCGCCGGATATTTCCTCGGCGGCAAGCTTTACGCGGCCGGCGCGCATCCGCCTGCGTTCGTTAGCTTCTTGTCGAAGGAACAGATTGGCTTGGCGGCGCGATTGTTATGGGGACTATGTTACGGCCTCGGTTTCGGCGCGGGGATTGGTTACGCGTTCGCGGTATTTCAACGTGATCGCTCGAACACCGTCGCGTGATCGCGAAGCAGAGGAATCGCGGCGGAATCCGAGCTTTCGGACAATCGTGCTCGGCTCGCTGGTCCGGCGAGTCCGCGACCCATGGCGCCGACTCAGCGCCAGCGATTAAACCTCTTTCGCGACCCGTTCCGGAGCCAGCAGCCCCGCCCACCGGCGCGCGAAGGGATGCACTTCGGACACTGATTCCCCGCCCCGAAACACCGGCCGGCCTTCGTTGGCCCATTGGAAGATCGATCCTTCGAGATTGTAGATTTCGCCGGGCAAACCCGCGCGGCGCAGTTTTTCCGCCAGCATCGAGGAACGAAAGCCAACCGCGCAGTAGAGCACCAACGGGCGGTCCGGCGCCCGTGCCGCGAGCGCGCGGATTTCTTCCCTATCGCGGAGATTCACGGCCCCGGCCAAGTGGCTCACCGCGAATTCACGAGGCGAACGAACATCGATCAAAACCGGCTTGGGCCGCTCGGGGCCGAGCCAGACTGCAAGCGTTCTGGTCGAAAGTTGGCGCACGCTCGGGAAAGCCGCCCGGGTGATCGCTTTGATTCGTTCCAGGTCACCCCGGCAAATCCCACGGAAAACGGACGGGATCATCCCCAGCATGAGAGGGATGGAGCGCAAGTTCACGGGGCCATCTTGACTTGATCGAGGCGCCTAACCAAGCGCGTTTTCCATCTGGATTCGGGCTTCGGAGACATGGTTCGGTGAGTTTCGCATGGGGCGCTGGTTGCGCGGCCCGGGCGTGTCGGTCGGCCCTTTCGCCGCGCGGCCACGCGAGTGGCTCTTGAACCTTAAAACGGCAGTTGGAACGCGCCATCTTGCGTAATCATTTGGGCATA
>CAZFVY010000019.1:0-79057 GCA_964522665.1 uncultured Verrucomicrobiota bacterium | reverse complement strand
ACAACATTAGCAACTTACTTATGATTAGCCGTTTTCCATTTTCAAAACACGCTCTGATTGTTTTGGCCAGGAGCTTCAAAGCGTTGGCTGCCCATTTTTTCATAGCCGTTTACGGAACAAATAAGAACATGCTTATAATCAATTGGTTGTGACGATATTCTGAGCGTGTTTAATTAAGGCTGAGCTTCGATCTGCTCATGGGCCGTGGAAACAAGAGTTGTCCTGATCCATGCCGACAGCTTTTGATTACGACCTGCGGCGGCCTTCTCGACCAATGTCCTCTCGTCTGTTCTGAGCCTGACGCCAGTGATTTGCTGCTTGCGGCTTCCTTCCGGCAATTTTGGTCTGCCTGTTTTCATTTTGTTTAACAATAAATGCCACGAGGAGCCTCCTTTATGTTAAACATTTAGTCAACGAAAGAAACGACCTGAGCAACGACAAGAAAGTGACGGCGGTTTCAATGCTCTGCGAGGCTGGCAGCATCCAGCCTCGTCGATGAGATCTTTCGCGGACAGACGGTCCGTAAGGGCCGGGCCGAAATCTTCGGCCGTACCGGACAGCCCAAGGCGAAGCCGAATTATGGATGGTCGCACTTGGAAGGCGATTACGACCCCTGCGAGCGATTCGTCACAGTTCTTGAACTTCCACTGGTTACCTCTGCGGAGACCACCGTACGGCTTCAAATCGTAAAAGACGCGAAGCCCAACAGGGATGGTGGGCATAGCGGGACTTGAACCCGCATCAGCTGCTTGATCAGCCCACCCGTCGGATGAACTGAAGCAAGCAGCCGCTTTATCCAATTAAGCTATACGCCCGATCCGATGTTACCACTCTGCCAACGTCGCTTCCCAAAGTCAAATTAGGACACAACCCCAATCCCAAGCGGCTTGACAGAAGCTCGCAATTCCCGCCTCAATTAATTATGTGCTACAGTCGTTCGCGGGCGCTCTCGACCATTCGGTATTCATTGCTTTCGCTTTTGCTTGTCAGTCTTCCGGCTCCGCACGGACGCGCGGCCGAGGCGCGGCCGATGCAGTTGGAGGATTTGTTTCGCGTCAAGCGATTGACCGATCCGCAAGTCTCGCCCGACGGGCATTCGGTGGCGTACGTGCTTACCGACGTGGACAAACCCGAAAATCGGACCCACAGCACAATCTGGCTCGTGCCGGTCGAAGGAGGCGCGCCGCGGCAGTTGACCAACGGTCCGAAACACGACCGCCATCCGCGGTGGTCTCCCGATGGCAAATGGCTTGCGTTTGAATCGGATCGCGACGGCAAATTTCAGATCTATCTGGCCTCCAGTGAAGGGGGCGCGCCGCGCGCTTTGACCACGATTTCCACCGAGGCCCAGCAAGCGATTTGGTCGCCGGACGGGAAACAAATGGCGTTTGTGTCGGCGGTTTTTCCCGAATTCTCAACGCTCTCCTACAAGGAAAGCGACCCCGCCAACAAGAAGAAGGACGACGACCGCGAGAAGAGCAAGGTGAAGGCCCGGATCATTACCAAATTGCTCTATCGCCACTGGGATAGCTGGGTCGATGACAAGCGTCAGCATATCTACGTGATGCCGATCGAGAATGGCGTCGCCACGGGCGACCCGCGCGACGTGACCCCGGGCGACCGCGACGCGGTGCCGACCTCCTCGACTTTTTCCGCGGGTGACGACTTCGACTTTTCGCCGGACGGCAAGGAATTGGCGTACACGGCGACGCCAACGCCCGCCCGTGAGGAAGCGTGGAAGACCGACCACAATATCTACCGCGTCAATCTCGAGACTGGCGAAGCCAAGCTCTTGACGACCAACCCGGCCGCGGACGCATTCCCCCGTTACTCGCCCGATGGGAATTACATTGCGTATCGCGCCCAGGGGCGGCCGGGCTTCGAGGCGGATCATTGGTATCTCCTCCTCTACGAGCGAAAGACCTATCGGGTCCGCACGCTGACCACGGACGCCGACCCCTCGGTCGAGGCGTTCACGTGGGCTCCGGGCAGCGAGAAAATCTATTTCGAAGGAGAAGAAAAGGCGGGCAAACCGATCTGGTCGGTCCCGGCCAGCGGCGGCCAAGTCAAAAAGCTATTGGAGAACGCGGTCAACGGCGACTTCACCGCGTCAGCAAACGGCGACTATTTGATCTTTTCCCATCAAACGCTTTCGCGGGCGCCGGAGATTTGCAAGCTGCCGGTTGGCCCATCGGCGCCGATGGCGCCCAAGGAAGGATTTTGGCGCTTGACCCAAGCCAATGACGAGTTGTTCGCGGGGATTCAAATGAGCGAACCGGAGTCGGTCTGGTTTGAAGGCGCGGCGGGCGCCAAAGTGCAGATGTGGATCATTCGTCCGCCCGGCTTCGACGCGAGCAAGAAATACCCGCTGGTCTTCTGGGTCCACGGCGGGCCGCAAGGCGCGTTCATGGACGCCTGGTCTTACCGCTGGAACGCGCAGCTGTGGGCGGCGCAAGGTTATGTGCTCGCGCTCCCCAATCCGCGCGGCAGCACCGGCTTTGGCCAGAAATTCACCGATGAAATCAGCCGCGACTGGGGTGGAAAAGTCGTCACCGATTTGATGAACGGCCTCGCCTATTTGGAGCGCCAACCTTACATCAACCGCGACCGAATGGCCGCGGCGGGCGCGTCCTTCGGCGGTTACATGATGAATTGGTTCCAAGGCCACACGGACAAGTTCAAGACCCTTGTGACTCATTGCGGCGTGTACAACTTCTGGAACATGTACGGCGCCACGGAGGAGCTTTGGTTCGACGAATGGGAGCACGGCGTGCCCTGGGAGACGAAGAACTATGACCAATATTCACCCCACCGCTTCGCGCAGAATTTCAAGACGCCCAACTTGATCATTCACAATGACCACGATTTCCGCGTGCCGTTGAACGAGGGGTTGAACCTCTTCACCACCCTGCAGCGAAAGGGAATCCCCTCAAAGCTGCTCTACTTCCCCGACGAGGGGCATTGGGTGCTTAAGCCGCAGAACAGCGAACTTTGGCACCAGACGATCTTCGACTGGCTCGCGGAGTACCTGAAGCCTTAGCGCCGGCTATTTCGTCCACGCCGTGATGCCGGCGATGATCGGCGGCCATTCAGCGAGGTTGGGGATTTTGACCGCGCCCCACGTCGAGCAGAGGTGGCCCAACATGCGGTCGTTGTGCTGCTGCTTGGAGGCTTCGACGAAGGCTTCCGTGGCCTCCACTTTTTTCCAGCCGGTCGGCCAGACGCGAAATCCTTTGCTCAGTAAGATCTGCAACGAGGGATAATCCGCGCGCTTTTCGTAGTGCCAATCGCAGAGGATGATGTCTTTGGGAACCAGGTCGATGGCCGCCTGAGTCCCGTTTTCGGACGCCTCCCATTTGCCGTAGTGAGTCGCCTTCCCGTCCAGGAAACGGTCGCCCCACATCAGCATCTCAAGCTTGCGCTCGCCGACGATATGCCCGTGGAGATCGTTGACCGCTCGCGCGAAAAGCCTGGCCGTGTCGCCGCCTTTGCAGCGCGGGCATTGCTCGGAAGCGAGGATAAAAACCTCGTCCATGCCGACGTGTACCGCGTCCGCCTGAAATCCGTCCACCAGGTCATCGATGAGCGCGAAAACAATCGGATTGACCCCGGGATGTTGGGGGCACCAGCTTCGGCAATAAAGCCCCTGATTATCCTTGGGCGCGTCCGGTGTTTCGTCGAACTCGGGGTATTTCGTCAACAGCGAGAAGGTATTCTTGGCCCAGGATTGGTGGCCCAGACAATTGAAGAGCGGGATCGGCCGAATGCCGTTCGCGCGGCAGGTTTTAGCCAATTCCCGCGCCTTCTCCTTCGACATCGGGCGCGCCGACGCCAACTCCGGGTGCGACGTGAAGGCGTAGTTGTAATTCACTTCCATGACCAGCGCGTTGACCCCCAACGCCGCCAACTTCGGAACCTGCTCGATCAACGCGTCCGCGGCGCCGTCGCTCTGGACCGACAACTGCACGCCGCGCCAGACCGCGTTGGTCCGGCGCCACTCGGTCAGCCACGGATCGGGCGCCGGCTCGGCCGCGCGCGCGGTGGCGGTGGCGGCGACGGCCAGCAGAAAGATTTGAATCAGGCGCGGAAGCCGTGAACGGTTAGGCAGTAGGCTTTTCATATCAAATATTGATGATCGGCGGAACGGGCCGCGGCGCACTCTGGTCACGTTTGCGGCGCCAAATGACATAGGCGACGCAGGCGGTCCAGGTCGGCAACATGTCCACCACCGGCACGAATTCCAAGACAAAGGTGGGCAGGAGTAACGGATGAAAACCGAGAATGCCCCAGGTGAGCGACATCGCGACCACGTCCGTCACCTCGTCGAAAAAGGCCCAGCCAAGCGGTCCGCTGAGCAACTGAACGGCGTCGGTCGCGACGGCGACTCCCATCGCCATCCGGATGCGCCGCGGGGTCAGCACGGCGGGACCCAACAGTCTGTTCGCAAGATGACGCATGGCAAACCTTCCAGAAAGGCTATCCCCAACGTTTACCACGAGAGCGCCGATCGTCAATCTTAGGTCCGACTTTAACGAGGCGCCGAATGGTGTGCTGGGAGTTAGAACCGGTTTGTTTTTGCGGCGCGGGTCGCCCTGATGTTATCATGGCCCCGTGCGCTCGAACTCGCCGTGGCCTTCGAGGGAAGCGGACGAGTAAAACATTCGCTGACGCTCGATTACGCGGGCGGTTTCGCCACATCTCGAGTTAAGCGCTTTGCGCGCGAAGGTCTGCGAAACAGGTGATTTATGGCAACCATGACAATTAGACTTCCGGACAAGAAACGAGACCGGTTGAAGCTCCTGGCCGAAAGGCGTGGCCTGAGTCTGAATAAGCTCTTCGAAGAGTGGTCCACCATCGCCCTGGCGGAATACGACGCCGAGACGCGATTTCGCATCCTGGCGGCGAAGGGAAACCCGGCGCGGGCCTTGCGCGTTCTGGACAAGCTCGACGCGGCGTTCGCAAAAGGCGGCAAATAGACGAGCGACGAGTCCCGGATCGGAGGCGCGGATCGAAAGCGCAGGTCGTCTCAAATCGATAAACCATCTGGTGGCCGCCCGACGGCGGGGCGCGACTTTGAGAAGTCGAATTGTCTTTTTGGAGCGGCGCGGTCCGAAGCTTCAGGTCGGCAGAGCTGAAGGCCCGTGATGGGATAGCCTGGGACGGAGCGAAGCGAAGTCCCAGGAAATGACCCGGACTTACAATTGTTCCGGTCTGTAAGACCGGGACCGAAGCGCTTGCCCTCGGCGAGTCTTTAGCCCAAAAGCCGCAATGACTCTAAGTCGCGCCCGCGCCGTTGGGCGTCGGCAAAAGATCATTGAAATCACTTCGGAGAAGCCCGAATCTTCCGCCGATGATCAACGCAACTCCCGGCCCATTGGCGCGATTTCTCAATCCATCTTCCTGCGCGCCCTCCGGGTATGTACGGTCGCGCGTTCTGCGGCCGACGATCGGGTCAACCGTTCTGGCGCTCACATTATGGGCGCTGGCTGGTGGCGCGTCGGTCGCCCGCGCGACCGATTTGGTCATTCAAAATGAAACGATCGAAGTTCGCTTCGACACCGAGTTGGAATGCGTGCGTTTGCGGACGCCGGGCGCGACGCGGCCGTTTGCCCACGACATTCGCCTGAGTCAGCGCGGGGGCCACGCGGAGGCCGGCTCGATTCACAACGGGACGTTCGGTACCGGCAAGGCGATCACCGTCGAATACGTGGACGGCTCGCGCGATACCGTGGCGATCTATCCGAAGCTTCCTTTCGTTCTGTTTCAGGCGCGCAAGCAAAACACCGGGACGGCGCCGGCGCTCTTTCAACACATCGACGCCCTGTCCGCGACGCTCGACCTGACCTATCCCGCGGATGGGCTGAAAACGCTGGGCACAGGCGGCCTCTTGGCGCCGGACAAGAATCCCGGCAGTTACGCCTGGCTGGCCGTCGTCGAGCCGCGGTCGCGACGGGGGGTGGTCGGCGGCTGGCTCACGTTCAACCGTGGCAGCGGCGTGGTTTTCTCGACGATCGAGGAGGGCGCCGTGCGGGTGCGGGCGCGCCTCGACGAAGGGCGATTGCGGGTGAATCCCGGCGCCACGGAAGCGCTGGAGACTTTCGCGCTCGGCTATTTCGACGACGCCCGGCTGGGGCTGGAGGCCTGGGCGGACGCCGTTGCGCAGGTTTACGCGATTCATTTGCCGGCCCAACCGGTGGGATACTGCACGTGGTATTCGCGCCCGCACGGCGGCGCCTCCGATGAAAAGCATCTGGCCGAGCAAGCCGCGTTCGCCGCGACGAATCTGGCGCCGTTCGGCTTTTCCGTCGTCCAAATTGACGACGGCTGGCAGGCGGGCATTTCCACGAACGGCCCCAAACGGAACTTCAGCGCCCACGCCCCGAAGGGTCCGTATCCCGCGGGCATGAAAGCAATCGCCGGCCAAATCAGCGCGCTCGGTTTGGTTCCGGGCATCTGGTTCATGCCGTTCGCGGGCACCTACTACGATCCGTTTTTTCAGGCGCACCCGGACTGGTTCGTCAAGCGCGCCGACGGTCAGCCCTATGAAACCGCCTGGGGCGGCACGAGCCTCGACATGACCAACCCCGACGCGCAGGCTTATCTGCGCGAAAACGCGTGGCGCATCGCCCACGAATGGGGTTTTCGTTATTTCAAGATGGATGGCCTTTGGACCGGCACGGCGACCAAGCAGATTTATGTCAACTCGGGTTACCACGACGACGGCATCGGTGACGCCGTGTTCCGCAACCCGGAGAAAACCAACCTCGAGGCCTATCGCGACGGCCTAAAGACCGCGCGCGAGGGAGCGGGCGAAAAAGTGTTTATCCTCGGCTGTTGCTCGCCGCAGAACATGCGCTCGTACGGCGGCGCGTTCGGGTTGGTGGACGCGATGCGCATCGGTCCGGACAACGGGTCGAAGTGGGATGACCTGATCAGCGGACCGACCTTCGGCTCACGACAGTATTTTCTGCACGGACGCGTTTGGTACAACGATCCCGACCCGATCTACACCCGGGCGTCGATGCCGCTGGAGCAGGCCCGGCTGATCTGCTCGTGGGTGACTCTCAGCGGCCAGTTGAACCTGAGTAGCGAATGGTTTCCCGGTTTGCCGCCCGAACGGCTCGATCTGCTCAAGCGGACCATGCCTAGCCACGGCCTGCGGCCGCGTCCGGCGGACCTTTTCGACGAACCACTGCCGCGCGTCTGGCTCTTGACCGATACCCGGCGGACGCCTCGGCGCGACGTGGTTGGTTTGTTCAATTGGGCCGATCAGGAAGCGGGTTTTGACTATCCGCTTGACCGTCTTGGGTTGGCCGAGGACGTCGAGTACGTCGCGTTCGATTATTGGGCGAACGCGCCCCTGCCGCCTTTCCGCGGACGTCTGGTGATGCAGGTTCCTCCGCGCTCGTGCGCCGTCCTGGCGGTCCGGCCACGCGCGGACCATCCACAATTGATCAGCACGTCCCGCCACATCACGCAGGGCATCGTGGACGCGCTCGATGAAAAATGGAACGGCGCGAACCGAACGCTTTCGGGTCGGGAAAAAATTGTCGCAAACGATCCCTGCGAACTGCGGGTCGTGGCGTCCGGGGCCGGCGGACCTTGGACCGTGGCCGGAGTCGAGCTTTCGCGCGCGGACCAGAGCGCTGGTGTTAAAGCATCTTATCGAGAGGCGGATGGATTGCTCAGGGTCACGATTGATTCTCCATCGAGCCGAGAAGTTAAGTGGCAAATCCGCTTTCGAGCCGCGGATACCGTGGGGCTGGCGCGATGAGAGTGGCATTTGGGCAACTCACTCCCGACGCGCGCGTAGCTGGCGCGCGGCTACACCGCGGCGCGGCCACAAATTGGGCCGCGCCTTCGCCAACCTTTTTAGGCGTGAAGCTGGAAGAGTAAGAGATGAACGCGCCACCGGCTCCAGTCCTGCCCGCGACGATCGACGACGAGACCCAGCTCGACGACTTGCTGACGCGGCCGAGCGCGGAGTTGACGCGCTTCATCACGTCGGTCGCGAGTCCCTTGGTTATCCTGGGCGCGGGCGGCAAAATGGGGCCGACGTTGGCCGTCCTCGCGCGGCGCGCCGCCGTGGCGGCGGGACACCCACTTGACGTCATCGCGGTGAGCCGCTTCAACGATCCGCAAGCCCGCGCCTGGCTGGAAGCGCGCGAAGTCAAAACGATTTCCTGCGATTTGCTCGACGCGCGCGCCGTGGCGCGGGCGCCGGACGCGCGGAACTTGATTTATTTGGTCGGCTTGAAATTCGGCACGACCGCCCAACCCGCCGCGACTTGGGCGATGAATACGCTGCCACCGGCGATTGTCGCCGAGCGCTACACGGGCGCCCGCTTGGTGGCGCTCTCGACTGGCAACGTCTATCCGCTGAGCGAGGTCACGCGCGGCGGGTCGGTCGAAACCGACCCGTTGACGCCGCTGGGCGAATACCCGAACGCCGCGGTCGCGCGCGAACGGATCTTCGAGTTTCAGGCGGCGCGTTTCGGAACCAAGCTCGCGCTTTTGCGGCTCTTTTACGCGGTGGAATTGAGGTACGGCGTCCTATCGGACATCGCGCAGCAGATCCACGCCGGTCGGCCCGTGCCGCTGGCCAACGGCTACTTCAATTGCATCTGGCAAGGCGACGCCAACGAATTGATCTTGCGCGCGCTCGCCTTGGCCGCGGCGCCGCCCACCGCGTGGAACTTGTGCCGACCGGAGATATTTTCCGTGCGGGAAACCGCCACGCGCCTTGGGGTATTGCTCGGCCGCGAACCCGAATTTGTTGGGAGCGAAACCGGTTCCGCGCTGCTTGGCAATGCGGCGCCGCTTGCCGCCGCGCTGGGGCCGCCGGCGACGCCGCTCGAGCCGATGCTGCGGTGGACGGCGGAATGGCTCAAGCGCGGCGGGCGCCTGCTCGGTCGGCCCACGCATTTTGAGGTGCGCGATGGACAATTTTAAACGCCGCCGCCTGCGGCGCTCAATCCCAGGCGCACTCCGATGAGCGGACGGCTCGACGCGAAGATTCACGCCGCGCTCCAGATCGGACTCGTGATTCCGGCGTGTCCGCTGGCGCTGGACCGAAAGCGTCGCCTCGACGAGCGGCGCCAGCGCGCCTTGGCGCGTTACTACGCGGCGGCCGGCGCGGGCGGTCTGGCGGTGGGAGTCCACACGACGCAATTCGCGATTCGTGACCCGCGGGTCGGGCTGTTCGCGCCGGTCCTCGGGTTGGTGGCGGAGGAGTTCACGCGCGCCGACGCCCGCCGGTCAACGCCCTTCGTGCGGATCGGCGGCGTTTGCGGTGAAACCACGCAAGCGGTCGCCGAGGCTGAATCGTTGGCGAGGCTCGGCTACCACGCGGCGTTGCTAAGCCTTGGCGCGCTTAAGAGGTCCACGGAGACGCAACTGATCGCGCATTGCCGGCGCCTTTCGGAGGTTATCCCGTTGATCGGCTTTTATCTGCAGCCAGCCGTTGGCGGACGGCTCCTTTCGCGGCGCTTCTGGCGGCGGTTCGCCGAAATCGAAAACGTGGTCGCGATTAAAATCGCGCCGTTCAACCGTTACCAAACGCTCGACGTGGTTCGCGCCGTGGCCGAATCGGGCCGCGCCGACATCGCGCTCTACACCGGCAACGACGACAATCTGGTCATGGACTTGCTGACCCCATTTCGGTTCGTCGTGGACGGCCGTCCGGTCGAGCGCCGGATCGTGGGTGGATTGCTCGGCCAATGGGCGGTCTGGACGCGACGGGCGGTCGAGTTGCTTGCGCGCTGCCACCGGCTGAGCGGCGCCGCCGAGCCGATACCGCAGGAAATGCTGCGATTAAACGCCGAAGTGACCGACGCGAACGCCGCCATTTTTGACGCCGCGAACGACTTCGCCGGTTGCATTCCGGGGATTCACGAGGTTCTGCGACGACAGGGCTTGCTGGCCGGCCTTTGGTGCCTCGACGCCGCCGAAAAACTCAGCCCCGGCCAGCGTTCCGAGATCGACCGTGTCCGCGGCGCCTACCCACATCTCATCGACGACGAATTTGTGTCTAAACATCTGCACGAATGGCTGGCGGGATAGCGCGGCCAATTTATTCCGAATGAATCCGAGTCCTTCAACAAAGCACGCCTTACCGAGTTCCGGGTCGGTCGGGCGACCGATTTTTCTGCCATGAAGAAGCGTCCGTGGAGCGTCACTTTTATCGGCTGGCTGTTGATTGTGGTCGGCTCCGTCGTGCTGGTCGCCGGATTGTGGCCATCGGCGCATACGGACGCATCGAAGTATCCCCCGGAACCGCTCTATGAGTTAGCGCTCATATGTCTGGTCCGCGTCATCGGAATCGTGGGCGGCGTCTTCATGCTGCGCGGGCGCAACTGGGCGCGCTGGCTGGTCGTCGCGTGGATCGGCTTCCACGTCATCATCGGGTTCACGCGTTCGATTTTCAGCTCGGTGGTGCATGACTCAATACTTGCGGTGGCCATCTATGTGCTTTTCCGTCCGCGCGCCTCGGCGTTTTTTCGCGGGCGGAACGAACCAGAGAAATCGCCGCCGCCGGAGCGGTGAAGCGGCGGGGCCTGGTTCCTTGCGGTGCGCCGTCGGCTCCCGCGTCGCCTCGGGCAAACGCGTCTCGTTTACGAGGCCGCCACCGTTTTCAACCGCAGCGCGGTTGTGTGCGTTCGGTCGAGCGCCTTTCGGACCGCGGGCGAAACCCTTGCGGGGGAACGGCGCTAAGACAGCGCCTAAAACACTCTTAATGAGTCGCTTGCGCCCGGCGGCGTTAATCCGCCGCGATTCTTTCGCTCACCAACTTAGTTCAGTCGGACGCGGTAATAACGCTGGCTGGCGGCGCTGCTCGTCGAATCGGTGAAGGGCACGGTTCCCGAAGCGTTGGTGATCGTGCGGAGCGTCTGCCAGGTCGCCAGATCGCCGGACATCTGAACCTGATAAACGTCGCCCTGATTGCCCGAGATGGAGAGTTGGAAGGCGCTCGCGGTCGCGCCCGCCGGAACCGAGACCCGGACCGGTTGCGCGAGGTTCAACTGCACGGTTGGACTCGTCGCCGAGCCACCAGGGTTGGTGACCACGACCTTGTAAAGGCCGACGTTGCTCACCTGAACGCTGTTAATGGTCAGACTAGCGTTGGTGGCGCCCGCAATATTCGCGCTATTGAACAGCCATTGATAAGTTAATGGGGCGTCGCCGGACACGGTGACGCTGAACGTCGCGGAGGAGCCCGCGGCGACCGTTTGACTCTTGGGCGCGGTCGTGATCGTCGGCGGCGTGACGGCGGTGGCCGGCGTCGAGCGGGTATAGGAAAAATCTCCGCCGCCCTGCGGCCATTTGGTGAACGTTAGCGAAAGATAAATGTCTTCCTTGACCAAATGAACGACCATCGGCTTGTTCGGCGTGAGCACCGCCGACAAATCACCGTTCCGATACGAATCAAAGGTGTGGTACGTCAGCGTCTGATAATTCGCGAGTGAGCCGAACGCCCAGGTCGTGTCCGAAGGCGAGCCGGTGCGCGGACCCGAATCTCCGCCGGCCGGGGTTGTACAGCCACCGGCTGCCGGCGCGGGTTAACGACACGGCGCCCGGTATCAGCACGTCCACCGGCTGCGATAAGGATTGAGTGAAATTGGTGGTTGCCCCCATCCAAAGCGTGGCCGCCCGGGACTCTGGCGCAAAGCTCACCGCCGCCAAAAGGCAAGCGCCTAGCGCGGCGCCGCCCATCCGTGAACGCAAAGTGTTTGATGTCATACAAGTCTTACGATGCTTGAGCATGAAAAAGGTTTCGGAAAAACTGAACTCGATCGCCGCCGCGGGCCAACGTTCCAGCAGCCGCGATCGTGCCGCAAAATCCTGGCTGACAGAATCATCATGCCGGACAAGGTTCCGACGGTGGGGATTTTATCCCTTTTTTGGATGGTTTTGCCAAGTTCGATATTGTCCAATGGTGAAGGGGCGGCCTGACACCGGTTAATACCCGTTCTGCGCCAATAGGTTACGCCTGCCTCTCTCCCGCGCGCCAAAGTCGGCCGCCTCATTCAACCGCCAGCCGTTCGAAGCTTTCCTCGATGAAGGTCGTGTTCTGGATGCGCGCGAGTTTGGCGTAGAGACCGTCCGCGGCGAGCAGTTCCTCGTGCGTGCCACGCTCAATGATTTCGCCATGACGCAGGACGAGTATCTGATCGGCCTTGCGGATCGTGCTCAGGCGGTGGGCGATGACGAAACTGGTGCGGTTGGTCATCAGGCGCTCGAGGGCTTCCTGAATGAGTTTCTCGGTCCCCGTATCGACGCTGGCGGTCGCTTCATCGAGGATCAGGATCGGCGCGTTTTTCAGCAGGGCGCGGGCGATGCTGACCCGTTGCTTCTCGCCGACGCTCAATTTCACGCCCCGTTCGCCAACGCGGGAATCGTAGCCTTTCCCCAGCCGGGTGATGAACTCATGACAATTGGCCGCGCGCGACGCCGCGATCATCTCCTCCTCGGTGGCGTCGAGCTTGCCATAAAGTATGTTCTCGCGGACGGTCCCGTTGAAGAGGAACGGTTCCTGGCTCACGATGCTGATCTGTCCCCGCAGCGCTTCGAGTGAAAGCCCGTTGATGTCCTGGCCGTCGATAGTGATGCGGCCTTGAGTCGCTTCGTAAAACGCGGGCATCAGATTGACCAAGGTCGATTTGCCGGCGCCGGTCGGGCCGACGAGGGCGATCATTTCGCCCGGGCGCGCGTGGAGCGAAATATCCTTGAGCACGATTTTGTCCGGCCCGTAGCTGAACTCGACCGCGTCGTAGATGACGTCGCCGCGGCCGGCGTTCGCGCCGGCGCGTTCGGGCCGCGCTCGCTCGGTGGGCCGCGAGGCGCGTTCCGGAACACCGACGGGCGTCGCGGAGGCATGGGCGCCGTTCACCCGTTCGCGCTCCAGCGGGGTATCGATGATGTCGAACACGCGTTCGCCCGACGCCCGCGCCGCCTGGAGCATTTGGTTCAAGCCATGCAGCCGGCCGATCGGTTCGTAAAAGAGCGCCAGATAAATGATGAAGCCGATGAGTTCGCCGACGGTCATCTGACCCGCGATAACCTGGCGTCCGCCCACCCAGAGCACCAAGGCGGTCCCGAGCGCGGTCGCGAACGCCATCGCCGGCGAGTAAATCGCCCAGACCCGCATGACGCCCAGCGTGCCCTCGCGCAGCTCGTCGGCGCGCGCGGCGAAACGCCCGTCCTCGTGCGCCTGGCGCGCGAAGGCCTTGATCTGTCGAATGCCCTGCAAATCATCCATCAGCAGCGCGTTCATCGCGCTGGCGGCCTGGCGTTGCGCGCGGTAGCGGCGATGGGCCGTCAGCGTGTACCAGAGCGCGCCGCCGAAAAGGAACGGCACGGGGACCAGGACGACCCACGCCAGGCGCGGGTTGCTGGCAAACATGATCACCAGCACGCCCACGATGCTGAGCACGGAGACGGTCCCCTGCTCCGTGCCATCGATCAACACTCGTTCCATCGCGTTGACGTCCTCGAGGACGCGGGTCATGAGGTCGCCCGAGGCGCGCTGATCGAAGTAGCTGACCGGCAGCCGTTGGAGCCGGGCGAAGACGTCCCGGCGAATGTCGAACACCACCCGTTGCTCGAACTCATTGTTCACCCGGATGCGCAGGCTGTTGAACAACTCGCGCAATAGGAACGCGCCCAGCACGGCGAGCATCGCGGGCGTCAGCGCCTCCGGCCGTCTCTTTCCGATCACCTCGTCGATGACGTACGCCGTCAGCCGCGGATAGACGAAGGCGAACAGCAGCGATAAGAGCGCGCAGCCAATCGTCGCCGCCGCCATCCACCGGTATGGCCGGAGGTACACGGCCACCCGCCGCAAGATCTCCCACGTCGAGCGCGCGCGGGCGGCGGACGCCGGATCACCGTCATTACCCTGTTGCCCGTGTAAGTGCATAGTTCAGCAGAAAACGTCTGGATCGCGAAATCGGAATCGATTTCAACGCCGCCAATCTAGCCGAGCGCGCGCGTCCCGCCATTTGTTTTTTTGGAGGAACGGCCGATCGGGCCGATCGTTCTGGAGCGGGAACGGGAGCTTCAACCACGACCAGGCCCCCGCGAACCGGCGCCCGTCGGTCAGCGGCGATGGGAACGCCCTTTCAGGGGAATGGCGCTCACCTAAGACCTAAAATTGCCGTGGCCAAACTTGACATTTTGCCCGGGATTCCAAGACTGGCGCGCGTATGTCATCCATCGCGACGGAATTCCGCGGCGTGACCGCCGTCACTAAAGCCAACGTCTATTTTGACGGCAAAGTGGTCAGCCACACTGTCCTTTTCCCGGACGGCAGCAAAAAGACCTTGGGTTTGATTTATCCGGGCAAATTCCACTTCGGCACGGACAAGGCGGAGCGGATGGAAATGGTCGCCGGTGAGTGCGGCGTCAAGCTCGATGGGCAAACCGCGGTGATTCACTACCAGGCCGGGCAAGCCTTCGACGTGCCCGCCAAGTCGGGATTCGACATCGAGGTTAAGCAGGGACTTTGCGAGTACATCTGTTCCTTCCTGGACTAAGCGGCCAGTCGGAGAAGAGGTTTCGGCGTTCAGCCGTTCCGACCTAAAGTCGGAGCTTGCCGCCACCATACGTCAACAGCTCAACGTTCCGGGAAGTCTGTGGCGCTCAGAGCGCCAAGCGACCACGTTTCCGCTTTTCAGACGCCGCCGGATGGCGCAGTTTGAACGGCATGTTTCGCGTCATCGCCCATCTGGACATGGACGCGTTTTATGCCGCCGTCGAGCAGCGCGACAACCCGGCGTTGCGCGGCAAACCGGTGATCGTGGGCGGACCGCCGACGCAGCGGGGCGTGGTCTGCGCCGCGAGTTATGAGGCGCGGAAATTCGGCGTCCGTTCGGCGATGCCCAGCGTGACGGCCGGGCGGTTGTGTCCGAAGGGAGTTTTCGTGCGACCGCGCATGGATAAGTATCGGGAAGAATCGCGGGGGATCATGGACATCATCGCGCGGACCGGCGCGGTGGTCGAGCCGATGTCCATTGACGAAGCGTACCTCGATCTTTCCGCTCTCGGCCAGGGGATCGGGGCGGACGAAAGCCTCGACTTGGCCGTCCCGTTGGCGCGGGAACTGAAGCGTCAGATTTTCGACGAACGCGGCCTCACCGCGACCGTCGGGCTCGCGGCGAACAAACTGCTGGCGAAATTGGCGAGCGATTTTCAAAAGCCGGACGGTCTGACGGTAATCCGCGAGAGCGAGAAGGTCGCGTTCTTGCGCCCGTTGCCGGCGCGCTCGATCCACGGCGTCGGCAAGGTCACCGCGGAAGTTTTGCAAAAGGCGGGGATTCTGACGGTCGGCGATTTGCAGGATTACCGGGGCGATCTCCGGGCGCTCGTCGGCTCGTTTGGTCCGCGCCTCCGACAATTCGCATTGGGCGAAGATGATCGCCCGTTGGAAATCGGCGACGAAGTTAAAACCATCAGCAGCGAGGAGACCTTTCTGCGGGACACGGAAGACCGGATCGCGCTGCGGAAATCACTGCGGGAGCAGACGGCGGACATCGCGGGCCGGCTCAGCCGCCGCCGTCTCGGCGCCCAAACGGTGCAGGTGAAAGTGCGTTACGGTGATTTCACCACCCTCACGCGCCAGATTACGGTCGAAGAGCAACTCACCGAAGCGCCGGAAATCTATCGCCTGGCCTGTCATTTGCTGGCCCGGGACAAACTCGTCTCACGCCCCTTGCGTCTGCTCGGATTGGGCGTCAGCCACGTCGGCCCGCTCGCCCGATATCAACTCATGCTGCCGCTTTAACGAAGATGAAAACGAATCTGAAAAACAAGGTGATCCTCCTCACTGGGGCTTCGGGCGGGATCGGCGCGGGCGTCGCGCGCGCGTTCGCGGCGGAAGGCGCCCGCTTGATTCTGCACTATCGTCGCGGTCGCGCCGCCGCGGAGGAATTGCAGCGTAGTCTGCCGCGCGCGAAAACGATTATCCTCGGCGCCGATTTGACCAAGGAGAAGGAAGTGACGGCGTTGTTCGTGGCGGCCCAGGACGCGTTCGGCGGCATCGACACGCTGGTCGCCAACGCCGGCATCTGGGTCGATCGGGAAACGCCGCTCCACGAAATGACGCTCGCCCAATGGCGGCGCACGCTGGAGACCGACCTGACCGCCGCCTTCCTCTGTTGCCGCGCGTTCTTCCGCCTCGTGAAAGAGCAAAAGCATGGCAACGCGACGCTCGTCGCCTCGACGGCGGGAGTCTTCGGCGAAGCCGGTCACGCGGACTACGCCGCCGCGAAATCCGCGCTCGCGTTCGGCTTTCTGCGCACCTTGAAAAACGAAATCGCCCGGCTGGCGCCGCCGGCCCGCGGCTACTGTGGCGGCCGCGTCAATTGCGTCAGCCCCGGCTGGACCGTGACGCCGCTGACCGAGGGCCACCTGCGCGACACCGCGCTCGTCCGCCGCGTAACCGCCACGATGGCGCTCCCAAAAATCGCCCGGGTCGAAGACATCGCGAATCTCATCGTATTCCTCTCCTCGGACACGCTGGCCGGCCACATCACCGGCCAGAATCACGTCGTCGCCGGCGGCATGGAAGGCCGGCTGCTCTGGCCAACGGCGTAAGAAAGGCTAAAGGCTGAATGCTAAATGCTGAAGTTTCTGACTTCATAACTGGCTTCTTTCGATTCATTCGGTTCGCCTTCAGCCTTTAGAATTTAGCTTTTTCGACCTTACCCTGCGAAGGCGGCGAAGAGGGCCTGCAATTCGCCTTCGACTTGGGTCGGATCGGAAAGGGTTTGGCTGATCTCGTCGCGCAGCAGCTCTCGGTAGCGGCGGCGCAGGCGATGCACGGCCACGCGGGTGGCGCCTTCATTCAGCCCGAGCGCCTCCGCGGCGCCGGCGTAGGGAATCGCGCTTTTGCCGACCGTGAGAAACGGTTTGAGTTGGTCGAAGATATTCGCGCGGCCCTCGGCGACGGATTCATCGCGCAGGCGGGTGATGACGCGCTCGAGGAGCGTGACGGCCCAGGTGCGGTCGTAGAGCTTGTCGGGACTGAGGTTGTCCGCCGGGTTGATCTGATAGCGGGCGTCGGCGTCCTGCCAATCGAGCGACAACGGCGCCACCCCGCCGCCGCGTTTCAGGCGATTCGCGCGGTCCCATTCGTTGATCAAAAAATGTTTTAGGCAGACCAGGAGATAGGCGCGGAATTTGCCTTTGTCGCTGGCGACGCCCTCAAGGAAGTTTCGTTCGAGAAAGCGGAGGAAAAACGCCTGGGTCAAGTCTTCGGCATTCTCCTTGGTGTAACCCTGGCGGCGGACATACGAATAAAGCGGGAACCAGTAAGTGCGGCAGAGTTCTTCCAGCGCAAGGTCCGCCTGCGGCCCACTGCCGCGGCCGGCCGCCAGCACCACGGTCCAACGGGTCGTGGCAAAAACTCCGGCGCCGGCGGCGTTCGCGGGCGTGGGGTTTTCGGGATTCGAGTCGCTCATCGCCGGTCAGTTCTAACGAGCCAATTCCGCCAACGCGCGGTCGCGCAAGCCGAAGTTGCTGATGGACTGCGCGATTTCCATGGCGGGTTTTCGCAGGCCCTCTTTAACGAGCAGACGAACGGCTTCCAGCGAGGTCTCATCCTTCTTGGGAGAGTTGACGATTTGTTGGATCGCCGACTGGGCGACCCGCACGTCGCCGGCGCCGGCGGAAATCGTCCCCAACTCAGCCATCGCGTGGTCCCGGGTCGCAACGTTGGCAATCTCCTGGGCGATCTCCAAACCCGGCTTGCGGAAGCCCTGCCGGGCCAAGACCCGAACCGCTTCCGCCGACACCGAATCCCTTCGCGACATGGAAATCACCTGGCGCAACGCGTCCCGGGCGAGGTCGCCTTCGCCGGACTTGGCGGCGTCGATCGCGGTCGCCGACATCGCCTCGTCCTTGTGGTTCGCGTCCACCATCATGGCGGCGGCTTGGATGCGTCCGGTCAGGTTCTCGCGCGAGATTCTGAATTCATTCGGCCGGTTTGATGGCGGGGTCGATTGGTTCGGCCGGGTGAGTTTGTAACGGATGCGAATCGCGTGGGGCGTCTCGGCGTTTTGAAGCTGCAGGATGCCATAGGCGCCGTCACGCGTCTTGAAGAGCTGCGTCGTCGGCGAAGGGCCGACTTCGAGCGTTTCACCCGCCTCCGGGGATTCGGCGGGAGCCTCATCAGGATTCAATTCCTCGCGCTGGATGAGTTCCTCGGCGGTGAGATTGTCGAACAGATCGTTTTCGACGCTTTCCGTGGCGGCCAGGAAGGTTTTGACGGAATCACCGCCGACGCCGCCGACCAGGTCGATCCCCTTTTTCAAAATGCTGGGCGTGAGCGCGCGCCACCGGGAGGCGACCAATTCCCGCGCCTCGTCGGACGCCGAGTCCGGGCCGGTCGTAGGATTATCCGTCGCGGAGGGCCATTGACCGGGCAGTTCAAGGAGTCGTCCGCCATCCAGGTCGAGGCAGGCGCTCTGGGTATCGACGTCCACGGCGTTTAGCGTTTTTTCGATCACTTGGGCGAATACCGGTCGGCTGACCGCCGTCGTCCCCGCCGCGGATTTGGGCCACAATCTGAAATCGCGCCGGACACGCGACGTGCCGGCGCGGCGTTGGACTGGATACGACCATTTGTCTGCCTCGTAGTCCGGCGCCGAGACCACGATGTCGTGGTTGCCCTCGTTCCAAGTCAACAACTGATAGTCGCCGTCGGCGTCGGTCCAAAACTCCCGCACCGCCCGATCCGGACCGCGGTTGAAAAACATGTCGGCGATCCGCGCCCCGGCCACCGGTTTACCGGTGAGTGCGTCAACCACGCGGCCCGTGACATTAACTTCCGCCTCGACCGCTTGGGCAACGAATTCCATCGGCCGGTTGCCCCGGTTAATGCGGTGGACCAATGACACCATCGCCACGAAACCGAGCACGATCGCCACCGCCGCCAGGCCGACCACGACGGACGGCGGAAACTTGCCGCCGCCCTTGGATCGATCCACCGGAGCCGGCAGGATCACGGTCCCCTGAGGACCAACTCCCGCCGGCGCCGGCGGCGCCGCCGAATCACCTTCGCCGAAGATGTCATCGTAGGCATAAACGAGGGCCGCGAGCGCAATCGGCGCGGTGAAAAACAGGCCGAAGCCCAAGACGACCAGCCCGGAATACTTCACGATGAACCCGATGATCCAGAACGCGGCGAACTTCCACCAATGGCGCGTCACCGTTTTGCGGCTCAGTTCCATCGCCAGCCAAAAATCGAGCCGCTTATCGATGATCAACGCCAACGTGAACATCCAAGCCACGAGCAAATAGATCCCGGGGAGGATAAAGCACAGGAAGCCCAGGCCCATGAGCGCCAAGGTCGCGAACCCGCCGAGGAACAGGTGGAGGAAACGTTGGGTGAATCCAGAGAAAACGGTTTCGATGCCGGAGGCGTCGCCCCGTTTCCGGCGCAGGAAATGCAGGAACAAGCCAGCCGCCAAGGGGCCGTTGACCAGAATGCCGATCGCCGAGGATTGGAGCGTCCAGGTCGAATTGCCGCCCGACTGCGCGACCGGGGCGCCGTTCGCGATCGCGAGGAGCGCGATGACGAGCGCGTTGATGCCGATCAACGGCCAGAAGTCACTCCGCACCAAGGCCCAGCCGCGGCGAAAGCAGTGGCGGATGTTCAAGACCGGGTCGCGCGCCCGAATCTGTTGCGCCAGCAGGTCGGGATTCGTGGCGGGGGGAGGCGGCGCGGTTCCGGTGATCGTATCGACCGCCGATTTCACCTGGCTGGCCTGCTGATACCGGCGGTCCGGCTCGAGTTCGAGCGCGCGCAGCACCACGTCATCCAGGCGGACGTCCACCTGCACGCCACGCACCCGCGACGGCGGCGGGCCGAATTTCCCTTGGGGCAATTGGCCGGTCAACATTTCGTAAAACACCACCCCCAGCGAATAGATGTCGGCGCGGTGATCGACCGATTGCGGATGGGCGACCTGTTCCGGCGCCATGTAACGGGGCGTGCCGATGGCTTGATTGGTTTCCGTCAGCGACGGACTGTCGTCACCCCGTCCCATGATCTTGGCGATGCCGAAGTCGGCGATCTTCACTCGTCCCTTTTTGTCGAGCAGGATGTTTTCGGGTTTGATGTCGCGATGAACGATCCCTTCATCATGCGCAAACTGAAGCGCCTCACAGATTTGGGGCACGATTTGCAGGGCCTCGCGGGCCGAAAGCCCGCCGGACTTCTGGACTTGGCGAAGGTTCAACCCATCGACGAACTCCATAATGAAGAACGGCATCCCTTCCGCCTCGCCAAACTCGTAGAGGGTGACGATGTTCGGATGGTTGAGCTTGGCGAGCGCGCGGGCTTCGCGGGTGAACCGGTCGGAAAACCCGGCGCCGCTCGTGGTTTGCGGCGGCAGGACCTTGAGGGCGACGAGGCGGTCGAGGGCCTTTTGGCGGGCCTTGTAAACCGCCCCCATGCCACCACGGCCGAGCAGCGACAGGATCTCAAGCTGGGGAAACAGCCGGGCCATCTCCTGAACCGTCGGTGGCTCGAATCCGGTCGGTTCGGCTGGGTTGGCGGTGTCCGCCGCGCCCTGCTGGAGCAGGCACGCCGGGCACAATCCCGCCAGCGCGCCGGGCAGCAGCGCGGCGCCGCATTGAGGACATTTGGCCGGCATATTCGGATTTTGCTCTGGTGTCTCATTCATACACGCTCCCCAGAAGCGAAGCCCGCCAAATGTTACTGGAAAAAGAGGTTACTGCCTCGCCAAAATTCTCTCAACTGAGCTTCTGTCCAAGTGTCTCGGGGAATAGCGCCATTCCTTCAATCCGTCGCGGTCCGAAAGCGTGTCCGGCGCCAGGAACGTTACCAGCGAAACACAGAACCGATTAAGATTCAAATCGCGCAAACGCCTCAATCCGACTGCGGTCGGCGACCGCCGCCGTGAAGGTCTCGAGTTTTTCCAACTCCGAACAAACCTCCTCTGCCGCACAAAGGAGTCGTTCACCGACCGTCGGCCGCTGAACGGCGAATAGAAGCTCCTTCGGCAGATGATTGATTTGCCGAAGGCGCCGAACAGTGGAAATCCAAGCGTCTCCATGCCGGTATATTTCCGTCGGCGAGGGCTTGTCCAGATTCAGCGGCTTAATCGCCTTGATCGGCACGTTTGCCTCAAGGTGGACAAACGGAAGTCTTACGTTGTAGCTGCCATCTCCGACGCTGAAATTCTGACGATAGAACCGTGAAAGGTTCGCATCATGCAGGAATACCGCCAACTGTCGGCGCATGACGATTTCTTGATATTCGTGATCCTGGGCAAACTGCCGTCGCACATAAATATCGTAAAGCTCTTTCAGTTTTGTTTTGGGATCTTCAGTAAATGCGGTTCCAACCTCGCCGAAATGAAACAGGTTTTCGCGCGGCCTGACCAGCTCTTTGAAGAGCGCCATGCGGGCGGCCATTTCCTCCCCAAAAACAAATTGCGCGGCCGCATCCTTCAATTTTGCGAGCCGGGTAAGCTCGCTCAGTAGCCCGGCCAAGCCCGTCTTGAAGATCTCAATATCGAGCTCCGGGAAGAATTCGGTGATGCGACGGTGTTTGCGACGCTCGAAAGCAAAGTTAAAATAATCCAACTGGGGGCAGACCAGAACGACGCCCACATTAATGAACTCGCCGGTCTCCCGGTATGGGCGGAATCGACTGATCGCGTAGTTGCAAACGAACATCTTCATCAGGCGCTCCAGAATCTGGCTGGTTCGCTCTCGAATCGCCATAATAAACCGTTGACCGATTCTAAAATGTCAGAGTAACGCCTTGGGCGCTGCGGCTTATTATTTCCGAAATAATGACGGTCATACGGGGACGTGCTGACGCTCTGGTCTTCGGCTGGCATGCGGTTCAGCGCCAACGTCAATTTCACGAGAGACGGAGGCCATCTAAACCCTGGCAAAGGTATCCGTCAACGATTGACGGGCCGGATTCATGAGCCAATTGTGCAAACGCCTCCGATCTCAATTTCAGGGCCAATGAATCAACCAAGACGGCCGCGCCGGCAGCTCCCGTGAGCCAGACGAGGTCGCGCCTGTTTTTGGTGTCATCGAAAAGCGTCTGCGCCCACCCCGAGACTTGACCCCGGCGGGGAAAATCCACACTCTCGCCACTCGTTTGAAAACCACGACCCAATCCCTATTCGTCTGTTTCTTGACCCTCGCTTTCATCTGTTGCGCGCCCATGCCGGGGCGGGCGCAGGCGCCGGCGGCGCCAGCCGCGAGTCAGGCGCAAAATCTCGACGCGTATCGTAAATTCGCCCTGACCCACGATGGCGACGTCGCCAACGGGACTCGGCTCTTCACCGACGAGTTGAAGCCCGGTTGCGTCAAATGCCATACGGTGGATGGACACGGCGGGAAGGCGGGGCCGGACTTATACGCGGTGGGCGACAAGTTCGGACGCGGAGACATCATCGACGCGATTCTCCAACCGTCCGCCACCATCGCGGTTGGCTACACCACGACGATCGTTGAGACCAAGGCGGGCGTGGAGTATCAGGGCATCGTGAAGCAGGCGAACGACGCCGGCATTCAAATCATCGGCGCCGATGGCAAGCTGGTCAGTTTGGCGACGGCGGACATCCGCCAGCAACGGACCACCAGCGTCTCGCTCATGCCGGAGGGGTTGCAAACGGGCCTTTCGCCTCAGGAATTCACCGATCTGATCGATTATCTGGTGACGCTGCGTCAGCCCGAGAGCGCGCTCGTGAGCAATCGCGGCATGCCCCGAGTCATTCCTCCGATCGCCAAGCCGGTGACCGCCAAGCCGCTCTTTGCCGACGCGCTGAGCGTGCCGAGTTCGCGCGTCCGGACCGGGTTGACCGCCATCCATCAGGTTCCCGGCCAGCCCAATGTGTTCCTCGTGCTGCACCAAAAGGGGATGATCTGGCGAATGGAGAAAACCGCGACGGGCGAAGAAAAATCGGTTTTCGCCGACCTGACCGGGGAAGTGTTTAGCGATCGGGGGCCGAATGGCTTGCTGGGGCTGGCCTTTCACCCGAAGTTTCGCGATAATCGGAAGTATTACTTCAAGTATCAAGTCTTGGAGGGTGGCAAGGTCATTACCACCCTGGTGGAAAAGCAATTCGGCCCGGACTTCAAGGGCGACTCGGGCGTCGCGCCGCGGCGGCTCCTGCAAATCACCAGCGTTGCCGACGACCATTCGGGCGGTTGCATTCAGTTTGGCCCGGATGGCTATCTCTATTTCGGCATGGGTGACACCGGCCCGCAACAAGACCCGAACGGGCACGGTCAGAATCTCCAGTTATTGCTCGGGAAAATGCTGCGCCTGGACGTGGACCACGCCGAGGACGGGAAGGCCTACGCCATCCCCTCGGACAATCCGTTCCGCGGGCGGAGCGATGCGCGCCCGGAAATCTGGGCGTATGGCTTTCGCGAGCCGTGGCGTTTCAGCTTCGACCGCGTGACCGGCGACCTCTGGGTGGCGGACGTCGGGCAGGATCGCGTGGAAGAGGTGGACATCGTTCATCGCGGCGAAAACTACGGGTGGAACGTGTTTGAGGCCTTTGAACCGTTCTCGAACAAGTACCGCCAGGAAGGCCGCGTTTTCACGCCCCCCGTCTTCGCGTATAAACGGAAATACGGTAATTCCGTGACCGGCGGCTACGTCTATCGAGGCGACCCGAGCTCGACCTTTTATGGGGTTTACCTTTGCGGCGATTATACCTCGAAGCGCATCTTTGGCGTGACGCAGGAGAAGGGCATACTGAAGACCGTTCGCCAAATTGGCTCCATTCCGCAAGGCCTGGTTTCCTTCGGCACGGACGAAGCGGGGAACATTTACGCGGTCGGCTACGAAGGCATGGTTTACAAGCTGGACTTTACCGGCGCGCGGTACGACGAAGTCAAACCGGAGTAAACTTCCGGGGTCGCCGATGGCCCGAGGATCTTTAAGAAATGAAACCAGTATTGCTTTTGCTGGCGAGCGCGCTCATTTCCGCGGTGGCGGCCGCGGAATCGGAGACCTTGCCGGCGCCAACGGCCGATCACGTGGGCTTCCCGAAGAATTACCAGTCCGACTTTCAGACGCTCCGCACGGTCAATCGCGAGAAGGAGGGCAAAGTGGTCACGATCTACGGCAACGCCGCCGCCGCCTCGGTCACGAACTCCGCCCAACTTCCGTATCCGTACGGCTCGATCATCGTAATGGAGTCAGCGGGCGCCTTGAAGAGCGCCGACGGCAAATTCGTCCTGAACGACCGCGGTGGGTTGACGAAAGATAAGGTTCTCGGTTTGCACGTCATGCGCCGTGAGCCTGGCTTCGGGGCAGCCTACCAGACCAATCGGACCGCCGAGTGGGAATACGTCGAGTATCGTCCCGACGGAACCTATATTACGCCCCCGCAAAAATCCGCCGTCTGCGCCCAATGCCACGTCAAGGCGGGCCACGAAAAGGATTTCGTCTATCGCGCGCGTCTCGGAGACGCCAAGTGAGCCGATACTAGTGCGGCCCCCAGCCCTCTCGGGGCGCGCCGATCGAGCGTCCCATTTTCGCGGCCCCAAGCCGCGGGTTTGACCGCGCGGCCGCCCTTCCTTCGCTCGCGCCACCCCAAATTCAGACCGGCCCACAAGATCGTGTCCGGGGTTGGTCCCATGTTCGTTCGTAGCTGACCGTCCCTGGTCTAGTGTCTGCCCGCTTTATGCGGCAGATACTGAAGTGGTTGCGTTTTGGAGGTCGTGGCGGTCTCCCGGGTCGATGTTTCGTGGCGTTCGCCGCGGCCGGTTTGCTGGCGGTGACGGTCGAGCCGCTCGGCGCGGCGGCGCCGGCCCCAGTGGTGGTCGTCGATCCTTTCTGCAGTCTTACCAACTTCGGGCCGGCGCTAGGGCCATCGCCCACCCAGCCCGAGAGCAACCGCAGGATGGCCGAGCGACTGGCCGCGATCAACCGGGCCATGGATCCGTTTACGAATCCGTATTTGAGCAACCAGCGCGCGGACGCGTTGTTGGAGGAGCTGCCGAAGACGACGAACCTCGCGACGCAAATTAATCTGGGGCTAAGCCTGAGCGTGACTCTGCTGCAAGCCGGGCGGACCACGGAATGTCTTAACGCTTTTCGCGCGCTGGAGGAGTGCTTCTCCGCCAACGGTCTGACGATGAACCCGAAACTGCAGAGTGAGGTTCACATGCGCGAGGCGATCGCGATGCTCCGCCTGGGTGAGCAGGAGAACTGCATCGCCAATCACAACGCGCAATCCTGCCTGTTCCCACTTGAGAGCGCCGCCTATCACCAATTCCCCCGCGGCTCGCGCGGCGCGATCGCGGTTCTGGAACGGGGACTCTCCCAAAACCCGGCCGATCTCAGCGCGCGCTGGCTGCTCAACATCGCCTACATGACGCTCGGCGAGTTCCCGGACCGCGTGCCGTCCCAGTGGCTGATCCCCCAACAGACCTTCGCGTCGGACATCGAGTTTCCCCGCTTTCCCGACATCGCCGGCGGGCTTGGCCTCGACACCGAGGGCTTGGCCGGCAGTTGTATCGTCGATGATTTCGACAACGACGGCTATCTGGACATTGTCACGTCGAGTTGGTCGCTGACCGGGCAGCTTCGCTACTTCCATAACGACGGCAACGGTCGCTTCACGGAGCGCACGCGCGAGGCGGGGCTGACCGGGTTGGTCGGAGGGCTGAACATCATGCAGACCGACTATAATAACGATGGCCTATTGGATATCTGGATTCCGCGCGGCGCGTGGCTGGGCAAGCTCGGACGCATTCCCGGTTCGCTCTTGCGGAACAATGGCGACGGCACCTTCACCGACGTGACCGAGGCGTCCGGTTTGTTCCGCTCACACCCGTCGCAGGCGTCGGTCTGGTTCGACTATGATGGCGACGGCTGGCTCGACTTGTTCATCGGCAATGAATCGACCGATCCGAAAGATCCCGACCCGAGCGAGTTATTCCACAACAACCACGACGGCACCTTCACCGAATGCGCCGTAGCGTCCGGCTTGGACGTCAAGGCATTCGTTAAGGGCGTCGCGAGCGCGGATTACGACAACGACGGTCGGCCCGATCTTTACCTCTCGATCCAGGGCGCGCCCAATCGACTTTTTCACAATGACGGCCCCGACGCGCAGGGGCGTTGGCAATTCAGTGACGTTACCGCGCGCGCGGGCGTCAGCGAGCCGTTGTTCAGTTTCCCGACTTGGTTTTTCGATTACGATAACGACGGCTGGGAAGATCTCTTCGTTTCCGGTTACGCGGTCCAGAACGTCGGTGACATCGCCGCCGACTATCTTGGGCAGCCGAGCAAGGGCGCCAAACCCAAGCTCTACCACAACAACCGCGACGGCACTTTCACCGACGTCACGGCGGCCGCTCATTTGGATCACGTCTATCTGACGATGGGCTGCAATTTTGGCGACCTCGACAACGACGGCTGGCTCGACTTCTACCTCGGCACCGGCAACCCCGACCTGGCAATGCTCATCCCCAATCGCATGCTTCACAACGCGGGCGGGAAGTATTTTCAAGACGTCACCACCGCCGGCGGGTTCGGCCATTTGCAGAAGGGCCACGGGGTCGCCTTTGCCGACCTTGATAACGACGGGCAGCAGGACGTGTTCGCGGTCATCGGTGGCGCCTTCCCGGGCGACGTGGCGCACAAGGTCCTGTTCCACAACCCCGGCAACACGAACCATTGGGTGAAGCTCAAGCTCGAAGGAACGAAGTCCAACCGCGCGGCGATTGGCGCGCGCATCAAGGTGAACGTCGCCACCCCGGACGGAAACCGCGCGATCTACAAGACCGTGAATAGTGGTGGAAGTTTCGGCTCTTCACCGCTCCGTCAGGAAATCGGATTGGACGCCGCGACCGCGATCACTTCGGTCGAGATTTTCTGGCCCGCCTCCGGCTTGCGTCAGACGTTGACCGGGCTGGCGCTGGATCAGGCGTACCACGTTCGCGAAGGCGAAGCGGCGGCGACCCCGTTGGATCTCAAACGGATTAAGTTCGATCTTGCGGCCATGCCGGCCTATCACCCAACCGCCCCGGTCACCCCGTGAGACGCCATCATTCGCGGACCTTGGGCAGCGCCGGCGTACGGGTCGCCGGGGTCACGAGTCCGCGATTACTGGCGGGCAAGAGGGCGCTGATCTTGCCGACCCGCTGGCGGCGAGTCGCACGGCGGGCACGGGTTGGCGCCGATCCTTTTCGTGGCCCAAACGGGTGGCGTTTCGGATTCTGCCGCGCGCGCGGCTGGCCGCCGCTTCACCCCAATTCCGAACCGGTCCACACGAAATACCCAAGGAATGGCCCCAAGTTAATTTCCTTTCATCTGCTCTTGCAGGCATACGTTCTGCTCGATTTATGCGGCAGATGATGAAGTTGTTTCGGTGCGCGGGTCGGGTCGGTCTCCCTCGGCAACACCCCATCGCGGTCTTTGCGCTGTGCCTTTTGGCGCTTTTCCAGCGTCAAATGGAAGCGGCCGAGGCGCCGGCCGTAGGGGCCGCGGAGCTTGCGGTCGGAGCCGCCAGCGCGGCGTCACTGGAGCCGTCGCCGAGCCAGCCCGAAAGCACCCGCAAGATGGCCGCGCGACTGGCGGCGATCAGCCAGAACATGAGCGTCTGGACCAACCCGTTTTTAAGTGATCGGCGGGCCGACGCCCTGGCGAAACTTCTGCCGAAGGCAACCAACGTCCAGGAGCGCATCGATATCGCCATGAACCTCGGCATCGCGCTTTTGCAGGCGGGAAAGTCCGAAGATTCGCTCAACGCGTTTACGGCGCTCGAAGAGACTTTCACCGCGAACGGCCTGATCATGAACAAGAAGTTGCAAGGCGAGATTCGCATGAAGAAGGCGGTGGCCCTGCTCCGCCTTGGTGAGCAGGAGAACTGTATCGCCAACCACAACGCGCAGTCCTGCATCTTTCCGCTCGAGACCGCCGCCTATCACCAGTTTCCGCGCGGCTCGCGTGGCGCCATTGCCTTGCTGGAACAGCAACTCCGTCAACATCCCGCCGACCTTGGCGCCCGCTGGCTCCTCAACCTCGCCTATATGACCCTTGGCCAGTACCCGGACCAAGTGGCGGCGGAATGGCTCATCCCGGCGAAGACCTTTGCGTCGGATATCGATTTCCCGCGTTTTCCCGACATCGCCGGCGCGCTCGGATTGGACACCGAGGCCCTGGCGGGGGGCTGCATCGTCGATGATTTTGACAACGATGGCTTCCTTGATGTGGTCACTTCGACTTGGTCATTAGACGGACAGCTCCGTTACTTTCACAACGACGGCAACGGCAAGTTCACCGAACGCACGCGCGAGGCGGGGTTGATCGGGCTGGTGGGCGGGCTGAACATCCAACAGACCGACTACAATAACGACGGCCTCCTGGACATCTGGATTATGCGCGGCGCCTGGTTCGAAAAGGACGGCCGCATCCCGGCCTCGCTCCTGCGCAATAACGGCGACGGCACGTTTACCGACGTGACCGAGGCCGCGGGTTTGTTGCGTTCCCATCCCACCCAAACCTCGACCTGGTTCGACTACGATGGCGACGGCTGGCTCGACTTATTCATCGGCAATGAATCGACCGATCCGAACGATCCCGACCCGTGCGAGTTATTTCACAATAACCACGACGGCACGTTCACCGAATGCGCCGTCGCGTCCGGCCTGGACGTAAAGGAGTTCGTGAAGGGCGTTACCTCCGCCGATTACGACAATGATGGCCGCCCCGATCTTTATCTCTCGATTCAGGGCGCGCCGAATCGACTCTTTCACAATGAGGGACCGGACGGGCAGGGGCATTGGAAATTCAGCGATGTGACCGCGCGCGCGGGCGTGAGCGAGCCGTTGTTCAGTTTTCCGACCTGGTTTTTCGATTACGATAACGACGGTTGGGAGGACCTCTTCGTCGCGGGGTATTCGCCGCACGCGGTCGGAGAGATCGCCGCCGACTACCTCGGGTTGCCGAACAAGGGCGTGCAACCAAAGCTGTACCACAACAACCACGACGGCACCTTCACCGACGTCACGACGGAGGCCCATTTGAATCACGTGTATCTGACGATGGGCTGCAATTTCGGCGATCTCGACAACGATGGCTGGCTCGATTTTTACCTCGGCACCGGCAATCCCGACCTGGCGATGCTCATTCCCAAACGCATGCTCCGGAACGCGGGTGGAAAATACTTCCAGGACGTTACCACCGCCGGCGGGTTCGGCCATTTGCAAAAGGGTCACGCGGTCGCTTTCGCGGACATCGACAACGACGGCCAGCAGGACGTGTTCGCCGTCATCGGCGGCGCGTTCCCGGGCGACGTGGCGCACAAGGTCCTGTTCCACAACCCCGGCAACACGAACCATTGGGTGAAGCTCAAACTCGAAGGGACGAAATCCAACCGCGCCGCGATTGGCTCGCGGATCAAGGTCAACGTCGCCACCCCGGACGGAACCCGCGCGATCTACAAAACGGTAAACAGCGGCGGGAGTTTTGGCTCCTCGCCGCTCCGGCAGGAGATCGGCCTGGGTAACGCGACGGCGATCACCTCGGTCGAGATTTTCTGGCCCGCCTCGGGCCTGCGCCAGACGCTGACCGGCCTGGCGCTCGACGGCGCGTATCATGTTCGCGAGGGCCAGCCGGCGGCGGAGCCGATGGATCTGAAGCGAATCACGTTCGATCTCACCGCCCTGCCCGCGCATCATCACCACGCGATGCCGGCCTCGCCATGACGGGGCGGCGATTGCGGGCGCTGGTGGCGGACGGCGACCCGGCCGTGCGGAAACTTCTGCGGCGATTACTGCATAAAGAGCGGCGCTTTCGGCTGGTCGGCGAGGCCGCCGACGGCCGCGAGGCGGTCGCCTTGATCCGGGAGCGCTCGCCGGACCTGGCGCTGCTGGACGCGCGGCTGCCGGGCCTGGACGCGTTTGAAGCGCTTAATATACTGCAAATCGACGCGCCGCCCGCGGTGATTTTCACCGGGGACGACGGGGGGCAGGCGGCGCGGGCCTTCGCGGCGCGGGCGGTCGATTATCTCCTCAAGCCGATCGTTCCAGAACGCTTTCGCGAAGCCCTGGAGCGCGCCCGGGACCGTCTCGATTCCGGCGCGGAGACCGCCTCCAGCCCGGCGCGGCAAACCGACGGCGTGGCGTTGATCGTGGTCCGCTCGGGGTCGCGGCGCCGCTTGCTGGCTCGGGAGGAGATCCACTATATTCTGGCCGACAACGCCGACGCCAAGCTTTTCACCGCCGGCGGATCGCTGCTGGTCAATGAGAGCCTCGGATCACTCGAGCGCCGCCTCGCTCCGGCGCATTTCGTCCGCGTCAGCCGTTCCGCCCTGATCAACCTTGCCCATGTGACCGCGCTCGAGGCCAAGTCGCACGGGGATCAATTCGTGACTTTGGCCGGGTCCACGCGCCTAACCGTCACGCGCACCCGCCGCGCCGCGCTGCTGGCCCGTTTGCCGTCGGGCTAGCGTAGTGTCTCATAGAGAGATGGCCGTTCGCGGCCGGCGATTGACGCATGAAACACTACACTTGGAACCAGGCCCGCCCGCCGATTACCGCAAGACGGGCGAGATGACCTGCGCGCGTGGCTTCTGGGCCGCCACGCGATTGAACAGCGCGGAAGTGGCCAGAAAATCGGCCAGGGAATTGATCTGTTGCTCGGTCAGGGGACCGCCCACAGACTGGGAAAATCCCGGCATGAGCGAGCCGGTTTTGCCGTAGGTGATCCATTGCCGCCACGCTTCACGATCGTTCACGTGGGCCAACGAATGCAGGTCGGGCACCATGGAAGCGCGATTGGCGGAATCGTGGCACACCGTGCAGGCCGCGGCGTAGAGGACCTCACCCGTTTTGCCGGCGGCCGGGTCGGCATGGCAGCGGGCGCAATCACCGTGAAAGACCGCTTGGCGGTCCGCGAAGGCGAGCTGCTGATTCTTCGTCCGATCCGCCATCGGATTCGCGGCCACCGTGGGCGTCAGCATGCCCGGAACCTCGAGCCGCATATTGAGCATCTTGTAGCCGCGCGTGCTGTCCACCGTCGCCGATTTCATCAGCGTGCCGGACTTCCCGCGCAAATCGACCGTAAACCCGACCTGCCCGCTTTCGCCTGGGGCGAGCTTCCAGGGCTGGCTCGGCATCTTTGCCACCGTGCAACCGCACGAGGGGCGAACCGCGGTGATCACCACTTCCTCGGTCGAAATGTTCGTCACGCTGAAGACGAAGTTGGCCGCCATCGCGTTCGGCATCGCCTGGAAATTCTTCGTGTCCGCGTCCCAGGAGAGAATGTTCGGCGGCATCGGCTGAGGGAGCGCCGCGATCGGGGCGGCGGCGGGCGTCGCCACCGGGACGGGCGTGGCGCCCTGAGCTTGGGCGAACGCCGCGGGTGGGATCGGACCGGCTGGACGAAACTTGACGATCGGCGCGCTTGGTCCGGGTAGAACCGGCCCGGCGCCGGGCGTCGGCGCGACTGGAATGGCCGCTCCCGGAGCCGGCAAAGGCGGCAGCGATGGTGGCGTTGGCGCCGGCGTTTGCGCCCCGGCAATCCCACCGTGGAGCAGCCAGGCGCCGCAGGCGATCAAGGTTAGCGAAATCCTCCTCGCGCGCGCCGCGAGCGACCGATTCATCACGTTTCCTGGGCGAATCATGCGCTAATTCTCGACGATCGGCGGGCCAAACGCAAGCGGGGAAGGGCGATCCGGCCTGAATCGACTCGCACGCGCGCCGCGCCGCGCCGGCCTGGGGCAACGCTGGCGCGCGTCACTCTTTGGCGCGCGTCACGGCCGCGCCTTGGGCGTCGATGGTCAACTCGCGGGCGCCGGCGGGAACCGGCGTCTTCGTAACCCGGCCGCCCGGCCAGCGGACCCAAATCTCGGTCGGCGGCTCGGGGGTGGCGAGGACTTCGACGGCGCTGTCCTGAGACCAATAGCCCGAACCGCCGTGAATCTCGCGCATCGGCCCGGCGCGTTGGCCAAACAGGAGCCGCAGTTGCGCGCCCAGGCCCGATGGATTGCCGGCTGGGCCGGCTAAACGCACGCGCAGACCTGGTTTTGCCCCCGTGTTCTCGAAGAGTTTCGTCGCGGCCCCGTTTTGCGTGACCACGAGGTCCACGCGGCCGTCCTCGTTGAAATCGCCGAGCGCGGCGCCGCGTTGTTCGCCGTAAACGCGCACGCCGGAGACTTGCGCGGGGACGGACGCCACGTTGCCTGCTCCATCACCGCGCAGCCAGAGTCCCAGGCCGGCGTCGAGGCGCGGGACCTCCGGCTGCAGCGCGAAAAAGTTCTGGCTCAGGAAAACGTCCTCGTGTCCATCGCCGTCAAAGTCCGCGACGTTGACGCTGAAGGCGGGCGCCATTTGCGCCTCGCGGGGAAGTTCGACGCCCTCGAACCGATTGGTGCGATTGAAGAAGATCATCGACGCCAGCGTGCTCGCCTCCGCGACTTTGACGTTGGCCCGTTGTTCCCCGAGGACGGCGTCGAGCGTCGCCTCGCTGAAGCCCCGGAACGAAGTGAAGCGGCGGTAGATGAACGGCATCGCGGCGGCCAGCGGTTTCAGCGTGCGGCGGGGTGTCTCGACGCCCGTGGCGGCGTCGTATTGAGACTCGATCAGGTCGAGCGCGCCGCGGCCGCCCAATTCGCCATAATAAAGGCGCAGCGGCCGTTGCGGCGTGGCTTGGTAATCGCTGTTCAGGCCCCAGTTCGAGGCAATGATGTCGAGGCGTCCGTCACCATCAAGATCGCCAGTCGTGACGCCGTTCCAGCGTCCGCGGTAACGGTCCAGCCCGAGTTCTTTTGTGATCTCACGCAGTTGGCCGGCTTGATTCTTGAAGACGCGAACCGGACCCCATTCGCAAGCGAGGATCAACTCCGGCAAGCCGTCGCCGTCGAGGTCGCTCCAAACCGCGCCGCTAACCAGGCCCACAGCCTCGAGCGCTTTGGTGTTCGCCTGGTCGAGTTGCAGGCGCCCGTCTTTAGCGCGGTAAATCCGCGAATTCGCCGCCTCCGGGTAACGGCCGGGAAGAATGCGTCCGCCGACGAACAGCGCGAGCGTTCCGCTCCCGTCGATGTCGGCGACGGCCAGCGGCCCGGAGCTATCGGCGGCTCCGGCCAGACCTTCACCCGCTTGAAGGACGCCGTTCGTGAGGGCGAACGCGATGGCGGATGGAGCGCCGCCGGTTTCGTAATTAGCGACGCCCGCGAACAGCCCCCGTTGATTCGGAGCGCCAGTCCAACCGACGAGCGCCGTCAGATCGTCGGGCGCCGTCCAGCCGCCGCCCAATTCGCGTCGCGTGAAACGGCCGTGGCCGTCCGCGTGAAACGCCGCTAGCGCGCCGCCGCGTCCGGCGCCGATGACCAGGTCTTCGTGCCCGCCGCCATCAAGATCGCACCAGGCGACGCCGGGGCCGAGTTGACTGAATTTCTGCGGCAACAACGACTGCCGCGCGAAGTCGTCAAACGGCTCCTCGTGATGCGTGTGCCCGAGCAGGTCGCTGACGTCTTTGAAGAACGGCGCCGGAGCCGGCGTGGCCGTCACTGCGGGAACTGCGGCCGAACCCGACTCGTCGATTTCGTAAATCCGGTTCGGTTTGACTCCGCCGACGGATGTGCGCCGGCCGTTGCGCCAGGTCACTTCGATAATCATATTGTCCGGCGCGGCGCCCGCGGCGAAAACCAGCATCGCCTCCGAGCCGGAAAGGTAGCGTCCGCCGGAAATCACTTCCTGGCTTTGCATGGGAACCGCGCCGCGCAGCAGCTTGATCTTGGCTCCGATTCCCTGCGTGTTCGGCGCCGCTCCTTTCAGGCGCACGGCGACGCGCGGAGCGCCGGTTTCGTTGCGGTAGAGGCCGGCGGCGCCGCCGAGATTGTTCACCACCAGATCAAGGGCGCCGTCGCCGTCAAAATCGGCCAGCGCCAGGCCATTGTGGATGCCGGGACGGGCGGTGCCCCAATTCGTCGTCATGTTCTGGAACTGCAGATTTCCCTGATTTCGGAAGGTGAAAACGGGCGATTCCAGGCGCGGATAAAGCCGATAGTTCACCATGAGTTCCTCGGTGTACGCCCGCTGGCGCTCGACGGCGTTCGTGTAGGCCGCCCAGGAATGTTGCCGCGACGCGATCACCGCCGTGGCATCCATGTCTTGCACGTCGTCCGCGTGACCGGAAGTAATGATCAGGTCCTCGTAACCGTCGAGGTCGATATCGAGAAACACCGGCTGCCACGACCACTCGGAGGCGGCGATGCCGGAATAATTCGCGATCTCCTCGAAGCTCCCGTCGCCGCGATTATGGTAAAATGTGTTGCGCATGAACTGCGGCCGATTCTCGATTTCGCCGATCACGGGCGCCTTGGGGATTTGCCCGAAGAGCTGGCGTTTACGCAGGCGATTGTCGCGGCTGAGCATATCGACCACCATGAAATCGACCTGGCCGTCGCGATCCACGTCGGCGAAATCGACGCCCATCGAGCTGGCGCTGCTGTTGCGCATCGCCAACTTTGGCAACGCGCGAAAATGCCCGGTTCCGTCGTTGATCCAGACGCGGTCGGGCGTCCAGAAATCGTTGCAGACGTAAAGGTCGGGAAAGCCGTCGCCGTTAAGGTCGCGGAAGGTGGCGGTCAAACCCCAATCCAGCGGCGGTCCGGTCAAGCGGGCGCCGTCTTCGTCGAGGAACGCGCCGTCCGTCCACGACACCGGAGTGAAGTGGCCTTTGCCGTCGTTGAGAAACAACTGGTCCGGCTCGCCGTACTCCTCCAGGCGGCCGTCGATGATCGCGATGCGGTCCTTGAGGCGGGGCGGGACGATGAGCCGACCGTTGCGCTGTTGGATGTCCACCTGGCCGCGGTCCCGCATATCCTCGGCCCGGTTGTTGGCGACGTATAAATCGAGCGTGCCGTTGCCGTCCACGTCCGCGAGGGTCATCGTCACGCTGCCGTGTCCGCCCCCCAAACCGGCCGCCTCGGTGGCGTCGTTGAACTTGCCATGGCCGTCGTTCAAATAACAGAGCACGCCGCGCCCGGTCACCGCGACCAGCAGGTCAAGGAAGCCATCCCCGTTCACATCCGCAAAGACCGCCCCGCGGAAAAACTTTCCGGGGATCGCCAAGCCGGCCTCCTGCGTCACGTCCTTGAACTTCCAATGGCCGAGATTCCGGTAAAGCGCGGGCGGCGAGTCCAACCCGCAGAAGAAAATGTCCGGCAAACCGTCCTGGTCATAATCACCGACCGCGACGCCCGAGCCGTTGAGCAGGACACGATTGAACGCGGCCTGCCATTCGGTCAACTGGTTCGTAAAGTTGACGCCGGTCTGCTCGGGCGCCAAAAGCGTGAACCCGGTCTTGCCGGGGCTGGGGACCGGCAATTCCGCCCAGCGGAAACCGGTCTCTTCATGCCATGAGCGCGCCTGGCCAAAACCGCGCGCCGCGCCGGTCAGCCAGAGGCAGACGAAGCTGAGCCGCCACGCCCACGGCCACCAGCCCGCGTGGACCGGTTTCGGCCGCGAAGAATCTTGGGGCAGGTAGGCGTTATCCACAAGCGGCGGTTAGGTTGGCGCGAAAATTACCGCTGGCGGCTTTTCGGTGAAAGCCAAATCCCGCCGCGGTTGGGGGTGTTCTAATTTGAGATTCTGCGGCACAACTCGGAGTAGTGGCCATGTCCCTGCGAATAAACCAAGGGAAATCGGTCGATCTCTTTCGCCAGTTTTGACGCTGAGGCACAGATCCAATAGATCAACTCATGCATTTCGCCGTGCTGTCGCTGTAGGTCGGACCAGTGCCAAATCGAGTGGTGATGCAACGCGGCATTGCGAAGCCTCCGGACCGTGTTCATTGACTTGGACGCCTCTTTGCGCGTCCTGCTACTCCTGGGCATATTAGGGAATACCTCTTTGATAATCTTGTGCCAGATTGTATCATACCGAGCATCCAGGAGCGTGGTCCAGAATCCGAAATTCATTTCAGCGACGAGAATATCCTCGGATAGCGCCGGGATTCGGCTTAAGGCGCTCGATCTGCTTTTGGCGATCACGTCCCTTTCGTCCTCATATAAGAAAACGCCGCCGTTCATCAACCAAGTTTGGTCGCCCGAGCGTTTCGCGATCTCGGAGTGCAAAGCGTTTCGAAAGCCAACCTCAAGGATTTGGAACGATGGATACAACGCCTCGCAAATCAATGTGTTCCATACGTACTTGCACAGAGCGTCGTGATCGTGACCGGTCTGCTTTTTATACGAGCCAAAACGAGCAGGGGACAGAGTTCTGTTCAACCTCTCAAAAAAGCCGCTTGCGCCTCCTTCGACGGTCATATACTTTATTTCCACAGTCCGGGGGCTATTCCTCTCCCAGCGTAAGCTGGTGATGAACCTCCGGTTTTTTTTGGGCCAAATTTCTACCGGTTATTGGGTGGGCAATTTCGAAATGGCGTCAGAGAGCTTTGCCCAACCTGCCCTTCCAACCTTGTACGTTCTGGCGGTTACGGTCGCAATCAAACCGTCCTGGTCATCATCGCCGACCGCGACGCCCGAGCCGTTGAGGAGGACGCGATTGAACGCGGCCTGCCATTCGGTCAACTGGTTCGTAAAACTGACGCCGGTCTGCTCGGGCGGCAAAAGCGTGAACCCGGTCCTGCCGGGCCTGGGGACCGTCAATTCCGCCCAGCGGAAACCGGCCTCTTCATGCCATGAGCGCGCCTGGCCGAAACCGCGCGGAGCGCCGGTCAGCCAGAGGCAGACGAGGCCGAGCCGCCACGCCCACGGCCGCCAGCCCGCGCGGACCAATTTTGGCCACGAAAAATCTTGGGGCAGGTAGGCGTTATCCACGAGCGGCGTTTAGGTTGGCGCGAAAATTACCGCTGGCGGCTTTTCGGTGAAAGCCAAATCCGATTGAGGCCGCGCGCGGCGCGGCGCAAAAACAAAAAACCAGTGGCGAAGGATTCGGTAACGTGTTAGAGAAACCGCAGAAATAGCTGAAATGCCGCCGCCACCCACCGATTCCGATTCCCCGACGCCGGCTGGACCGATCACCTTTGGCCGCTACCGGCTCCACGAACAGATCAATAGCGGCGGCGTCGCCGAAGTCTGGATCGCCACGGACCAGAAGGGCGCCACGTTCGCCATGAAGAAGATGAAGAGTTCACTCCTCTTCGATTTCCTGGCGAAGTCCCGGTTTTTGCGCGGGTGCGAGGTGCTCTCGAAGATTCACAACCACGAATTCGTGATCGGCTATGTCGAGCACGGAAAGGTTGGCGGCATCCCGTTTTTGGTGATGGATTACATTGAGGCGTCCAATCTCAAGCAATTACTCGCGCGCACCGACCCCGTCCTCGTCGAGAACCTGGGCAATATCCTGATCGACATGGCGATCGCTTTGGAGCACGTCCACGACAGCGGCTTCATGCACCTCGATTTCAAGCCGGAAAACGTGCTGGTCAGCCGCACGGGCAATGTCCGGTTGGTCGATTTCGATCTCGCCCGTCCGAAGCCCGACAAGCCGAAGAAGCTCTCCGGCAACCCCGGCACCCCGGCATACATGTCCCCGGAACAGTTGCTGCGCCAACCGGTCGATCATCGGGCCGACATCTTTGCGTACGGCGTCACCGCGTATGAGATTCTGACGATGAACAAGCCTTTTCCCGGCGACACGCCGAAGGACATTCTGCAGCGCCAGATCGAAGATCGCGCGCTCAGTTTCGTCCCGCCGCGGACGCACAATCCCGACATCCCGTTCGCCCTCGAAAAAGTGATCCTCAAATGCCTCGAGCGCGACCCGGAAAAACGCTACCCGTACATGAGCGTGCTCGTGCGCGATTTACAGTCCGCGCTCTACGTCAAGTAACCCTTAAAACGGCAGTAGGAGCACGGCATCTCGCGTAATCATTTGGGCATAAACGTTTCGGAAAAAGTTCACCAGACCGCTGCGGGTATGGCTTCGCTTTTTCCAAAGCATTGCTGCTCCAAAGCCTTACTCAATCTGGCGTGCTCGCACTGCCGTTTTAAGGGTAACGCGGCGCCTACGGCATGATCAACCGATAGAAGCGCTGCTGGGTTCCGGGACCGGCGGTGTCGGTATAAGTGGCGACGCCGTTGACGATGGTCAAGATCGCCACGGTCGTCCAATGCGTGAGGTCGTCGGAGGCTTGCACTTGGTACGTTTCGCCCGGATTGCCCGCCAGCGACAGGGTGATTTTGTTCGAGCCGGGAGTAGCCGGCGGGTTGGCGACCAATCGCGGATTGACCTTCAAGATCGCTCCTTGTGAGGTCACCGAGCCGTACGCGTTGCTGACCACGACGGTGTAAATCCCGCCGTTGGACTCCAGCAGCGGGGACAAAAGGATGTGGTCGTCCGTCTTGTCCGGCAACGCGACGCCATTGAATTGCCACTGAAAGCTGAACGGAGTTTCGCCGTCCACGCGGACCGAGAGAACCACCGACTCGCCGGTGAAATTGGTCGAGCCTTGCGGTTGCGACGTAATGCGCGGGGGCTGATGAACTGTCACGATCGCCGGCGCGCTCGTCACCGAGCCGGCCGGATTGCTCACCACGACGACATAGGCGCCTGAATCGCTGAGTTGAAGATTCAGCAGACTCAACGTCGCGTTCGTCGCCGACAGGACGGGCGACGAGTTGAACAGCCAGCGATAGCTCAACGGCGCCGTCCCGGTCGCCGCGACCGACAGGGTGACGTTCGCTCCCAGCGCGACGTCCGTGCCGCGCGGCGGAGTGGCGATCGTCGGTGGCGCCAGCACGACGAGGGTGGCCGCCGCGCTGGTGACGGAGCCAACCGTGTTGCCGACGATGACCGCGTAAGAACCCGCGGCGCCGGGCTGCACATTGTTCAGCGCCAGCGTGGCGTTGGTGGCGCCGGTCAAATCGGCGCCGTTGAATTGCCAGCGGTAGCTCAGGGGCGCCGTGCCGGTAGCCGTAACCGTGAGATTCACGTTCGTTCCCGCGATCACCGTTTGGTTGACGGGCGGCGTGACAATCGTTACCGGCGTCAGAACGGTCAAGGTGGCGGCCGCGCTGGTCAGCGCGCCGATCGCGTTGCTGACCACCACGGCGTAAACGCCATCGTCCGATTCCTGGACGCCCTCGATGGTAAACGCCAAGCCGGTGGCGCCGATGATATTGGTTCCGTTCTTCTGCCATTGATAGCTCAGCGCCGAGCCGTCCGCCGTCACGCTGAAGGTTACCTTTCCACCCGCGATCACCGTTTGGCTGACGGGCGCCTGGCTGATCGTCACCGGGGTTGCCACCGTCAGTACGCCCGTCGCGCTGGTCACGGCCCCGGCGAGGTTGCTCACGACCACCGCGTAGGACCCGGCGTCGCTCGGTTGCAGATTGTTCAGCGTGAGCGAGGGCCCGCTTGCCCCGTTGAGATTGGCGCCGTTCTTTTGCCATTGATAGCTCAGCGAGCTGCCGCTCGCGGTGACGGTGAAGGTCACGCTCCCGCCTACGCCGGCCGTTTGATTCGCGGGCGAATTGCTGATCGTCGGGGGCGTGAGCACGGTAAGCACGGCCGCCGCGCTCGTCACGGAACCCGCGACGTTCGTCACGATGACCGCATACGAGCCGGCCCCGGCCAACTGGACGCCGTTGAGGGAAAGCGTCGCGTCGGTGGCGCCAGGAATATTCACCCCGTCCTTCTGCCACTGGTAAGCGGGCGAGGTCCCGCTGGCGGCGACGGTAAACGTCACGTTGGCGCCCACCGCCACCGTTTGGCTCTGGGGCGCCGTCGTGATGCTCGGCGCCGTCGGGGCGGGATTGACCGTTAGGCTCGCCGCCGCGCTGGTGACGGAGCCGGCGGTGTTGCTGACGGTCACCGTATAGGCGGCGGCGTCCGCCGCTTGAACATTGTTCAGCGTAAGTGTGGCGCTCGTCGCCCCGGTTATCCCCACCCCGTTCTTCTGCCATTGAAAGTTGGGAGAAGAGCCGTTGGCGACGACGCTGAAGGTCACGTTGGCGCCCGCCGTGACCGTCTGGCTCTGCGGCCCGCTCGTGATCGTCGGCGCGACCGTCGTGGAACTCACCGCCAAGGTCGCCGGAGCGCTCGTCACGGCGCCGGCGGTATTGGAGACCACGACGGTGTAGGTCGCGGCGTCGGCGACCTGCGCGTTGTTAATCGTGAGCGACGGGCTGGTGGCGCCGTTGATCGCGGCGCCGTTCTTTTGCCATTGATAGCTGGGGGCGGTTCCCGTCGCGACCACCGAGAAGGTTACGCTCGCGCCGGGCAGCACGGTTTGGCTGGCCGGCTGGGTCGTGATCGCGGGCGCGATGATCGCGGGGTTTACGGTCAACGTCGCCGCGGAGCTGATGGCGGCGCCGCCCGAGTTGCTGACGACGACCGTATAAGAACCGGCGTCGGAGAGTTGCACCGCGTTTAACGTGAGCGTCGCGCCGGTCGCCCCGGGAATGCCCGTCCCGTTCTTCAACCATTGGTAAGTGGGCGCGGAACCGGTGGCTGTGACGGTGAACATCACCATGGCGCCGACCGCGACCGTCTGGCTAAGAGGTTGGCCGGTGATGGCCGGGGGTGTCACCGCTTGATTCACGGTCAACGTGGCGGCGACGCTGGTGACGGAGCCGGCGGTGTTGCTCACCACGACGGTGTAGGTTCCGGCGTTGGCCGACTGGACATTGTTTAGCGTCAACGACTGGCTGGTCGCGCCGGGGAGGGTCGCTCCGTTGAATTGCCACTGATAGGTCAGGGGCGACGTCCCGCTGGCCGTCACGCTGAAGCCAACGCTGCCACCCGCCGTCGCGGTTTGGTTCGACGGTTGGACCGTGATCGCCGGCGCTACGGCGACGGGGTTGACCGTCAAGGTGGCGGCCGCGCTGGTCACGGAGCCCGCCGTGTTGCTCACCAACGCGGTATAGGCGCCGGCGTTGGGGGCTTGCGCGTTACTCAGTGAGAAGGTCGCGCTGGTCGCGCCGGGAATAGCGCCGCCGTTAAACTGCCATTGATAACTCAGCGGTGAGGTCCCGCCCGCCGACACGCTGAAGCTGACGTTGTCCCCAGCGGTCACGGTCTGGCTTTGCGGCTGGCTGGTGATGACCGGGGCTACGGCCGCGGCGCCGACGCTCAACGTCGCCGTGGCGCTGCTGGCATACCCGCCTCCCCCATCGACGATCACCTCGTAAACGCCCGCGTTGGCGAGTTGGGCGTTGATCACCGTGAAGGTGGTACCCGTCGCGCCCGGCAGATTGACGCCGTTAAACTGCCATTGATAAGTAACCGCCGTCGGCCAACTGGCGGCGACGCTGAACGTCGCGCTGGAGCCCGCGACGACGTTTTGGTCTTGGGGCGGGCTGGTCACGGGCGGGGCGATCGGCACGCCGGTTTTGACCAAGTTCACGGTCGTGAGATAGAGGTGGTCCGCGCCATCCACGGCGATGCCGCCGAACCCGTTGAAACGCGCGTTGGACCCGACCCCGTCGCCGCCAACAAAGTTGCCGGCCAAGCCTCCCAACGTGCTCAGTACGCCGGCCAAAGTCGTTTCTCGCACGGTTCCATCGCTGGTGTCCGCGACGAAGACATTTCCCGCCCCATCCACGCAAAGTACCCCGTTTTGCCCAAGCGCGATGCGCGTGGTCGTCACGACTCCCGCAGGGGTCACCTTGCGAAGCAAAGGATTGGATTGGTCCGCAACGAATAGATTACCGGCGCTATCGACGGCCAGGGAGGTCGGTTGAATAAAACGCGCGGCGGACCCGGAACCATCCGTCGTGCCCGTAACCCCCGCCTGCCCGGCGAGCGTGGTGACCACGCCGCCCGGCGTGATCTTGCGAATGATCGCGTTGCCCGAGTCGGCCACATAGACGTTGCCCGCGGAATCGACCCCGACCCCGAGGGGGAAATTGAACGACGCCCCGGAGCCCGTTCCGTTGGCGCTGCCGGCGACGCCTGGTTGGCCGGCCAGCGTGCTGACCCCGCCCGCGGCGGTCACTTTGCGGATCGTGTGGCTAAGGGCGTCGGCGACGTAAAGATTGCCGCCGCTATCGATCGCGATGCCGCTGGGGCGATTGAACGTGGCGCCGGAACCAACGCCGTCTGCGCTGCCGGAAACGCCCGGCTGTCCCGCCAGGGCGCTGACCGTCCCGTCCGGCGTGATTTTTCGGATCGTGTCGTTGAGGTTGTCGGCCACATATATATTGCCCGATCCGTCCACGGTGATGCCCGCCGGTTGCGCGAAGCGCGCGACCGATCCGGCGCCGTCCCGGCTCCCGGCGGCGCTGCCCCCCGCAAGGGTGGTGAATGAGTCCACTCCGACGCCGGGCGGCAGAATGACCGTCAGTTGCGCGCTCGCGCTGGTGACCGCGCCGGCCGAATTCGTCACAACCACCGAATAGGCCGCGGCGTCCGGCCATTGGACGTTGGCCAGCGTGAGTGAAGAACTGGTGGCGCCGACGAGCGTCACGCCGTTCTTTTTCCACTGATAGTTCACCGGGACGCCGGAGGCGGTCACGCTGAACGTCGCGCTCGCGCCGGTCGCGAGCCTCTGGCTCTGCGGCTGCGCGGTGATCGCCGGGGCGATCACCACGGTCAGGGTGGCGACTGAGCTGGTGACGGACCCGGCGGAATTGCTCGCCACCGCGAGGTAGGCGGCGGCGTCCGCGACCTGTGCCGCGGCCAGCGCCAGCGTCGGGCTGGTCGCGCCCGCAATCACGGTCCCGTTCTTGTACCACTGATAGCTTGGCGCCGTGCCGCTCGCGGCGACCGTAAAGGTGGCGGCCGCTCCGGCGTTGACACTCTGGCTTTGGGGCTGAAGCGTAAATACCGGCGGAGCGACGACCGTCAAGGTGGCGTTTTGGCTCGTCACCGAGCCGCCGGAATTGCTCACGACGACGGCATAACTCGCGGCGTCCGAAGGTTGCGCGTTGCTCAACGTCAGGCTCGCGCCGATCGCGCCCGGAATGCCCGTGCCATTCTTAAGCCACTGATAACTCAGCGACGCCCCGTTGGCCACGACCGTGAACGTCGCGGAACCACCAACCGGGGCCGTCTGATTCTGCGGCTGCGTGGCGATCGCGGGCAGACTCAGCGTCAAGACGGCGGCCGCTGAACTCGCGAAATTCGACCCATCATCCACGATCACGGTGTAAACGCCCGCCGAGGCGGCCTGGACGTTGTTTAGCGTTAACGAAGAGCCGGTCGCCCCTGGCAGATTCACCCCGTTGAATTGCCACTGATAGGTCAAGGCGCCCGCCCCGCTCGCGCTCACCGCGAACGTGACGGTCGCCCCGACGCCAACCGCCTGGCTCTGCGGTGCGCTGGTAATCCGCGCCCCGAGGGTTACTCCCGCGCGAATGGTATGATTGCCGGTATCCGCGACATAAATATTACCGGCGGCATCGGCCACGATGCCGTTCGGCTGGTTGAATCGGGCGGCGCCCGCGACGCCGTCCGAGCTTCCGGAACCAGATTGGCCCGCCAGCGTAGTCACTGTTCCATCCACCGCGATTCTTCGAATCAACGAGTTAAAAGTATCCGCGACGTAAAGCGCCCCGGCGCCGTCCAGCGCCACCCCCAACGGTTGGTTGAATCGCGCGGCCGCGCCCACGCCATCGGCGGTTCCCGGCGCTCCCGCGGCGCCCGCAAAGGCGCTGACGGTCCCGTCGGCGGCGATCTTTCGAATCGTTGAGTTTCCAAACTCGCAGACATAAACCGTGCCACTGCCGTCCACCGCCACGCCCATCGGCTCATTGAATCGCGCGTTCGAGCCGACTCCGTCGGCGCTGCCGGCGACGCCGGCGAGTCCAGCGAACGAGCTGACCAGCCCCGCCGAGGTGATTTTGCGAATCTCATGGTTCAAGCGATCGGCCACGTAAAGGTTGCCGCCGGAGTCCAGCGCGATGCCCCAGGGGCGATTAAAACGCGCGGCGGCGCCGAGCCCGTCGGCGCTTCCCGCGACCGGCGCCTGGCCGGCCAGCGTCGTGACGGAATTACCCGGGGTGATCTTGCGCACGGTGTTGTTATAATAATCAGAGACGTAGAGGTTGCCGGCGGCATCGACCGCGATTCCGACCGGCGAGTCGAACCGGGCGCTGCTCCCCGTCCCGTCGGCGCTGCCCGCGGAGCCGGCCAATCCGGCCAACGTGCTCACCACGCCGGCGGGCGTGATTTTTCGCACGGTCTGATTCGAGAATTCAGTCACATAGAGGTTTCCCGCGCCGTCCATCGCGAGCGCGATGGGCAGAAAGAAGCGCGCGCTCGCGCCGGGACCGTCGGCGCTCCCCTGGGCGCCCGCTAATCCGGCGAAGGTGGTGAATGAATATCCCTGGACTCCAGGAGGCACGATGAGTTTGAGCGCCGCGATCGGCGTCGTCGCCGAACCGAAGGAACCGCTGATCGTGGCGGTATAGTTGCCGGCGTCCGCGAACTGCGCGTTATTGAGCGTCAGCGTGGCGGCGGTCGCGCCCGAAATCGCGGCGCCATTCTTTTTCCATTGGTAGCTTACCGAGGCGCCCGCGACGGCCACCGAGAAGGTCACGTTCGCTCCGACGTTTACGGTTTGACTCTGCGGCAGCGTGGTCAAGGTAACGAGGGTCAAAGCGGCCGCTTGACTGCTAACCGATCCGGCGGCGTTGCTCACGACGGCGAGGTAACTGGCCGCGTCGGTCGCCTGCAGATTGTTTAACGTGAGCGTGGCGTTCGTGGCGCCCGGAATCGCGGCGCCGTTCTTTAGCCACTGGTAATTCAGCGCGGCCCCGCTCGCCGCGACGGCCAACGTCGCGCTCCCGCCGATCAACCCCGCCTGGCTCTGCGGCTGGGTGACGATCGTCAGCAGCGAGGAATCGACGAACGTCGCCGCGATCACGAGACTCTGGTTCGGGGTCAGGACTAAAGGGTTGGACGTCCCCGTCACATCCCCGCTCCAGCCGGTGAAACTCCCGGCGGGCGCCGCCGTCAGCGTCACGCTCTGGCCGTTCGTGTAAACGTTATTCTGTGGGCTAACCGTGACCGTGCCCGGCCCGGTGATGGAGGTTTGGAGCGTGAATCCGTTGGCGGGCAGCGCCAGGAACTGGGCGGCGACCGTCTGGTTGGGCGAACTGATTATCAGCGACGTGGGGTTGGCGCTACCGCTCAAGACGCCGCCCCATTGTTTGAAATAGTTTCCCGCCTGCGGCGACGCCGTCAGCGTTACCGTGGAGCCATAGGCGAAAACCGATTGAGCCGGCGAGGTGGTTATCGCGCCTGAGCCAACGATCACCGGGTTGATCCCCGAGCCAAACACCGCCTGGATCGATCGGGCGCGATCCATCGTGACATTGACCACGGGATTGGTCCCGCTGGCGTCGCCGGTCCAGTTTATGAAATTCCAGCCGGCCAGCGGCGTGGCCGTCAGCTGTACCACGGAATTGGCGGTATAGGGCCCCGACGCGGGCAGGGCCGCCAGCGAGCCGCCGCCGCCAGTGGTGGCGGTCAATGAATACTGAAAAGCCAGTTGGACGGTCCCGCTCGCGATCGATTGAGAATTGTCGGAGGTGTACGCAATCGCCCGAATCGTCAGCCCACTGTTGACGCTGAAGGCGTTGGTATAAGCCAGGGAACTGGCGGTCGGCGCTGAGCCGTCCAACGTGTAAAACAACTTACCACCCGGGAATGACGTCGTAAGCGCCACCTGCGCCGAATCGGTCGCGGTGAGTAACCCGCTATCGATCCGGACCCCATTGATCGTGATGACCGGCGTGCCCGCCGTCGCCAGGACGTTGCGCAGGAGATTAACGTCGGTTTCGGCGATGTTTTCCCCACTAAAGTCAACGAAGATGATGTCGGGCTTGCCATCATTATCCAAGTCGGCGACCGCGACGGTTCCGCCGCTGGACTCGGGCGTCCCGGCGTACGCGTAATCGACAACGCCGCCGAACGTGCCGGCGCTCAGATTGCCGGGGGTGGAATTGTTCGGGATAACCATGACCCAGTTATTTCCCTGATTACCCGATTGACCGGCGAACCGGCCCGAACCACCGCCGACGATTTCCGGCTTACCGTCGCCGTTAAGATCCGCGAGCGTGAAATCGCCCATCGCGGTGGGCAATTGGAGGTCCGCGTGGAAAAGGAAAGAAGTCGCGTCGATTGTCCCGGGCGACGTATTATTAATCATGACGTGAATGACGCCGTTGTTGACGACGATCTCCGGCTTGCCGTCCCCGTCCATGTCCGCGATCCGGATGCGAAAGGACGAGTCCAGGGCGTAGTCCACTCTGGGAGCAAACGTGCCGCCCAAATTTCGCAGCACGGAGACCGAACCGCCCGTCCCACCACAACCGACCACGATCTCGGGTTTGCCGTCCCCGTCCAAATCACCGACGGCCAGGCAGGCGGGATTGGCCGCCACGGGATAGCTCACCGGCGTCCCGAAGGAGCCGCTGTCGATCGTTCCGGCGACGCTGGTATTCTTGAGGACCAGCGCCGTTCCGCCCGAGAGCGCGACCACCAAGTCGGGCTTGCCGTCCGCGTCGATGTCCGCGACCGCCACGTCGGCGATGCTGCCGCCCGTCGCGAAGTCGATTCCCGCCGCGAACGTCACCGGATTCGCGCCGCCAAGGATCGTCGTGTTGCGAACCACCGTCAGCGAACCGCCGCCGGCGCTATAGAGAACCAAGTCAAGGCGGCCGTCACCGTCCACATCCACCGCGCGCGCGAATCCCGGGGAACCCAGGGCCGTTAATTCGGTGCGCGCGAATGAAGCCGGGCTTAGGTCGGCGCCGGTCCCGACGTTGCGGAAGAATTCCAAGTTCGATTGACTCGGGTCTCGGCCGGCCACCACGAAATCCAGGAGGCCGTCGCCGTCGAAATCCCCGACCATCGTGTTTCCCCGGACCGTGCCGTCGTTGTGCAGCCCGAGGGGAAACCCGCCGTTCAAGGAAAATGAATTCGTGTCCAACGGCAGCGCCGCGAGAGCCGGCGCCGGTCGCATGGCCAGGATGCCGACGCAGACCGCAAGATTCAGCAGTAAAGCGTGATGGAACGTCTTCGTATTCCGCATTCTCATGATTTTATCCCTGGGAGATGGATGGTCAACGGTCTGAACCCTTAGACGCCCACGCCGACCCGCCATCGTGTTGGGCGAGTCGCCGTCGGATATTCCGCGCGTTTGAATTCATGGATGAGTTCAAGCAACCCTTGGCACAGTCGTCGGCCGGATCCCGCTTGTAACTGTGGCGCAGCTAGCTCGTGACGATAGTTCACCTCGTCGGTCATGTCAAATGACCGACCCGGATTGGCTTGCAAGCTGCGAGGTAACCTGGGCGTGCCGCCGAGGGGGCGCGGCGGTCAAAAAAAGAACGGACGCTACGTCGCGTCCTGAGCCAACGCCAATTTCCAGCTTCCACCCGCCGCATTAGAGGAAACGGACCGAACTCTCCCGCGATCCGATCGCGCGGCGAGTCGGTCGGCTTTGGCTTGCCGGCCTCCTCGCGATGGCGCGGCTTACTGCCGACGCACGCGGTAAAAGCGGGCCTGATCGCCCGACGGCGGCACGTCCACCGTCACGGCGCCGTTCGAGTTCGCGACCGTCTGCAAGTCGGTCCAATGCGTCAAATCGGTCGAGGACTGGACCGCGTAGGTTTCACCGGCGCCGCCCGCGATGGTGATTTCGAGCCGCCCGCCGTCCGGCGCGAGGCGGGTCTGCGTGATGCGGGGCGGCAGCGCCACGGTCACCGTGGCGTTTTGGCTCGCGAAGGCGCCGGGCTGCAGATTTACCGTTACTTCCCGGGCCGTGGGCGCGTCTGCGAACGCCACGGTCGAAGCCGTCGCTGCGGCGCCCTTGGCCGCAAAGGTCACGGCGAAAAGGGCGCTGCCATCCGGCAGAGTGGAGACGCCCCCGGAGGGATCATCCCAGGAAAAGCTCAGCGCGCCGAGGTGCGTCGTTCCGAAGTTGTCGCCCCCTAGTCCGGCCAAACCGTAATCCCCGGTCGCGACCAACTCAAGCGCCTGGGGATCCCACGCCAGCGAAAACTGCGCCGTGCTCACTTGCGTAAAGCCGTTTACCAGGACCGCCACCTTGACCGTGCCGCTCGGACCGGCCGCTTGGGGAGCCGCTTGAAAACTTACCCGCGGCGTCCCGCCCGGGGCCAACGGAGCCGCGGCCTGCGCGCCCCGGGCGCCGCCGCTAGAACCGAAGGACGCCGGGGCGAACTGCGCGTCGCCCGACTGCGCGGACCACGAAGCGTTGACGTCGCCCAACTTGATCGCGATGAAATCCTGCCCCGATTGGCCGGCGTTGTTATTGGTGTAACTCCGGAACCCGGGCGCGTTCCACGGATTGAGCGGGTCGGCGAACGCATAGTCCGCGGGGACAAAGCGCCAGAGGCCCAGCGGGAGCGAGTTGGTGATCCCGAGGATGAGCCGGCGAATGAAACTGATGTCCAGCGTCGAAACCGAACCGGCGCCGCGCACGTCCGCCGCCAGCAGCTTGTAAGGCGAGTCGAGCGTGGTCGCCAGCGCCAGGATCTGCCGCCGGATCAACGAAATATCGAGCGTGGTCACGCCCTGACTGGCCGGGTTGTCGTCCGGCTTGCTGGGGGTGACGGTGTAACTGCCCCGCTGCGCCGAGAGGCTGTACGTGCCCGCTGAGCCGGTCTGAAAGCTTTGGTCGGCGTCGCCCGCCAGCGTGACCGTGACGCCGCCGATGGTTTTCTGCAGATCGTAGTAGCTCACTTTGCCGGCCAGCGTCACGGTACTCTGCGCCTGCGCCTGCACACTCCCCGCGGTCGTTAACACCGGGAGCGGCGCCGACTGTGGTTTCGCGATTTCAATGGCGGTCGGGGTTCCATCGATCGTCACCGCCGAGCTGGTTCCGTTCGCCCCGGTCAAGTTGAACCGAACCGCGAAGAGGACCGAGCCGTCGGGCCGCGACTGGCCGGCCAGCGTCGTGTCGTCCCACGACACGTTGAGCGTGCCCGTGCTGGCCGCGTCACTTCCGAAATTGGCCGAAGTCAACCCGGGCACGCCGTACTGTTCCGTGTCCGCAAACGAGGCCACCGCCGGGTCCCAATGCAGCGAGAACTGGAAAGTGCCGATCGTGTTGAATCCGCGCGAAGTGATCGGCACGACGACCTGCGTGCCGGAGTCGCCCAATCGGTTGCCGATCGCCACAATCACCGTGTTGCTCGGGCCGACGACGATATTCGCCGCGCTGGAAGTCGTGGCGCCTCCGCTATTGTCGATCGCTACGGCGGTCAACGCGTAGGAGCCGGGCGGTGGGTTCGTCCAAATCAAGCTGTACGGGCCGCTCGCGGTCTGACCGAGAAACGTTGTGCCCTGATAGAATCGAACCACGCTGACGGCGCCGTCGCTATCCGCCGCGGTGGCGCTCAAGGTGACGCTTTCCTGCGCGGTGAACACGGCGCCGTCGGCCGGCGCGGTGAGGCTGACGGTCGGGAGAATGTTCGGCACAAAAGTCGCGGTGACATCCTTCGTGCCGTTCATGGTGAGCGTCGCCGGATCGGTGGAGCCGCTCAAGTCGCCCGTCCAACCGACAAACCGGTTACCCGGCGAGGGCGTGGCCGTAAGCGTGACGACGTCGCCGCTCGTGTAGGCGTTTTTGGCCGGGCTGTTGGTGATTGTTCCACCGCCGGAGATATGGGTCGTTAGAATATATTGATTTGTCCCGAGAGCCGCGAAGAGGGCCGCGATGCCGGGCGTCGCGCTGGTGACGACGAAATTCAGCGGAAAGGCGGTCCCACTCGCGGCCCCGCCCCAAAGTCCGAAATAATAACCAGACTGGGGAACCGGAGTTACGACCACGGTCGAGCCGAACGGGTAAGGCCCTTGGGCCGGGCTGAAAGTCAGTGAGCCTTGGCCGGTAATGGTGTTGGTGATCGCCGTGCCGAAGATGGCCTGAACCGTCTTCGCCGAATTCATGGTCACGCTCAACGTCGGGCTGGTCCCGCTGCCGTCGCCGGCCCAATTCATAAACGTCCAGCCGGGCGCCGGCGTGGCGGTCAGCGTGACGACCGTGCCGCTCAAGTAGGGCTGGTCGTTGGTGGGATTGAACGTAACGCTTCCGCCACCCGGGCTGGTCGCGGTCAGCGTGTAGGTCGGGACGATGACGATCGTCACCGGATCAGCCACCTGCGATTGGGTTAGGTCCGAGCTGTAGGCAATCGCGCGCAAGGTGGCCGACTGTGAAACCGCGAACTTCGCCGTGTACAGGGTGGAATTGAAGCTGGGTTGCGAGCCGTCCAGGGTGTAAAAGATGCGCGCGCTGGTGAAGCTTGACTGAATCGTGATGTCAGCCATGCCCCCAACCGTGAAAGTCCCGCCGTTCGAGAATTTCGCGAGCGACGGGTTCCCGAGATGGGTATTGGCGAAGACTTGGGGCGTGCCCACCGGCGCCTGCGAACCGTCGGGCATGAGTTCGAGCGGCACGGTATTGGTAAAGACCGCCGTGAGGTTGCTGACCGTCCCGAAGGTTACGGTGCGGGGGTTGGCCGTGACTTGGTCACTCCAAGTGAGGAACGTATAGTAACGTCCCGGCGTCGCCGTCAGCACGACGGAATCCCCCAACGCATAGCTCAATTGGTCGGGCGCTTTGGTCACTGAGCCGGTACCGGTCACCGCGATCGGCAACGTGTTCGGAAAATAATTGGCGGTGACGATTTGGCCGGAGGTTAGGCTGACCGTCAGGGGGTTGTTCAAGCCGGAAGCCGCCCCGGACCAACCGGAAAAAAGAAAACCGGGCGCCGGCACGGCGTCCAGCGTGACGGACCCGCTCGCCGAGCTGGTGTACGCCACTGAATTCCCGGAAGGCTGCCCGACGATGCTGCCCTGGACGCCGTAAAGCTGCGCCCCGAAGTTAGCCTTGGGCGAGCCGCCCGTCAGTTGATTCAAGACCCACACGCCGTTCGTGCCCCGCTGCCAAAAATCGTTCGGACTGGTACCCAGGCTGGGTGTCTCGTAGATGTTCAAACCCGCCTTTTCGCCCGTCGCCAACCCCGAGAATTGAACCGTCCAGGTCAGGTCCGAGTTGCCCGGCAATGGCAGCAGGAAATCACTTAGAATCACTGATTGATAGCCCGCCGCCAAAGCAAAGGGAGAACTGGTGAAAAGCACGGTGCCCGGCGCCCCGTTCGCCCCGTCGTTCGCGTAGAATCGAATCTGTCCGGTCTTGGCCGCCGCCGGGGTGAGCGAGCCATAATACTCCATTTCGAATTTGGTCGCCAGATTGTTCCCGCCGGGCGCCAGAATGATTTCGTCGCCAAACTCCGTGGTCGAGGGCAGATAATCCCCCGAAAACGTTCCGGAGTTGTTGTAAACCAAACTTGCCGCGCTCGGGTTTTGGATGATCGAACCGACCGGCGCCAGGGTGAGGACGACATTATCCACCAGGAGGTCGATCCCACGGCCTCCATTGGGCGTGAGATCGTTAAACGTAATGCCGACTGACGTGGCCCCGGAAACGGCGGTGGGCGTCGTAAAGGTCGTCGAGAAACTGACGAACCCGTTCGTGCCGTTCAAGGCGCCGATCGAAACGTTGCTGAAAACCAATGAACCAATGACCGCTCCGCTCAGATTGGTCACCGTGACCGAGCCGACGGCCGTCAACCCCACGGCGTTATTCGCCGCCACTCCGATGATGAAACTCAGCTTGTATTGCGACGAACCGGCGACCGATACGACTTGCCCGAGATAAGAATTTGGCGTGTCGAAGGCTCCAATGTCCGCCGCGACTAGGGAGTTGGCGCCGCCCAACCCAATAACTACGGTGGAGGAATCGTGGGTCCAGCCCGTGATCCCGTTGCCAAAATCGCCATTGACAATCGTAGCCCCCAAAACCGGCGCCGATAGGATGGTGATGATGAGCGCCGCCAAGGCGAAAACACCCCAAAAACGGCGAGCATTGCTCCTAGCAAGTATGTCTTTCATGCTTTTTCCCCAACCCTCTCTCGCCGCGGCAATATGTCCTTTCGCCAATGAACGAGTGGCGCCGCAGAGTAGTCCGCCCCGAGCCGTATGTCAAGTTTTGGCGCTCATTTGTGTCATGTTGTTTTCAAAACCAAATAGATGCCGATTTGACTCAATATAAATGTTCTTGAGCGCTGGGCATGGGGTTTCTGGTGAAACCGACCTAATCTCACAATAGGTATTACCGAAGCGTGACCGGCGAAACGCCTTCAATTCAAACCTGGCAGTAACTCCGCCCGCGTTAATTCGGCCGCCACGCGAAATCGCCGGTTTCAATGGTCCAATCATTCCCGAAGAAGCCGGCGGCGCGGACGCCTTGGGCGCCCGTCGTGAGCATTTCGGCGCCGATGACCGTGCAGTCGGGGTAGGCGGCGCCGGCGCTGAGGTAGGGGAGGCGGTTCGTCAATTTCATGCCGGGCAGGCCGCTGCCGGAGACGACGGCGACGCAGGCGGTCGCGCTGCCGGGACGCGGGCGGACGAAGAGGCAGGCGAGGTCGGGGCCGGTGAGCCGGCGGTTCGCCAGCTTGATTTCGTCGCGATGGACTTGGACGGGGCTGGCGGCGAGGAGCGCGGGCCAGGCGGCGTTCGAGTCGGCGTTGCCGTAGAGGATCACGCCGCGGTCCGGTTCGGCGCGGGGATCGAAGGCGGTGTCGGGCACGACGTCGATCGAGCCATTGCCGCGATACCAGAAGGATTCGGCGTCGAACCGGGCTTTATCGAAGGCCCAGGCGTTTTCCTCGGACGAACCTTTAGTGGCATAAACGAAGATCATGCGGCGCCGGAAGGCGTCCTTGAATGGGCCAGAGCGGAGCGGACCCTTGAGCGCCGTGGACGGTGGCGCCGCCGCGCGCCAATGGCCGGCGTCGTTCTGGAGCCAGAGCTTGGCGCCGGCGGCCGGCCAGGGGAGTTTGGCGAGCTTCTGGCCGTCGAGTTCGACGTCGAGCGGGTCGCCGGGTTTCACGTGGTTCAGGGTGAAGGCGAGTAGCGAGATGTTCTCCGTGGCGCCGACGAAACGCCGGACGCCCGGGTCCCAGCGCGCGTTGATCGAACTGCGCTCGAGCGGGCGCGTCTGCTGGTCGATCTCGACCCAATGGCAGGTCGCCGAGACGCCCGGGTTCACCGTGGCGAAATTCACCTGCCGCGAGCTTTCGTCGGTCGGAATCTGATGGCGCGCGAAGAAATCGAACAACGGCGCCCAATCGACGCAGTCGGCGCCCGGCTCATCCGAGGCGTCCCACCAATGGCCGGCGCCCGGTTGCTCGTGGTATTGGAGGTCGTGATGAAATTTCCCGAGCGTTTCGTTCATCGTGCGCGCCTGACCGACCGGGACGTTGTCATCGGCCCCGCCGTGGATGATATAGACGCCTTCATTCAGATAGTTGGTTTCCAGCAGGAGCGTGTCGCTGGCGGCCGCGGCGCGCTGCAGGATCGCCTCGACCGGCGTTGCGTTCGTGAAGCGGGTCCCGCCCGCGTACGAGAAAAAGCTGATCCAACCGGCGCTCGGCCCAACGGCCGCGAATTGATCGGGGAAAAGGACGCCGAGGTGCCAGGCGCCGTGGCCGCCCATCGAATGGCCGGTGAGATAGATCTTCTGCGGATCAGGCCGCAGTTCGGCCTCGGCCAGGTGGAGGACCTCCAGCGCGTCGAGGCGGCCCCAATCCTCCCAATCGAAGCCATACGGCCGGCGATTCGTCGGCGCGACGAGATTGCCCCAGGTCTTGGGCGAATAGGCGTCGGCCTGGCCGATCGCCTCGACGCTGGCGCCGTGCGTCGAGAGGAACAACGCCGTGGCTCGCCCATGTCCCGCCAGTGGCCGCGCCGGGTTCAACGCCCAGTATTGCACGCTGCCGTCGATCTCGCTGACGAAGGTCCGCTTTTGCGTTTGCTCGGCGCCGCGCACGCGCAGTTTGGTCTCGGCGCTATCGGCGATGGCGCGGCCGCCGTTCGATTTTCCGACGAGCGTGAGCCGCACCGACGCGGTTTCCCCGCGCGGCGTTTTGCCGCGCAGATGGAACCCAACCTTGCGCGCGCTGAACGGCAGAATCATCGGCACGACGGTTTCGGAAGCGCGCTGGTCACCGATCGTCGCGCGGAGGGCGAGGCCGGTCTGCGTCTCGGCGGTGGCATTCACGATGACGACCGCGCCCCACGTCTCCATCGTTCGGCCCGCGATCAAGTCAGGCATCGTCGGGTCGGCAAGGTCAAGGGCGATCGGTTGGCGCGGGGAAGTGAGCGTGATCTTGAGCCGCCCGCGGCCGCATTGGAACAGCAGGTCGTTGGTTCCCGCGTGCAACGCGACCGGCAAATGCACGTAGTCGTAGCCGTAGGGATCGCCGGCGCGCGGCTCGCCATTCACGTAGGCGAGATTGTGCCCGGCCGCTTCGAGGATCATGACGCGGTCGGACGCAACGACGACGGGGGCATAGGCGTAACCGCCGCGCAACGGGCCGCCTTCGAACCAACCATTCGTATTGGCAACGACGACGCTCCACTTCCCCGAAGCGCCATCGCCAAAATCCGCTTGTTCGCCCCGCGCCGGAGGACGCCATCGCCCCGCGACGATTTCCGCTTCGATCGGGTCGGGCCGAGTATTCACGGGCGAGCGAGTCGGTCGAGTGGGCCGGCCGACGGCCAGGCACTCGCCAATCCGGATTGTCTCGGCCGCGCCCGAGTGAGGCGCCGCCGCGGTGATCGCGGCGACGATGAGCAGGGTCGCGAGAGGATTTTTGCCGATGCCGGCCCGTGGAACTTGGAAGCAGGTTTTCATCACTCAAATTGTGGAACTGAATCCGGCCCCGGAACGCGCGCCAATCGTGGCGTCACGCGGGTCGCAATCAACGAACGATCGTCGCGCGACTTCGCGGCGCCCATCCGGGTGGTTCATGAGGCGCAGCATAGTCGGGTTCACTCCAAAGGCCAATCGCTTTGCGCGACCTTGCTTTGCCCGGGGCGCCAGTTCGAGTTGTGGACGTGTTTGGGGACGGGATGATGCGAGGCTGCTGCTCGGAACGGGCGGAAAGCGCGTGATGGGACGGCCTTGGGGAGGAGCGAAGCGGAATCCCAGGAAATCGGCCTGTTTTTGAAATTGTTCCGGTCTGCAAGGCCGGGACCGATTCACCTTTCACCGCAACCTACGATGCCAAAAACCGCAACAACCCTAAGTTGCGGCCCGTTGCGCAAGTTTGCGTCCGCCTGAAGATTGTAGTTTTCCGGGTAACCTCTACTTTTGCCGCATGAAACCCCGAACGGATCAGGTTAAATCCGAACCGCCTCCTTTTCGTCTGGGCGACGAGCGCGCCGTTCTTTTCGTGCGATGACCTCCGCTCAGTCGTTTTGGCTGGCGCTGAGCGGCCTGCTGCCGTTGCTCGGTCTGTTCGGCAGGCCCGCCGACCCGATGCTGCTGATCTACACGACGTTCGTGGTCGTTTGCCGTTGGCGAGCTCGAATCGGCGGCGTCTTTGATCGCGTAAAAATCTCGGTGGAGGTGAAGCTTTTCCTCTGCTTCCTGGTCTCCGGTTCGTTGACGGAAACCTTGGCGTGGCTGAACAATTACCTGAAAGCCGCTCCCCAACCGGCGGTGTTCCATCCGCAACTGATCGCCGATCTGATCCTGGGGATCGGCTTTTACGGCGGCTGGGCGGTCGCGTGGCGCGTCGCGTTTATCTGGTTTCGGTTTAGCGTGGCGGAGGCGTTTGTGGTCACCGGGCTGCAAGGGATATTCTTTGAGCAACTCGGCGCCGTCGCCCGGATGATCCTCAAGCTGGCCCCCAGCAACCCGCCGCTCGCGGCGTTATTCGCGCTCTACGTCTTCGCCGTCCACGGGTCCGCGGCCGGACTCGCGCTGGCGCCGGTGATGCACCACTTTCAATCACCGACGAAATCAACGCATTGCCTCCGGTTCCCAGCGGTGATCACGCTGATGGTCGGCTTGGCGTTCACCGGAGCCTGGCTGGCCGCCACGGTCGCGAATTGGCTCGGCGGCTTGCCGCCAAGACAATCGATCACGGCGCACCCGTTTTGGTGAGGCGTGCCCTTCTCGATTCTTAGAAGGGACTAAGAGGTGGCCCAGATTGCCCACCCGAACGGACGCGACCTCGATTACGGGCTTGAAAAGCCAATACTTCAGGCCCCGAAGGCTGTTGGGCGGCACGCGGCAACGTGGGCGGGATGGCTCAAGCGATCGAGTATTGTTCGTCGTCGGCGCGGCGCATTTGCCTTCAAGGCGTTTGCCACGGCGCACCGGGCGACTGGACTTGCGCTCGACGGCGCTGTCCCATTTGCGGGACGCCGAAATCCCGACCGCGGAAATGAGAGGCGGTTGTCGGCTGATCGGGGCGTCGCGCGTTGACGGTTTAGACTGATGGGGTTGGCGGGTTTTCTCGCGATCTGACTGAACTTGGCGCGTCGGTTGCTATTCTGTGAGCCGAACTGGACATCTTATGAACGATCTTCGTTTTGCGTTCCGACAATTAGGTCGCCAGCCGGCCTTTACGGCGATCGCCGTCCTGGTCCTGAGTCTTGGAACCGGGGTCAACGCCACGATCTTCTCGCTGATCAACGCCATTCTCGTCAAACCGATCCGCGTGCCCCATCCCGAGCGCCTGGTGGGCGTGTTTCAGCACGACCGGCAGAATCCCGACGAGTTCAACTTTTTTTCGTATCCGGACTTCGTCGATCTGCGGTCGGGGCAAGCGGCGGCGTTCTCCGAGTTGTTTGCCGTGGCGACCGCGTCGGTGGGGTTGACGGGCGAGTTCACCGAACGAGCCGCCGCCTCGCTGGTCAGCGCCAACTATTTCCAGGGGCTGGGGGTGGCCCCGGCGCTGGGGCGGACGTTTCTGCCCGAGGAGGAAACATCCGGGACGCCGGTGGCCGTGCTGACCCACGACTTCTGGCTCCGGCTCGGCGGCGATCCCGCCATCGTGGGCCGGAAGCTGGAACTGGCCCGGGGCGCGGTGACGGTGATCGGCGTCATGCCCGCCGGATTCACCGGCGCGCAGATGATGTCACCGCAGGTGTTTCTGCCCTTGGCGATGGCCAACGTTTTGTTTTCCGTCCCGGGCCAGCCGGCGTCGGATATCCTGGCGAGCCGCACGGTGCGTCAATTCATGCTGATGGCTCGCCTGAAACCGGGTCTCACGCCGGCCCAAGCCGCCGTGCCGCTGGCGAACTTGAACCGGCGGTTCGAATTTTCGGACCCGGCCGACCCGAAGCCACGAACGCTCGTGTGCGCGGCGCCGCCACGTTTCGGCATGAGCAGCCGGCCGACCGGCGAGGCGGACGGGTTGGCGCCCGCCGCCGGTTTTGCGGCCGGCTTGGCCGCGCTCGTGCTGATCATCGCCTGCTTGAATCTCGCGAACATGCTCTTGGCGCAAGGCGCGGCGCGGCGAAAGGAAATCGCGATCCGGCTGGCGCTCGGCGCCGCGCGGAGGCGCATCCTGGCCCAATTGCTCACCGAGGGCCTGCTGCTGGCCGTCATGGGAGCCGCCGCGGGGCTATTGATCTCGACGTGGGCGACCAGTCTGGTCACGGCGTTCGTTTACTCGGGCGTTGGCGCGCGGGAATACCTGCCCGAGTTTGACGCCAGCCCGGACTGGCGGACGCTGATCGTTCTCCTGGGACTCAGCGGCCTGGCGACCGTCGCGTTCGCCCTCGGACCGGCTTGGAAGCTGGCCCGGCTCGACGTGAATGATGATTTGAAACGCAGCGCCGGCGACGCGGGACCGGGCGCGATTTGGCGCCGCTTTGGGGCGCGGGAGACGTTGGCCGCCGGGCAGATCGCGCTCGCCCTGGCGCTCCTGGTTTCCGCGGCGCTCTTCAGCCGGAGCGCGATCCGCGCGGCCGACGCCAACCCGGGCTTCGAGTTTGGCGCCAACTTCTATTTGACCCTCGACCAGAACCTGGGCGGCATCCCCGAGGCGCGCATGCGGGAATTCGTGACCCGCGCCCTCGAACGTCTCTCCGTGTTTCCGGGGGTCGAAGCGGTCAGTTCCGCGATGGGCGTTCCGTTCGGCGACGGCTCCTGGTCCCGCCCGGTGGCGCCCGTCGGCGGCCTCCCGGGCAAAGCGCGATCCCGGGCGGTTGACAGCCAGGCGGTCATGGCGAACTACAACGTCATCGGCGCGGATTATTTTCGGACCCTGGGGATTCCTTTGCGGCAAGGCCGGGAATTCGAGCGGCGCGAAGTCGAGACCACCAATGCGCCGCCGGTTGCGATCATCAGCCAGAATCTCGCGGACCAACTGTGGCCGGATGGCGCCGCGGTGGGGCGGCGGCTGGAGATTCCCGGCTTTTGGCGGGACGGCGGCCCGATCAAATTCACCGTCGTCGGCGTCACGTCCGCGGTGCGTTGGGAGCTTTTCGAAAAAGGGATTCCGGCGAACGTGTATGTGCCATTCGGCCAGGACTTTCAAACGCGGGTAAGACTGCACGTGCGCGTCGCTCCCGGGGTGGATTCGAAGGCTCTGATGACCGCCGCCGCCCGCGAGTTGCGGCGGCTTGATCCGCGAATTCCGGTGACCGAAGTGAGAACGTTGACCGAGATGCACCGTCGCGGGCCGGCGGTGAGCATCGTCCGGCTCGGCTCGTTCCTCTTTGGCGGATTTGGCGTGCTGGCGCTGCTGCTGAGCATGCTCGGCGTTTACGGCCTGAAGGCCTATTCCGTGGCCTGCCGCACGCGTGAAATCGGGATCAGGATGGCGCTGGGAGCGAACGTTCGGGACGTGGTCGCCATGATCCTGCGCGAATCGGCCTCGCTCACCGGGCTGGGATTGGGCGTGGGCCTGCTGCTGGCGCTCGCGGTCGGCCGGTTGGCGGGGCGTCTGCTTTACGACCTGCCCGGCGTCGATCCCATTGCCTACTGCGCCGCGCCGGCGATTCTGTTGGTCACGTCGCTGGCCGCCAGTCTCGGCCCCGCCCGCCGCGCGGCGGCCGTGGACCCGACGGTGGCGTTGCGACACGATTGAAAGCCAAAGGGGTCGGTTCTTAGTATTGACAACTGCCCGGAAGCGTGAGGCCGACGCGATCATGGTGGCGCGGGGCGACTTGGGGATCGAATGCCCCTAGGAGGAGCTGCCGATCATTCAGCGGAAAATCGTCAAATCGTGCCTCCGGGTCGGCCGGCCGGTAATCGTGGCGATCCATCTCCTGGAGAGCATGATCGAAAAGCCCGTTCCCACCTGCGCGGAGATTACCGATCAAGGTGACCGCGTAAGATTAGGCGGCCGTTTCAAAATCACGGAGGCCCTCGACTCCCGCCGGCGAGCGTGACTCCGCAAGCCTTGGCGAAGCGCCGAGAGTTGAATCCGTCGCGACCACGCGGCTGATGGTGTCTCCACGCGGGCCGCCGCCGAGGTCGCGCGGACGCCGGACGCGACCATTAAGATCATGGCGGAGCCGGCGCATAGCTGATTGACTAGCTTCTTCTCAGTATGGGAAAGGTCACGAATAAGTCGGTCGCCTCGGCCCCGTCGGCCGGGCCGGCAGCCGCGCCGGCGCCCGCGATCGCCGCGGGGTCGGCCGAGGACGCCGTCGAGGCCCTCCTCGTGAACGTCGAAACCGGTTTGACGGACGCCGAGGTTGGGGCGCGTCGAAAGGAGCACGGCTTCAACGAGACGCTGCCCGCCAAGACCCATCCGGCGCGGCTGTTTCTCGCCAAGTTTTGGGGCCTGTCGGCCTGGATGCTTGAGCTGATCATGGCCCTCTCGGCGGCGCTCGGAAAATATTCCGACCTCGCCGTGGTGGGCGCGCTGCTGGTCATCAACGCCGTGTTGAGCTTCCTGCAGGAGCGTCGGGCCGCCGGTGTCGTGGAAACGTTGCGGCGAAGGCTGCAAGTCAGCGCGCGCGTCCGGCGCGAGGCGCGCTGGCGGGTCATTCCCGCCCGCGAGCTGGTTCCCGGCGACATCGTGCGCGTGCGGGCCGGTGACTTCATCCCGGCTGACCTCAAGCTCCTGAGCGGTACGCTGAGCGTTGACCAGTCGGCGCTCACGGGGGAATCGAACGAGGTGGAAAAGGCGCCCGGCGAAGCTCTTTCGTCGGGATCGGTGGTTCGCCGCGGCGAGGGCAACGGCGTCGTCATCCTGACCGGCGCCAAGACCTACTTCGGCCGGACCACCGAATTGGTGGACCAAGCGCGCCCGAAAATGCACATCGAAACCGTCGTGGCCAAGGTCGTTCGCTGGCTGTTCGTGATCGTCGGCGTGCTGCTGAGCGTCGTGGTCGCGCTTTCGCTGGTCCGCGGCGATCCGCTGGCGCAGATGATTCCGCTGGTGCTCGTCCTCTTGATGAGCGCGGTTCCGGTCGCCCTCCCGGTCATGTTCACGGTCAGCATGGCGGTCGGCTCGAAGGAGCTGGCGAAACAGGGCGTCTTGGTGACGCGCCTGAGCGCCGCCGAAGACGCCGCCACGATGGACGTCCTCTGCGTGGACAAAACCGGCACGGTCACCATGAATAGGTTGGTCGTCACGGGCGTCATCCCCAGCGGCCCGGCCACCGACGCCGACGTCTTGTTCGCCGGCGCGGTCGCGTCGCAGGAAGCGAATCAAGATCCCATTGACCTCGCGTTTCTGGCCTCGGCCCGCGAGCGCCACCTCTTCGACGCTTTGCCCGCCTTCACGCCGGTTTCCTTTCTGCCCTTCGACGCGAAAAACCGACGGACGGAAGCCGTCGTCGAGCAGAGCGGGCAGCGGCTGCGGGTGATGAAAGGCGCCGTGCGCACCGTCGCCGCGGCCGCCGGGCTGGCGCCGCCGGCGATTGCGGCGCTCGAGTCACAAGTCAACGAATCCGCGCTCAAGGGTTTCCGGACGCTGGCGGTGGCGCGCGGCCCGGAGACGGGCCCGTTGATCTTGCTCGGCTTGGTGACGCTGTGTGACCCCCCGCGCCCCGACGCCCGGAAACTCATCGCCGCGCTCCACGACCTGGGCGTTTCGGTGAAAATGTTGACCGGTGACGCGCTGGCCGTCGCGAGTGAAATTGCGCGCGAGGTCGGGCTGCCGAACATCCGGCGCCTGGCGGATATCAAAGCAGCGGGCGCCCAGGACCGCGCCGAGGCGGGCGATCTTCTGGCCGGGGCGGATGGTTTGGCCGAGGTTTACCCGGAAGACAAATACTTGGTGGTGGAACATCTGCAGAGCGCGGGACACGTCACCGGCATGACTGGCGATGGCGTCAATGACGCGCCCGCGCTGCGGGAGGCGGAGGTGGGCATCGCGGTCAGCACGGCGACCGATGTGGCCAAGGGCGCCGCAAGCGTCGTCCTCACCGAACCCGGATTGACCAACATCGTGACGCTGGTCGAACAAGGGCGCACGATTTATCAGCGTATTTTGACGTGGATCATCAACAAGATCAGCCGGACGATTCTGAAGGCGGCGTTCGTTGCCATCGCGTACGTGGTGACCGGCAAATTCGTCGTTTCCGCCTTTGCCATGTTGCTGCTGACGTTCATGACGGACTTCGCGAAGATTTCCCTGGCCACGGACCGGGTGCGAGCCTCCCGGCGGCCGGAGACCTGGAACATCGGCGGGTACTTGACGGTCTCCGTGGCGCTGGGCGTCGTCATGGTCGCGGAGGCGCTGCTGCTGCTCTGGGCCAGCTGGAAATGGTTTGGTCTGGCCACCCGAGACGAGGCGCTTTACACGTTCAGTTTCCTCACGCTGCTTTACTTTGCCGTGTTCTCGATCGTTTCCGCGCGTGAACGGCGGCGATTCTGGGAGACAATGCCCAGCAAAACCCTCCTCGGCGCGCTCCTGGCGGAGACGCTCGTGGGAACGGTCTTGGCCTCGGTCGGCTTTCCCGGCCTGGCGCCGTTGCCGGGGTGGCAGACGCTGACGATCTTCGCTTACGCGATGGTCTCATGCCTGGTGGTTAACGACGCGCTGAAAGTAGCGCTCACCAAATGGCGCGTTCACGCGGGTTAAAAGGTAACGCAAATCGGGTGAGCTCACCCACGCTGGCTCCGACTCATGCTTAACGAACCATCACCGAATGTGGGGTCAGCGCCCACTAGGCGGTCGCTGGCGCGGCGCGTGGCGCGGGGCTGCGCGTGGGGTTGCGGCGGATTGTGTTTGTTGTTCGCCGTCGCCCTCGCGCTGCTTCTATTGATGATTAGCCGAACGCCCAAATCTTACACCCGCGCGGCCGATCCGATTCCGGCGCCGGGCGCCAGTGAATCGCTCGGGGGCGGGCTGGACGGGTTTGATTCTCCCTACGTCGGTCACACCGGAAGCTGGGACGGCAAGGGCGGCGGGATGTTCGGCAGCTCGAAGCTCGGTGACCTGGACCTTGAACGCGCCATGGGGTTGCGCTGGACGTTCATGTGCGTGTATTGGCGGGCGCTCGAGCCGGAGGGGCCGGTCGATTTGAGCCGTGGTGTGCCGCCGGCCTGGCGGGAGTTGGACGCGTTCGTGGTGGCCGCGCATGAGCGGGGATTGAACATCCTGATGCAGGCCCCGGTGGTGGGCGGGAACGCGGGCGGCCCGCCGGCTTGGGCGGGGCGGCGCGAGCCGGGCAAATCGGCGCCGGCCAACATGGCCGCGCTGGCCGCTTTCGCCGGAAAGCTGGGCGAGCGCTACCGCCCCGGCGGGACCCTGGCGCGGAGTCAAGGCTGGGGCGATCACTATGGCGTCCGCGCGTGGGAACTGGACAATGAGCCGGAGGGCTACTTCACCAGTTGGAAAGGCCAGGCTGCTGATTATGCCGAGTTCGCCACGCTTGCCGCGCGAAGCCTCCGGGCCGCGGACCCGCTCGCGGTGATCGTTGGGCCGGGACTGGCGGCCGGAAAACATGGCCTGGAATGGCTGGCCCAAACTCTCGACGCCTCCGCGATGGCAGGCTCTCCCGCGTTTCGCGCCGCCGGCGTTCCGTACTCGCTTGGCCCGGTCGCGGACGTGGTCAGTTTCCACAATTACGAAGGCCTCGACTCCGCTTTTAACGAGGGCGTCCGCACCATTGGCGACGTCTTTTCGGACGTCCGCGCGGTGTTCGAGCAGGCCGAACAGCGCACGCCGGGTCTGACCTACCCGCGCAAACGGGAATACTGGCACACCGAAGGGAACTTTGATTTCGTCGGCGTCCTTTCCGCCGGGCGCCGCGCCGCCTGGCGGTTCCAGTTTTTCACCCGCGCCTTTGCCGCCGGCATTCGCAAAGTGGCCGTGATGGACCCGACTCCCGCGGAGCAGCTGGCGATTCGCGCCTATGTGTCGGCCCTGCCGAATCCCTTCCCGTTGTTGCCGGCGAATCCGGAGCTTACGGCTCGCCACGGAAAAGTTGCCGCTTTCCGCCACCCCATCGGCGGCGCGTCCGCGAAGGGGAACGTGTGGATCATTTGGCCATTGGCCGGAACCGGCGACGCGGTCCTGGATTTGGCGGTCCGGCACGAACGAGTCACGCTGATCACGGTAACTGGTGAATCGAAGCCGGTGACGGCCGGCTCCGGCCGGGTCACGCTCGAGTTGAAAGGCGACGCGAAAATGGCGGCGGGGGTATTGGTGCTCGATGGGCCGGGCAACTGAGACATAAATATTGAACGCCCGGCCTACGCCGCCGATGGGTCGCCCGGCGGCGGACCTTTGCCCTTGCGTCCTACCAGAAACCAGGTGCGCTGGCGGGCTTTGCCTTTGACTTCGATTTCGCCCCGCGGCTCAAGGTCGAATTCCGTCTCCAGGAGCCGCTGCGTGGATTCGGAAACTTGGATGCGGCTGGGCACGCCGGTCGATTCCATGCCGCTGGCGGTATTGACCGTGTCGCCCCAAAGATCGTAGATGAACTTGCTGCTGCCGATCACGCCGGCGACGACTGGCCCGGAATTGAGGCCGATGCGGATTTTCAGCGAACTGCCGCGCGCCTCGTTGAATTCGCGCAGGCTGGCCGACATCTCGAGCGCCATCTCCGCCAATTGGGACGCGTGGTCGGCGCGCGCTTCGGGCACGCCGCAGACGGCCATGTAGCAATCGCCGATGGTTTTGATCTTTTCAACGCCATGCCGCGCGGCGAGTTGGTCGAAGCGGACGAACAGGTCGTTGAGCAACTCGACCAGCGGATGAGGCGGCATGCTGCGCGAGAGCGTGGTGAACCCGACGAGGTCCGCGAAAAGCACGCTCACCGCGTCGAAATGGTCCGCGATGCATTCCTCGCCGCGCTTGAGGCGCCGGGCCACCGGCTCCGGGAGGATGTTGAGCAACAGCCGTTCGTTCTCGCGGTGCAGACGGTCGATGGTCAGGTGGGTGTTGACACGGGCCAGCAATTCGTGGGGATTGAAGGGCTTGGTCACATAATCCACGGCGCCCAATTCAAAACCGCGGATGACGTCGGTCGTCTCGGATTTGGCGGTGATGAAGATGACCGGAATATGACGCCAAAGCTCGCCCGCCTTGAGCTGCCAGCAGGTCTCGAAGCCGTCCATCTCCGGCATCATCACGTCGAGCAGGATCAGGTCCGGTTGCGCGCGGGCCAGGACGTCGAAAACTTCTTTGCCGTGCGTGGCGACGCTGACCAGGTACCCGCGTTCACGCAGCACCGCGGCCAGGATCTGGATGTTCGCCGGCGTATCGTCCACGATAAGAATCCGGCTGTTCCGCGCGGGCCGCGGCGGCGTCCGTACCGGCGGAAGGCCATCCGCCTTGCCCGTCATGCGCAGACCATCGAGCGCTTCCACAAAGGCGAACCGATTTAACTGCTCTTCCAAGGCGGCGAATTCGGCCACGGAAAAAATCGACCGGAGCAGGTCTCGGTCGGCCTCGAAACGCTCGATGGCCGCGAAGTCAAAATCGGTCAGGCGCTCGATCAACTGCCCGACCACCCGCCGCGCCACCGCCGCCTCGACCTGAGCGGCCGGCGCGCTCGGCGGCGCCGCGGGCATCGTCGCCGGCAGAGCCGCGCGAAGTCGCGCGGAAAATTCGTTGAGGACGCGGGCGAACTCTTCGACCAGCGGCGTCAAAGCGTCGGCGCTGGCCCCGACCGCGATCGCCGTCTCGAGCGTCGCGGCGACCAGTTGCGGTTCGGACGCGCCCAGGCTTCCCGCCACGCCGCGGACCGTGTGAGCCAGGCGTTCGGCCAACGCGAATTCGCCGCGCGCGAGCGCGGCCACGATTTGGCCTGGCGCGAGGCCTTGTTCGTCCAAAAACCGGCGCAGCAGATTCAGGTAAAGTTTCTCGTTTCCGGCCACCCGGCTCAGGCCGGCGCTCGTGTCGAGTCCCTCGATGTTCGGGAGCGGAGTTGAGCTGACGCTGCCGCTCTTCAGATGGTCGCCCTCGGCGCGACCCGCCCATGGCGGTGGGCGTTCCGGCGCCTGAACCGGCAAAACTGGGGGGGGACTGGCGGGCAGCATCGGACTGGCGGGCGGGGACGGCGGAGACGAGAGATAAGGCAGCAATCTGGCGACCAGAGTCTCCGGCTCAAAGTCCTTGGACAGGTGGTCGTTCATGCCGGCGTCGAGACAGCGTTGCCGCTCCGCCGGCGAAGCGTGCGCGGTCATGGCGATGATCGGCAGCCCGGCGAGCCGCGCGTCGGCGCGCAAGGTCTTCGTGGCTTGATAACCGTCCATTTCCGGCATTTTCAGGTCCATCAGCACGAGTTGGAACGGCGTCGAGACCGCGCCGTGCAGCGCTTTTTCCACCGCCTCGCGCCCGTTGTTCGCCACCGCCACCGTCGCGCCGAAGCTTTCCAGCAGCTCGACCGCGATCCGTTGATTGATTTCGTTGTCTTCGGCGAGCAGAATGCGCGCGCCGCGCAGCGGTGATTCTGCAGCTAGGCCCGCATCAAGCGGGGTGGACGTCGGCGTCCCGGAGTTGGGGTCGCCCGTGGCAGGTTGCGGGTTCACGGCTCCGATAACGATGACGTTTCGCTCGGGTCGGAACAAGAAAAACCTCGCGCGGCGGCCGCGGGCGTCAGGTCGAGTCGATCCAGCCATCGTTTTTTCCCAGTCCGCTAAGCTCGTGGGCGCCGGGAATCGGACCGGGGTTGAAAAGTGAGACGATTTTTGACGCAGGAAAGAGTGACCGGCGCTACGATTCCTTGCGCTTGCCGGCGCGCTTCGACGCCGGTTGGCGCATGATGCGAATATTCTCGGACAATTCGCCGTTTGGCGCGGCCCGCCTCACCGGGTGGCGGGCGTGGACGGCCGTGGTCATCGTGGCGCTCACTGCGGCCAATCTGGCGCGGCTGGCGTGGGCGAGCGACCTGGAGGCCCACTTCAAATTCAACCAAGAGGCGGTGACAGTTCTGGCTGGGCTTGGCTTGCTGCTGGTTTGGTTCGCGCTTTTTTCCGGTCTGCGCTGGCGCGCGCGGCTGACTACGCTCGCGGCGCTGCTGATCGGGGCGTTCGTCCTGTCGCGGGTCGTGCGGCTGGGCGGCGCGGCGGACGGCTCGGGTCGGCGGCGGTTGGTTTGGAAGTGGACGGGCCGACACGATCCGCAAATCGGCGGTCTCACCGTCGCGGCGACAGGCGCGGCCGCGAGTTCCGGGCCGACGGCGACGGCGGATTTCCCTCGGTTCCGTGGCCGGGACGCACGCGGGGCGGCCGGCGGATCGGCCTTGGAGAGCGATTGGGCGGCCCATCCGCCGCGTGAGCTTTGGCGGCAGGCGGTCGGTTTGGGCTGGTCGGGTTTCGCCGTCGCGGGCGACTGGGCGATCACTCAGGAACAGCGGGCCGAGCAGGAACTGACGGTCGCGTACGAATTGGCGACCGGCCGCGTCCTTTGGGCGCATACGAATCAGACTCGCTTGCGCGACAACATGGGCGGCGACGGTCCGCGCGCCACGCCGACGGTGGCTGGAGACCAGGTGTTTGCGCTCGGCGGGACCGGTATCCTCGATTGCCTCGCGCTCACCGATGGCCGGCTGGCCTGGAGCCGTGATCTGCAAAAGGAAGAGAAACTGACGCTGCCCGTGTTCGGAAAAAGCTCGTCGCCGTTGCTGGTCGATGACTTGGTGGTCGTCACCGGCGGGATGGCCAAAGACTCGGCTTTACTGGCCTATTGGGCCGCGGATGGGCGGCCGGCTTGGCGGGCCGGGGCGGACAGCGCCGGTTACAGTTCGCCGTGCCTGGCGACGCTGGGCGGCCACCGACAAATCCTTTCCGTGAACGCCGCCAGCGTGAGCGGTCACGACCCGCGGGACGGCGCGATCCTTTGGCGCTACGCCTGGTCCGGCGCCCTGCCGAAATGCTCGCAGCCCGCTCCGCTCGATGCCGAGCGAGTGTTCATCTCGGGCGGTTTCGGCGCCGGTAGCGCGGTGTTGCGACTGCAGGCGGACGCGGCCGGCAAATTCACGGTGACCGAAGTGTGGAAGAATACCAACTTGAAGACTCAGTTCTCCAGCGCGGTCCTCCGCGACGGCTTTCTTTACGGGCTGGACGACGCCATGCTGGTTTGCCTTGACCCGGCGACCGGGCAGCGGCGCTGGAAGGAGGGCCGCTACGGCTACGGTCAAATTCTGCTGGCGGGCGATCGGCTCCTCATCCAATGCGAGTCCGGCCCGCTCGCGTTGGTCGAAGCCAATCCCAATGAATACCGCGAATGGGCGCGCCTCCCCGCGCTCAGCTCGAAAACCTGGAACTACCCCGCGCTCGCCGGCGATTTCCTGCTCGTTCGCAACGACCGCGAGGCCGTTTGCTACCGGTTGCCCACGCGCGTTCCGACGCCGTAAGACGCCCGCCACCGTTCGTCCGGCGTCGTTCGTTGTCACCCAATTATCACGCGGTCGTCTCCGGGCCGCCACGGAAGTATTCTCGAATGGGGGCATGAAAGCGCTGAAAACGGGCATCGCGAGTGGGGCGAAGACCGGGGCGAGACGCGGTTTATCCGCCGAGCGCTTCACGGGTCGCGCGTGGGGATTCGTAACCGGATCGTAACAATCCTGACGTTTTTCCGTAACGGACGGATTCTCTACTTTCGGCCGAAGCTAGTACGAACCCAAACAAGCACTCATAAATCGAATGAACAAAACTCATCAAATACTGGCGGTAGCCGGCGGATTGCTGGTGACCGCCGCGGCGGGCGTGACGGCGCACGGGCAAACGGCCGACGCGTTGATCGACAAATTGGTCGAGAAGGGCATCCTCACGGTCAAGGAAGGGAACGATCTGCGCGCCGAGACCGACCAGGATTTTAACAAAGCCTATTCGATCAAGACCGGCTTGCCCGATTTCGTGACGGGGATGGCCTTCAACACCGATTTCCGCACCCGGTTCGAAGAGAACAACGCCGAGAACCCACTCTACTTTGCCCGCGACCGCTACCGTTTCCGTTTGCGGGTCGGATCCACCGTCTCCCTGGAGAACAAATTCGAGGTCGGGTTCCGTTTCGCGTCGGGCAACCCGCAGGTCAACCCGGGCGGCACGCTCGTGGGCGGACAACCGATCACGGCGAATCAGGACATGAACTCGCTCGAGAGCCGCAAGTTCCTCTGGATCGACGCCGCGTTCGCCCGCTGGACCCCGGTCAAGAACACCGATTGGACGATCAGCGCCACGGTCGGCAAGATGGATAGTCCGTTCGCGCTGTCGAACATGATTTTCGACTACGACATCGACCCGGAAGGCGGCGCGATTCAATTGGCGTATAACATCAATAGCCAGCACACGTTGAAAATGAACAACGCGTTTTTCGTGCTGGACGAAATCAATCAGACGGCCGGCGTCAACAGTCCCGTGGGGGCGACCTCGATCGGCGCGAGTCACGATCCGTATGTCTATGGCTCGCAACTGCTCCTGGAGTCCAAATGGACGCCCAAATTCGACACGACGCTCGGCGTGGCGGTCTTCGACATCAGCCACAAAGACGCCTTGCGCGCGAGCGTGCAGCCGTTTTACAACTCGGGTAATACTCGGGACCCGGCGACGTTCGGCCTGAAGTACGACTTCAACCCGGTGATCGGCAGCGCGGCGGTGATCTACCGTCTGGCCACCTTCCCGTTCTATACCGGCGAATTCCCGCTCAAGATTTCGGGCGAGTACATGGACAACCCGGCGGCGCCCGCGAACAACAAGGCGTATCGGGTCGGCGCGACGATCGGCAAGGCGGGCAAGAAACACACCTGGGAGGTCAATTACCGCTACCAGCGGCTCGAGGCGGACGCCTGGTTTGACGCGCTGGAAGACGACGATAACGGAGCGTACTACGCGGCGGGCAATCCCCAACTGGCCGGCACCGGCAAGGCCTCCGGCTGGTTCGGCGGCACGAACGTCAAGGGCCATCTGGTGCAAGGGGTTTACTCCTTCACCGATTACATGAACTTCACGTTCACCTACTACCTCAACGACCTCATCATCAACGCCCCGGTGACGAGCGGCAGCTCCAGCGCCAGCCACTTCATGGCCGACGTCAACTGGAAGTTTTGACGCCCGGACCGCTCAACAGATTTGCACGATCCACTCGACGAATACCGAATATGAAATCACTCCTGAATAAACTCACGCTGGCCGCTTCGCTGCTGGCTCTCGCCGCCGCTCCGCTCCGCGCCGGCAACATCACCGTCAAAGGTTCCGACACGCTCGTCATCCTGGCGCAGAAATGGGCCGAGGTTTACATGGGCAAACACCCGGAGACGAAGATTCAAGTCACCGGCGGCGGCTCCGGCACCGGCTTCGCCGCCCTGCAAAACCAGACGACCGATCTGGCCGACGCCTCGCGTCCAATCAAGGCCAAAGAAGTCGAGGCCTGCGTCAAGGCGTTCGGCAAGCGCCCAACCGAATACAAAGTCTGCGTGGACGGGCTTTCCGTCTATGTGAACAACGACAATCCGGTCAAGGAATTGACGCTGGAACAGCTCGATGGCATTTTCACCGCCAAGATCAAGAATTGGAAGGAAGTCGGCGGCGCGGACGGCCCCATCACGATCTATAGCCGGGAAAACAGTTCCGGCACCTACGAGTTCTTCAAAGAACACATCCTGAAGGGCAAAGATTTCGCGCCCAGCGCGCAACCGATGCCCGGCACCGCCGCGTTGTTGCAGGCCGTCGCCAAGGACAAGGGCGGCATTGGCTATGGCGGCGCCGCCTATGGCGCCGGAGCGCGCGCGGTCGGCGTCAAGAAAGACGACTCCGCGCCGGCGATCCTGCCGACCGTTGAGACCGTGATGAATCACACCTATCCGATCTGGCGCTATCTGTATGTCTATGTGAATCCGGCCCTCGACAAGGGCGAGATCGCCGCTTATCTGAACTGGATCCGCAGCGATGACGGCCAAACGGTCGTCAAGGACGTCGGCTACTATCAGTTGCCGGCGAACTTGCGCGAGAAATAATCCCCGTGCCGGACGAGAAACGCCCGGCGCGTCCGCTGATTCGGTTTGATCCACGGTTCCTCCTGTGATTCAAACTTGGCGGGCGGGGATGGCCGCCTCCGCATTAGGCGGCCATCCTCGACCCGATCCGCCCCGTCGGCGGGCGGGCGGGCTGATGGCCATGGAACCGGTTCGCAGTCAAACTAATTAAAGCAATGCCGCTCGCCCCCACGCCCAGCAGACGATCCATCGGTTGGATGGGGCTGAACCGCGGCCATCGCGCCCACCCGATCGAGTGGTTCGCCGAGAAGCTCATCATGCTGCTGGCCTTGTCGGCGATCGTGATGATCTTTCTGATCTTCCTCTTCGTCGCGCGCGAGGCGTGGCCCGTCGTCATCGGCCAAACCAACAGCGCCGTCAGCCAAAAAACGATTGCGGTGGACGATCTCGACAAAACGTCGCCGGCGGAATTGCAACGTTACCTTGAGCTGACCCCCGACCAATTTGCCAAGACGGATAAGGAGACCTTGAAGCTCCTGCTGCAGGTCAAGATCGAGTCGGCCCAGGAGGTTTCCAAGGACAAAGACGCCGCGGTCAACACGACTCAGTGGCGTTATCTGCTTTTCCCGTACCGTTGGACCGACTACGATCGACCGCAATCAATCTGGCAGCCAGTTTCCACGGTGCCCAAATACAATTTCATTCCGCTCTTCATCGGCAGTCTGAAGTTGACCATCGTCTCGCTCCTGTTCGCCGTTCCAATCTCACTGGGCGCGGCGATCTACGTCTCGCAACTGTGTCCGCCCCGCTTCCGGGAGTGGCTTAAGTGCGCGATCGAGCTTTTATCGGGGATTCCGTCGGTCGTGCTCGGTTTCTTCGCGCTGATGGTCATGGCGACCTTCCTGCAGCGGCTCTTCGGCTATCAATCGCGTCTGAACGCGTTCAACGCTGGTATAGCGCTGGGCTTGGCGGTCATTCCCTTGACTTTTTCCATCGCCGAGGACGCCTTGACCAGCGTGCCCCGGAGTTACACCCAGGCCGCGCTGGCGCTCGGGTCGTCGAGCTGGCAGGCGGCGTGGCAGATCGTGCTCCCGGCGGCGATCCCGGGCGTTTTCGCCGCGGTCATCCTCGGCTTCGGACGCGCGATCGGGGAAACGATGGTGGTATTGATGGCCAGCGGCAACGCCAGCATCGTCTCCTGGGGCTTGTTTGACTCGGCCCGTTCGATGACCGCGACGATCGCCGCCGAGCTGGCGGAAACGCCGACGCACGGGCACCACTATCGCATCTTGTTTTTGCTCGGTTCCCTGCTTTTTGTGGTCACTTTTCTGTCCAACCTGGCTGGTGAATTGGTCATTCACCGGTTGAAACGCCGCCTGGAGGGCAAACGTTGATGAGCGAGCATCGGCCTCACCTGTTCCGCTCGGCCGGCTTCGACGCGGGCGCGTTTTTCTTCTCGGGCCTGACCGGGCTGGCGTCGTTGCTGATCGTGGCGATCCTGGTGGTGATTCTCGGTAATATCGTGATCAACGGTTGGCCCGCGTTTTCGTGGCATTTTGTCGTCTCGGGCACTGACAAGGACATGTTTGACGTGCATAAGGCGGGCGTCATGCCGATGATCGTGGGCACCAGCGCGCGGGTCATTCTGATGACGATCTTCGTCATACCGGTAGGCGTCGCCACGGCGATTTATCTCACCGAATACGCGCCCACGACCTCACTCATCACCCGGACGATTCGCGGCGCCGTGAATAATCTGGCCGGCGTGCCCTCGATCGTCTTCGGCCTGTTCGGACTCGGCTTCTTCGTCAACTATATTGGTCAAAATATGGATGGCCTCCTGCATCCCCACAACCCAGACCCGATCTGGGGCAAGCCGGCGATCGTCTGGGCGTCGATGACGCTGGCGGTGATGACGTTGCCGGTGGTGATTGTCACCACTGAAGAGGCGCTCCGCGCGGTGCCGGTGGGGCTGCGCGAAGCGAGCCTGGCTCTGGGCGCGACGAAGTTGGAAACGATTGTGCTGATCGTCCTGCCCCAGGCGTTGCCGGGCATCCTCACTGGCGGCATTCTGGCGGTCAGCCGGGCGGCGGGGGAAGTGGCTCCGATCCTCTTCACCGGGGCGGCGTACTACATGGCCAGCCTGCCCAAGTCGATGACCGACCAATTCATGGACCTCGGTTACCACGTCTTCGTCCTCTCGACCCAATCGCCCGACATCGAGAAAACAAGGCCGATTCTTTACGCCACCGTTTTGGTTCTCCTCCTGCTGACTTTTGCGCTAAATTTCGTCGCGATCCTGGTGCGGGCCAGGATGCGCAAACAAATGCGCATGGGACATTGAGTTTGAGTTATGGCGGACTTTAAAACACCCAAGATTGCCTTGCCGGAGACCTCGACCACGCCGGCGCCCGCCGCCGGCCCCGGCGACGATGAACCGCTGATTGAGACCCAGAGCCTGTCACTGTTTTACGGCAAGTCCAAGGCGCTCAAAGAGATTTCGCTCAAGATTCGCGAAAAACTGGTTACCGCGTTCATCGGACCCTCCGGCTGCGGCAAATCGACGTTACTCCGCTGCTTTAACCGGATGAACGACTTGATCGATTCGGTTCGCATCGAAGGTGATATTCTCATCGGAGGGCACGAAATCAACAGTCCGGAGGTCGATGTCATTGAGTTGCGCAAAAAGGTCGGAATGGTCTTCCAGCGCTCCAATCCGTTTCCGAAGTCGATTTACGAGAATATTACCTATGCCTTGCGCCTCCAGGGAATTCGGAAACGCTCGGAACTGGACGCCATCGTCGAGTCGAGCCTGAAGGGAGCCGCGCTCTGGGACGAAGTCAAGGATCGGCTGCACACCAACGCCCTGGGGATGTCCGGCGGTCAGCAGCAGCGCCTCTGCATCGCCCGCGCCATCGCGATCAAACCGAAAATCATCCTCATGGACGAGCCGGCCTCCGCGCTTGACCCGATCGCCACCGCCAAGATCGAGGACCTGATTCTCGATTTGAAAAGGGAGTTCACTATCGTTATCGTGACTCACAATATGCAGCAAGCCGCACGCATCTCGGACTTCACGGCGTTCTTTTATTTGGGCCAACTCATCGAATACGACGCCACCCGCAAGATTTTCACCAACCCAGCTCAGAAGCAGACCGAGGATTACGTCACCGGTCGCTTCGGCTGAAAGCGCCGGGCGCGCCACCGCTATGTCTCACTTCGAACAAGAACTTGCGCACCTGAAGGAAAAGCTGCTCACGATGGCCAGCCGCGCCACCGCGGCCGTCGCCGATTCGGTCAAAGCCCTGGTCGAGCGCGATGACGATCTCGCCCGCCGGGTCATTGACGCGGACAACGCGATCGATCAACTCGAAATCGAAATCGACGATCTGGCGATCCTGCTGCTTTCCAAAGCGCCGCTCGCCCTCGACCTGCGCTTGATCACCATGGCGATGAAAATCTCGCACGACCTGGAACGGGTCGCCGACGAGGCCACGACCATCGCCCGCCGCTCGATCGAGTTGAGCCAGGAACCGCAGCTCAAGCCGTACGTCGATATTCCCCGCATGGCGACCATGGCCCTCGAGATGCTACGCGTCGCGCTGGACGCGTTCGTGAACCGCAACCCGCAGGCCGCCCGCGGCGTCGTGCCGCGCGATACCGACGTGGATCAACTCAACCGACAACTCCACCGCGAGTTGGCCAGTTTCATGGTTGAAAACCCCGCGACGATCACGCGCAGCCTTAACCTGATGGTCATTTCAAAATGCCTGGAACGCATCGCCGACCACGCCACGAATGTCGCCGAGGATGTCGTTTTCCTCTACGAGGGCCGGGACATTCGCCACGTCGGCAAGGCCAGCGTCGCCTGATTCCGGGCCTCCTCCGTCGCCTGATCGACGGATGACGGCCGAGCCGTGCGGCCAGCAACGATTTTGCCAAAACGCTCCGTCAAACCTATCGCCCCGCCGCCGGAAACGCCTCCGGCGGACGCCTCCGGGCCGCGTCCCAGCGCCGAGCCCTCCGCCGCCGCGCCCGCCCCGGGCCACGGGCTGGTCGCGTTGAGCCGGCTGGCGCCCCGCGCGCTCGAGAGTCGTTGCCAGACTTTTCGCAAACGGCTCAAGCGGTGCCGTAAAGAGTGCTCGGTCACCGCGGTGCATCAACTGCGGGTGAGCATTCGCCGGCTGCTTTCGCTCCTCGACGCGCTCGAAGATTTTCTCGACGCGAAGCAAGTCGCCGCGGCCCGCGTGCAGCTTAAGAAATACCTTTCGTTGCTCAGTCCGCTGCGGGACGCGCAGGTGCAGCTGCAATGTCTGCGGGAGCTGTTGCCCGATTTTCCGGCGCTGGAGGAGGTCTGCGCCGGGCTGGCGCGCCAGGAGAAAAAGCTGGCGCGGCGCGCGCGCAAAAAACTGAGCAAGGTGAAAGGCGCCAAGCTCAACCGCTCGCTCGAGCGGCAGGTTCGCCGCGTCGAAAAATACCTCCAACCCACCACCCGGTTTCCCGCCGCGACGCGGGCGATGCGGCACGCGATCGACCGGTCATTCCGAGACGTGGTGACGCGACGCAACCGCGTCAAACGCCCGGACCCGGCCGTCATTCATCGCTTGCGGGTCGCGTTCAAGAAGTTCCGCTATCTCATCGAGGCGTTGCTGCCGGCGCTGCCGTCGGCGACCCAAATGCTAAGGCAGCAAATGCGCGATTGCCAGTCGGTCATGGGGCACATCCAGGACCTCGACGTCGTGGTCCAGACGATCGAGCGGGCGATCCGCAAGGACCGAAAAACGGCGCTGGCGTTACGCCCGCTCGCCGAGGAAATGCAACGCCGCCAAACCGACGCCATCGCCGCCTTTTTGGCCTCGCCCGCCGACCTGCGAGCGCTCTGGTCCCCCGATTATCCGCTTCAATTCGCTCCGCCCCATGAGTAATCCCACTGAACTCTACCTTTTGCGCCACGCGAAGGCGCTTGAACCGGGCAAAAAATGGTCCGGCTGCGATGACCGCCGGCCGCTCTCGGTCGAAGGCGCCAAGAAAATGCGCGCGATTGCCCTGGGAATGCGGGCGTTGAAACTCAAGTTTGACGTCATCCTCTCCAGCCCGTACGTGCGCGCCCGCCAGACCGCCGAGATCGCGGCCGAGGCCTTTAAATTGGCGAAGAAAATCAAGTATTCCACCCACCTGGCGCCCACCGCGAATCCGGCCGAACTGCTGACTGAACTGCAGGAACGCGGCCTGACCGGCCGGGCGATTCTGGTGGTCGGCCACGAGCCGTTTTTGACCGGCCTGGTCTCGCTGCTGACGACCGGCCAGGGCGGGCTGGCGCTCAACTTTAAAAAGGCCGGCCTCTGCCGTTTGACCGTGTCCTCTTTCCGCCCGGGCCGTTGCGCTATGCTCGATTGGTTTTTGCCCCCGCAAGTTCTGGCGCGGCTGGCGAAGTAACCGGCGCCGGAGCGCCCGCTTCCCGCCCAACGGCGCGCGGGTCTATGGCCCGCAACGGCAACGACCGTTCGGCCGCGCCCGACGCGGATGTAAACGTTCGGCGAGTCGGACCCGCTGCGGTTCGCAGAACCGCGCTCCGGGGAGGACTCGTCGAATAACCCTGCGTGCGTGCTCGGGGCAAGCTAATCGGTGGGCAGTCCGCGAATCGTAAGCGCGTCTAGGTTGCCGCGCCCAGGGGAGAGCGGGTCGGTGGCCCGCGGCGGCCGCTCCGCCACTGCGCCCGGCCCCGCCCGCTCGGCGTGAATTGCCGCCATTGCGCATACTTGTTCCCGCAGGACGCGCGCCAGTTGCTTGCGATCGAGACCGGGGCGCGGGGGCGGGCTGTAGGCGACCGTCGCCGCAATCGATTCTTTCGAAAGGAGGTTGAGGAAATGGGGCGCGAAGGTCATGTCGCCCCAGTAGCACGCTTCCTTCGCCGCGGAACCGTCCGTGAGCGAATAGCCGATCCACGCCGCCGAGACCGGCCAGGCGCGCTGGGCCACGGGTTCGAGCAGCGCCGAATGGAACTTCAAGACCTCGCGGCCGTCCGAACTAGTCCCTTCGGGGAACAACACGAGGGCGACGCCTTGCTCGATGACCGGCGCAAACGCTTGGTTCAAGACGAGCACGTCCGCGCGCGCGCGCCGATTGATGAAAAGCGTGCCGCCGCAGGACGCCAGCCAGCCAATGATCGGCCAGTATTTGACCTCGCGTTTGGAAACGAAAATAGCCGGTGTCGCCGCCGCGAGAACGACGATGTCGAGGTAACTCAGGTGGTTGCAGACCAGCACGCCGTTTTCCGGCCGGGAGCCGATCCAGGTCGTGCTCACGCCGAGCGCCCGTAAAAAACGCCGCGCCCACCGTTGCGACCACTCCGCCCGCAAGCGGTACGGCGCCGCCCCGCGCCGCCCGGCGACGCGGCACAAGTAATCGATGAGCGCCGCCGCGGACACCGCGAGGAAACCGAGCAGCCGAACGCCGACCCGAATCGGATGACGAAACATCTTAGGTCAGGCGGACTGCTGCCGCCGCAGATTCGCCGAGAGCGCCTCCAAGTCGAGCAGCGTCAAAAAGTCAATCGTGTGGAACTCGCGATCAATCGCGGGCGGCCCGCAGATCTTCGCGCCCAACGAAAGGTAAGCGTCGAGCAGGCGCGGCGTCTTCGGCGTCTCCTCAAGCAACCGGTCCAGGGGGCAGGCGACGCGGGCGTGTGGCCGGACGCGCCATTCCGGCGGCGCCAGGTGGTGCCGTTGCAGATTCGCGAAGAGCGTCGCGCCGACCGCGGCGTCCTGCGAAGTCAACGAACTGCAGCCGATCAGATACCGCGCCCGCCGCTCGCGGGCGTAGGCGGCGATCCCTTGCCAGAGCAAGCCGAGCACGATCAGGTTTCGGTATGGCTTGGCCACGCAGGCGCGTCCCAGTTCGATGATCTCGCCGCGCAGCGGTTCGAGCGGGGCCAGTTCAAACTCCTGCGCGCTGTAATAGCCGAGGCCCTGGCTCGACGCCGCCGTGGCGCCCGTTTGCAGTCGATAAGTCCCGACGACCTCGTCCGTCTGCGGGTCTTCGACCAGCAGATGGTCGCAGATGTCGTCAAACGCGTCCGCGTCCAGGCCGGTGGCGTACGATTGCGCCAAACCCTCGCTCAGCTCGAGGTTGAAGACGCGAAAACGCAGTTCTTGCGCGGCGCGGAGGTCGGCCGCGTTGGTCGCCAGGCGGACGCGATAGGCGCGGCGGACGCGGCCTCGGGCAAGGATTCGTTCCGCCGTGGAGCTGGCGGCGACCGGGGATTCAGGTGCGATTGTCATAGTGGGTTGGGACGCCCGAACGCGGTTTTGCGCGGGCCTCAGTGGCGCCGTCGTAAGCGCTCTCGCGGCGGCGGGTGGAGGCTCGTCCCACGCCCGCGGGCCGTCGCGTTTTCCAGGCTGTCGATCCGTCTCTCAGACTCCGGGAGTTATCCCGCCGCGCGGGCCGTTCCTCAACCCACGTTTCCGTGACAAAAGTGACGAATATGCTGCAATTGTGACGGATGGAGGGCGCCGCCTGGGCGGCGGGAACGCGAGGGGCTACGGTTCCCCGTTTACTGTCTCGGATGGCGTCGGTTCGTCGCGACGCCTTGTATTCCCGTCGGCGGCAGGCGGATCGAACGTTTCTCGGCCTACCGCTACCGTGTGACGCGATCAGTTTTTGCCGCTCGCGGGGCCGCTAGCGCCGGATAGGCGGGTCCGAATGAGCAGGTTGTTCAACGCGTTTCGCGTCTCCTCGCTCGGCAGCTCGGGCAAGGAGCTCGCCTCGTGGGCGGACTGCAACGCTACGCGCAGGCGCTCGTATTCGTGCTGATGGAACGTCACGTCGGCATCTTCAAGCGCGGTGTTCTCGCCAGATTGTTTGCGGTCAACGAGGTCGGAGATGTACGGCAGATGCGCCTCGAGGTTCAGCTCCACCAGGTTCGCGTTCACCACGCCGGCGCGCATGAGGTGGATGCCCGTGAGCAGCACACGATAGACGTAGAGCAACGGTTTCACGCGTCGTGGCCGTTCCTTGTCGAAGAGCTTCCACTGGGTCTCGGCAAAACCGAAGTAGTGGTGCGAGTGATGGCGGGTGACGCAGCCTTTGGCGATTGCTTTCAACTCCGCATGCTCGGGCGTGGTGTGGACGATGAGGGGCGAGTAAAGCTGCTCCAACACGTAGCCGTTCTTCTTAAGCAACAGTCCGAAGAATTTCTTCACGTCATGGCTTACGATGTCCATCTCCAGCCCGTCGATGACGCGCGCGTCCTGGACCGTCTCGTCCCGCGTCTCCAGGCCGACGACCGCGTCGGGCGGCAGCACATGCGCGCCCCGCAAATCGTAATCAGAATCAGGCGACGGAAACCCGTAGAGATGCGCCCCGCTAATCGTGGCGAACAACAGTCGATACGGCTGCGCGGCAACGATGGAGAGAAGGCGCGGGTCGAGCTTCATTCGTTAGCTCACGCCTTCACCCATTGGCCATGCTTCGCCGCAATTATGTCTCGCGCCGCCGTCACGAAAGCTACCTTACCATCTCCCTCCTGGCCTTCAGCAAAAACTCATTCGCCCAGGCGTAGTCTGGACGTTCGGGCAACCGAGTTGACGCAAACGCTTCGTCGAAGTCTCTGTGCAGGCGCAGGCGCCAAGAGTTTATTTCGGGCCAGGGTTGCTCGCCGCTTTTAATCGCCAACAATGCGGCGCGGTGTTCGTCCAGTCGCACGCGCAGTTCGCTTTCCCTCAGTGCGCTGATGCCCGACAGAAGCAGGCGTATGAGGTGCATGGCAAGTTTCCATTTGATCTCGCCTCGGGCACGGATGTCCTGCTCCAATTTCTTGAATTGGCTCAGCACGTAGCCATTGTAGGTTTGGTAAATGAGCTTGGAAAGAAACCGCTTCCTCTCGCCCAAGAGTTCCTGAGGGTGTGTGACGCCAAAGTAACGTGAGGGTCAGGCGGCAACTTGGATTTTGAGG
>CAZFVY010000018.1:0-80789 GCA_964522665.1 uncultured Verrucomicrobiota bacterium | reverse complement strand
GCGGTCAATTGACGGTCTTTCACAATGACGGCCAAGGCAAATTCAGCGCGCTGGCCGGCGGTGATTTGGCGCCGCTGGCCGGGGACTTGAGCGGTGTCGTTGGCTGGATCGGCGTCGAAGGGAGGCGCACGACACTGGCGGGGTTGTCGAATTACGAGGATGGCGACACCAACCAGATGACGGCGCTAGGTTACTTTGTGAACGAGGGGAAGTTGGTCGCCGGCGCCGCGACGTCGATTCCCTGTCGGTCCGCGTCCTCTGTGGGGCCGTTGGCGGTGGCCGACGTGTATGGGGATGGAACGCTGGCGCTATTCATGGGTGGGAGAGCCGTTCCCGGCCGCTACCCCGAGGGTGGGCCGAGTTGGTTGTGGCGCTCGCGGAATGGGCGCCTCGAAGTGGACGCGGAGAACAGCCGGACGCTGGCCGCGGGGGGATTGGTCAGCGGAGCGGTATTCAGTGATGTGAATGGCGACGGCTGGCCGGACCTGATCCTGGCCTGCGAATGGGGACCGGTGCGGGTCTTCTTAAATGACCATGGCAAGCTCCATGAGGCGACTGGGGAGTTGGGCCTATCGGCTTACACCGGATGGTGGAACGGGGTGACAACGGGCGACGTCGATGGGGACGGGCGGCTCGACATCATCGCCAGCAACTGGGGCCTAAACAGTCCGACCCGCGCGAGTCCGTCAACGCCCGCGCGACTGTATTATGGCGATTTTGAACAGGCAGGCCGGTTGGACATGTTGGAAGCGTATGACGATGCCGAGTTGGGCAAAGTCGTTCCGCGCCGGAACCTAAACGTGGTGGGAGGGGCGTTGCCGTTCGTGAGGCAACATCTGGTGACGCACCGCGCTTACGGGGAGGCCAGCGTGGCGGAAATCCTCGGCGAGGCGTTCGCGCGCGCGAAGGAACTGCGGGCCACGACGCTGGCCAGCACGGTTTTCCTGAATCGAGGCGATCATTTCGAAGCCGTGCCGTTGCCGGCAGAGGCGCAGTTCGCGCCCGCCTTCGGGGTTTGCGTGGCGGACGTGGATGGGGACGGGAAGGAAGATTTGTTCTTGAGCCAGAATTTTTTTGCGACGCGGACGGAGGACGCGCGGCTGGACGGCGGTCTGGGTTTGTGGCTTCGCGGTGACGGGCGGGGCGGCTTTACGCCAATCCCCGGTCAAGTGAGCGGAGTAAATGTCTTCGGCGAACAACGGGGTTGCGCCGTGGGCGATTTCGACGAAGATGGACGGGTGGACCTGGTGGTAAGCCAGAACGGGGCCGAGACCAAGCTTTACCACAATGTCGGGGCGCGGCCCGGGCTACGGGTGCGACTGTTAGGGCCGGTGGGCAATCCAGACGGGATCGGCGCCATGGTGCGCTTGAAATTCGCCACCGGCGACGGGCCGGCGCGCGAGGTGCACGGCGGCAGCGGCTATTGGTCGCAGGACGCGCCGACGCAGGTGCTGGGCACGCCGAGCGAGCCATCGCAAATCACGGCGCGCTGGCCGGGCGGCAAGTCGTTTACGTACGACCTGCCAAAGGGTTCGCGCGAAGTCACGCTCGATCCGCAGGGTAATTTGAAAGTCACAAAGTAAGCATGAATTTATTGGTCACCGGCGGCGCCGGATTTATTGGGTCGAACGTCATCCATCATGTCATCGATCGGCCGGAGGTCGAGCGGGTAGTGAATCTCGACTGCCTGACTTATGCCGGGCATCTGATCAATCTCGACGGCGTATCGAGCAACCCCAAGTACGTGTTCGAAAAATGCGACCTGCGGGACAAGACCACCGTCCATGAAGTCGTGCGCAAGTATGAAGTGACGCATGTGTTGCATTTGGCGGCGGAGTCGCACGTGGACCGATCCATCACGGGACCGGACGCGTTCATCCACACCAACCTCGTCGGGACGTTCCATTTGTTGGAGGCCTGTCGTGTCGCGTGGGGCTCGCATTTGGAAGGCAAACGCTTTCACCATGTCTCGACGGACGAGGTGTACGGCAGCCTTGGACCGGTGGGCCATTTCACCGAGACGACGCCGTACGCCCCTAATTCGCCTTATTCCGCGAGCAAGGCGGGCAGCGATTTGCTGGTGCGCGCGTACCATCACACCTACGGGCTGCCGACCGTGGTGACGAATTGCTCGAATAATTACGGGCCGTACCAATTTCCCGAGAAACTGATTCCCGTGGTAATCCAAAGCTTGATCGCGCGCCGGCCGATTCCGGTTTACGGTGACGGGATGAATGTGCGTGATTGGCTTTACGTGCGCGATCACGCCGAGGCGCTCTGGCAGGTTCTTGGCCGCGGGAGACTGGGCGAGACGTACAATATCGGCGGGCACAACGAGTGGGCCAATTTGCGCATCGTGGAATTGATGTGTGATCTAATCGATGAATTCGCGCCACAATTGGGCGGGAATTCGCGCCAACTGATCACCTTCGTCAAGGATCGTCCGGGGCATGATCGTCGTTACGCCATCGATGCCGGCAAGATTCAAGCGGAACTGGGCTGGACTCCGGCCTACACGTTCGAGAGCGGAATTCGGGAAACCGTCCGTTGGTATCTGGACCACCAGGAGTGGGTGCGCCAGGTCAAAGGAAATTAAAAATGTCAGGACTTATCGCCATCGTCGGCCGCCCTAATGTCGGCAAATCCGCGTTATTCAACCGCATCGCCGGTCGTCGAATCGCCATCGTGCATGACGAGCCTGGGGTGACGCGCGACCGCATTACCGCCGAGGTGGAGTGGCGCGGCCGTCAGTTCACGCTCGTGGACACCGGCGGCATCGGCCTTCTGCAGCGCGAGAAATCCGCCGACGTCATCATCCGCGCCGCGTTCGAGCAGGTGCAAATCGCCATCGACTCGGCGGACGCGATCATCCTCGTGGTCAATGTGCAGGAAGGCGTCGTGCCGCTGGATCGCGAGGTGGCGGACCGACTCCGCCGCTCCGGCAAACCAGTGCTCGTCGCGGTCAATAAAGTGGATACCGGGCGGGCTGATTCGGGCGCGCCGGAATTCGCGGAACTTGGTTTCGAAAAGATTTTCCCGGTGACTGCCATTCATGGCCGGGGGATTGATGATATGATGGACGCCGCGGTCGGCTGGCTGCCGAAACTGAGCGCGCCGCCGGTCGAGCTTGCGGCCGAGCAGGTTGATGCGGACTCACCCGCGGTTGAGGCGGAGCCGGAACTGGCGGGACCGTTCCGTATCGCGATCGTCGGGCGGCCGAACGTCGGGAAGTCTTCCATCATCAACGCGCTGACCCAATCCGATCGGGTGATCGTCAGTCCGATCCCGGGGACGACTCGTGACTCGGTCGATGTTCCGTTCGAAGTCGAGACCGACGGGGTGCGCCAGCGTTACGTGCTCATCGATACCGCGGGATTGAGAAAGCGGGTGCGCGTCGATAATTCCGTCGAGTTCTTCAGCGTCACGCGCGCGGAGGAATCAATCCAGCGTTGCAACATCGCAATTCTGATGCTGGACGCAGAGGCGGGCATTCTCGAACAGGACAAGAAGGTGGCCGACCTGATCGTGCAGCACCGCCGGGCCTGCATCGTGGTGGTAAATAAGTGGGACTTAGTAGCGGAAGCGGTCGCCAAGGAGCGGATCGACGAAGTGGAACGCCGCCGCGCGAAGGCTCGGCATCGCGGCGACCGGGAGAAGCGGCTGACCACGCTCGGGGAGTTCGGCCAATGGGTCCAGGAGCGGCTCTTTTTTCTGGATTATGCGCCGGTGATTTTCACCTCCGCCAAGTCGGGTTTTCACCTCGACCGCCTTTTGGAGGCGATCCGCTATGTCGCCGCCCAATTGCAACAACGAGTCCCGACCGCGATTTTGAACCGCGCGCTCCACGACGCCGTCGAGCGCCGTCAACCGGTCAGCGTCGCGGGGCACCGGCTCAAATTCTTCTATGCGACCCAGGTGCGGCGGGCGCCACCGACTTTTCTGCTCTTTGTGAATCGAACGGACCTTTTCTCCGATCAATATCACAAATACCTCGGCGACCAACTTCGCGTGGCGTTCGGTTACGAAGGCTGCCCGATCGTCCTGGCCGGCAAGGCACGGCCCAAGACCATCGAAAAGATTACCGCCCGTCGAGACGCGAAAAGCCGCTCGCCGGTCAAACGGGTCAGAACTCGAACTTAACCCCGCTCAAGCGGCGGCCGATTTCGCCGAGGACTCGCTGTTCGTCCGCCTGATCTTTGGCGATGAACGTCACGCTGAATCGCAGCGAGGGATTGACGTCATCCCACGGAACCGTCGAGATCAATTGCTCGGTGATCAGCCATTGGCTGACTTCTTCGCCGCTCTTGAATGGGATGCGCTCGCCATTGGGCTTGAGCGCGGCTTTCGGGGCCGGGACATAGAGAAAGAACGAGCCTTTCGGCTTGGCCGCGTTGAACCCGGCCTGACGCAGCACGCCTACCAGCGCATCCATTCGGCGCGAGTATTTCGCCGCGATTTTTTCGGTGATTTCGGGGTGATCGAAGCAGTAGGCCGCCGCGTGTTGGATCGCCAGGAATTGCCCGGAATCGGTATTGTCCTTCACGTCGGCGTAGGCTTTGACGAGCAGCGGGTTGCCGGCCACGAAACCGCAGCGCCAGCCAGTCATATTGAAGCTCTTGCTCGTCGAGTGCAGTTCGATCCCGACTTCCTTGGCGCCCGGCGTCGCCAGAAAGCTGAGCGGCTTGCCTTCAAAAACCAGCGCCGCATACGCCGCGTCGTGAATCACGACCAGCCGGTGGCGCGTCGCGAATTCGACCACCTTCGCAAAAAACTCCGGCGTCGCACTGCCCCCGGTCGGATTATTCGGATAATTCAGCACGACCACCTTTGCCTTGGCCAGAACCTCCGTGGGAATTTCGTCGAGCGCGGGCAGGTAGCGGTTCGCCTCGGTCAACGGCATGTTATGCACCAGACCGCCGTAGTATTTCGAGTGGGTGCCGAAGACGGGATAGCCGGGTGTCGTCATCAAGACATAATCACCCGGATTGATGAACGCTCCCGGGAGGATGGAGAGGGCGGCCTTGCTGCCGATCGAGTGGACCACTTCGGTCTCGGGATCGATGCCGGAGACCCCGCAGACACGGTCAAGGTAACGCGCCGCCGCCTGCTTCAGAACTGAATCGCCGTTGTCCGAGTAGCCGCGGTTGTCCGGTTTGCGCGCTTCCTTCGCCAACTCTTCGACCACTTCCGGAAACGCCATTTCGTCCGGTTCGCCGACGCCCAAGTCGATGATCTCGGCGCCGGGGTTCGCCGCCAGCGCCGCGCGCTTGGCGCGCTTGATCTTCTCGAATTTATAGATGGCGGTCGACTTGCCGTATCGACGGCCGCCGATGCGTTCGGCGAACAGATTCTGCAAATAAGTATCGGACATAAATGAATTCAACGGGACGGATCGCCGACGGTTTCGGCGCGGTTCTTCGGTCTCACGTCGGGCAAGAAGCTAGCGAATTCGTTTGCGGCTGGCAAGGGGACCGCCTGAAACCAAAGACCAACGGTCGAAACTTCAAACCCCTTCGACGATCAGCAGTTTGGTGTTAGCCGTTCGTTCGCGGATTTTCCGGGCGGTGGCGTATTCCGGCGAATCATACCAGCGCTTCGCCTGCGCCACGCTTTCGAACTCCGCGATGACCAGGCGACCAGGGTTCCAATCGCCCTCGAGCGTCTCGTAGGCGCCGCCCCGCACGATGAACTTGCCGCCGTACGCCGCCAGCGACGAGCCGCTCAATTTCCGGTACTCCGCATAGCCCGTTGGGTCCGTGACGGTGACCTCAAGAATGACGTACGCTGGCATGGTTATTCGGTTTTGTTCGCGGCGCCCGCGGCGCTCGCGGTTGGTTTCTTAAAGGCGACGTGAGTCGCGTGGCCGTAGAACGCTTCGGCCGCTTCCATGATCGTTTCGGAGAGCGTGGGGTGAGGATGAACGCAGAGGGCCAAATCCTTGGCCGTGGCGCCCATCTCGACCGCGACAACGCCTTCACTGATAAGCTCGCCGGCGCCGTGGCCGACGATGCCAACGCCCAGCACGCGCTCGGTTTCAGGCTCGATAATCAGCTTCGTCAGACCGTCGGGGCGGTCGAACGTCAGCGCGCGGCCCGACGCGCCCCACGGGAATTTCGCGACTTGCACGGAGATGCCCTTCTGCTTCGCCTCCGCTTCGGTCAACCCGCACCACGCGACTTCAGGATCGGTAAACACGACCGCGGGGATAATGACGTTTTGGAAAGAACTGTTCTCACCGGTAATGACCTCAACCGCGACGCGGGCTTCGCGCGACGCCTTGTGCGCCAGCAGCACCCCACCGGCGATGTCACCGACGGCGTAAATGGCGGGGTCGGTGGTCTGTTGCTTCTCGTTGACCTTGATGAAGCCGCGGTCATCCCGCGTTACTTTGGTATTTTCCAAGCCAAGGTCGTCGCAATTCGGTACGCGGCCGACGGCGACCAGGACGCGATCGTACAACTCTTCCTTTTTCTGCCCGTCGAACTCCAACTCGACCTTGATCTGTTTGCCGGCCGTGGACATTTTCTGGACCTTGGTCTTGAGCCGGATTTCCTTGAAAGCCTTCTTGGCCCGCGCGAGGACCGGCCGCACGAGGTCCGCGTCGGCGCCCATGAGAGCGGTTTCCATCGCTTCGACGACCACGACATGGCTGCCGAGCGCGGCATAGACGGTCCCCAACTCCATGCCGATGTAGCCGCCGCCGACGATCAGCAGATTTTCCGGCACATCGTCCAGCTCCAGCGCCTCGCGCGAGGTCATGATCCGCGGGTTGCCCAGGTCAAACGCCTTGGGCATTGCCGATTTCGAACCGACCGCGATGATGGCCTGCTCGTACTGAATGAAGCGCTGGCCCTCGTCGGTTTCCACCCGTAGGGAATTCGAGTCCTCGAAGTAGCCGCGTCCGGCGACCACCTCGACGCCGCGCTTCTGCGCCAACTGGCTCACCCCTTGCGTGAGTTTTTGGAGAACCGACTCCTTCCAGGCGCGCAGCTTGGCCAGATCGATCTGCGGCTCGCCGAAAACGATTCCCCGATTGGCGGAGGCGTGCGCCTCCTCGATCATGTGGGTGGCGTGCAGCAGGGCTTTGGAGGGGATGCAGCCGCGATTGAGGCAGACGCCCCCGAGCCGTTTTTCCCGCTCGACGAGCACGACTTTTTTGCCCAGGTCGGCGGCGTAAAACGCGGCCGCATAGCCGCCGGGGCCTGCACCGACGACGACGATTTCAGTTTTGATCGGTTCCATGACTTCGTTGATTCTCAAAATTAAAAATGTCCAGCGGACGAAACGCCTGAGGCTAGAGTTTGACGGTCGCTTCCGTGAAAGCTTGGAAGCTCGCCGCCAAATCCACCGTAAAGCGCGCGGCGGTTCCGCCATCGATCAGTCGATGATCGTACGATACGCAGATCGGGAGTAGCAACCGCGGAACAATCTGATTCTCGCGGACAACCGGCTTGATCGCGCCCCGGCCCAGCCCCAGGATCGCGAGTTCTGGTTTATTGATGATCGGCGTAAAATGCGCGCCGCCAATGCCACCCTGATTGGAAATCGTAAAGGTGCCGCCCCGCAGTTCGTCGGCGCTCACCTTTCGTTCCCGGGCTTTCTTGGCCAATTCCTCCAATTCGACCGAGATTTCGAGCAAGCTCTTGGTATCGGCGTCGCGAATGACCGGCACCATCAACCCGGCCTCGGTGTCCACGGCGATCCCAATGTGGTAATATTGTTTCAGGACGATTTCATCCGCCGCCTCATCGAGGCTCGCGTTAAAGATTGGATGCTTCTTCAACGTCTCGACGACCGCGCGGACCGCGAACGACGTCAGCGTCAGCCGCGTGCCTTTTGCCTCGTACTCGGGCGCGAACTTTTTCCGAAGCGCGTTGAGCTCGGTGATGTCCGCCTCGTCGAATTGCGTGACGTGCGGGATGGTATTCCAATTCTCGAGCATCCGCCGACTGATGACCTTGCGCAGCGTGCTGACTGGTTTTCGGGTGACCTTGTCGCGCCGCGAAAAGTCAATCGGATCAGAAACCGGCGCGGGCGCTTTGGCCGGGGGAGATTTCGGCTGCGCGGCGAGAAGCTGAAGCCGCTCGATGTACGCGCGCAGGTCCGCCAGCACGATTCGTCCGCCGCGCTCGCTGCCGGGAACCCGGGTCAAATCGATCCCCAAATCGCGGGCGAGCTTGCGGAGCGACGGCGCCGCGGTGGGGTTGGCGTTCGCGCCCGGGGGCAACTCGGCCGAAAGCTCGGCGAGCACGGGAGCGGTCGCTTGCCTTGGCTCGGGCGCCGCGCTCGCGGCCGCAGGTCGCGGGGCGGGGGCCGAGGCTGCCGCGGGACGAGCCGCCGGAGCGTTGGAACCGGCCGGCGATACCGTCAAGATTACTTGACCGACGGACAACCGGTCTCCGGGCCGCACGCGAATCGAGCTAACGACGCCCGCCGCGGTGGAGGGAATCGTGGCCACGGCTTTTTCGCTCTCCAATTCCAGGATTGGCTGGTCGAGTGTGATCGCGTCGCCCTCTTTTACGAGAAGGCTGACGACGGCGCCGGAATCTGCGCCTTCACCGAGGCGCGGTAACTTTACGTCCATAAAAAAAATGTTGGCGGAAGGGTCCCAGGGGCCATTCGACCGGCCTGCAAACATCCGTCAGCCAACTTCCCTACCATTGTCGTTTACCCGAGAATTTGCAACGCGATTGTTGGTCGTCGGACGCGAATATCCCGACCGACGCCTCCGCGTCCCGCCGCGCGGCTGGAGCGCGAGTCCAAGGGTTGCCGATCTGATTGGCGGACACCAAAGCTTAAATCCAGAGCTTCTTTAACAGCCACGCTTTGACCAATTGGGTGAGCGCGACGTAGCAGCCCAAAGTGAGGAGCAGGAGCGGCCAGTACAGCGCCGGCAGCGGGACGAAGCCCAGGGCGGTCGCGAGCGGTGAATAGGGCAGGTAGGCGCCAAAGGCCATGATCAGCAGGGTGGTCAAGGTGAGCTGCCAACTCGCGCGCGATTGGATAAAGGGAATCAGGTTCGTGCGGATGACATGGATGATGAGCGTCTGAGTCATCAACGATTCCACAAACCAGCCGGTATGAAACAGCGCGGCGGCGTACGTGTCGTCGGCCGACGTGGCGTGCGCGAAGCGCGCGGCCAGTTCCGGCGGGGGCGCCAGGCCGATCTGGCTGCACTTGAAGACAAACCACATGATCGCGTAGGTGGTGTAATCAAAGATGGAACTGATGGGGCCGATAAATACGATGAAGCGGGCGATTTCGCCGATGTGCCACGGCCGCGGTTTAGCCGTCTGCTGGGCGCCAACGTTGTCCGTGGGGATCGGGACCTGCGAGAAATCATAGAGCAGGTTGTTCGACAGCACCTGGATCGGGGCCATCGGCACGTACGGCAGCCACGCGCTGGCGCCGATCACGCTGAACATGTTGCCGAAATTGGAGCTGGCCCCCATGCGAATGTACTTGAGGATGTTGACGAACACCTTGCGGCCCTCCAGGACCCCTTCCTCGAGCACCATCAAATTCTTCTCCAAAAGGATGACGTCGGCCGATTCCTTGGCGATATCGACCGCGTTATCGACGGAGATGCCAACGTCGGCCGCGCGCAGGGCCGGCGCGTCGTTGATGCCATCGCCCATGAACCCGACGACGTGCCCCTTCAGTTGCAAGGCGCGCACGATGCGTTGCTTGTGCGCCGGCGAAAGGCGCGCGAACACATCCGTGGTTTCCACGGCCTCGGCCAGTTGCGCTTCCGACATCGTTTCGACGTGGCTGCCGAGGATGACCCGTTCGGCGTGAATGCCGACTTCACTGCACACTTTGCGGGTCACGAGGTCATTGTCGCCGGTGAGCACTTTGACCGTGACGCCATGTTGCCGCAACGCGGTGATCGCCTTGGCGGCGGTGTCTTTGGGCGGGTCCAGGAAGGCCAGATAGCCGGTCAGGACCAGGTTGCATTCGTCGGCCTTCGAGTAGGCGTTTCGCTTATCGAGCCTCTTGGTCGCGACCGCCAACACGCGGAAACCGTCTTCACTCAAATCGTTAACCTGCTCGATCAGATTGCCGACGAGAATCGGCTCCATCGGGAAGATTTCGCCTTCACTTTCGAAGTGGGTGCAGCGGGTGAATACCGCCTCCGGCGCGCCTTTAGTCAGCAGTTGACGCTCGCCATCGGGACCTTCCACCGCGACCGACATCATGCGGCGGGAGAAATCGAACGGGATTTCATCGATCTTGGTGAACTGGGCGAGTGAAAGCTCGGTGTGCAGTTCCTGGTGGCGCAGGACGGCGCGGTCCAGGACGTTTTTCAGGCCGGTTTGAAAGTGGCTGATCAAGTAGGCGTCGCGGAGCACCTCCTGGCTCGCGTTTTTGAAAACGTCGCAATGCAGCTCAAGGATGACGCGATCGATCGTCAGGGTTCCGGTTTTGTCCGTACACAGGACGTCCATCGCGCCGAAGTTCTGGATTGAGTTGAGCCGTTTGACGATGACCTTTTTCTTGGACATTGCCAGCGCGCCCTTCGAGAGGCAGACCGAGACGATCATCGGCAACATTTCCGGCGTGAGGCCGACCGCGACGGCGAGGGAGAAAAAGAAGGACTCGTGCCAATCGTGCTTGGTGATGCCATTTATCACGAAGACCAAGGGGACCATCACCATCATGAAACGAATCATCAGCCAGGTGAACTTTTTCACCCCTTTCTCGAAGGCGGTCTCGGATTGCTGTCCCGCCAGGCTGCTGGCCACGTTGCCGAAATAGGTCTGTGGCCCGGTGGCGGCGATGACGCCGATGGCCGTGCCGCTCTCGACGCTGGTGCCGAGAAAGCAGAGGTTCGAGCGTTCGATCGGGGAGACGTTCTCCCGCGAGTCACGGGCGTCGAGCTTCTCCACCGGCAGCGATTCACCCGTGAGCGTGGCTTGAATGACGAACAGGTCTTTGGCGGAGAGCAGGCGCAGGTCGCCCGGAATCATATCACCCGCCGAAAGCTTCACGACGTCGCCGGGCACGAGGTCCTTGAGGGGAATTTCCTTTGGTTGGCCATCCCGCAGCACGGTCGCCGTGACGCTGATCATGGCCTTAAGCTTGGCGGCCGCGGTGTCGGCGCGGGTCTCCTGCACGAAGCGCAGCGAAAGGCCCAGGACGACCATGAGCAGCATGACGCTGCCCGCGCGAAAATCGTTGGTCGCGAAAGACAAGACCGCCAGCACGACGAGGAGGATCACCAATGGGTTGCGCGCGGCTGTGTAGAGGCGCCGGAGCCAGCTCTGCTGCTTCTCGTAGGCGACCTCGTTGGGGCCGTGCTTGGCGAGGCGCTCTTCCGCCTCCGCCTGGGTCAAGCCGTTCGGCGTGACGCCGAGTAATTGGCAGACCTCATCGTTCGGCAAGGCGGCGGCCTGCGCCAGCAGCGGCGAGGACTGGATCGGATTCTTTGGGGGCGCGGAGGCCATGGTTTCGCTCAAGTTCGCGCCGCGTCAACCGCGGCCGGCAATGACAAGGTATATACCCCTATCCCCCTTAGCTCGTCAACGCCGGAATTCGCTTGGCGCCGCGAGGCCGGGCGGCGTAAAAACAAGCCATGAGACATGTGCATCCAGACAAGGAGAAACGGGCGTTGATCGTGCGGTTGCGGAAAGTCAGGGGGCAGGTCGAGGCCCTCGCGCGAATGGTCGAGGCCGACGCCGATTGCACCGAGATTCTGAACCAGGTTATTTCGGCGCGCAACGCCCTGAAATCCTTTGGACAGAGAATCATTCATTCGCACGCGCACGACTGTATCGAGCATGTCAAGGACGCGGCGCAAGGTCAAAAGAATCTGCGCTCATTGCTCACCGTGTTGGATCGCTACGTCGGTTGAATGCCGGGAATCCATTCTCATTCCACCGGATTCGCCGCCGCGGCGCTCGTTCCGTAACCAAACTGTAAAATTATGTCACAATTCCGTCGTCGATTCGCGACCCATGGCCGAGCGGCGAGCGCGGTTGCTCTGATCGCGAGTGGTGGCTTCGCCGCGTTCAGCGTTTGTTCGGGAGGCGATGTGGGTTCTGGGTTGGCCGATGACTCGGCCGCCATCCCGACGCAGTCGCTCAACGGCGGACCGCCGGCCGCGCGCCAGGAATGGAACTGGCATCTGCAGAACACGGACATAGTTCAGTATCATCCCGGTTTCTCGGCGCGCTACTCCGGGCCGAACAGCTTGACCGACACGGGTGACGTTAAGGAAACGGTTTCCCTTGACCTTATGTTTGGCGCCCGGTTGTGGCCCGGCGCTGAACTCCACCTCGACGGGCTGGTGTGGCAGGGATATGGCTTCAACAAGACGCTGGGGGCGGAAGGCTTCCCTAACGGGGAGGCGTTCCGCCTCGGCAATTCGATTCCCAACGCGGTCTTTTCGCGCGTCTTCATCCGGCAGACGATTGGGTTGGGGGGTGAGACTGAGGCGACGGCGAATGACGCGCTCCACTTGGCGGGGCAGAGCGATGTTTCGCGTTTGACCATCACGGCCGGCAAGTTCAGCGCGAAGGACATTTTTGACAATAACGCCTACGCCAATGACCCGCGGACGCAGTTTATGAACTGGAGTCTGATGGCCAACGAAGCCTGGGATTATCCGGCGGACAGTCTCGGGTTTATCACCGGCCTGGCCGTTGAGTTGAACGAGTCGCAGTGGACGGCTCGGTACGGATTTTTTCAAGTCCCGCGCGTTTCCAACGGGATTGCCGAAGACCCCGCGTATCTCGACGCGTGGTCGATGGTGGCAGAATTCGAGCGCCGGTTCAGTCTTGGAGGGCATCCGGGGGCGGCGCGCGTCCTGACATTTCTCACCCGGGCGCACATGGGCAGTTATGAATTGGCGCTCGATGACCCAAGCCGTCCGGCCGACGTCGCCGCGACTCGGGACTATCGTTACAAGTTCGGCTTCGGGCTTAATCTTGAGCAAGAGTTCGTTAAGGGCGTCGGCGGCTTCTTGCGGCTCGGTTGGAGCGACGGCAGGAACGAGGGTTGGAGCTTCAGTGACGTGGATCATTCGGCGTCCCTCGGCGTGAGCCTGAATGGGAATTTTTGGCGGCGACCCGAAGATACCTTGGGAATCGCGGCGGCGTTGAACGGGATTTCCGGCGTCCACCGCGAATTCCTGGCGGCCGGGGGCACGGGTATCCTCGCGGGAGACGGCGCGCTGACCTATGCCACCGAGAAGCTGATCGAAACCTATTATGACATCGAGGTGTGGAAAGGGATTAACCTCGCGCTCGACTATCAGTTCATCGCTGATCCGGCGTTCAATCGTGATCGCGGCCCGGTCTCAGTCGTAAGCGGGAGGCTTCACTGGAGTTTCTAGGCGGCGCCGGTTGCCCCGCGTCGACATCAGCGTGGCGGTCCGAACGGACAAACGCTCGACGTGATCAAATTCTCCGACCGCGCCGTTCGCCGACGGGGCCGCGTTCAAATCCGCTCAAAGTAACGAACCCGCTCCCAATCGGTCACCGCGTCGTCAAAGGCCCGCACTTCCAATTTGGCGGTATGGACGTAGAAATCGACCACGGCGTCGCCGAACGCTTTCCGCGCCAGCGCGCTGCGGTCGAGCAGGTCCGCGGCCTCGCGCAGCGATTTCGGCAAACTCGCCAGCCGCGGGTCAACGTAGGCGTTGCCGACATAAACGTCGCCGCAGTCCAGACCTTCGTCCACGCCGGCCAAGCCCGCCGCAAGGGTCGCGGCGAACGCCAGGTACGGATTCGCGTCGGCGCCCGGCATCCGATTCTCGACCCGAAAGCCGCCGCCGTGTCCGACGACGCGGAAACCGACCGTGCGGTTGTCGTGCGCCCAGGCCATTTTGGTCGGCGCCCAACTGGCGGATTGATAACGCTTGTAGGAATTAATCGTCGGAGCGAAGAACGCGCAAAGCTCGGGGGCGTACTTCATCAGCCCGCCGAGGAATTGCCGGAACATCCGCGAGCCGCACTTGGCCTTCGCGTCCCAGAAGAGATTGGCGCCGTTGCGCCACAGGCTGGTGTGGATGTGACAACTGCTCCCGACCTCGTTGGCGGCGAGTTTGGCCATGAAGGTGATCGCCTTGCCGTGCTGCGCGGCGATCTCTTTGATTCCCTGTTTGAAAACGACGTGACGATCGGCCATCGCGAGCGGCTCGCCGTAAATGAAATTGATTTCGTGCTGGCCTTTGCCCCATTCGCCCTTGCTGCACTCGATGGGCACGTCCGCGGCGCCCATTTGATTGCGCACGGCGCGCATGAGCGTCTCATCGCGCGCGGGTTGCATGGTGTGGTAATCGATGCGGTAATCGCTCGAAGGGGTCAAATTTCGATATTCGCTAACGGCGGCGTCGTGGAACGTGTTATTGAAGAGGAAGAATTCCAGTTCGCTGGCGATGCCACAGGTTAGTTTGCGTTCGGCGAGCGCGTCCAATTGGCGGCGGAGCGCCGAGCGGGGCGCCTCGGCGACCCAATGGCCGTCGTCGTGGACGTAATCGCAGATCACGAGCGCGCTGCCCGGCAACCAGGGCAGTTCGCGCAGGGTCGAAAAGTCCGGCCGCATTTCGAAATCGCCGAAACCCTTCTCCCAATTGGCCAGGTTGAATCCGTCCTGCGGATCCATCTCCAGATTGACGGTGAGCAGGTAGTTGCAGCCGTGGGTGCCGCCGGCGGCGACGTGATCTACGAAATAGCTTCCCGTAAACCGTTTGCCGACCAACCGTCCGAAGACGTCGGGGAAGGCGACGACGACCGTGTCGATCTCGCCGCGCTGGACCTTTTGTTTGAGCTTCTGCAGGTTCATACTGCCACGTAGATGTTTTTTAGTTCGGTGTAGCCCTCGAGCGCCGCCATCCCGAGGTCGCGGCCCAGGCCGCTCTGTTTGAATCCACCGAAGGGCGCCTCCGCGTGGACGCTGGAGTGGGAATTGACGCTTAGGACGCCGCTCTCGATTCGGCTCGCCACCCGGAGCGCGCGCCGCAGGTCGTTCGTCCAAAGGGAGCCGCTCAATCCGTACGGCGAGGCGTTAACCTCCTCGATCATCGCCGCTTCGTCGTCAAACGGTCGGAGGCAGACGACTGGACCGAACACCTCTTCGCGCCAGACGCGATCTTGCGGCTCGACATCCAGAAAAACGGCTGGTTCGAGGTAACAACCTTTTTCCAGCGGACGCCCGCCACCGACCGCCGACTTGCGCCCGGCGGCCGTCGCTTCCGTGAGGAATTGTTCGACGCTCGCGCGCTGTCCCGCGGAAACCATCGGCCCGATTTGGGTCGCGTCAAGGGTCGGGTCGCCAATTTTCAGTTTTTTCGTCGCGGCGATGAAGCGTTCGGCGAACGGCTGGAAGATGGCGCGCTCGACGAACATCCGGCTCCGCGCGCAGCAGTCTTGTCCCGTGTTCGCGAACACGCTCATCGGGGACGAGTCGGCGGCCTGTTCCCAATCGGCGTCGGCAAAAACGATATTCGGAGATTTGCCGCCTAGTTCGAGTGAGACGCGTTTGATGTCGCGGGCGGCAAGGCCCATGATCCGGGAACCGATCGCGGTAGAACCGGTGAACGAAATCTTGCGGACCGCCGGATGGGTCACGAGCGCGTCACCGACCTCGGTTCCGGCCCCGGGAACCACCTGCAGCGCCCCTGGCGGAAGACCGGCCGCGAGCGCGAACTGGCCGAGTAGCAGCGCCGTGAGCGGGGAAAGGGAAGCTGGCTTCAGGACGACGCAATTGCCCGCCGCCAAGGCGGGCGCCACCTTCCAGCAGGCAATGGGGAAGGGAAAATTCCATGGAACGATCGCGGCGACGACGCCCATCGGCTGGTGCAGGGTGAAATCGAAGCCGCCCCGCGCGACGGGGATCGTGTGACCAAAAAACTTGCCGATCGCGCCAGCGTAATACTCGAAGACGCGGGCGCCCAGGGCGACTTCATCGCGAGCGTCGGCAATCGGCTTGCCGATGTTGCGACACTCCAGTTGCGCGATGGACTCGGCGTTTTCGCGCAGAACGCGAGCGATATTGAAAAGCAGTCCCGTGCGTTTGCCGGGCGCGAGATCGCGCCAACCGGCCGAGAAGGCCCGCTGGGCGCCAAGGACCGCGTCGTTCATGTCGGCGGCGCTCGCGGAACTGACTTCCGCGAAAACCTCGTTTGTCGCCGGGTTGGTTTGCGACAATGATTTGGCGGGTGTCGCCCGCCATTGGCCGTCAATGAGCAGTTGGGTGGGGAATTGACTCATAGCGAGGCGAGGTAAAGCGAGCGCAAATCGGCGGCCGTCACGGGCACGGGATTGGTTTGGTGGCAGCCGTCGAGAAAGGCTTGTTCGACGAGCGCGTCTAGATGTGATTCCGTGACTCCAAAGGCGCGGAGGCCGGGACTCAAGCCGAGTTGGACGATAAATCGCTCCACGAAGTCGATCGTGCGCTGGTCGGCTTGGGCGTCGGCGAGAGAAAATACGTCCAATCCGCAGGCTTGCCCGACCCGGCGGTAAATGCCTGGCTTCTGGCGGGCGTTGAATTTCATCACGGCTGGCAAGCAGAGCGCGTTCGCGGTCCCGTGGTGCAAACCGAGAAGGCTCGAGAGCGGGTGGGCCAGGGAATGGGTCGCGCCCAAATCCTTTTGGAAGGCGATGGCGCCCATGGCGGCCGCGACCAACATCCGGCCGCGCGCGTCGAGGTCGGCGCCGTCGCGATAGGCGCGGGGCAACGCCTCGACGATCAGGTGAATTCCCTCCAGCGCAATGCCATCGCAAGGCGGATGAAACACCGGTGAGGTGTAGGACTCGATGCAATGGGTCAACGCGTCCAAGCCCGTGGCGGCGGTCAACTTGGGAGGCAAACCACGGGTCAACTCGGGATCTAAAATGACGAGTTTGGCCAACAACTCGGGATGAAAGAGGACGGTCTTGCGGTGAGTGGCGGTGATCGTGATCACCGAACTGCGGCCGACCTCGCTCCCCGTACCGGCCGTCGTCGGCAACGTCACGAGTGGCGGCAACCCGGTCCAGTCGTCATTGTAATTGAACGAGTCGAGCTTCAGGTCGGGCCTTTTGATAAGCAATCGAGCGGCTTTGCCAGCGTCCAGCGCGCTGCCACCTCCGATGGCAATGACCCCATCGCATTTTCCGGCGCGATACGCCGCCGCGGCTTCCAGGACGTCCGATTCGATCGGGTTCGGATGAACGCCGTGATAAAGAAACCAATTTTCATTCTGGCCCGCGGGGCCAAGGGCGCGCTGAAGCAGGGCGAACGCCTCCGTCGCGAGCAGACCGGGGTCGGTTACCACCAGTGGACGCCGAATCTGGAGCGCCGTGAGGCGGGCCGGGAGTTCGGCGATGGCGCCCGCGCCGAAGAGGGTGTTCGTAGGAAAGGAAAACGTTGCAAACTTCATGATGGCAATTAGTTCGGCGAGGGCATGGTCTCGACCCTGAGGCTCCCGATCGACCCGTAACCGGGACGGAGCGCGCCGTGAAATCCCATTGTTCGATTAGGCGGGCGCAAGTCGAGTCAAAAACGCCCGCTGGCGATGCCGCGCGAATGTTCCCCGTCCGCGCCCCGCGTCTTAGGTGGAAGTACGCCGAGAAATAGGTGTTTACCCGGATTGTCCGTTTTTGACCGGATTGCTATCGTCGAGACCATCCAAAGATTTTTAGTAAGCCGAGGGTGTGGGTGGGTGAGCACGGGGCCGGCGGGCACGCGGAGAGCGCGGTGACCGCCCGGCGTCCCCGGCTGGGGTAAAGCGGTTTCACCGGTTGGACGCGGGTTGGCGGGTAAAACCAGTCAAGCGGTGGGTTTCACGGGTCGGGTCGCCTTCCGGGGGCGATCCGCATTGCTGATTGGTTACGCCTCAGGCGTTTGGCCTCGGTGACGCGTTTTGGGTGTCGAGCGGTTCGATTCGGCTCATATGAATGAAGTCTCGGCGAATTGGATGTTTGGGGTTGGCTTTGGGGTTTCGCATGGGCAATTCCCTCGCCCATACCGAGCGCACTTTTGGCCGAAACTCTCCGTGCCAGAGCGCTCGTTGAGTATTTTGACGGGTTTCCCGTCGAAGAGGCAGCGCCGTCCGGATTTATCGACCTCGCAAAGGCTCGTCCGAGTTTTCCTCTCCGCGCTCGCGCTCGCGGCCGCGTTTGGCGTGATTAAGTTCGTCGGGTTCTGCCTGTGTGAGGTCGCAGGCGGCTCGCATCCTGGAATCGCTCCGGCGCCGCTGCTCGCGTTGTTGCTCGGCAAATCCACTTGGCTGGTCGGCGGTCTCCCTTTGACGCCGGCGAAGGCCTTTGACGCAGCGGGGACACCCACGGCTGAGCCTGAACTTTCTGTGCCAGAAAGAGTTGAGAAATTCTTCGCGGAACATTCTTCCATCATTGAGTCGTCGGAAGACGCCATCATTAGCAAGGGTTTGGACGGCTCGATCTTGACCTGGAACGCGGCGGCCGAGCGGATTTTCGGCTACACGGCGAGCGAGATTAACGGGCGTCCGATGCTTTCCATTATTCCGCCGGAGCGTGCCGACGAGGAGGCTGAGGTTCTCGGGCGGATTCGGCGGGGTGAAAGGATCGCCCATGTTGAGACGGTTCGCCTCCATAAGAACGGTGAGCGAATTCAGATCTCGGCGTCGTTTTCTCCTATTCGCGATCAAAACGGCGCCGTGTCCGGAGTATCGGTGATAGCGCGGGACTTGATCGAGGCGAGACGGTCCGAGGATCGGCTCAGCGTGGTGGTCGAGTCAGCCCCGAACGCGATCATCATGGTCGATCGCGCCGGGCTAATCTCCCTGGCGAACGCCCAAGCGGAGCATGTCTTTGGCTATCGACGCGCCGAGTTGCTCGGCCAACCGGTGGAGGCGCTGATTCCAGAACGCTTCCGCGGCCGCCATGGCGACTATCGTGCCGCGTTCGCCGCGGATCCCAAGTCGCGCCTGATGGGGGGCGGGCGAGACCTGTACGGTTTGCGCAAGAACGGGGAGGAGGTGCCGATCGAGGTTGGGTTGAACCCGATCAAAACGGACGAAGGCCCGTTCGTCCTCTGTTCGATCGTGGACATTACCGAGCGCAAGCGGGCGGAGGAAACTCATCGCAAGAATCTGGCGCTGGAGGAAGAGAACCGGCGAGTCCACGAGGCCAATCGGGTCAAACTCCATTTCCTCGCGACCATGTCGCACGAATTGCGCACGCCGCTCAATAGCGTGATCGGCTTTGCGGAATTCCTCGCGGACGGCAAGCCCGGACCACTTAACGCCCGGCAAAGGGAGTACTTGGACGAAATCCTCAACAGCGGGCGTCACCTGTTGCGTCTCATCGGCGATCTGTTGGATCTTGCGAAGGTCGAGGCGGGCAAGACCGATTTCCGGCCCGAGCGGTTTTCGCCCGGTGAGGCGATCGCGGAGGTCTGCTCCGTGGTCGGAACCATCGCCGAAAAGAAGGGGATTCATATTCAGACCGAGACCGGCGCCTTGCCCGCCAGCGTGACGCTGGACCCGCGCCGCTTCAAGCAAGCGCTGTACAATCTGCTCTCCAACGCCATCAAGTTTACCAACGACGGCGGTCACATCGAGGTGACCGGCCGAGCCATCGGGGCAGACCGATTCCAGGTGACGGTGCGGGACAATGGCATTGGGATCAAGGCGGAGGATTTGGGGCGCTTGTTCAAGGAGTTTGAACAACTCGATTCGGGGGCGACCCGGCGGTATCAAGGGACGGGGCTCGGCCTGGCATTAACGCGGCGCATGGTGGATCTGCAAGGGGGCGAAATCACCGTTAAAAGCGTCCTCGGGCAGGGCAGCGAGTTTTCGGTAACCCTGCCCTTGGAGATGAAGGCGGCGCCGGTATGAACGCTTCCGAGCTTGAGTCCGCGCGCGGGGCGCCGCCGCCGTGCGTGCTCGTGGTCGATGACAACCCGGCGAATCTTAAATTGGTAAAAAGCGTTCTCGAATTCGAAGGGTGGCGGGTGATCGAGGCGGCGGATGCCATCCAAGCCGAGGCGGCGATCGAATGCTCCCGACCAGACTTGATCCTGATGGACCTGGCGCTTCCAGGCGTGGATGGCCTTACCCTGACCCGGCGGCTGAAGGCACAGCCAAATACCGCGGACATTCCGATTGTCGCCCTGACGGCGTCGGCGATGATTGGCGACGATCAGAAGGCCTTCGCGGCCGGCTGTCAGGGTTATATCTCGAAGCCGATCAATACCCGTGAATTCCCCGCGCAGGTGGCGCGATACCTCAAGGCGAGATGTTAAGCGTCATGGAATTAAAGCAAGGTCCCCTCTCGGCTCCGATCTGGGGTCATGAACGGCCCCTGGCCGTGCGTCCGAACGGCGGCGCCCGAGCGTTTGCGGGGGAAGGCAGATTCACACTATGAGAATCCTGATCGTCGATGATCTGGAGCCGACCCGCAAACTCTTGCGCGTTACACTCGAAGCCGAGGGGGTCGAGGTCGTGCAGGCGGCGGACGGCGTGGAGGCGTTGGCGGTTCTCAATCGGGACCGAGTGGACGGCATTATTTCCGACGTTTTGATGCCAAACATGGACGGGTACCGGCTTTGTCGTGAAGTGCGGAATGACCCGCGTTTTTCGGCGCTGCCGTTTATCGTGTACAGCGCCACCTATGGCTCGTTGGAGGCCGAGGACTTGGGGATCCAGTTCGGCGCCGACCGCGTCTTTAATAAACCTTCCCGCGCCGCGGTTCTGATCGCCGCGCTCGAGGAAATCATCAAAAGTCGTCCGGGTGGGGCGCCCGTCGCGGCCCAGTCGCGCGACGAATTGACGCTGATGAAGCAGTACAGCGCGCAATTGGTCGATCGGTTGGAGGAGAAAACCTACGAGTTGACCGCGCAGGCGGAGGCGTTGCGCGGGATGCGGGAGAAGCTGGAACGGCTCCTGGCCAAAAGCCCGGCGGTCATCTACTCGCTGACCGTCCACGGCGAGCGAACGAGTCCCGCGTACGTCAGCGAAAACTTCGCGCAAATCATCGGTTCGGAAACGGTTGATTTTTTTCAGGAGAACTGGTGGGAGGATCATTTGCATCCCGACGAGAGGGAGAAAGTGATGGCGGGGTTGCCGCGTTTGTTCGCCCGGGGCCAATTGGCGCGCGACTACCGGCTCCGGCGGGCGGACGGCGCCTACGCCTGGGTGCGGGAAGAGCAACGACTTGTAAGGGACGCGGACGGCTGGCCGATCGAAATCGTCGGTTCGTGGACTGACATCACCGAGCGGGTGCTGGCCGATCAACGGCTCGACTTGCAACATTCGATTACGAAGGTATTGGCGGAAGCGAGCGGTTCGTCCGTGGCGGTCGAGCGGGCGTTGCAGGTCATTTGCGAACGCACACTGTGCGTGAATGGCGAGTTTTGGGAAGTGGACGCCGAAACGAAGCGCCTGCGTTGCCAGCGCTGTTGGCCGGCGGCCTCGGTTGACGACTCCGCTTCGGCCGCCGAGCAGCGCGCGTCGCTCGGGATTGGCGAAGGGCTGGCGGGAAAGGTCTGGGCGTCGGGCGAAGCGGCGTGGGAATCGGAATCGCCGCACGATGTCGGAATGCCGCGCGGGCGCGTCAGCGGTCCCTTCGGGGGTGGCGCCGCGGTCGCGGTTCCCGTCCGATTCCAGTCGGAAGCGCGGGGAGTGATGGTCTTTTTTTGGCGCGAGATTGGTTCGGAAGATGAGTCGTTGCTCAATTTGCTGACCGGACTCGGGGTTCAACTAGGCCAATTTCTGGAGCGCAAACTGCTTGAAGAGGAGCGGGCGCATTTGGCGACTGAATTGCAACTGCTCTTGGAATCGACGGGTGAGGGCATTTACGGCCTGGACGCGAAGGCGCGCTGCACGTTCATCAACCGATCAGGGGCGCGAATGTTGGGTTACGCTCCCGAGGAGCTTTTGGGCCGGGAGACCCACCCGTTGATCCATCACGCCAAGCTCGACGGCACGCCCTATCCGCGGCACGAGTGCCCGATTGCTCGCTCTTTTATGCTCGCGGAGGGTTGTCGGGTGGACGATGAGGTATTCTGGCGCAAGGACGGGACCTCATTTCCCGTCGCCTATTCGTCCGCCCCGATGATCGAAAAAGGAGTCGTGCGCGGGGTCGTCGTCACGTTCACCGACACGACCGAAGAACGCGAGCGCCAGGCGCGCTCGCTGCGTGATCAACGCCTCGAAAGTATTGGAGCCTTGGCTGGCGGGATCGCGCACGACCTTAATAACGCGCTCGCGCCGATCCTGATGGCGACGCAATTGCTGCGGATGAAGTTCGGCTCGCCGGAGGATCAACCGATGCTCGAGATTCTCGAATCGAGCGCCCTGCGCGGCGCCGACATGGTCAAGCAGGTGTTGACGTTTGCCCGCGGCATCGAAGGTTTGAGGGTTCCGTTGGACGCGAAAGCGCTGATCCATGACATGGCCTCCATCGCTCGCCAAACCTTTCCCAAGACGATCCGCATCGAATCCGACGTGCCCGAGAACCTATGGCCGGTGGTGGCCGACGCGACGCAGTTGCACCAGGTGTTGCTCAATCTCTGCATCAACGCCCGCGACGCGATGCCTGACGGCGGAGTACTCACGATTGGCGCGACCAACCTGGATCCGGAACAACAGAGTTTGCCAGCCCATCCAGACGCGCGACCGGCGCCGTATTTGGCGCTGCGTGTCGCCGATACCGGCGGCGGGATTCCCGCCGAGCTGCGGGAGCGGATCTTCGAGCCATTCTTCACCACCAAGGAGTTGGGGAAGGGAACCGGACTGGGTTTGTCCACGGTTCGGGCGATTGCGCGCAGCCACGAAGGGTTTGTCACGGTCGAAAGTGAAATCGGTCGCGGCGCTTGTTTTAAAGTTTACTTGCCAGCGCAGGCGACGGCGGCTATTGAAAACGACGCGACCCTGCGACGGCCCCTACCAGTTGGAAACGGCCAGTGCATTTTGGTAGTGGATGATGAAGCGATGATTCGCAATATCGCCCGTCAGACCTTCGAAGCGTTCGGTTACCAGGTGTTAACCGCGGCGCACGGCGCCGAGGCGGTCGCGGTCTGCGCTCAAAACCAGGGCAAGATCTCGGTGATGGTGACAGACTTGTCGATGCCTGTGATGGACGGGCTGGCGGCGGCTCGGGCGGTGCGGTCGTTTGACTCGAAAATCAAGATCGTCATCGCCAGCGGCACGCCCTTTGACGCGGATGAGGCAGCGCGGGAAGCGTGTGGAATTGTCTATGTCTTGCAAAAACCCTTTACGGCCGAGAAGCTTTTGGTGGCGATCGAAGAAGCGCTCGCGCCTGACTCAGCGCCGCCCGACGCTAGCCTTTGATTTCGCCAGCCGCTCGTCTCAACCCATCCAAGGCAGAGGTAATTTTCGGCGCTCCCTCGCGGTCGGCTCCCGTTTCGCGGGCGCTTTCATCATGTTCCTGGCCGGTTCGTTGGTGGTGAATGAATCCATTGGCCAAGTGACGGGAACCTCGACCGGGAATTTGGGGGACCTCAGCATCCAGGATTTGCTGAACGAATCGGTGACGTCGGTATCGAAAAAGGAGACCAAGCTCGATCAATCGCCCGCCGCGATCGCGGTCTTGACGCCCGAGGATATCCGCCGCTCGGGCGCCAGCACGATCGCCGAAGCGCTTCGGATGGTGCCGGGTTTGGACGTGGCGCGGATCAGCAGCGACGAGTGGGCGGTTTCCTCCCGGGGGTTCAACAGCCAGTTCGCCAACAAACTGCTCGTCTTGATTGATGGTCGAACGGTTTACAGCCCGACCTTTTCCGGAGTCAATTGGAACGTCCAGGACCTGGTGATGGAGGACCTGGACCGGATCGAAGTCATTCGTGGGCCCGGCGCGACCTTGTGGGGCGCCAACGCGGTCAACGGGGTCATCAACATCATTACGAAAAGCGCCAAGGATACCCAGGGCGGATTGGTGACCACCTCCTACGGCACGGAGGATCGTCCCTCGGTGGCCGCCCGTTACGGGGGTGAGCTGGCGACCAACCTCTATTACCGCGTTTACGGCAAGTACTTCGATCGCGACCATTTCAACGATCAAAATGGAACCGCGACGGCCGATGCGTGGAACGCCGGGCAAGGAGGGTTCCGCTTGGACTGGGAGCCTTCGTTGCAGGACCAATTGACGTTGCAGGGCGACTACTTTCAAGGGCAGTTCGGCGAAAATGTCCGGCAGGCGGAACTGACTCCGCCGTACTATACGGATGTCGGCGTCGTCGGCCTCGATGCCGGCGTAAACGTCTTGGGGCGTTGGACGCACAGTTTTAGCGAGAGTTCGGAATTATCCCTCCAACTCTACTACGACCACGAACGACACAGCACCGCCGGCGCGAATACCCGGGTGGACACCTATGATTCGGACCTGCAATACCGCTTCGCCCTGGGTAACCGCCAGGACGTTATGTGGGGTCTCGGCTATCGGTACGAACCAGAGTTTATCGGCGTCACGCCTGACATTACGTTCATGCCCGCGACGCGACGCGATCAGTTGGTCAATACCTTCCTACAAGATGAAATCACGTTGGTGGAGGATCGCCTGAAGTTGACGCTGGGGACCAAAGTGGAACATAACGACTACACCGGCTTCGAGCTGGAGCCGGGCGGGCGCGTGGCGTGGACCCCTGACGAGCGTCAAACCGTTTGGGCGTCGGTCTCCCGCGCCCTGAGGACACCGGCCCCCATCGATACCAACATCCGATTCGATAACACCGTGACCTCGGCCGGTCCTAACGGTCCTTTGGTGGTCGCGAGGGTTCTCGGCAACCCGGACTTGGACTCCGAGGAATTGATCGCGTACGAAATCGGCTACCGCGTCAAACCGCTGGCCAATCTTTCGCTGGACCTCACCGCCTATTACAACGACTACCATGGCCTAGCGACCTACGCGGTCAGTTCGGCCGCCGTGGAACTCGTTCCGCCGCCGCCACATTTGGCCGTTGGTTATACGCCTTCGAACGCTCAAGCGGGCGGGGCCTACGGGACGGAGATCGCGGTGCAGTGGCGCGTTTTGGATAGTTGGAAATTGATTGCGGCCTACACCTGGTTGGAGATTGAGTTGAAGCCGCCGGGCATCGCGCCCACGTCGGTCACGGAAGGGGATAATCCGAAAAACCAGTTCCAGGTTCGCTCCTACCTTAATTTGCCCCATGATCTGGAGTTCAACGCCGCGATGTATTATGTCGATCATCTGCCTGACAAGAACATTGAGGCGCACATGCGGGTCGATTTAGGTCTGACGTGGCATGTGACGCCGGCGGTGGAATTAAGCGTCTGGGGCCAGAATCTCATCCAGCCCAGTCACGCCGAGTTCACCAGCTACACTACTCCGGTCCTGACGGAGATCCCCCGGAGCGTTTTTGGGAAGTTAGTCTGGAGGTTTTGACGCCTAACGATCTGGCGCCTTGCTCCACATGAGATTTAACCTTGCCCCAGCGCCAAGGCGGCTTCGCGCCGCCGCGGCGCGAAGCGAATTTTGCGGGCGCGCCGCGCCCGAGGGTGGCGTCCCGCGGGTCTCGTGGTGGCCGGCCGCGGGAGTCGCCGCCGCCAAAAGCGGGTTCGGCGGCCGGCGTCATTTCTGGTTCAAATTTCCGACCTGGCTGGCGGCCTGCCTAGCGTTGTCGGTGGCGGGGTTTGCCGCGTTCGGCGCGGAGTCCGCGGTTCCCCGCGAGTACCAACTCAAAGCCGCGTTCTTGTATAATTTCACGAAATTTGTCGAGTGGCCCAGTTCCTCATTTTCCTCCTCCTCAAGCCCGATCGTCATCGGTGTTCTCGGGGAGAACCGGTTCGGCTCCGAGTTGGAGAAGATCGTCCAGGATCGCAAATTCAACAATCGGCGCTACCAAGTTCGAGTCTTTAGGACCGCCGAAGAGGCGAAGGCGGCCCACCTTTTGTTCATCGGTGAAAGCGATCCGGCCCGATTGGCGGAGATTTTTCGGGGATTGGGGCATGCGAGCGTGTTGACGGTCGGCGAAAGCAAGCGGTTTGCGCAGGCGGGCGGCGTGATCACGTTTACGCAGGAGGGCGACAAGCTCCGCTTCGAGATAAACCTGCCGGCCGCGGAGCAGGCCGGATTGAAAATCAACGCCCAACTTCAGAAACTGGCGCGGTCCGCGCACCCGTGAGCTTCCGGAGATTCGTCCCCATGCGCCGGCTGCGCGACATCCCGATCCGACAAAAGCTGGTCTTCATCGCGATGGGGACGAGCGTCCTGGCGCTGGTCCTGGCGTGCGCGATCTTTGTCGTTTACGACTGGTTTTCGTTTCGCCGCGAATTGGCGGAGGAGGTCGCGACGACGGCCGAGATGTTGGGGTACAATTGCGCCGCCTCACTCTCGTTCGATGAGCCTGGCTCCGCCCGAGAGACGCTGGCGTCGCTGCACGCGCAGCCAAATATCCTCGCCGCCTGCGTTTACGATCGGACCGGCAAGGTATTCGCTTCCTATCTCCGCGCGGGCTCCCCGCCGCGGCCGTTTCCGACCCCAAGCGAAGGCGAGCCGGTATTCCAAGGCAGGGAATTGCGAACCTTCCGCGCGATCAATTTTGAAGGTGATCGCCTGGGGACGATTTACATCGTTTCGGATCTCCAGGCGCTCAACGCGCGTTGGCTGCGGTATCTCTACACCAGCCTGGTGGCGTTGGTGTTGGTTTCCGCCGTGGCCTTGCTGCTGATCTGGCGACTGCAGCGGGTAATCTCCCGGCCGATCTTCCACCTGGCCGAGATCGCGGCCCGAGTGGCTCGGGAGCGAAACTACTCGGCGCGCGCGGACAAACACGGCGAAGACGAACTCGGCCAACTTATCGACGCTTTCAATGAGATGCTGACGCAAATTGAAAAGCAGGACGCCGCGCTTCAGGGCGCGCAACAGACCCTCGAATTACGGGTCGCCGAGCGGACCCGGGAACTCGAGGCGGAGATTCGCGAGCGCGCCGAAACGGAAGCGGCGTTGCGGATTACCCAGTTTTCGGTCGATCACGCGGTCGAGGCGATCTTTTGGGTCGGCGCGGATGGCCGTTTCGAGTACGTGAACGACGCGGCCTGCGATTCGTTGGGGTTTTCCCGGCCCGAGCTGCTGAAGCTGGGGGTGGCGGAGATCAACCCGGACGTTTCCGCGCACGAATGGCCGGCGCTGTGGCAGGGAAAACGGCAACGTGGTTCCCACACGTTTCAATCCCGACACCGGACGAAGGATGGCCGCGTCTTTCCGGTCGAAGTCACGATTAACTTTATTGATTTCGGTAATCGCGGCATGTGCCAGGCCTCGGTGCGGGACATCACGGAGCGGAAGCGAATCGAGGCCGACCTGGCGCAGGCTTTGGACGCGGCGTTGGAATCCGGCCGGCTCAAGGCCGAATTCCTGGCGACCGTCAGCCACGAGATCCGCACGCCGATGAACGGCGTGATTGGGATGACGACGCTGCTGCTCGATTCGGGCCTGAATCCCCAACAACGCGACTACGCGGAGACGATTCGGACCAGCGCGGACTCGCTCTTGGTGATCATCAACGACATCCTTGATTTCTCGAAGATTGAAGCGGGCAAGCTCCGCTTTGAAATCCTGGATTTCGACCTGCGTGAAGTGATCGAGAGCACGCTGGAACTGCATGCGCCGGTCGCGCAGTTTAAAGGGTTGGAACTCGTCGGGTATGTCGCGCCCGAGTTGCCGGATCGCGTTCGCGGCGACCCGGGCCGGTTTCGCCAAGTGCTCAATAACCTGCTGGGCAACGCCATCAAGTTTACGAGTCACGGAGAAGTCGTGGTCGAGGTCTCGCGAGTTGCGGAGACCGATCTTCATGTCACGCCTCGGATCGAAGTTCGCGATACCGGAATTGGACTCTCCGAGGAGAGTCAGTCGCGCCTCTTCCGAGCGTTTATTCAGGCTGACGGGTCAACCACTCGCAAGTTTGGTGGCACGGGCCTCGGCTTGGTAATCTCGAAGCGCCTCGTGGAAAACATGGGGGGCGAAATTGGCGTCGAAAGCCGCCCGGGCGAAGGGGCGCGGTTCTGGTTCACGATACGCCTTGAAAAACAGGCGTCAGTCGCGAAAGTCGAAGCCGCGCCCGTTCCGGATTGGAGCGCCTTGCGGGTTCTGGTGGTGGACGACAACGCGACCAATCGGCGGATCCTTGGCCTCCAACTGCGGGCTTGGCGCCTCCAAAGCCTCGAGGTTTCAAACGGGGCGGACGCCTTGGAGGCGCTCCGTCGTGAGGCGCGATCGGGCCGAGCCTTTGACGTGGCGCTTTTGGACCTGCAGATGCCCGACCTCGATGGTCTTTCACTGGCCAGATTGATTAAATCAGAGGCCCTCATCGCGGGCGTCAGACTTGTGCTGGTGACCTCGCTCAGCCAGCAGCTCTCCGCGGAAGAATTGCGGGCGGCCGGCATCCTCGATTGCCTCGCCAAGCCGGTTAAATCGTCACGCCTCCAAGAGTGCTTCGCGCGGGTGGTCGGCGATTCGCTCGAAAAACCCTCCAGTCAAGTCCCAGCGCCGGCGAGCGAGCCGGCGTCCGCAGACGCCGCTCAAATTCCGAAGACCCGAATTCTCGTGGCGGAGGACAACAGCATGAATCAAAAAGTCATCCTCGCCCAGTTGAAGAAGCTCGGTTACGCCGCGGATGCGGTCGCGAGTGGTTTGGAAGTGATTCGCACCCTGCACCACCTTCGCTACGATGTCATCCTGATGGATTGCCAAATGCCCGACATGGATGGCTTCGAAGCCACCCGTTCGATTCGCCGAGCCGAACAGCACGCGGCGGCTGAGGGGGCGAAACGTTCCACGATTTACATTATCGCGGTCACCGCGAACGCGATGCGTCAGGATCGCGAACGCTGCCTCGCCGCCGGCATGGACGATTATATTTCCAAGCCGGTCAAGCAGGCGGAACTCCAACGCGCCTTGGAGCGCCGACGCTCGATCACGGCGCCCCAATCGGACGGTGGACCCGCGCTTTTCGACGGCGGGCCGGGGATCTGGAGGGAAGACGTGGACGGTTCCGATGGGACCGTGGGCGAGGGGACCGGCCGGGTGGACCTGCCGCTCTCACTGGCGCACTTGGAAGAGATTTCCAACCACGACGCTGTGATCGTGCATGAATTGATCGACCTCTATTTTCGGCAAGCAGACCTTTTTGTGGCCAACCTTTATGCCGCCGTGAAAAGCTCGTCGATGTCGGCGGTTCAAGCGGCGGCGCACGAGTTTCTTGGCGCCACGCTCTCGTGCGGCTTTGAGTCCATCGCGCCAGCCTTGCGGGAGGTCGAGCGCCTGGGGCGCCTGGGCCAGCGCGAGGGGTTGATCGAGGCCCAAGCCCGGGCGATCTCCGCCGTCGAGGCCGTCCTTCAGTTTTTGCTGGAATACCGGCGCTTAACGCCCGTGGGTTGAAGGGGAACGGGGACAGCGCGCGAGAGTCACTGGAGGCGGGTTGAGCGTCTGTCTCGTGAGAAGCTGCGGCGGGCCTTTCTTTCGGCCCCGCCTAACTCGCGCTTGCGGACAATTCCCTACGAGGACGATTCTTCGCTGACCGCGCTCGATTCCTGGGCCACGGCTTCACCGACCGGTGTCTCGACCATCGCCAGACGTTTCCGCGCCTTTTCCGCCGCCGCCGTTTCGCCGTACTCAGAGTCAATGCGGTGGAGCAGGGCGACGGCTTTCTCCGGTTGGTTCAGTTTATAATACAAGTTGCAAAGGTGAATCGCGGCCCAACCCCAGCGCTCGGGCTTCAGTTTGCATTTTAGAACCTCTTCGTACTCCAGGGCCGCCGCCAAATGGTTGGACAAGTCCTTTTCGTAAATCTCAGCGATGCGGAGGGCGGCGTGAAGCTCCTTCGGATTCTTCGCTAGATACGCGCGCAAGAGGCCGATGGCTTCGAGATGATTCCCGTCCGCCCAAGTCTGCTCGGCGATTTCATATTCGGGATCCGCGATGCCTTCCCCCTCATCGTTATAAAGCACTTTGAGAGCGCGGCCGCCGATGAAATGGGAGACGTCATGGGCGAGCATCAAGCCCACGGCGACGACACAGACAAAAAAACCGCCGGCATACACGCCAAGTTTGGATTCGCTTTTGCTGATCTCCTGGTCTTTGGTTCGATAGTCCGGGGTGGGGACATTCACCAAATCCGTTTCCGCCTTTTTGGCGGAGTCCGACATAAGCCCGGTATAATTGGCGTAGAAGCTCCTCCCAAAATAGGTGGCCGCTGCGGCCAAGACTACATAGAGCGCGATTTTGAGGTTTCTGTTCATCTGAGCAAATGGCTAAGTTTGTTTTGCAGCAAATTACGGACCATTTCCTCGTCCGATCGTCAGGCGTAGTGTTTACGCGGGGAGCGTAATCCGCAGCGCTGGCCCTCGCAAGCGGAATGTTTTTACGACTCGGCGCCTGAATCCCACGCCGTCGCCGCCCGTTCAGCCAAACGGCTAAGCCATTCATCGGGCGCGGCTTTAGCGTGTTCTGGGGAGGTTAGGGTGGGCGTAATGCCGGCGGCGTAATTGAGCCAACGCCGGCCGACTTCTGGTTCGGGTACTACACCAGCCAGGCCGATGCACGGCAAACGCATTTGGCGGCAAAGTCTGGCAATTTCGCCGACCCCTTTGCCCATAAAACTGGAGCGATCGAGCGAGCCTTCCCCGGTAATCACCAAATCCACGCCCTTGAGTCTTTCGCGGAGGCGAGTGTGGCGCAGGAAAAGATCAAAGCCCGGTTCCAGGCGCGCCCCCAGAAACCGGAGCAAACCAAAACCTAACCCACCGGCCGCCCCGGCCCCCGGCGTCTTGGCGTAATTCTGGCGCGGGTCCGAAACTCGAACCAGCCGCCGAAGGTGACGCTCGGCGACGGTTATCTCGTTTGGTTGCAACCCCTTCTGCGGACCGTAGATCCGGCTCGCCCCGCGAACTCCGAGCAGGGGATTCTTGACGTCCACGGCGCCGACCAACTTAGGAAACGGCCGTCGCTTCTTCGGAGATTGAACCCGCGTTAAGCCGGCCAGTTGGGTCCAGCGCTCAATCGGGCCGCCGTTCTCGTCCCAAAATCTCCAACCCAACGCCCGGGCCAGACCAAAACCGGCGTCATTGGTCGCGCTGCCGCCCAGGCCGACCAGACACCGTTCCGCCCCTTGACGCGCCGCCGCCAGTACGACGGCTCCCAAACCAAACGTATCCAACGCAAACGGGTGATAATTCCCGGTGGGCAGCAGGGCCAAGCCGATGGAATTGGCCGACTCAATGATCGCCGTGTGGCTGGCGGCGTGCCACCACCACGTGGCGCGTCGCGGGCGATGCGCAGCATCGACGGTGGCAACGACGCGCGGTTTGGCTCCCATCGCGCGGCTGACGATCTCGCCGAACCCGTCGCCGCCGTCGCTCATCGGTTGAAGTTCAACGACATCGGAGGGACGAGTCCGCCGCCATCCATCGGCGATCGCGGCGGCCGCCGCTTGAGCGGTCAGCGTGCCCTTGAATTTGTCCGGGACAACCAGAATTCTTAGACCCATAGGCCATTCCTTGTTTCGGAGCGGGCAAGGAATGTTATTGCCAAGCCGGGCGGATGTGGCAGTGTGTATTGGCCTGTTATCATTCGATAATTTTTTGAACTATGGACAAACCTAAAATCGTTGCCTATCTGAAACCGTCGTGCGGCTGGAGCCAGGGCGTGCGCGCCATCATGCGCAAATACGACCTGCCCTTCGAAGACCGCGACATCATCAATGATCCCGCCCAACGCCAGGAGATGATCGAGAAAAGCGGCCAGATGCTCAGCCCGTGCGTCGAGGTGAACGGCCGCATGCTTCCCGATATCAGCGGCGAGGAGGTCGAGGCCTACCTCCTATCCAACAATTTGATCGCGCCGAACCAACGCACGCCCGACGCGCCGACGAACCAGCCCTGCGCGCACGAGTTGCCGTCGGGCGCCGCGATGCACTTTCACCGCTAAGCGCGGACGCGGAATTCAGGCCGGCCGGATTTGGGCCTTTACTTGGCCAGGTCCGGCATGTCTTTTTTCGCCTCGGCCAGCGCGGCTTCAGGGTCGAGCGACAGGGGCTTGACCATCAAGTTGCGGAACATCACCACGCTGCCTTGGTTGTGCTGTTGAAGAGCCAGGTGGCCGGCGACGTAGGTGTTTTTGGTGTCGATAAAGTCGGTGACGATTTTGTCATTGACCTTGATGATGATGCGATTGCCGATGGCGATGACATGTTGGGTCCACCAGGTGTCGTCACCGACCAATTGCTCGCCAACCTTGTGGAAGCCGTAGAGGCTGCCGGTTCGTTGCGGATCGGGGCTGGTGTTTTCCACTTGGGCTTCGTAGCCGCGTGGGAAGCCGCGACCGCGGGCGGTGCGGATATACATGCCGCTGTTGCCACTATGGTTTAGCTGCACCTCGGCCTTGAACTCGAGATTGGTATAGGTGAACGGGCTGAAAAGGTGGCTCGTGGGACCTTGCCCAATCACAACGCCGTCCTTTACGTCCCATTGGCCGGGATCGACGCTGGTCCAGCCGCTCAAGGTCGTGCCATCGAACAACTTGATCCAGCCGTTGGCGTCCGGGGTTTGGGGCATCGGTTGGCCAGGGGCCGTTTCGCTCGAGCTGGACAGCCCGATGAGCAGGGCGCCGAGGCCGACGGAGAGAAAGAGTGATGATTTGCGCATAGATTTAGTTTCGCGGTGGTTTCGCCAGGGACGGCCAAACTTATCGGTTCGCGGGCGGGTTGACAAATAGATTGATAGTTCCGCGACGCTTGCCCAACTTTTCCCGATGCAAACCGTTGCGTCGTTGACCACCATGCAGGGCCGCGCGCGAAAATGGCGGGCGGCGGGGATCAAGGTCGGTTTTGTCCCGACGATGGGCTATCTGCACGCGGGGCACATGAGTTTGGTCCGTGAAGCCCGGCGTCGGGTGGGCGTCGATGGCAAGGTGGTGGTCAGCATCTACGTCAACCCAACCCAGTTTAGCCCCGCCGAGGACCTCAGCCGCTATCCGCGCGACTTGAAGCGCGATCGCCGGCTCTGCGCCGCCGCGGGCGTCGATCTGCTCTTTACGCCCACGGACGCGCAGATGTATCCGCGAACCGGGGAGACGGCCTACAGCACGTATGTCGTCGAGGAATCGCTTTCTCGCGGGATGGAGGGCGCCGCTCGACCAACCCATTTTCGCGGCGTCACGACGATTGTCGCCAAACTTTTCAACCTGGTCCTGCCGGACGTGGCGGTTTTCGGAGCGAAGGATTTTCAACAGGCCGCTGTAATCACGAGAATGGCGCGGGACTTGAATTTTCCGACGCGAATCGTGGTGGCGCCGACCGCGCGGGAACCCGATGGATTGGCGATGAGTTCGCGCAACGTCTATCTGTCGCCGGCCGAACGGGCTCAAGCCGTGGTTTTGTGGCGAGTGATCCGGCTCGCGCAATCCGCCGCCCGTTCTGGCTCCGGCGTCACCTCCGCTCGCCTGAAACCGAGGCTCATTCGAGAGCTTGAAGCCTTGCCGGACGCGCGACTCGATTATCTCGAATTCTTCGACCCGGAGACCTTGCTGCCGGTGGAGAACGTGATTCCGGGAGTGCGGATGGCCTTGGCCGTCTTGATCGGCAAAACCCGCCTGATCGACAACGCGCTGCTCTAGCTGCCGCCGCCCGCCCGCCTTAGAGAGCGTTCAATTCGTATTTGTGTTCGACGGGTTGGGCCTTGGCGCGCTGCTGTTCGACGACGCCAGCTTCGTTTTCGTCCAATCCACTCATCAGTTCGGCGGCGCCATGCTTAACTTTCTCGTTCGCGTCATTGGCGTACGGAACCTGAATTTGCCGCCAGCGTTGGAAATGGATGTTGTTATGTTGGAGCGTCAGTTTGTGCACCTCCATCGCTTGCTTGAGCATCGGCGTGGCGAGCAACGCCAGATTGACGCCGGCGGCCAATTGCTCCTTGGTGAACGAGCCAACCTCGGAGCCGTCGATCTTAAGCGAGTACCGCTCGGCGGCCAAACCGGTGACCTTGAGTGGCTCCTGGTCCATCGCTTCTACGAAGTCCGATGATTTGAGCGCCAGGGACATGGTGGCATCCGCGGTGTCCACCGCCATCGGCAACGCCGCGTCGTCTTGGACCCAGCTCAAGCCGCTGACGCTGGCCGAGATTTGGGAAACTTTCGTGCCCTCCGCCCGAGTGGCGGTTTTGGCCGCGGCGTCGATTTCGACCGCGGTGACGACCGTCGGCGCGTTCCAGGATTTGAGCAGCGCCTCCGCCATCAGGAGGTGGCCGGCAGGCCCGGGATGGACGCGGTCCGGCAGAATCTTTTGCGCGAGCTTCTGGTCGTCGGCGTACGCTTTGCGGAGCGCCTCGACGACCGGCGTGTTCAGGTCGGCGACGCCTTGATGTTCGCGTTGGGCCAATTCCTTGACGAATTCCGAGTACTTGACGAGCACGGCGTTGTAGCCGTCGCCGAATGTGGGCGGGCGAGTGACGTCGTCATAGGGTGATGGCTCGATCAACGTGAGGCGCAGGCCGGGCAGATTCTTCTTTAGTTCGTCGATGATGTGCTGAAAGCCGTTGGCGTAGGTGTCGAAGATTTTCTGGTCGAACGCGCGATACGAGCCGTCATTCATGCCCAGCATGATGCTCATCACGGTGGGCTTGTAGGCGAAGACATCACGCTTCAAGCGAACGTCGATCGGACCGCCGCCGCCGCCGGTCACGCGGTCGCCACCCCAACCTGAGTGAACGAAGGTGACATCCAGTTTGGGAAATCGGGTCACGACATAGGTCTCGGCAAAGGTCGTGTACAGGCGTTGATCGGTAATGCTGTCCCCGTAGAAGACGACGCGATCGCCGTTCTTGAGTTGAAAGTCGGATTGATCCGCGGCGCGGGCGGAGCCAGTCGCGGCGGCGACGAGGAAGAGGCAATACAAGAGGTTTCGTTTCATAGGCATGGGAGTCGAATCACCTTCAATTACCCGGTTCGCCGCGAAAGCTCAATCGGTTTTTTTACGCGAGCAAAATGAGGGCCAAACGGGTGAATATCCAATAGCCGAAAACCCAAAACGCCGACTCTCTAAAGCCGACGCCCGCCAACCGCGAAAGCCCGAGCGCGAGGATCGTCGTGGCCCAAAGATGAAACAAGTTCATCAGGTCAAACGCCGCGAGGGTCCGCGCGTCCCAGTGACCGGCGACCATCGAGAGAGCGGGACGGACGTTCGCATCACCAGAAACCGCGCCGAGCAGGGCGGTGATGACGCCGCCGAGCACGAGGATCGTTCCGGCCAACGCGACCACCTCGATCGCTTTACCGAACGGGAAGTGAGTTCGGAGAAAGACCCGACCGATGAACCAGAGGACGAAAGCCGACCAACCGGTAGCCACGAGGATCGCCGCGCAGTTCAGCGCCACCACCACGAGGCCCCCCACTCCGGGGCCGGTCAGTCGGGGCGTTTCCGCCGGCATTGGCTCAGAGGAGGAATCGCCGAACGCGGACGCCGGCGTTTCTCCTTCGGCGCTGACCGCGTTGGCTCCTGGTGGGGGAAGCGGAGCAGATTCCGGGATGGGCGCCGGTCGGACCAGGAGAGCGGAGGTCAGGCAGACCAAAAGCGTCGGAACCACCCAGGTGGTTAACCGCGCCGGAAGGCAAGCAAGTTCGTCAAACAACTCGACCGGACTGACGAGGACGTTGAGGAGCTTCTCGGGCAGTGAACTCGTCACCGTCGTCGTCGCTGAGTCGGGGGCGTTCGTGATATTCATGGGGTCTCAGCTAGGCGTCCCGCGAAACTTCGAAATGTTGCAGGAGTCGCCCGAGCGCCAGGAGAATCCCAAAATCGACCGCGTATTGGACGACATACCAACTGGCGATTCCGAGCCACTCGCGATACCGTTGCCCGATGGCCATCGCGGTCCAGCCGGCCGGGAAGAACACAAGAAAAGACAATCCCACGACCATCAGCATCCCGACCGCGCTGGGTGGCTGGGGCTTCCCGCCCGCGCTTCTCACCGCCGCCATCAGATAGTGCAGATTCCAAACGCCGTTGAGCGCCACGGCGATCGCCAGAAACCCAAAAGGCAGCGCGAGAAACTGAATCCAAGGCAACGAAGCGTAGCACATCAAGCCGGCAATCCCGATCCCTTGAAACAGCAGGCATAATAAAGTCGGCGTCGAAATCTCCGCCACCGCGAGCGCCAGCGGCGAGACCGGGAGGGCGCGAAACGCCAGCAAGTGCGGTCCGTCGCGGCGAAAATCAAATCGCAGTGTCCATTGCATGAAGAAAGCCAGCATCGCCAACGTCGCGGCCAAGCCGGCGTCAAAGTCGCGGACCTCGCGTTCGGGAAGCTGGCCGCCACTCGTCAGAAACCCGTGAAATACGTGGCGCAAGGCCAACAAAAAGGCGGTGAAGATCAGGGTGAAGGCCGCCGCCAGCGCCAATTCGCGGCGCGAGCGGCGCGCGACGACCAGGTTTTTCCAAATCACCGCTCCGACGCCTTGAAAGATCGCCAGTTTGGGCAACCGCGCGGAACGGGTCCGTCCGGTCTCGACCGTCGTGATGTGACGGCCTTGGCGGCGGCGCAACCGCGCGTCGGCGGCGCGCGCGGTAATCGCCAGGGAAGGCTCAAACACACTTCCGCGCAACCCGAGCAGCAGCCAGAGACTTGCCGCCGCCGCCGCCGCGAAGCCGGCGACATAGAGCGCGGACCGCCCCAATTCCTCCGTTGACCAGGCGCTTCCGCCGGCCAGGCGCCAAGCCCAAAGGCGCGCGAAATTCGGAATCCGCAAATCCCCCAGCGTTACCGCCGGGTAGAAAAACATTTGGATCGCCGGCGACTTGACGAAGGCCGGGACGATGTTGAGATCCCAGGCCTCCCGCAGATAGATCGCGGTGATCATGAAATAAACCGACAGCAGCATCCAGCGCAGACGATGATGCAGTTGGTCGGCGAGGGTTCCCGCGAAGATCGACGCCGCCATCGCGAGGTGGAAACAGGCGATCTGAAAAAGCGTCAGACAGACTAACGCTACGGCCGGATGCTTAAGATGGGGCCAAAACAGCGTGGTAAAGACCGCGGCTTGGCCCAGCGAAAAAAGGTAGCTGGGCGCGAGGCGGTACAACACGATCTGCCGTTGCGTAAATGGCCGCGTGAACAGAAAATCGATGTCGGGCGGCTCAAAGGTCAAACCTCTTTGCAGGAAGCCCTTGAACAGCGCGCCGCCCGCCATGAGCAGTCCACCGCCCAACAACGACGCCGGTCGTGCCAACGCCGCGAAAATATCCGCGTGGCGATAATGAAACAGGCAAGCCAGGAAAAAAACGATCGCCGCGACGCCGATCAGTCGCGTCGGTCGGCGCAACTGGTGGAAGAAATGCAGCGTATTCCGCTTCAGGTGGGCGGTCGCAAGGTATGTGAGGGCAGGGTTCACTACCCGTTGATGGGCGCCGGCGCGGAGCCGGACTTTTCCGTCACCGCAAAAAAGACGTCTTCCAGGGAGGCGTCGGCGCGGAGCGTCGCCAGGCCGCGGATTTGGTCGAGCGAACCGAAGGCCATTTTGCGGCCGCGATGCAGGATCAGCACCTGGTCGCACAACGCCTCGACGAGCACGAGGAGATGCGACGAGAGGAGGAAGGCGGTTCCCGCCGCGGCCCGCCGGCGGATCGATTCCTTGATGTTGCGGATGCCCCGCGGATCAAGCCCGGTCAGGGGCTCGTCGAGAATGATCACTCGTGGTTCGTGCAGGAAAGCGCACGCCAGAGAGAGCTTTTGGAGCATGCCGCGCGAGAGATTGGAGGCCATCTCGTCCTTTTTGTCCGTGAGTTCCAGCTCGTCCAAGAGCGCGGCGTATTTCGCCTCGGCGTCCTTGACGCGATAGGTCAAGGCGATGAAATGCAGGTGCTCGGTGACCGTCAGAAGGTCGTACGGATGGACGGTGTCGGGGATGTACGCGAATGCTCGCTTCGCGGCCAGCGGCTCCTGTTGGACGTCGTGGCCGCCGATTCGAATTGCCCCGCGCGAAGGCCGCAAGATGCCGGTAATCGCCCGCAACGTCGTGGTTTTGCCCGCGCCGTTCGCGCCGACCAGGCCGACAATTTCGCCGGGTTGGACCGCAAAACTCAAATCATTGACGGCGATGAAATCTCCGTAGCTCTTGCCGAAGTTCTCAACTCTAATGACCGGGGAGACGCCGGCGCTCATAACGGGAGCCGCGGACGCTGGGCGGGCGCTCTGAAGTCAGTCGCGGGTAGCCCAAGCGCCCGCGCGAGCTGCCGCGGATGCCTTGGCCTGGACGCGCGCGCGCGCTCGCGGCGAGCGCCGGATGAGCGGTCAATCTCGGGGGGAGATGCGCCCGCGGTAGCTCTCCGAACGATTGAAATAGCGATTCTGATACCCGTTGGACAGCAAGGCGCCGTTTTCGTCACGCCGGGTTTCGGGGCAGATTGACTCGTGGTTTCCCAGTTCGTTCCGCGGGCGGTGGAAAGGCCTAATAGGATCGGCGAGGAGAGGCTTTGAACTCTCTCCCCGCCGCGGCTCGCGGCAGCCGGCGCGCCTACAGGATGGAACGCACCAAACCGCCTTCCGCGCGCAGCGCAGCTCCGTTTGTCGCGGCGCTTACCGGGCTGGCGACATAGGCCACCAGCGCGGCCACTTCGTCGGTCGTCGCGAAACGCTGAATCAGTGAGCTTGGGCGGACAGTCTGGAAAAACTGTTTCTCCACCTCGGCCGGGGTGATTCCTTTGTCCTTGGCCATGCTGGCGATGAACACCTCGACTCCTTCCGAGCGGGTGGGGCCGGCGAGCACCGAATTCACGGTCACGCCGGTGCCCGTCGTGCATTCCGCCAATCCCCGAGCGAGCGCTATTTGCATCGTTTTGGTCACGCCATAATGGATCATCTCCACGGGAATATTGACGCCGGACTCGCTGCTGATGAAAACGATGCGACCCCAGTTCCTGGCCTTCATGCGCGGCAGGTAGGCGCGGGAAAGGCGAACGCCGCTCAGAAAATTGGTCTGGATAATGCCGAGCCAATCCGCGTCGGTGATGGCGTCAAATGGCTTCGGCCCATACACCCCGAGGTTGTTCACGAGCACGTCAATTCCCGGGAAACGCTCGACGACGGCGTCCGCGGCCGCGGGTTCGGCAAAGTCGAGGGCCAATGATTCGAGTCGCGCCGTGGGTACCTCCGCGCGAATCGCGGTTACCGCCGCCGCCACCCGATCTTCGGTTCGTCCATTAATGATTACGCGGGCGCCTTCGGCCGCCAGGGTTTTGGCGATGGCATATCCGATACCGGCCGTCGAGCCGGTTACCAGGGCAAGTTTGTCGTCGAGATGAAGATTCATAATTTTGGTTTGGACTCTGATTTCGCGTCGGGAAAACGTAGCGCGAGACACGGCTTTCGACAAACCTGAACGCGGGCATTTGCGCCGCAAGCCGATTGCCCGGTGAGCCGCTCGCCGGCGCGCGCGAACGTTTCGACGGTCACGGCGAGTTTCCGGTGAAGACTGGGGTGACGTTTTCGATCGCGATCGAACCGCCTTTCATCGGCAAGCGGATGAGCTTGCCGCCGGTCGGCCACGCGTAGTGAGTGGCTTCGCCGCTGATGTAGCCATACGAAAGCACGATACCTTCCTTGGTTCGTCCCCAATAATTGTTGAAGTGATCGTGCCCGCAAAAAACGGCTTTGATGTTTCCGGCGCGGACGAATGCCCGGTACGGCGAACCGTCGTCCTCCTCGAACGAAACTTTTTCCCGGCGCTCACCGACCTTCTGAATCCCCGCGTCATCCCACAATTCCTGAAATTCGCGCAGCGGAATGTGGAAGATCGTCACCGCGGGAATCACCCGGCCATAGCGTTGTTTCGTCCGGTCCGCCGTGGCGGCGAACCAAGCGAGTTGATCCTCCTTAATCGACTTGAAGCCCTTTTCCGAACCGGAATCAAAACCGTACACCTGCCAATCCGGCCGGCCTTGCGGCGCGCGTTTCACATCGACCACGTAATCGTACTTTTTAAGCCATTGGTTGGTTACCGGATGGTGGCCCAGCACGCCCCATTGCGCCGTGGCAAAGACGCCAAATATCTGGTCACGGCCATAGCCACCCTCCGGATCGTGGTTCCCGAACGCGTAGAGCCACGGGGTCTTCAAGCTGTCGAAGAAATCGACCGCGTACGCCGCGAGCAGGCTGCCGAAGTATTTTTCACCCGTCAGCAGATCACCGGTGATTACGATCATGTCCGGATGATGCGTTTCCACCAGGCGGCGGACGCGCCGGCAAGTCGTTAGGTCCTGTTTCCAGAAATCCATTTTCCCCAGATGGAGATCGGTGACTTGCAAAATGGAGATCGGACGATCGTCCGTGCGATTTAGAATGACTTCGAAATGGTCGTCGGCGTCTCGGCGAACCTCCACCGCGGCCCGAGCGTGGGCCGGCATTAGGAATAGCCCGAGGAGAAGCGGGCAAACCAGAGGTATTCTCGTTTTCATCGCGACGTCATGCTGGTCCGGCGCTGGCCTAACGTCAAATCACGGTTGTGTGAACCGGCTGACGGTCCGCGGACGCCGCACGGTGAGTCACCGCCAGGCGCGGCCCCCTCAACAATTGATTCAGGCGCAAGCTCTTCGACCCGTTTCATTCCTCCAGAAATGGGCCTTGTGCGCGAAAGTCACACGGCTGTGCGCGTCATGCCCAGCCACCTCGGGGGCGTTTTTTTGCTATGAATGGCGGCAACGGAAAATAACCCAATCGGCCGAATCAACCTAAAAACCGCAATGAACCAGGAACCACGCCGACCGAAACGTCCGCCCTTGCTTCGGTGAAGCCGGAACCTGGCGACCACGCCGCGCTTAAATTCATGAAAACAAAAAGGAACCTTCTCCTCCTCGCCGCGCTTGCCTGGGCCATGCTCGCCGCTTTGCCCGTGAAAGCGCAAGTGGCGGGAGCCATCGCCGTCTATCCCCAGAACTCTTCCCTCGAGGCTGGCTCGACCCTCAAGTTCACCTCCTACGTTCCGATTTCTCCCAATACGATCAACTGGCTGGTGAACGGCGTGGTCGGCGGAAATTCGACGGTGGGTACAATCAGCACGAATGGGCTTTACCAACCGCCGGCGGTGATTCCGGTATCGAACGTGGTCACGGTCGCGGCGCAAAGTACCGCCTTTCCGGGATCGATCGGCTCGACCTCACTGAAAATCACGAGGAAGTATCCTTGGCTTTGGAGCGTCTCGCCGGCCCAACTGCAGACCGGTAACTACCAAGTCAGCTTCAATGGCGCCAGTTTTGCGCCCGATTCGGTCGCGATGGCGAACGGAGTCGATATCGCGACCGCCTATAAGTCGCCGACGAGCATCACCGCCAGTGGCTTTGGCGCGGTGGGCACGATTGCTTTCGCGGTGCGTCAACCAGGTAATGGCGCCGTGACCGGCAACGTCGTCTCGGTGCAGGTGGTGGCCTCGATTGTCACGGTGACGGTGGTTCCGGGGGCGGCGAATATCCAACTCGGCGCGAGTCAACAATTCACCGCCACGGTCGTCGGAAACGCCAATACGGCCGTCACGTGGACGGTCAACGGCCTCGCGGGCGGCTCGGCCGCCGTCGGAACCATTTCCGCCACCGGCCTCTATACCGCCCCGGTGGCGATGCCGTCGCCGAATACCGTGACGATCAAGGCGACGTCGGTCGCGAACCCGGCCTCCTCCGCGCAAGTCACGGCCACGTTGATGGTTCCGCCGCCGCCGCCAGTAACGGTGACGGTGGCGCCCAGTTCAGTCTCGGTGCAACTCGGCGCGAGCCAGCCGTTCACGGCCACCGTTCAGAACACGAATAACACCGCTGTAAGCTGGTCGGTGAACGGAATCGTCGGCGGTTCCGGCTCGGTCGGAGTGATCACCGCGGGCGGTGTTTACACCGCGCCGGCGGTTCCGCCCGCGGGCGGCGCCGTGACGGTGAAAGCGACGTCGGTCGCCAGCCCGGTCGCCTCGGGCCAGGCGGCGGTCACGTTGACGGTACCGCCGCCGCCGCCAGTTTGGCTGCCCGGCGCGCGGTTCCTTGAGCAATCGTCGTTCGGCCCCAGTCCGACGACGTTGGCGAAAGTGCAGCAGATGGGCATCGGCGCCTATCTCCAGGACCAATTCAATACGCCGGAAACCGTCATCCCAAGCCCGGCGGACAACTCGATGGGCGCGTTGCAGCAATGGGTGTTATACAACTACACGACGGCGCCCGATCAACTCCGCCAGCGCGTGGCTTATTCCCTGAGCCAGATCATCGTCACCTCGTCGGCCAAGCTGATTTACGCTGACGAAATGCTCCCCTGGCTCCGGCTTTTGAGCAAAGAGGCTTTTGGCAACTACCGTTCGCTATTGCGGGAGATTTCAACTTGTCCCTCGATGGGCAAATACCTCGACCTCGCCAATTCGATGAAGCCCGGCCTGGCCGGCGGGGCGAACGAGAACTATGCGCGGGAACTTATGCAGTTGTTCACGATTGGCCTCTGGCAGTTGAATCAGGATGGCTCGCAGGTGATCGATCCGAACACCCAGCAGCCGATTCCAACCTATGATCAATCAACGGTGGCCCAGGTCGCCTTGGCGCTGACCGGTTGGACCTATGCGACGGCCCCCGGCGCCACGCCCCAGTCGGCGAACTGGGAGTACTTCGGCGCCCCGATGGAAACTCGGGCGCAAAACCACGACACGTCCGCCAAGAGTTTTCTCGGGTGCAGCGTGCCGGCGGGACAATCGGTGGATCAGGATCTCGACAGCCTGATCGATTGCCTCATGAATCACCCGAATATCGCGCCGTTCATCTCGACGCGCTTGATTCGCAGCCTGGTAACGAGCAATCCCAGCCCGGGCTACATCAATCGCGTCGCGAACATATTCGTGGACAATGGCTCCGGAGTGCGAGGTGATCTGCAAGCGGTGGTCACGGCGATCCTGCTCGATCCGGAAGCGCGGCAGGACGTCAACCCGGCGGTCGATTCCGGACGGCTGAAAGAACCGATTCTCCATATTTCGGGGCTGCTCCGGGCGTTGAACGGCGGTTACACGCCCAACGAGGGACTGACCTACATGTACGACTACATGGCGCAAACGCCGCTCGGGCCGGCGTCCGTCTTCAGTTGGTTTTCACCGCTCTATCATATTCCGAAGCTGCCATTATTTGGTCCGGAGTTCCAGGTTTACACGCCATCCGAGGCGACCATGCGCGGCAATTTCTTTTTCCAGGTTCTCCACTATCCGGCGACCGACGTGGTCGTCGATCTCTCGCCGTTCCAGCCATACGGCAACGATATGGCCGGTTTGGTCGAGGCCGCGAATCAGGTGTTCCTGTATGGCCGCATGGACCCAGCAATGAAGCAGGTCCTGATCAACGCCGCCTCGCCCGGCTACGACGCCGCGACCCGCATCGAAACCGTTCTTTATCTCACCTCGTTGAGCGGACAATACGCAATCCAATACTAGCTCGCGCAGCGAAACGCCTAACAACACGAAACTCACTATGATCCACAACCAAATCAGCCGCCGGCGCATGCTCGCCGGGCTTGGCGCCACCAGTTTGCTCGCCCGCTTCGGTTGGATGAACGCCCTCGCGCAGTCGAGCCAGCCTGATTACAAGGCGCTCGTCTGCATCTTCCTGGCCGGCGGCAACGACGGTCACAACACCGTGGTGCCGCTCACGCAGTCGGAGTTCAACTCCTACAAGAGCGCCCGCGGCTCGCTCGCCCTCCCGGATAGCAACGGCCCGTTGCTGCAAATCCAAACGCCCGATGGCACGCCATTCGGCCTCAACAACGGTTTGTCCGCGATCCAGCCGCTCTGGGCGCAAGGTCAGCTCGCCGTATTGGCCAACGCCGGCATGCTCGTGCAACCGGTCACTCGCGCCGAATACCTGGCCAATCAGGTGAAAGTTCCCACCAACCTTTTCTCGCACTCGGACCAAGTGCAGCAGATGCAAAGCGGAATTCCGTCAACCTCGGGCGGGACCGGCTGGGGTGGGCGCGCGGCGGATCAACTCCAGGCGCTGAACGGCGCTTCGACGTTTCCCGCCGCCGTCTCAATCGCCGGCCCCGCGCTTTTCTGCACCGGCAACGTGGTGCAATCCGCGGCGCTGCTCCCCGGCTTCAATCTCGACGTGAGCGGGATGCAGCTTTGGCCGCAGGCCGCCGCCGACGCGCGCAAACTCGGACTTCAGCAAGTGATTCAATTGAACAGCGGCCTTTCGTTGGTCCAAGCCGCGAACCAGGCGCGCAAGGACGCGCTCGATCTGAACGCCTTGCTCAGCGGCTCGTCCGCCAACCTCAATACCGTGTTCCCGGGCACCAGCATTGGCATCCAATTGCAGCAGGTGGCCAAGGTCATCAAGCTCCGCGGCACCACCGGAATGAGCCGTCAGGTCTTCCTGTGCTCGATCAGCGGCTTCGACACCCACGGCTCGCAAAGCTGGCAACAGTGGGACCTGCTGCGGCAGGTTTCCGAGGCGTTGCTCGCGTTTTACCAGGCCACGGTTGAAATGCAGATTCCCGACCGCGTGACGTCGTTTACACTATCAGACTTCGGACGCACGTTGCAGCCCAGTGGGACCGGAACCGATCACGGTTGGGGCAATCATCACCTGATTCTCGGCGGCGCGGTTAAAGGCGGCGCGATGTACGGCGCGTTTCCGTCGATGGCGCTCGGCGGCCAGGATGACTCGGGCACGCGTGGCGCGCTCATTCCGAGCGTTTCGACGGAGCAGTACGGCGCGACTCTGGCCGCGTGGCTCGGGGTCCCAGCGGCGCAAATGGGTTCGGTCTTCGCAAACATCGGTAATTTTGCGAACGCCGACCTCGGGTTCATGGGTTGAGTAAAGCGTGAATGATGGCGCGACGGCGGCTGGGTATGGCCGGGCCTCGGAAGGGGCAATGACGTCAGCGCAAGATCTGTAAACTTGACGTACGCTTGGTCGAGACTTGCGACCCGGTATCGTTTCTGCGGCGACCTGACCCGCACGGGGAGGGCAGTCGGCGGCTAATGCGCGCGGGGTCCGCTTGGTTGCCTAAAAAATGTGCCATGGTCCGAGTGGGCGAGGCGATTGAAGTTGAATTCGGTTCGTGGTGAACTTGCATGGCGCCAAAAGTCTGGCAGGATAGAAACCATGAAAAGATCGAAGAAACGCGAGTTCACCGTGATCGTCGAACGCGACGAAGATGGCTACTACGTCGCCAGTGTGCCGGAACTTCGCGGGTGCCACACGCAGGCAAGGTCTCTTGATCGGCTCCTCACGCGGGTTCAGGAGGCCATTTCACTTTGCCTGGAGGTCGAGGATGATTCGATCGGGCGCAATGAGTTCGTGGGGGTTCAACGCGTCGCCGTCTAGTCATGCCCCGGCTTAGACGCCTTCGCGGTCACGAGATCGTCGCGGCATTGAAGCGCGCCGGATTCGAAGTCGTGCGGGTTCGCGGCAGTCACCATTTTCTTCGGCATGCGGATGGCCGCGCAACTGTCGTGCCCTGTCATGCGAGGGAAACGATCGGGCCGGGCCTCACGAGCAAGATCTTGAGGGATGTCGAGATGGAAAAGCGGCAATTCGAGGCTTTATTCTGATTGAACGGTTTGACAGATCTAAAGATGGGTGAGCTAGGCACACTTCTTGAACACTATTCGAGCATCGTTTGCTGATGAAGTCGGAATAACGACCCTCTAGGGTACGTCGCAAGCGTAGCGCCACGCTGCTTTATTGCTTCCGTGGGCCGCACGCCTTTGACGAGGACTTGCCCGAGGTCGATGGTCGGGCGTATTTAACCCGACCGCGCTTGTCGGGAGAATCGGCGAATCCCTGTGAGGTTAATCTAACCAAGGAGTTCAACTTTGTCGCGAAGCGCGAGATAGTCGGTTATTCCTGGAACGTGCTCGCGCGGCGTTGGGAAGCGATCTCTCGCAAGGAGAATTCATACCGCATTCTCTGCGCCTGGATTCCCCGCGTAGCCCCGCTTGAATCTCTCGCGACGCTGTTTAGAATTCCTCCATGGACTACAACGAATCGAAAGTTGATGAGGTGACACTTGCCCTCATGCAATTGACATCTTTTACTGATCATGGCGCCACCCGAACCTGGAAAGGATACGACTGGGGCGTCATGGGGCGACTCCACGCCGCCGGATTCATCAGTGACCCGGTCGGTAAGGCAAAATCAGTTTTCTTAACCGAAGAGGGCGAGAAACGCTCGCGCGAGTTATTCGACCGCCACTTTTCCCGACCGGCCTGACGAGACAATAGCGGGGCGAGGATCGGTCGCGGCGTTGGACGAGGTTGGAATTATCGCGCGGTCGGTCTTCGGCTGGCCCAGGGCCTTGCGTCACGCGGAATTCAGCGCCGCGCGCATGTAGCCCAGCGCGTAGGCCATGCCGGCGTGCCACGGCGCGGCGCAACTCATTTGCGGGGCGTGATCCGGGATGAGGACGCCAGTGAACTGATTCGCTTTCAGAATCTTTATCACCCGCAGGGTGTCCACGTCGCCGTCGTCGATGAAGGTCTCTTTGTAGAAGGGGGCCTTGCCGTGAACGTTGCGGAGATGGACGTAGGCTAGCTTGCCCTGGCGGCTGTAGGACTCGACTGCCTCGTAGATGTCGCCGTCGGTCATTTCCGCAAGGGTGCCGACGCAAAACTCCAACGCGTTCGCCGGACTCGGACGGAGGTCGATGAGCTTTTGATAAAGGCTCGGTTGATAGACGAGGCGCGGCTGCGCGCGGACGGTGGGTAGGGGTGGGTCATCGGGATGAGCGGCCATTTTAACGCCGACCTCTTCGGCCACCGGGATGACTGCGTCAAGGAACTCCTTCAGCCGACCCCAGAGTTGTTCGGAGGTGGCCGAGGGCACGACGCCCGGCGCGGCGTCGCGATCATAAACCATATTCCACGCCATTCCATTCGGCAGCGGTTTGTCCAATGGGCCATCCATCCCGACCGCTTCCGCGCCGCCGCGCGCGAATCGTCCCTTGATCCGGCCCGCGACGCCGGCGATGGAGAAATTGTATCCGAAGATGGGGACGGCGGCGCGGCCGACGTTGCGGATGATGGTTTTTACGTTCTCCAAATGCCGCGACTTTTGCGGTCCATTGAGCAGCACGTCGTGCCAATGGGCCGGATCGAAATTCTCGATCGCCTCGAGTTCCAGGCCGGCGTCGTTGATCTCGCGTTTGATCGCCACGATCTCCTCGTATGTCCAAAGTCGCTCGGGGTCGCCCGCCAGTCCCCAACCCGCGTCGTCGCCCACCGGCTGATCCCCGGGTTGGTTGCTCCGCGACGATCGGAAATAATCAACCAGATGAATGACCAGATGGGTGCACCCGCACTGCCGAGCGAAAGCGTAATGTTCCCGGTTCAACTGATGACGGTAAAGGCCGAGTCCGAGCTTCATATTGTTGAGCGCAAAACGTAGGGCGCCGCCGCGGGCTTTGTCACGGGAACAAAGTCGGTAGGCCGCTTGCCAGGGAGGGGCGGCGCCAGGACGCCGCTGTCGTTATTCGCGGGAGCAGGCAGGCTTTGGCGGCGATCTTGCTAATCAGCGACGCGAGAGTGGTGTCAAACTCCGGTCCGTGCTGGAAGAATCTGGCGATCCGCGTTCCGCCCACCGAAATTATTTGGCGCCAAGTTGTCGCGCTGCGGAGGTGGACAAGCGCGGGTTGGCGTGTTAACGTCCGCCCAATCTTAGCTCCCTTAAAAACATGAAAAAATTCACGCTTGCCCTAACCGTCTTCGCCACAATCGTCGCCACCGCGCTGCCTTTGGCCGCGCAAAAGGCCCGCGTCAATTCGACCGGTGGCAAAAGCCCGCATGAAACCACTAGCGCCCCGATCGATGGCAACCGCGTCACTATTACTTATGGCCGTCCTTATACCGCTGATCCTAGTACCGGTGAAATGCGCGTGATTTGGGGTAACCCCAAATTGATCCCGTGGGGCAAAGCGTACCGTTTGGGCGCGGACGAGGCCACTCTCCTGATCACGCAGAAGGCGATTCAGATCGGTGATACCACCATTCCGGCGGGCGCCTACACGTTATACATGATTCCCGAGGAGACGGGTACATCAAAGCTAGCCTTCAGCAAATCACTCGGCAAATGGGGCGTGCCGGTCGATGAGAAAAACGATTTCGCGAGGGTTGATCTGACCAAGGAAACATTGTCGAAACCGGTGAATCAACTCACCATTAGCGTGAATCCCGTGCTCAACGCGGAGGGCAAGCCGGCGGGTGGCGGATTTATCAAGATCGAATGGGAAAACACCGGGTACACCGTCGCGTTCGCGCTTGCCAAGTGATCCAGCGCGGTTCGGGTTCGTCGCGGGGCGACGCCCCGGCGACGAACGCCGTACTACCATCGTCACGCGGAGGAATCGCCTGAGGATTGAGGCGCATGATACTAAGTAAAAGGTCGCAAGGATCGCTCGCCCCCGCGCGCGCGTTTGGCCGAGGAATCGCAGCGGTCGTGCTGGCGCTAACGTTGCCGGCCTCCGGCCGCGCGGGTGAGCCAGCCAGGGGCGCGGAGATTCTGCGGGACCTGAAGAGTTTCCGCGAGCTGGGTACAGTTCTGCATGTCGCGGCGCATCCGGATGACGAAAACACCCTCTTGATAACCTACCTTAGCCGCGGGCGCCTGTGCCGCGTCGGTTATCTCTCGCTGACCCGCGGCGACGGCGGACAGAACGTCCTCGGGCCGGAATTCGGCGCCGCGTTGGGCGTGGCGCGGACGCAGGAATTGCTGGCCGCGCGGCGGCTCGATGGCGGCCGCCAGTTCTTCTCCCGCGCGCTCGACTTCGGCTTCTCGAAGGATTACCGCGAGACGCTGAACGTGTGGGATCATCAGCAGGTCCTGGCCGACACGGTCCGAGTAATCCGGTCGTTCCGGCCGGACGTAATCGTCACGCGGTTTTCAACCCAGCCGGGAGGCACGCACGGGCACCACACGGCGTCGGCGGTGGTGGCGCTGGAAGCGTTCAAACTGGCGGGCGACCCGAAAGCGTTTCCCGAACAATTGAAGGAACTGACGCCGTGGCAGCCGAAGCGGATTTTTGTCAATGGCGGAGGCTTTGGCGGCGGAGCAGGTAGAACCGGCGCACCGCCGTTGAAGATTCAGATCGATGGGACCGACACCGTGTCGGGCGAATCGTTCGGTGCGATCGCGGGGCGCAGCCGTTCCATGCACAAGACGCAGGGATTCGGGAATTTCGGCGGCGGTGGCGGCGGAACGCGCATCGAATCGTTCCAGCTCCTCGGCGGCGAACCGGCGACGAAGGACATTTTCGATGGGGTCGATACGACGTGGGGCCGTATCGCGGGCGGGGCGGAGATCGGTCGATTGGCTGACGAAGCCATTTCGCATTTCAATCCTCAAGACCCGGCGGCCAGCGTGCCGGCGATCCTCGGCATCCGCGGCCACTTGGCCAAGTTGCCGGCGGAGCCGCTCGTGGACGACAAACGGCGGCAACTCGACCGCCTGCTCGCGGATTGCCTCGGGCTGTCAGTCGAGACCGTGGCCGCCCAAGCCGAGCTGGTGGCGGGGGAGAAGCTGTCGCTGACCCACACGGCCACGGTTCGAGCGACGGTTCCCGTACGCTGGAAGGAGACCCGTTACCCCGTCGGACATGCTAAGTTATCGGTCGGCCTGGCGCTGCGCCCGAATGAGACGGTTACAAAGATTGCGACGCCGACGCTTCCCGCCGCGACACCGTTGACTCAACCTTATTGGTTGCGCGAAGAACCGACCGCCGGAATGTTTCGCGTCGCCGACGGGTCGTTGATCGGGCGGCCCGAGAATCCGCCGGCTTTTCCCGTGGAGTACGTCTTCGAGGTGGGCGGACAATCGCTGGTGATTCCGGATGAACCGGTGGCGGCGGCGGTCGCGGGGCAGGCCGAACGCCGGCGCCGGCTCGAAGTCATCGCGCCGGTGTCCGTGAGTTTCGGGTCCGAGGTTCAACTCTTCGCCCCCGGCGCGTCGCGGGACGTGACGGTCGAAGTTGCCGCGCTACGCGCCGACTCGGCCGGGAGCGTCGAACTGGACGTGCCGAGCGGTTGGCATGTGTCGCCGGCGCGGCAGTCGTTTCGCCTCGTGAAGGTTAATGAGAAGGCGAAGTTCGCCTTCGCGGTGACGGCGCCGCCACAATCGACGGTCGCGACTCTTTCCGCGCGAGTGGAAGTCAAAGGCGCGCGTTACGACACCGGGCGCGTCGAGATCCGTTACGCCCACTTGCCCTTGCTGCTTTTGCAACCGAAGGCGCGGCTGCGCGCGGTCAGCCTCGAGCTAGCCATTCGCGGTCATGAAGTCGGTTACTTGCCCGGGGCAGGGGACAGCGTCGCCGAAAGTTTGGAGCAGATGGGCTACAAGGTGACGCGGCTAACGGGACTCGACCTGACCCCGGAACGCCTGCACGGCTTGGACGCCGTGGTAATTGGCATTCGCGCGCTCAACACGCGGACCGATCTGGCGCCGCAGATGCCCGCGCTCTTCCGCTACGTCGAGGGCGGTGGGAACGTCATCGTGCAGTATAATCGCCCCGAGGGAATCAAGGTGAGCCGAATTGCGCCGTACGACCTGCGACTCTCGCAGGAACGAGTTTGCGAAGAACTGGCGCCGGTGACGATTCTCGCGCCGGAACATCCGAGTTTGAATTCGCCCAACAAGATCACCGCCGCCGACTTCGATGGCTGGGTGCAAGAGCGCGGGTCGTATTTCCCGACGCAATGGGACGAACATTTCACGCCAATTCTCGCGTGCAGCGACACCGGTGAGGCACCGAAGAGCGGCGGCTTGCTGGTGGCGCGCTACGGTCGCGGCTATTTCGTCTATTCCGGTCTCGCGTGGTTTCGGCAGTTGCCCGCGGGCGTTCCGGGCGCCTACCGGCTTTTTGCCAACCTGCTCGCGCTCGGAAAATGAATCCCGCCGTGCCGCCTGGACCGACGCGCGCTCCTGGTGACGAATCCCCGGGCGTGCCGGGCCTGAGCAACTGGCGCCGGGTCTATGTCTTTGTCGCGGCGACTTTCATCCTCTGGGCGGCGTTGCTGGCTTGGCTGTCGAGGGCGTTTTCGTGAATTGGCTCGATTACGTCGTCCTGGTCGCGACGATGGTCGGCATCGCCGCCTACGGCATGTGGCGCACGCGCGGGCGACGTGACCTCGCGACCTACCTCAAGGGCAAGCCCGATACGCCCTGGCTCATCATCGGACTGTCCGTCATGGCCACGCAGGCGAGCGCGATCACGTTTCTATCCACGCCGGGCCAGGGGTATGAAGGCGGCCTCGGCTTCGTGCAGAATTATTTCGGGGCGCCCTTCGCGCTGATCATTATCGCGGGGGTGTTCCTGCCAATTTATCGCCGGTTGAACGTTTATACCGCCTACGAGTTTCTCGGGCGGCGCTTCGACGCCAAGACGCGACTTTTGGGCGCGGGGCTGTTCCTTTTGCAGCGCGGCATCGGCGCCGGGATTACCATTTACGCGCCGGCCATCGTGCTCTCGACGGTGATGGGCTGGCGGCTGGACGCGACCATCCTTTGCAGCGGAATGGTGGTTATTATTTATACCGTTTCCGGCGGGAGTGAGGCGGTGAGCTTGACGCAGAAATACCAACTCGGGATCATTTTCGCCGGCATGGTGACCGCGCTAATCGTGCTCTTGGCGAAACTGCCGCCCGGCTTGACGCTAACCGATGCGCTGACCCTGGCGGGCGGCTTCCATAAACTCAAAGCGGTGGATTTTTCGATCAACGTCCACGAACGCTATACATTCTGGTCCGGCCTCCTCGGTGGGATGTTTCTGGCCTTGTCTTATTTTGGCACGGATCAATCGCAAGTGCAGCGTTACCTGTCCGGTTCGTCGCTGCGTGAGAGCCGGCTGGGATTGATGTTCAACGCCGTCTGCAAAATCCCGATGCAGTTTTTGATCTTGTTGCTCGGCGCGCTCATATTTGTCTTCTTTCAATTCGAGGCGCCGCCGGTGTTTTTCAACCAGGCGGCCTGGAAGCATCAAGCGGAACAAAAGGATGGCGCCAGCCTGCGTGGCATCGAAGCGGATTTCGCCGCGGCATTCGCCGAAAAGCGACAGCGGATTCAAGCCTGGATCGATGCGCGCCACGCGGGTGACCGCGGCGCGGAAGCGGCGGCTCGGGCGGCCGCGCTCGCCGCCCATGACCGGAGCGAGGCGGTGCGCGCGGCGGCGAAAAAGGCGATGGCCGGGGCCAAGGCGAGCGACGCGGATTACGTCTTCATTACGTTCATTCTGCGGTACCTTCCGCATGGCGTTATCGGATTGCTGGTCAGCGTTTTCTTCGCGGCGGCGCTCTCCTCGAAGGCCGCCGAGTTGAATGCCCTGGGATCAACGACGATCATTGATTTCTACCGGCACGTCGCGCGGCCGGACGCCAGTGACGCCCACTACGTAATCGCGTCGAAATGCTTTACGGTTCTCTGGGGGTTGGTCGCGATCGCCTTCGCCTTGTTCGCGAACCTGACCGAAAACCTGATCCAAGCCAGCAACATTATTGGGTCAATCTTTTACGGCGTGGTCCTCGGATTGTTCCTGGTAGCTTTCTTCCTGAAACGCATCGGAGGCACCGCGGTGTTCTGGGCGGCCCTCGCGGCGCAGGCTCTGGTATTTGCCCTCTATTTCACGCTCAACATCAGCTATCTCTGGTTTAATTTTATCGGCTGCGCCGCCTGCGTCGTCTTCAGCCTGGGCTTGCAGGCCGCGTTGGGCTCCGAGCGTCCGGTTACCGCCGCGGGCGTCGCCGCATGAGCGCTGGACCGATCATTGGCTTTGGCCAGCAGCCGTGCGGGTTTTTCCCGCGGCGATTTCTGTTCGCGAAAATTCAGACGGCCCGGCGGCTGCGCGCGGAGATCGGCGGTGAGATTGTCTTTTTCTACCACGATAGCGACCACGACCCGCGCGAGACCCGGACGCTCCTGCGCGACCGCAAGCACGACGGACCCCTGCAGCTTAACTTCGCTTTCAAGAACAAGATTCAACGGAAGTTCTCGCCGTTCTACCTGAAGGGGATCGCCGCCGGTTGGCAGGAGCAGACCTTGCTTCAGTTGCCGTCCTACGTGGACCCGCGCTGGGTCGAGGCGTTTGCGGCAACGTCGGCGCCGACCATCGCTGAGTTCTGCCTCGAGATGTATCGGCGCATGGGTTTGCTGGAGGATATCCGCGTCGCGCGCTCGAGCGATCCGGCGTTGCGGCGGCAGGCGTGCGAGGTCGCGGATTTCTTCGTGGACGTCCCGTATCAAGGTGAGGTCGTCCGCGCGAGATTTCGCGACGGGGCTTTGCTCCTGCACGAGGGTGGGGATTCCTATATCACCTTGCCGTCCATCGATTTTACCAAGGAGCAAATCAGCCCAGCGCGCGATACGCGCCTCCGTTGGATGCAGTCGGCGCTGCGCTGCACTCACTACGTGGCCGGCGCCGGCGAGCAGGCGTACCTGCGATTGGAAGACGCGCCGGAACTGATTTGCCTGAAGCGTGACCCGATCGATCGATCTGATGAAGCCTACACCGAAATCCCCGCCTGAACTGACGCCTCTGCTCGCCTTCGGCGCCCATCCCGACGACGTTGAATTCGGTTGCGGCGGCGTGATCGCGCGCGAAACCCGGGGTGGTCGGGCCGCGCACCTGGTGGTTTGCTCGCGGGGCGAGGCCGCCAGCCACGGCGCGCCCGATGAACGAACGGCCGAAGCGGAAAAGGCCGCCGCGATCCTCGGCGCGACGCTCGAGTTCATCGAGCTTGACGGGGACGCGCGTCTGGAAGTGCGCGCGGCGCACGCGATCAAACTCGCCGGGGTCATCCGGCGAGTCCGGCCGGGCATTCTCCTGGCCCCGAGCTTACTGGAGAACCAACACCCGGACCATTCTCGCCTTGGCCGACTGGTTCGCGACGCCGCGCGGTTGGCGCGGTACGGCGGGCTTGAGGAGCTGCGCGCCTTGGCGCCGCACGCGATTTCACAGTTGTTCCTTTACGCGCTCGGGCCGGAATCCGAACCAACCGACCAAGCCCCGGTCCTGATGGATGTTTCGGCGCCTGAGATTCTTGCGGCGTGGACGGCCGCGATGGAGGCGCACGTCTCGCAGACCCGGGCGCGCAACTACGTCGAGCTGCAACTGACCCGCGCGCGTTTGAACGGGCTAAGGGCGGGCATCGGCCACGCCATCGCGCTTTATCCCAACGACGCGCTCGTCATCGATTCGCTCGCGCAAATCGATCGAGGGGCGCGCCGCTTTTAGAATGGCTACGGACGGCGCGTTCAAGGTCGGCATCACCTGTTATCCGTCGGTGGGTGGCAGCGGCATTCTGGCGTCCGCTCTGGGCGAGGAATTGGCGCGGCGCGGACACGAGGTGCATTTTATCAGCTACGAGCGTCCATTTCGTATGCCGGCAAGCGCGCCGCGCTTGTTTTTCCACCCGGTCGTGATCAACGACTATGATCTCTTCAAGTACCCCGACTACACGCTGCCGCTCTCGGTGAAGATGGCGGAGGTGAGCCGGGAGCATGGGTTGGATATCCTGCACGTTCATTACGCCGTCCCCCACGCGACGGCCGCGATTCTGGCGCGCTCGATGCTCCCGCCGGAGCTTCAGCCGCGAGTCGTGACGACGCTGCATGGCACCGACACGACCTTGCTCGGGCGCGACGCCGGCTACGGTCCAGCGATCAAGCACGCGCTGAAATGCTCGGACGCGGTGACCACGGTCTCCGCGTTTTTGCGCGACGAGACCGACCGGTTGCTGGAGATCGGCCGGTCGATCGATGTCATCCACAATTTTTTTGAACCGCGCCCGGTTCGGCGCACCCGCGATGAGATTCGCCGGGAGTTGGGCGTCGCCGAGTCGGAGGTGATGCTGCTGCATTCGTCGAATCTCCGTCCGGTCAAGCGCGTCGATCTCCTACTGGAAACCGCGGCGCGGCTGCGGGGGCGCGACTCGTTCAAACTCGTCATTCTCGCGGGCGCCACCTTCGCTCCGTTTCGGGATGAGGTGCGCCGGCTGGGCCTGGAGGATCGCGTCGTTGTGAGGGAAAAAGTGTTTGACGTGGAGGAATTCCTATTGGCGTCCGACCTGGGCCTGTTCACCTCCGATTCCGAAAGCTTTTGCCTCAGCATACTCGAGGCAATGTGTTTTGGCCGCCCGAGCGTCACGACGCGGGTGGGCGGCATACCCGAGGTGGTGGAAGACAACGTGACCGGCCTGCTGGCGCCGGCCGGTGACGCCGGGGCGTTGGCGGCGGCGGTCGAACGCATGATTGACGATCCGGCGCGCCGGGCCGAAATGGGGGAGGCCGCGCGCGTCCGCGCCCGGCTAAGGTTTTCCGCGGACGTGATCGTGCCGCAGTACGAAGCGCTCTACCGCCGGGTGCGCGAACGCGCCTGAGACGAGCGCGTCGCCAGCCAGGCTCAATGCACCGAAAGCTCCTGCTTGATCCCGAATTTTTCGATCCGCTTTCGCAGCGTGGCGCGGGTGATGCCCAAAAGCTTGGCGGCCTGGACCTGATTGCCCTTCGTTTCGCTTAGGGCCTGGATGATCAATTCACGCTCGACGACCGGGATGACCTTGAACTTGCCGTCGGCCCGCGCCCACTGGAAGAGGAGTCGGGCAACGCTCGTGAGGTCAGTTGCGCCCGAGGTCGCCGGAGCCGCGCCGGCCGATAGTGAATCCGGGGTGGCGGCGGGCGCGGGACGCGAACTGGAGCCGAATTCAGGAGGTAGATCACCGAGCAGAATGGCTTCGCCCTTGGCGACGACGATGGCGCGATGGATGACATTCTCCAGCTCGCGGACATTGCCCGGCCAATTATGTTGTTCGAGCGCCACGATGACTTCCGGTGAAATGGACTTGGGCGTCTGACGCTGGGTTTGGGCGAATTTTTTGAGGAAATAATTTACCAGCAGCCGGACATCTTCGCGGCGTTCGCGCAACGGCGGGATTTGAATGCGAACGACATTGAGCCGGTAAAAAAGGTCCTCGCGAAATTCACGGTCGGCGACGGCTTTTTCCAGGGGTTTATTGGTGGCCGCGATGACGCGGACGTCAACTTTGATCGATTGGTTGCCACCGACCCGCTCGAAGGTGCCGGCCTGAAGCACGCGCAGGATTTTGGTCTGAGTCGCGAGCGACATGTCGCCGATTTCATCGAGGAAGATCGTGCCGTGGTCGCATTGTTCGAACTTGCCGATGCGTTGGGTGCTGGCTCCAGTGAAGGCGCCTTTTTCGTGGCCGAACAACTCGCTCTCGAGGAGATTTTCCGGAATCGCCGCGCAATTGATCGCGATAAACGGCCGCGCGCTCCGCTGGCTGTGGTGATAAATCGCGCGGGCGACCAATTCCTTGCCGGTGCCGCTTTCGCCGGTGATCAGCGCGGTCGCGTCAGAACCGGCCAATTGGCCGATCAGTTTGAAAACATTCTGCATCCCTTCGCTCCGGCCAACGATCCCAATGTCGTAGTCTTCGGACTCGAGCAACGGCTGGTAGGAGACGACCTGCTTCATGTCCTGCGCGGCCTTCAAGGCGGCGTTGACAATCAACTTGAGCTTCGGGACGTCGAAGGGTTTCAGGAGATAATCATAGGCGCCGAGTTTCATCGCCTCGATCGCGGTTTGCGTCGTGCCATAGGCGGTCATCATGATGACGGGCAATTTGGCGTCGGTCTGCCGGAGGCGGCGCAGGGTTTCGAGGCCGGTGATGCCACCCATCCGCACGTCCATGATCACGAGGTCAGGCTTGACCTTGGGAATCAGCTTGAGGCCCTCCTCGCCGCTGGCGGCCGTGGTTAGCTCGATGTCGGGCGAATCCAGGATGCGCTTGAACGAGTACTGCACGTCCGCTTCATCGTCGATCAAAAGCAATTTATTCATCTTTTCCGCATGTTGCCGCCAACCCGGCGATTCGCCAAAGCTTTTTTAGCCGGACCCCGGCCTCAGGGTTGCGACTCCTGGATGCGGCGCGCGGCCCAGGCGCGAGCCTCGTCGGAATTGGTCAGTTCGTCCTGCAATTGCTTTTCGCGCAATTCCGCGAGGAGGGCGCCGAGCTTTGGGCCGGGCGCCACGCCGAGCGCGATGAGGTCCGTTCCGGTGAGCAGCGGTGGGCGAAGAGCAGGTTGCTCAGCGAACGCGTCGGCTTCGTGCGTCAATAGATCGTAATGGTCGAGCCGTCCGTGGGAACCGAGGCAGTCGAGCCGATGCAACGCCATTTCCACGGGGAAGGTCGGCCGTAGCAGCATCCGCCGCAGCGAGGCCTTGCGCATCTTGGGGACATCCTTGAACTGCATGTGGTAGCGCACCCCGGTGACGATTTCTTCGATTTGTTTGCGCGGGAAGCGCAAGCGGTCGAGGATCGCCGCCGCCATCTCGGCGCCGATGGTCTCGTGCCCGTAAAAGGTGATCTGACCAGTGGCGGGATCGCGTCGAAAGGTCGCCGGCTTGGCGACGTCATGCAAGAGCGCCATCCAGGGGAGCGTGGGCGGGGCGTCCATCGGCAGAAAAGTCAACATTTTGACCAGATGTTGGAAGACCGTGCCCTCCGGGTGGTAATCGGGCGATTGCTCGCAGGTGAGGGTCGGCTCCAATTCGGGCAGGACGACCCCGAGCAGGCCGGTGAGCCGGAGCAGCTCCAGTCCGCGGGCGGCGTGGGGCGGACGCAAGAGTTTGATCAGTTCGTCACGGACTCGTTCGGCGCTGACCGACGCGACCTTGGGCGCGTTTGCCCGCACGGAACGGAGGGTTCGTTCTTCGATTGAAAAATCGAGTTGGGCGGCGAACCGCGCGGCGCGCAGGATGCGGAGGTGGTCCTCGGCGAAGCGTTGGTCGGGCTCCCCAATCGTGCGCAGGAGCCGGGCATCGAGGTCGGCGCGGCCATTGACCCAGTCGTAGAGTTCGTCGCGCACGGGATCATAGAAAAGCCCGTTGACGGTGAAATCGCGCCGCTCGGCGTCGGCCCGCGCGGTGCTGAATTCGACTCGGTTGGGGTGGCGCCCATCGCGGTAGTCGGCCTCGGCGCGGAAGGTCGCGACTTGGAAATGCTCATGATCTTCGACTACCAGCATCACGCCGAATTGGCGGCCCACCGGGACGGTGCGCGGGAACAACGCCTCGACTTGTTCCGGTTTGGCGTCGGTGGCGATGTCGTAGTCCTCGGGGAGACGACCGAGCAATTGGTCGCGGACGCAGCCGCCCACCCAGAAGGCGGTAAAGCCGGCGCCTTGGAGACGCCGGACGATTTCGAGCGCGCGGGCGCGCGTGACGGAGCTTAGGCGGTCTCCGCCGCCGCGCTGGTCACTTCCGAGAGGTGATGGCGTTCCTTCAGGCATGCGTAAACGACGCCGCCGATGATGCTCCAAATCAGGCTGCCCGCGTAGGCGAGCAGGGAGAGGGAGAACGCTTGGGTGGCTTCGACGTGGATTTCCGGGACGGTGAGCATCAGCACGTAAAGATTCTCGCGCACGCCCAGCCCGCTGGGAGTGATGGGCAGGGCGGAGATACAGATGATGACCGGGACGATGACGAACAGCGCGGTGAGCGAAACCTCGAGGTGCAGCCCGCGGACAAGCGCGAGGATTTGCAGGACGCAGGCGGCGTTGAGCGCCATGGAAACGCCCATCGCGCGCGCCAGGAATCCGGGCTGGCGGCCAAAGAGTCGGCAGGCGCCGAGCGATCGTTCCAAAACTTCACCTTTCGGCAAACGCCGCAGCCAGGCCCGAGCCTCCGGCCAGCCGCGGGAAACCCCGCCCCAGAAGGAAAAGCCGGTAATCGCCCCGCACGCGAGCAACATGAATAGGATCACGCCCGAAATCGCCGCGAGGGGCCGATGCGCGCGGAGCAAACCGAAGTTGGGCGCCATCATCACGACCGCAAATAGCAGCATTGAAAACAGGCCGATCAGCCGATCGACGAACACGGTCACCACGGCTTCGGTTTTTTTGTGATGGGTTTCCCGCGCGGCGTAGTAGGCCTTGAGCACGTCCCCGCCGGTCGAGCCAAGGAGGAACGAGTTGAAGAAGTGCGCGACGAGAGAGATTTCCGTCGCTCGGCCGAGCGAGAGATCTAGCCCTTGCACGCGCAGAACCATGCGCCACCGTACCACGCCGAGGGCGATGGTCAGGCCCATGAACACGAGCGAGAGGAGCAGGGCGCCGGGATCGACGTGGCTGAGGCTGCGCCATAACTCCGCCGGTCCGAAGCTCCACGCGGCGTGCCAGCGCTCGGCGCGTGCCAGCGTGGACCAGGCTTGCCCCTGATGTTGCCGCTCCCAGGCCAGGCGGCCTTCCCGATCAAAAATCTGCGCCAAGATCCAGAGCAACAGCAAGCCGCATACCGCCAACCGAAGCAGCGATCCCCGGATATTCTTGCCGCCACTCACCCCTCGCCCCAGATGCTCTTGAGGTGCGCGACCCCGCGCTGCAACTCTTCGACGGTCACGCCGGGATTGAGTTCAAAGACCTTGATGTGTTCCGGCTTAACAAAGGGCTTGAGCGCCGCGTAATCGATCATCCCCGAGCCAGGCGGGCAGTGATCCCGGGCCGGGAACTGCACGTCGTGGATATGGAATCCCTCAAGCCGGTCGCACAACGATTCGAGATGCATCGCGTGATGGATGAAGCCCAGGTTCTCCTTGATCTGCGCGTGGCCGGTATCATGCCAATAGCGGATGGCTGGCTGGGAGAATTCCTTGAAGAAGAGCGTGAAGTCACTCTCGAGCGGTATCTCCTCGAGGGCTTCACGGTTTTCAATCCCCAATTTCAAACCGCGCATGGCCGCTTGTTCCGCGACTCGGGTGAGCATTTCGCACGCGAGGTTCAGGTATTTCTCCTTTTTCTCCTCGCGCCGTTCCATCACTTCCGCGCAGAGTTTTTCGTACTTCGGCGTTTCTTTGAGGTTGGCGCCGATCATATCCACCAGCCGGTCAGTGTAGTCTTTCATGTCGATCGCGCCCAAGTGCAGCACGACCAGACGGGCCTTGACCCGCTCGGCGGTCTCAATGGTTTTGAGGGTGTGCCGGTAAGCGTTTTCGCGCTCGCGGGCGTCGGGGGAGGAGAACTTGAAGAGATTCGGCGCCGCGTGGTTGACCCCGATGGGCAGTGGGCAGAAATTGTGCAGGGTCGAAATCTTGATTTCGCCGGCGTCCACGGCTTCGAGGACGCCGGGCAGAAGGCTGATGCGGATGCCGTGGCTCAATTCCGCGTATTCGAAACCGAGGTCCCGGATTTCGCGGAGCATCACCCGGCCATCGGTATGGCGGCTGGAATTCCAGCAGGTGGACAACGAATACATGATAAAAAAGCCGAGCGCTTTCGGCGGCTCCAAAAACGCTCGGCTCCGGTAATTGCCTGCTTACAAATCGGCGTAACGCGCGCTCAGCATGGCAGAGAAACGCGCCATTTTCATCTTGCGGCGACGCTTTTCACTCGGCTTTTCAAAATGCCGATGATTGCGGACTTCTTTCAGCGTGCCTTCGCGGTCAACTTTTTTCTTCAAGCGCCTGAGCGCCTTGTCCACTGGCTCGCCTTTTTTCAATCTAATTTCCGTCAAACAAATATCACTTCCTCTCTCGGGGACTGGGGGCCTGCGGGCGACATTACCCGCTCCGGCGCCGAGTCAAGCCCGGGAGATTAGCTTTCTCGCCGCCGGTGTCAATCCGCAAAAAAGCCGGAAAAATAGTCGCCCTGATCGCCGATTCGCCGCCCTCGCGTAAACGCCGCGAGGACGGTGGATGGCGGCGGCCGCAAGCTCGCCTGGGGCGGGACAAACTCTCTCACCCTCATGCTTCGCCAAGGCATGGCGGCTCAATCGAGTCACGGGTTGACCTGCTGGACGATATAGAACCGACGCGCGTCCGTCGCCGAAGCGTCCGTAAAGCTGAGCGTGGAGCCAACGGCGCTCAGTTGGGCGAGTGATTGCCACGTTGTTTGGCTCAAATCCGTTTTGAACAGGACCGCGTACGTCGCCTGGGGTTGGCTACTCCAGGTGAGCGTGACGCGCCGGCTGTTGTCGATGCTTACCGAGCTTAACCGGAATGCCGCGGGGTTCGTGACGGTGATCGTAAAGGTCTTGGAATCGCTGAGCGGTGGCGCGCCGTTGTCGATCACGGTGACGGTCACCGGGTAGGTTCCGGCCGCTATCCCGGCGCCCGGAGCGAAGCTGAAGACCCCGTGATCCGGATTGATCGCCGCTCCGGCCGGAGCACCAGGATTCAGGCCGAAGGTGAGCGTTTGGTTGGCGTCCGGATCCGTTGCGGTAACCAGAAAACTCAGTGTGCCGCCGAGCGCGACTGTGCGATCCGCGATCGGGTTGAGAACCGGCGGCGAATTCGCGGGCGGGGCGTTGGTGACGGTGATCGTGAACGACGTGGAATCGCTCAGCGGCGGCGAGCCATTGTCCGTCACTGTGACCGTAATCGGATAGGTTCCGACGCCGGCGCCCGACGTGAACGAGAAGGCGCCGTTGGTGGAATTGAGCGAGGCCCCGCTCGGAGCGCCGGGATTCAAACTATAGGTGAGGGTTTGATTGGCGTTGGGATCAGTCGCCGTAACCGTGAAGGTCAGCGAGCCGCCGAGCGACACGGTTCGATTGGTAATTAAGCTAAGGACCGGCGGTAAATTGGTCGGAACCGGATTGGTGATCGTGATAATGAAGGACTTCGTGTCACTCAACGGCGGGGCGCCGTTGTCGGTGACTGTGACCGAGACCGGATAGTCGCCGGCGGCCACACCGTCGCCGGCGACAAAAGTGAACAGGCCGTTCGTGGGATTGATGACGGCGCCGTTCGGGATGACCGGATTCAAGCCGTAGGTGAGAGTTTGATTGGCGTCGGGATCGGTGGCCGTAACCGTGAAGCTCAACGAGGCGCCCACTCGGACGGTCCGATTGGTGATGGGGCTGAGGACGGGCGGTGAATTGGTGGGGGCTGGATTGGTGACGGTGATGGTGAAAGACTTGGAATCGCTAAGCGGTGGGGCGCCATTGTCGGTTACCGTCAGAGTGACTGGATACGCGCCGGCGATTACGCCCGGGCCGGGGGTGAACGTGAACAGCCCGCTACTGGCCTTGATGGCCGCTCCGTTGGGAGCGCCAGGATTCAGACCATAGGTGAGAGTTTGATTGGGGTCGGGATCGGTCGCGACGACATTGAAACTGAGCGAGCTACCCAGAGCGACGGTCCGATCGGCGATCGGGCTGATAACGGGCGGCGAATTGGTGGGCGAGGGCTTGGTTACGGTGACGGTAAAGGATTTGGAATCGCTGAGTGGTGGCGTCCCATTGTCGGTCACGGTAACGGTGACTGGATAGCCGCCGGCGAGAACCCCAGCGCCCGGTGTGAAGGTGAACAGGCCGCTGCCGGCATTGATGGCGGCGCCATTGGGAGCGCCGGGATTCAAACTGTAGGTCAAAGTCTGATTGGCGTCCGGGTCGGTCGCGCTCACGGCGACCGCGAGCGAGCCACCGAGCGCCACGCTCTGATTACCAATCGGACTTAGGACGGGCGGCGAATTCGTGGGCGCGGGATTGGTCACGGTAATCGTGAAAAGTTTGGAATCGCTCAGCGCCGGGAATCCATTATCCGTGACGGTGACGGTAACGGGATACACACCCGTGATTACATCCGGGCCGGGCGTAAAATTGAAGATGCCGCTGCTCGGGTTGATGCTGCTCCCGCTGGGCGCGCCATCAGCCAGAATGAAGGTGAGGGTCTGATTCGCGTCGCGGTCGGTCGCGGTTATCGCCAAGCTGATCGACGAGCCAAGGGCCACGGTTTGATTGGCGATCGCGTTGAGGCGCGGAGCTGAATTGGTTCCGCCGATGGTATTCGGCAGTCCGGGCGTTGGGCCGGTCATGAACACGAACGGGCTGGGCGCGCCGTCCGGCCAGCGTCCCTGGCTAATGTCGTTGGTCTGAGGCCCAAACGTCACGCCGTCCACAAGGGCGCCGTTCGGGGTAAAAAGCGCGATGCTTTCGCCCGAGGCGCTCAGTTTGAAACTGATGTGGAGGCTCGGATCGTTCGTGCTGTTCTGGGAACTATTGTTGTCCGCCCAGACGAGCAAGAAGCCGTTGGCCGGGATTTGGTACCCGGACGGGATGGGGAACTGCGTCTTATTCGTAAGTGAATTTGAGAGCACGTAACCCGACAGGTCGATGTCCGCCGGACTGCCGTTGTAAAGCTCAAACCAGTCGTGGGCCTTGCCGTCCACGCCGTCGAAAATCGTTTGATTATTCTTGGCCATCCATTCGTTAATGTAGATCGGCAGGACAGGAAAGATGTCGTCATTCGTCGCGCCGGGCGTGGCGGTGTAGAAGCGTTGGCGTTTGGTCGGGGCACCATCCGGAAAAGCGCCGTAGGAGTGATCGGCCGTCATCGAGTGGTAATTGAGATAATCCACGATTTCGGTCAGGCTGCCCAAGGTTTGGCTTAAGGCGACGGAACCATTGACCGGCGAGATCGCAAAGCTGGTGTGAAGTTCCGTCCCCGCGCTCTCCCCCGGGTTGCCATCAAGGAACACGACCAGAAACTGGCCCGGCGCGATCGTGGCGGTTGCCGGAAATGGCCACTGTTGGAGGTTCGTATAGTTGGCGCTGAGAAACGAGCCGTTCAGACTCAGAGTGGTGGCTCCATTATTGTAAAGCTCAACCCACGGATGGTGATGTCCGAGGTGATCGGTGATCCCGGTGACATTATTCGGTTGAACCTCGTTCAGCCAAAGGGACGGCAGGACGGGGAGCGAAGTTTTCACCGAGTTCGCGGCGCCCGGAGTGGAGAGCGCGCTCGGCGCCACGGCGGCGGCCCAATTGGCGACCCGATTGTTGCTCTGGCTCGGGTCAATCAATTGCAACGACGGCCCAAAGCCGTTGGCCGCGGCCGGCCACGGCGGGGAATTATCGTAGGTCACCTCGTTAATCACGACGTCCAGGTCAGCGGTGGCGCCGGGCTTCACCAGTTTTAACGTCTCGCCGCCGTTCGAAAGGGAGCCGTTGAACGTTCCGGCCAGGGCGATCGCGCTCCCGTAGGTCGCGGCAAAAATGGTCGAATCCTTGGCCACGACCAAATAACCGTTGGGCTGGATAATGCTTCCGCCTGGGAAAGTGAAATCGGCGCCATCGAGCCGATAACCGGACAGATCAAACGCCGTCGTGATCGAGCTGTTGAAGATTTCGAAGAAGGACGCGCCCGGAGTGACGGGGTTGTACATGATCTCGTTGATGATAACGTGTCCCAAAGGCTGGTCGGCGGCGCCGGTGAAATTGATGGCGACCGACTTCGTCGCGTTCGAAACTGGATTTCCGAGCAGGTCAAATCCTTGAATGATCAGTGGGTTTGATCCGGGGCTGAGGGCGAGTTTCAGACTCCAGCCGGTGAGACTGTTCCAGGTCACGGGATAAGCGACGCCGTTGATGGCGATGGTCTTCACGTCCACCGGGGCGGTTCCATTGAGGGTGATTTGATTCCGATTGGTGCTGAAGCTGGTCGGGGCGCTGGCCCCGAAAGCGGCGTTGCCGTTAGCGCTGGTGAGTTGGGACAGGATGCTGGCGCGCGTATTGGCGATCCACGATTCCACCGTCGCGGGCGAAGCGGCGGAAAGACCTTCGGTGATGAAGGCGGCGTATTTCGCGTCCATTAGCGGGTTCACGCGGGCTGGGTCCATCGCGGTCGTCGCGAGTTCCTTCAAGCCGCGCCAGAACGCGCGGGTGTAAACCGTAGTCCCATAAATATTGGCCATGCCCGAGTCGCCCCCGGTTATCGAGAAGAGATTCTGGCCGTTGCTCCAGGAGCCATTGCCTAAAACGATATTGCAGTCCCAGAGCATGAGGTTCCACTTGTCCTGCGTCGGTTTGTAGGCGTACATGTTCTGAGCGTTCTGCGTGCCGAAATGATCCCAATCACCGACGGAATGCGAGAGGGCAAACGTGCGCATCCATTGCTCCATATTGGCGACGCCGTCCATGGCGGAGATAAACGCCGCGGTGTTCGCGGGCTTGTTCGCCGCGTCAACGAGCGTGTAAACGTTCGTGTAGTTATTCGCGGTGCTTTGCAGTTTTCGGCCCAGGAAGTTCCATCGGTAGCGAGCCAGTTTCTTGATTCCGCCGGTCGTGGTGTATTCGTTTAACATGCACCAGGAATTATTATTGAATCCGCTGCCGGCGGCGTCGAACTCGAACCACGGCTGGAGCTTGAACAGGTCGCCGTTCGTGTCGGTCGGGAAATTCTCATCCACGACGTCGCCGCCCGGCACTTGAGTGTCCTCCATGAGGGTAGCCCGGCGACTGCCGTTGATGTACATCGCGACGAAGCGACGGTAGTTCCAGGGAATCCGGAGTTGGCGCGCCATCCAATAGACCGTCTGTTCGCGCTGGAGCGTGTCATCGTCTCCCGGGCCGTTGCCCGGATCGTGGATCTTGTTAAACGAGGTGGTTCCCAGAAACTTGTCGTCTTCCGGCATGGAACAATTGTAATGCGCCGGGCTGCCGACCGGTGAGTTGAATTGCTGGTGATACGGACTGCCGGCGTAGTGTCCGTTCATGTTGTAAATGACGCGGCTGCCGTAAACCCAAGTTCCGTCCATCGGCTCGTTGCTCATGTCCGGCAGGTTCGACCAGCGAGTGATGTTCGTTTGGGTGAGCCAGAAGTGATAGGTTCCAAACGCGCTGATGGGGGTCGGGTCGCCGTAGTAGATCACGCATTCGCGGATCGGGCCGTTATTGGCCAAATCAGCGGGAAAGCGCGTCCCGTTCGACGCGGCATCGATGGCCTGCACGTAGAAAGCGACCACTTTGCCGGCGGCTTGCGCCGGAAGGGTGGCGCTGTAGATGCCGTCGCCGGCAAGCGCGTCGCCGCCCGTCCCGCTATCGTTCATGGCCAGCGTCGAGTAGCTGGTGGAGGGGTCGATGCGATACCGTAAGGCCACGGATTGGACCCCATCGGGGTCATTCACGCGAGCGGTCACCACGACGCTTTGGTTGGCGGCCGGTACCGTCGGGGAATGGGTCACTTCGTAGATGGCGGGACCCGGATTGGCGGCGCGGCTGTTCCGTTGGCCGGGCGTGCCCAGATTGGCCGGGATCGACATGCGGCCGCTCGTCTCGAGCCAATTTCCGTGCAGGCGAAGCAGCACTTCCGGCCAGCCATGCAGCCAGCGCGCCTTGAGGCGAAGCGTGGCGGTTTGTCCGGGCAAGAGGTTCAGGGGAGTAAGCGTCCCGCTAACGGAATTCGCGCCGGTCCAAATCTGATCGCTGGCGCGGAGGTGCAGCGAGTGGGCGCTGTTGCCGTATCCGGAGTTCTCGAGACTTGACCGGATATGGTCGCCCTCGGGCGTCCAATTCTGAAGGCCGCTCTCGAAATCGGTGTTGGCGACGTAGTTCACCCCGGAAATCGTCGCGCGGACTTCGATGTTATCCACGAGGCATTCGCCCGCGCCGAGTATTCCAACCTGTACTAAATCGACCGCCGTTCCTGAATAGTTGGCGCCGTTGTCCAAGACGCCCGTCGTCTCGATATTGGTCCAATCCGCCTTGGCCGTTTCGTCGCTGTCGGCCCAGTTCGGGGCGAGGCGATGGTTCGCCCGCGGATCGATGAGCTCGAGGCTGCTTCCGCCGCCGTCGGCCCATTGGCCCCAGCGTCCGCCGACTCCGTAGGTTACTTCGTCCTCGACGATCCAGGCGACGTTGGTCTCGATGATGCCGGAGCTATTGGTCTTGGTGACGTCATCCGGCATGGCAAGCGCGAGGCGCTCGCCCTTACCGGCCAGGCTGCCGCCGAAGTTTCCGAGCGTGTTCGCAGGGGTAAGATTCGGATAGTGGCTCATCAGATTCGTCGCGTTTCGGGCGATAACGAGGTAACTATCGACCCCGAGGATCGTATTGGTCGGAATGGTGTAGGTTATGCCGGTGAGAAAACGCCAGCCGCCGATATTCACGGGGCTTAGGCCTTTGTTGTAAAGCTCCACGTATTCGTCGTCCGAGTTGCCCGAGATCGGCTTGTACATGAGCTCGTTAATCACCACGTCACGGACGAGAATGGCGCCATTGCTGGCGCCGGGACTGCGCGTCGCCAAGGGATAAAACTCGCTGGCGCCATCGGGGACACGTCCCATCGAGACGGCGTTTTGCTGCCCTTCAAACGCGACCGCGTCGAGCACGCGCGAGGCGTCCGGGTTGCGAAAAAAGATCGTCTCGCCGAGGGCATTCAAGCGGAACCCCATCTGGCTCTCCGTGAATTCCAAGTAGCCTCCGGCTGGTATGCTGGTACCCGCCGGCATCGTGAACTTGTTCGTCGAGGGATCGTCACTTAATATGCAACCGGAGAGATCGACCGCTTGGCCGCTGTGGTTATAGAGTTCAACGTAATCAACGAGCGGCGGATCGGTATGGGCGAGAAACTCATTGATCACCACCGATCGCAGCGGGCTGGGATGGAAACTTTCCGGCAGGCCGGGAGAACCGCCGACCACATCGCTGATGGCCCACGCGCGCGGGTCGGCCTCGCCATAGGATGGCCGCGCCAGCACGATCGAGTGCCCGGCGCCATCCGCGGCCACCGGCCACGGCGGCAGGTTTGAATACGGGACGTTCAAATAAACGGCTCCGACGTTGTTGAGCAATTGGACCTGACCCGATTTCTTAAGCGATCCGACATACGGGCCAGTCACATTCGTGACGCCATAGACGGCCTGGATGTCGGCCGGCGCCGCGCCGATGACCAGGAAGGCGCCGCCGCGTAGCGTCGTGTTCGGGGGAAAGGTGTAGGCCACGTCGCCCGCGATTTGGTAGGCGCTGATGTCCTCGGGATAAGGTTGCGAATTGAATATTTCGATGAATTCGAGGTTCCGGCCATCGGTGCGGGCGGCCGGCTTATACATGATTTCAGAAATGACGAGCGCGGTCTTGCGGCTCGAAGGGCCGAGGGTTTCGCCAGGCGGGACGGCGGAACTCGACCCGCTGGCGGTGACATTCGCAAGGTCGCGAAAGCTGCCCTGGGCCAGCAGGTTCGGGTCGTGGCTGGTCACCGCCATGCCGAAGTACACGGTGTTCGGCATCACGATGCTGACCGAACCTACCTGGGTCCAGTTCAGGCCGTCGAAGCCGAGATAGCCGGTGAATGTATTCCCGTTCCGTTGCAGCCTCAGCCACAGGTCCGGTTGGTAGATGGGTGAGGAGCCGGAAATTGCCGACGCTCCGCCGGCGCTCGCGCGGGTTTCGAACACGGTTCCCACCAAGCTCGGGGTGGTCAGTATGCTCGCGAAAAGACTGTTCGCGTTAAGTGAACTCCGGGCCATCAAACCGGCCTTTGCCCACGGATTCGCCTGATCGAGCGAGTGGACGCGCGTTTCGACGTCGAAATTGCCGGTTCGCAGTTGGTAGCTAAACTGGAATTGGTCGCTGGTCCCGCCGATGTCGCCGCCGGAGCCGCCCACGTCGAAACCATTCGTGGCGGGCCTGACGAAGCCGCCCAAGGTCGGCGTGCCAATGTCCCGCGGGGCGTAGAGCAAAGCGGTGAAGGCGAAGGGAACATTCGGAGTGATCGTATTTGGGGTCGCGGCGCGATCACGAACGCCGTTGACAGTGAGCGTGTAGTTGGAGCCGACGCTCATTTGTGAGGTCGTGAGAATGATCGTCTGAAGGTCCAACCCGAACGTCGCGTTCGCGACGGAGATGCCGCCACTAATCGAGTAATTGACCGCTTGGGCCGCGCTGGCCGCTTCGACCGGCTCCGAGAAGCTCACCTGCAGATTGGTGGTCCCAATATTGATGACGCCGACGACGGCCGGCGGGGTGACATCGGGCGTGACCGTAAGCGTCGCCGCTTGCGAGGTGGCCGAGCCGTAGGGATTGGTCAATTGGCAAACGTACTGGCCCGCGTCGCTCAAGGAAACGGGGGATAGGGTGTAGGTGGCGGACGTCGCGCCGGCGCGGTTAACGCCGTCCTTTTGCCACTGGTAGGCCGTGCCGTAAGGTTGCGACAGTTGCACCGTCAGCGTCGCGGTTCCGCCTTCCACGGCGGTGATATTGACCGGCTGTTGAGTGATCGTCGGCGGCCCGATTCCGTAGGGCGTCAGATACCGACCGGGAATCGGCGGATCACCGTCATTTAACGGCGTTCCGCCGGGAAGCTCCCAGCCGACCGCCAAGTTGTCGCCGCCGCCGCCCTCCTTCATGAGCGCCTCGATATAATAACTGTGGCCGGCGACCAGGCTGATCGGGCTGGATTGCTGTTGGGGGAACTTATTATACTGTCGCGAGCTGGTCCAATCAGGCACGTAGGCCACGACTAATTTGTTCGCGGGATTCTGGTCGGTGCTGAGGTAGAGCGTCGAATTATCGTCACTCGCGATCCAAAATACGTAGTTGCCCGAGACCGTCGGGGTGAGCAACGCGCGCATCCTTTGTCCGTAATTATCGGCCACGTTGGTCGGCGCCTCGAAATAATCGGTGACTACCCCCACGGACGATGGGTTGTTGGGGAAAATGGCGCTATTGGTCAAATCCGCGATGCCGGTGCCGCCGATGTTGCTGTAAACTTCGCGATAGACGCCATTGGTTTGGGCGGACGCGAGGCGTGGAGCGGTGAAGAATCCGGCGATGGTCGCCAGGCAGACGAACTTCCTCAGTAACAAATGCATAATGATTCCAGCGGCGACCTAAGCCCGAGTCATAAGGCCGGTTGCCATAGCCGACGGCGGCGCCATATCCCTCGGCGCCGCAAGTTTGAGTAACGGAACAACTCGCAGCAGGTTCCGCGCCAAATGAGTCGCCTTCAAAACTGTCGGTTTCGGAAGACCTTAGCCGGAGCAAGACGGCTTTTCAAGCGATGTCAGCGGCCGGACACGGGCGCGCGCTGGCTCCAAATTCCGCTGGCGGGAAGGTTGTAGGGGGTGGGGCCAGAACGGACGGGCGGACGCGATTCGCGGGTCGCGCCGGTGAACGCCACGCCACTGGGGCGCCGCCAATTCCGAGTCGAGAAGCGCGGGCGGAGGCTTCAGTTATTCTGCGGCAACCCTTCAGTGTGGCCGAGGTTCTTGACGGGCCGGAAAATCTCCCGGACCTCCTGCAGCAGCGTTTGATCGATCGGTTCCTCGACCCAGCGCGCCCACTGGCGAATGTTTTGCGGATTCGCGCTGCCGGCAATCGTGGTGGCGATGTCGGGATTGGCGACCGAGAACTGCAAAGCCAGCTTGGCAATGTCGGTTCCGTTTTTCGCGCAATGCGCCGCGGCCGCGCGCGCGGCGGACTTGACCGCTTCGGGTTCCTTCAGCCACCCGGGCAGCGGTGCGTTCGTCAGGAGTCGGGCGCTGAACGGGCCCGCGTTCATTACGCCGATTCCCTTGGCTTTCAGATATGGGATCGTTTCGTCGGCAAATCGAGTGTTCTGGAGCGTATATTGATTGTAGCTCAACACGCAGTCCACGGCGGTTTGATCGCAGATAAAGCGGAAAATCTTTTGCGGGTAACCGCTGAAGCCGATGAATCGGACCTTCCCTTGTTCCTGAATCTTGCGGAGCGCCGGCAGGGTTTCGTCCACCACTCGTTGCATCGGCACGAATTCAATGTCGTGGCAGAGGACGACATCGAGGTGGTCCGTGCCCAATCGATGGAGGCTTACGTCCACGCTTTCCGCGACTCGCCGCGCGCTGAAATCAAAGTGCGCCAAATCATAACGGCCAAGCTTGGTGCAAAGCAGGTAGCTTTCGCGGGGGACGCCGCGCAGAGCGACGCCCAACAAGACTTCGCTCATGCCCCGGCCATAAAATGGCGAGGTATCGATGAAGTTCAGGCCGCACTCCAGCGCGACCCGCACGCTGGCGAGCGCGTCGTCAAGGGTGACGCTGCGAAATTCCTGCCCCAGCGACGACGCGCCAAAGCTAAGGACGGGCAATTGCAGCCCAGTTTGGCCGAGGGGACGTGTCTTCATAGGCTTAATTTAGGCGTCATAGAGTCGAGGCGGTGGGCGGCTAGGCGATAAAGAGTGGTCGCAAGTGGCGCGCGTAGAGGTTCTCGGTGACATGTTTCGCCACGACGGCTTCGTTGGCTTCGAGCAAGCCGGTGTAGCGGTCGCCGGCCTTGGCGGCCAACTTGAACGCCACGTGCAGGAGTTGCCGAACATGGGGGTTGAATTCGGGATGCGCCGGAACATGACGCACGGCGTGGGCGAACCGCGCGCCGCTCCAATCGGCGACCTCCTGGGCCGACGGCAATTGGGCGCGATCAATGTCGATGACGCTGGCATACGGGGCGCACAATTCATCAACATGCTCCAGCGCCTGAGCGTAAATCTCTTTCGCCAGCGTGAGACCGGCGCCGCCGGCTTCGGCCAACCCGATCAATTCTTCGAGCCAGGTTGTGCCGGCGGTCTTCAGGTGCAACCCCGCGCCCGTTCGCGCGAGCGCGCGCCGGATGATCGGATAGAGCGAGAATTTGTCGCTGCCGCTGTGGACGCTTAACTTTAGATTTGCCGGAAGTCCGTACCGCGCGACCGCGTGCGCGATGACCGCCAGGTCTTCGTCGAACTCCTTTTCGAATTGCGCCAGGTCGCCCACGTAATCGACCCCTTTGTTGAAGCGGCCAGTGAATTTTGGCGCGATCGTTTGGACCCGCACGCCTTCATCGGCCAGCGCGGCCAGGATGACGAGCAATTCCGGGGGCGTTTGCGGCCGGTCGGTCTCGTCCATCGAGACCTCCGCGATGAAGGACGCCTCGCCACCTTTCTTCGCCGCGATGTGCCGGTAAATCTTCCCGGCATCACGGACTGCCAAAAGGTATTTTCCCGCGATCCGCGCGACCTCGCCTGAGGTAATTTCGAACGGCGCGGGGATTCCAGAAATGACCACGCGACCGCTCAATTCCGGGTGTCGCGCCACAAACGCGTTGACCGTCTCGCCGTCCGCCGGGCGGCCGATGCTTTCCGCCACGTCGATGGTAAAGAAATCTGAGCACGCCAAAAAGCGATCGACCGTTTCGAGGCGAATGTGGTCGGCATCGACGTGCCAGCCGAGCTTCCAGTCCAACGCTCGCACGGCGGCTTGGGCGGCGGCCAGCACGCTCGCCGGTTCGGAGCCGATGAAATCGTGTTCGCGGTTCGATTTGTTCCAGACCGGCGCCACCTCGATCCCGTCCTCGGCGAGCAACTGAAACGCGCGGAGTTGCGCTTTGGCCTGATGGGCAAACCGGTCGCCGACGCCAAACGAGAACCGCTCAAGTGTTAACATGCCGTGGACCATAGCTGACGCGGGGCGGGGAGGAAAAGCGAAGATTGCTTCGTGAGAACTCGACTTCGGCGAATCGCTGACTGGCGTCCCGGTTCCGGGAAACCCGAATCCCAAAGGCGGACACTTCCGATTGGTTAAGGAGTTGACTGAGCCACCGAACGAACTCGATTTCCGCTAATGGTACCGGGCGGATCTGCGTCTCCCGTCCCAGCTCTTTTCGATTGGCACATGCGTTGCTTGAGACAAGGTTGTGGCCCGGGTTTTAAAGCGAAAAACATGAATGATCTTAAATTTGCGTTTCGACAGTTGTGGCAATCACCCGGCTTCACCGCCGTCGCTGTGGCGATGCTCGCGCTCGGGATCGGCGCCAACACCGCCATTTTTAGCGTCATTAACGGCGTGCTGCTCAAACCGCTGCCGTACCGCGATCCAGGACAATTGATCCGCGTGTTCGAGAGCAGCGTAGGCCAGCCGAGATTCCCGATGTCGGCGGGAGATTTTCAAGATTATCGGGCGCAAAACTCCACGCTCACCGGACTCGCGCTCTACACGCGCCTGGATTTGGAGCTGTCGAAAGATGACCAGCCGGAACTCTTGTCGGGGCTGCGCGTCACCGCCGGCTTCTTCGATGTCCTTGGATTCAAGCCGATGCTCGGCCGAGAGTTTCGGCGCGAAGATGAGGCGCCCGAGAACCACCATTCGATTGTTCTCAGTCACGGACTTTGGCAGCGTCGATTCCATGGCGACCCGGAAGTTCTGGGCAAGCCGGTCACGCTCTCGGGCGAGGCGTTTACCGTGGTGGGAGTGATGCCGCCAGGCGTTCAGCACGTGGGGGGCGATTACCGGTCGATGCCGCATGGTGAAACGGTGGACTTCTGGTGGCCCGTCACGTTGCGAGCGCAGGACGAGCGAGGTTCGCACTACATGAATGCGATCGGCCGGATGAAACCGGGTGTTCGGCCGGCGCAGGCGATCGCCGACTTTAATGTCATCGCGGAACGCCTGGCCCGCGACTTTCCGGCGATGGACAAGGACTGGCGCATCGCCATCCAACCGTTGCGCGAGGAGATTGTCGGGCGCGCGCGGACGATGCTCTGGGTGTTGTTTGGCGCGGTGGTCTTTGTGTTGCTGATCGCGTGCGTGAACGTGGCGAACCTGCTGTTGGCGCGGGCGTCACACCGGGAACGGGAGATGGCGGTGCGAGCGGCCATGGGCGCCGGGCGCTGGCGGATCGCGCGGCAGTTGCTGACCGAAAGCCTGCTGCTGGCGGTCCTCAGCAGCGCGGCGGGAATCTTGCTGGCGAAATGGGCCGTGACCGCGCTCGGACGACTAGGTTCGGAACATTTGCCGCGTTTGCAGGCCGTCACCGTGGATGGGCGAATTCTGCTCTTTACGGTGGCGTTGACGATTTTGACTTCGCTGCTTTTCGGGTTGGCGCCGGCGCTGCACGCCGGAAGGGTTGATATTAACGGACTGCTGAAGGAAGGCGGACGCGCCGGCGCGGGCGCGCGCCACCGGCGACTCCGTGATTTCCTGGTCGCGGCAGAGGTTTGTCTGGCGCTGCTGCTGGTGGTCGGGACGGGATTGCTGGTCCGCAGTTTTTGGCGGTTGCAGCAAACGGCGCCGGGCTTCGATCCGGAGCGGGTTTTGACGGCGGTGGTCTCTCTCCCGTACGCGGGCTACAGCAATCGAACCAATGTCGCGACTTTTCACCAGCGGCTGCTCGAACGACTTGCCGCGCGGCCCGGAGTCCAGGCGGTGGGACTAACGTCAGATCTCCCGTGGACCGGGTATGACGAAAACCAAGGTTTTATGATCGAAGGCAAACGCTTTCCGGATAGTGACTCGCCCGGAGCGCGCTACCATTTCGTCTCACCTGATTATTTTCACGCGATTGGCGTGCCTTTGATGAGCGGACGATTCTTCAGCGTGGCCGACCGCATGGGGATGAAGCGGGTGGTACTGATTAACCGCTGTTTGGCGGAGCGGTATTGGCCGGGTGAGAACGCCGTTGGCGGGCGAATCACCTTTTCCGATCAACCGAAGGAGCAGGATTGGTGGACGATTGTGGGCGTGGTGGGCGACGTGAAGGACTTTCCGAATTCGCCGACAACCGTCCCGGCCTTTTATTGGCCACTGGCCCAAGTTCCGATGCGCCAAATCACCCTGGCGGTGAGGACCACCGCCGAACCTTCGGCGATGACCGCCGTCGTGCGCGAAGAGCTTAAGGCGCTGGATAAGGGGGTGCCGCTCGCGTCGGTGAAAACTCTGGAAACGGTCACCGCGGCGGCCGGCGCGGGACGACGCTTCACGCTTTGGGTGATCGGCGGCTTCGCGCTCACCGCGCTGGCGCTGGCGGCGATCGGCATCTACAGCGTGATTTCGTATGTCGTGGCGCAGCGAACTCGCGAGATCGGCATTCGGATGGCCTTGGGAGCGCAGGCGCGCGACGTGATCAGGATGACCTTCAAACAAGGGATGCGGCCCACGCTGATTGGGGTGGCGGTCGGCCTGGCGAGCGCGTTTGCTTTGACCCGACTGATGTCGAGCCTGCTCTATGGCGTCAGCGCCGCCGATCCCGGAACCTACCTGGCCAGCGCGCTTTTACTGATCCTCGTGGCGTTGTTGCCTTGCTGGCTGCCCGCCCGCCGGGCCACGCGCGTGGACCCGATGGCGGCCTTGCGGAATGATTAGACAGGCGGGAGGACTTCAACACGCGGTTGCCTAATGGCCGGGATGCCTTTAGACTTGCAACATGAGTGCGATCGAGACGGCGCTTGAGAAAGTCCGTAACCTAGATGAGGCGCGGGTTCGCCAATTACTCGCGTGGCTCGACGCACAAGCGCCTCAGGAACCAAGGCGGATTGCCTCGCTGGGAGCGGTCGCAATGCTTGGCTACGCGCGACGATTCCGCTCGCAGCCCCGGACGACTGACGAATGGATCACGGAACTTCGCGCCGGTGAGAGTGACTGATGGCTTGGGTCGTTGACACTTGCCTTTTGATCAGGCTTTCATTCGGCTTTCTTTTCGCCGCGGTAGGCGATGACTTTGACCTTTTCCAGGGTCAACAGACCGCCACCCATCATCGAGTCGAGGATTGGCAGGAAGGCTTGGATTTTTTCCTCGCTGTCCACGATCTCGATGACGATGGGAAGGTCGAACGAGAGACGAAGAATCTTCGCGGTGTGGAGGCGGCTGGACTTGCCGAAACCCATCGGACCGCGGAGCACCGTGGCGCCGGCCAAGTGCGCCTCGCGGGCTTTGAGAACGATGGCTTCGTACAGGGGCTGGTGTTCCCAGCGATCACTTTCGCCGATGAAGATGCGGAGCAGGGTGGCGTCTTGGGGAATTTCCATATCAGTTTCCTTTGGCCGGATTGAGGGCGCCGGCGAGCACGTGCCCGAGCCAGACCCCGGCCAGGCAAAGCGCCACGGACCCGACGACGTACGCGGAGGCCTTGAACCATTCCCCCTCGTTGGCCAAATTCAAGGTTTGCAGGCTGAAAGAGGAAAACGTGGTGTAGCCGCCGCAGATGCCCACCATGAAGAACTGCCGGAAGGAGGTCGGCACGAGCCAGCGTCCTTCCGTGCCGGACACGGTCGCGAAGAAGCCGATAATGAAGGAACCGGTGACATTGATGATGAGCGTGCCCCACGGAAACGTCTCGCCAAAATGGCGTCCGACGAATCCGGAGACCCAGAACCGAGCCCACGTGCCCGCGGCGCCACCCAAACCAACCCAAAGATAATCAACCATAGCATTCCTACCGGTTTAATTTGTTTCGGTAGGAGTTATCAGCCTCGTAGAATATCAGGCAGTTTTCCCGCAGGGCGGAACGGCAAACTCCATTGCCGAGAAATCGGTTATCACGTTGTTAGGAGGCTTGTCAATTTAAATGGCGCCGCCGCGCGCCGCCGCGCAATGGACGTCCGCTTGGACGGGAGCGGGCATCACCTTCATTCGACGCAAGCCCGATGCCGGCGGCCGTGGGGACGCGGTAGTGGGTGACGATCGCGCTTTCCTCGGGGAGTATCCCTCCGCTACTATCGCCGGTGAATGAGTCCCAGCGAAGAGTATCTCCAGCAATGTCGCGGTTTGATTTCGGTGATCGAGCGACAGCGGCCGCAGATCGAACAAGTCGCGGATGAATTCGCGCGGACGATTCTTGGCGGTCGCATGGTCCATTTGTTTGGCTCGGGGCACAGCCGGATTATGGTCGAGGAGATGTGGCCGCGTTACGGCTCTTTTCCAGGCTTCAACCCGATCGTGGAACTTTCCTTGACCTTTCACCAGTTGGTCGTCGGCGCGAATGGTCAGCGCCAGGCGATGTTCTTGGAAAATGTTTCCGGGCTGGCGGAGCGAATCCTGCGCAATTTCGACATCAAGCCGCACGACTCCGCCTTGGTAATTTCGTCGAGCGGCGGCAACTTGGTCCCGATCGAGATGGCCGCCGGTTTTCGCCAACGGGGCGTTCGGGTAACCGCCATTATCAGCCGGTTGCACTCGGACGCAAGCTCGACGCGCCACGCGGAGGGAAAGAAACTACAGGATTTCGCCGACTTCGTACTCGATACCGGCGCGCCGGTAGGGGACGCGATGGTGCGAATCCCGGGTCTCGAAACTCCCGTGGCGCCAGGGTCCACCGTTGGTGGCTGCATGTTGATCAATGCGATCAAGGCCGAGGTCGCCGCGCGTTTAACCCGCGCCGGCGCACCGCCGAAGGTATTGACCGCCTCGGCGGTCGTGGGCGCGGAGCGAGCCGCGGAATTGTTCGAGGCGGCCTATGACGAACACGCCCGCCGCCTCGCGAAGTTGTATGAACGCCTCGGCGAAGCCTCCGCGGCCGGCGATGCTTCCGGCGCCGCCGCGACCCCGTCACGCGGGTAATCTGGAGCCAAAGCTCTCGCGAACAATTATGAATGGCCACCCCTTGCGCACCACCGTCATTGGCAGTTACCCGTTTCCCGGCTGGCTGGAGTTCGCCAGCCGAAACTTGAATCAATTTGGCCCCGCGGACCGGGAAGAATTGATTGAAGACGCGGTGACCATCGCCCTGGGTGATCAAATCGAAGCCGGGTTGGACGTGGTTACGGACGGCGAGCAAACCAGGTTGGATTTCAACCTCTCTTTTTACGGTTTCATCGAGGGGATCGCCCTCGAGTCGAGCAGTCCGCGGCGGTTTGGCCCGCCCGCTCACGACCAGCGGGGCAAACATCAGGTGACGGGCACGCTTGCGGCGCCGCGCGGCCTGGGAGCCGTGGCCGATTTCGAACGCCTGAAACGCCTGGCCCCAGCCGGTCCGGCGCTCAAGGCGAGCGTGCCGGGGCCTTTCACGTTGAGTGGGCGGCTGCTTCCCAACGCGCAATACCCGGACCGCTACGCTCTGACGGAAGCGTGTTTGCCGCTGGTGCGGACTGAGTTGGAGGCGCTTGCGCGGAGCGGTTGCGCGGAAATAACGGTCGATGAGCCGTCGATGAGTTGTTACGCGCATCGCGAGGATCCCTGGCGCTTGGTGGACATCTTCAATCGCACGGTCGAGCCGGTCGTCGGTAAATGCCATCTATCGACGCACCTTTGCTTCGGGAATTACAAGGCCCGCGCCGTTGGCCCGCGTCGATACGCGCCGATGTTCCCGGCCTTCCTCGATTTGCACGTGGATGAGATTCATGTCGAAATGGCGAGCCGTGAATTCGCGGAGTTGGAATTGATCGGGCCGATCGCGCGAAGCAGGGATGTCGCGGTCGGCATCATCGATGTCAAAAGCTACTATGTGGAGCCGCCCGAGGAAGTGGCGCGCCGAGTGCGCGCCTGCCTGCAATTCGCGCCGGCGGAGCGGTTGTCGTTCGCGCCGGACTGTGGCTTGAGCCAAACCGCGCGCTGGGCGGCGAAGGAAAAACTGCGCAACCTGGTGGCCGGGACGCGGTTGGTGCGCCGGGAACTCGGCATCAACTCGTGAAGTCGCGCCAAGCACGCACGGGGTGGAAAGCGGTCAAATGATTCAACCCGCGCTTACCGAAGACGCGTTTGTGGCCGACGTGGCGGCGGCCGGCAGGGAACCAGAGCGTCTCCACGTCTGGTGGCTGGGCCAGAGCGGATTTTTGGTTCAATGGGGCGGGCGGCGCCTTTTGTTCGACCCTTACCTATCCGACTCACTAACCAAAAAGTACGCCCGAACGGATAAACCGCACACGCGGATGAGCGCCCGCGTCGTCGCGCCCGAACGCCTGGATTTTATCGATGTCGTCACCTCCAGTCACAATCACACGGATCACCTGGACGCCGAAACATTGATTCCGATCATGCGGCGTAATCCGCGTTTGACGTTCGTGATCCCTGAAGCGAATCGACGGTTTGTCGCCGAGCGATTGGCCGTCGCGCCGGAGTCTTTTCGGGGCTTGGACGCGGGCCAGTCGTTGGTGGTCGATGGGTTTGAGATTAACGCCATCCCGGCGGCCCACGAGACGATTGAGCGGGACGAGCAGGGACGCTGCCGATTCCTCGGTTACGTCGTGAAGTGCGGCCCTTGGACGCTCTACCACAGTGGCGACACGGTTCATTTTGACGGGATGGAGGCCTGGTTGCGCCGGTGGGAAATTGATTTGGCGTTCCTGCCGATCAACGGCCGGGCGCCGGAGCGCCGCGTCGCGGGAAATCTCGACGGACGTGAAGCGGCGACGCTCGCGAAAGGCGCGGGAATAAAAATCGTGATCCCATGCCATTACGACATGTTCGAATTCAACACCGCCACGCCCGAACTTTTCGTCGCGACGGCGACTGAATTGGAGCAGGACTACGTGGTGTTGCGCCAAGGCGAGCGGTGGTCGTGCCAAACCGCCGGCGCGCTGAAGTGAAGTTGGGACGGAATCGTAACCGGGGCGTAACACGCCGGTAATCTAGCGCGGCAACTCTGTCTTCCGTGAATATGAGACCGAGCCGGCGGGCCGGCGGGCCGGAGCAGGATGGCCGGCAGGTTCGCCAGAATAGCTTGATCATGAATCGATCGGAACTTAGAGCCATTGTGCCTTGTGCGCCGCGGCGTCGTCCGCTACGGTGCTCGTGGTATGCGCCGAGAGTGTTCCGCGGGCGAATGGGAGGCCGATGTCAGTGGGGTCGGGAGGCGCGCGTTTACTCTGATCGAATTGCTCGTCGTGGTGGCGATCATCGCCGTCCTCGCGAGTCTTTTGCTGCCGACTCTGGGCAAAGCCAAGGCCAAGGCGCGGCAAATCCGCTGCTTGAGCAACGAGCGTCAGCTCACCCTCGTTTGGCATCTGTACGCCGGGGACAACGACGATCGCCTGGTTCCCAACGGACAGCCGGCGTTGGGGGGAAGCTTGGATCGAAAGTTTTGGGTGCAAGGGGTCTTTTATTCGCGGAACGACGCGACGAATTTGCAATTAGTCATGGACCCCCGGTACGCGCTCTTTTCGTCTTATCTTCAGGCGGCCTCGGTTTACACCTGCCCGGCGGATCGCAAGCTGGTCGAGGCGGGCGCCAGGGCTTATCCGCGCGTGCGAGACTACGCGCTGAACTGTTATGTCGGAACCTCCGGCTTTTTTGACGTGCGTTTGGACAATAACTACAAGACGTTTGGCCGCTCGACCGAGATCATCGGGCCGTCGCCGTCGAGTCTGTTCTTGTTTCAAGACGTATATCCCGACAGCATTTGCTGGCCGTACTTCGGGGTCCACATGGAGGATGGACGGCCGGTGACGGTTTTTTCCTTCCCGAACGTCGAGCACAACGGGCGGGGAGTGATTTCCTACGCCGACGGCCACGGTGAGGTCCGACGTTGGTTTGATCCGCGAACGCTGGTCCCGCGATCGCCCGATTTCCACAAACACGAGGACGCTTCGCCCAACAACCGTGACATACTGTGGTTGCGCGAGCGGACGACGACGCTCAAAAAGTAGTCCGGCTTTGAACCGGCTCGCGCGGAGGGCATTCTTTCTTGCGTGAGTCCGGCGGGCTGGATTGGTCAAACAACCGATAAGAGAACTATGGATACTAGTCCTTCAAGCGAACTCGATGCGACGTCGCCGAAAACCTCGCTGGCGGCGCGCATGTTCAACGTATTCGCGTCGCCGGGAGAGGTGTTCGCCGAAATCAAGGCGTCCGAGCGATCCTTCGCGAACTGGCTTGCGCCGGTGATTTTGGCGTCGCTGCTCGCGATTATTTACGCCGTCGTCGTTTTTTCGCAACCGAACGTACAGCAGCAAATCCGCGAAGCGCAGGACAAGGCTTTCGAGAAGCAGGTCGCGAATGGGAAAATGAAGCCCGAGCAAGCCGACATGGCCCGTCAGGCAATGGATAAATTCGGTCCGCTGATGATGGTCTTCGCGGCCGTCGCCGGCGTGGTGATGAGCTTTGTCTGGCTGTTTACGGCGGCCTTTGTCCTCTGGCTGCTGGGAACCTGGGCGTGCAAGCATCCCTGGCCGTACGGCGAGGCGCTGGAGGTCGCCGGGCTGGCCGGGATGATTGGGGTCCTCGGTTTAATCGTGCAGATGTTGTTGGTCGTGACGATGGGTAATATGTTTGCGAGTCCCAGTCCGGCTCTGTTTTTGCACGACTTCGATCCCACTAATAAGCTGCACAAGAGCTTGATGGCCTTGAATGTCGTGAATATTTGGTATCATAAGCATCCGGTTATTAGCTCCACAGCATCAACTGGTTAGGAATATTGGTT
>CAZFVY010000017.1:60881-82538 GCA_964522665.1 uncultured Verrucomicrobiota bacterium | reverse complement strand
CTAGTATGTGCGGCATTTTTGGAGCGGTTACCTTCCGCGGTGAGTTCGGCGAGGAGGATCGGCGTCGGTTCGTCCAACAGACCACGGTGATCGCGCATCGGGGACCCGACGCCGCCGTGCACCTCGGTTACGATTTCCGCGCTCCCTCTCCCGAGACGCACGGGGCATTCAATCTTTTTCTGGGGCACCGTCGGCTGGCGATCATCGATTTATCGGCGGCCGGGGTGCAGCCGATGAGCGACGGCGAGCTGCGCTTGATCTACAACGGCGAGATTTTCAACTACCTCGAATTACGAGCCGAGCTCGAAAAGCAAGGGCATCACTTCCGGACCGCCACCGACACGGAAGTGATTCTGAAGGTCTATCGGCAGTATGGCGAGGCGGGCTTCGAACGGCTCAACGGGATGTGGGCGCTGGCCCTGGTGGATTTCGCAAAGGGAAAGATAATCCTTAGCCGGGACCGTTTCTCGATCAAACCGCTTTATTATTATCTGAGCGCGGCAGGCGGTCTCTATTACGGAAGTGAAATCAAGCAACTGTTGCCGTTTCTGGACCGGCGCGCCGTTAACCAGCCGGCGATGTACCAGTTCCTGGCGCAGGGATTGACCGATTATTCGACCGAAACCCTGTTCGCGGGAGTCCTGCAGGTTCCTCCGCGCTACAATTTGGTTTGGGAGTTGGCGACCGGGAAACTGGAAGCCCGCCCCTACTGGGATTTTTCGCCGGCGTCGGCCATCGGTTGGGATGAAGCGGTCGATCGCTTTCGCGCGCTGCTCAAGGACAGCATCCTGATCCGGCTGCGGAGCGACGTTAAGGTCGGCGCGCTGGTGAGCGGCGGGCTGGATTCGAGCGCGATCAGTTGCATCGCCAAGGACGTGTTGGGGCAGAACCTCGAAACCTACTCGATCATCGCGGATGACGCCCGTTACAGTGAAGAGGCATTCATCGATATCCTGGTTCGGCAAGGCATCAAGAATCACAAGCTGGTGTTTCATAGTCGCGACGCGTTGCGGCGCGTCGATGAAGTGATCTATCATAACGACGAACCGTTGATCGGATTTCAGTTGGTCGCCCAATTCCTGATGCTGGAAAAGATCAAGCGGGAGACGGACATCGTCGTTCTGCTGAGCGGCCAAGGCGGCGACGAAAGCTTGTGCGGTTATCACAAGTTCTTCTTTTTCTACCTGCAAGAGTTGGTGGCAAAGGGCCACGTCCTCAAGGCCTGCGCGCTGTTTCTGCAATCGCTCGCGCGAGGGACCGTCGTGCGCCAGTTCAAGCTCAGCGAGTCGCGGCGCTATTGGCCAAAGCGCTGGCAGCGCCGGCCCGCGCCCTACGTGCTCGCGCCGGGCGAGCGGCTCTCGGTGACCCGTTCGGCGAGTCTGCGTGACCGCCAGATTCTTGATTTCGAAAGATACTCCGTGCCGATGTTGACGCATTACGAGGACCGGAACTCGAGCGCGCATTCGCTCGAGTCGCGCACCCCGTTTTTCGACCATCGACTCGTGGACTTGGCGGTCAATCTTCCGCCGGACTACAAGCTCAAGGGCGGTTGGTCGAAATACATATTGAGGGAGTGCATCGACGAGGTTCCCCGCGAGATCCGGTGGCGCAAAGACAAGCAGGGCTTCCTCAATCCCGAGGAGCATTGGCTCAAGACCGAGCTCGTGCCGGTGATCAAAAGCTCGATGGAAAACAGCCTGCTGGCCGCGAGCGGAATCATTGACCCCGGCCAATTCCTCAAGCACTACGACCGCTATTTGAGCGGTGACCGGACGATTTGGTACACGGAGATCAGCCGCGTTTATTTTGCGGAGCGCTGGATGCGAATCTTCTTTGACGCGACGCGGCCCGAACCGCGGAACTAAATGAGCGCAACCACCTCCACCGCCGCGCCGCCACCCAAAGGCGGAGAGCTCTGCATCTCGATCATTATTCCCTGCCGCAACGAAGAGAAATACATCGAACAATGCCTGCGGTCGGTGGTGGCGTTCGAGGTTCCCCCCGGTTACGAAACCGAGATTCTCGTTCTGGACGGACGGTCGGACGACGCCACCCGCGAAATCACGCTGCGACTGGCGCGGGAATACCCGTCGATTCGGCTCCTCGATAATCCGGGATTGATCCAATCCTGCGCCCTGAATCAAGGCATCAGGTTGGCCCGGGGCGAATGGATTCTGCGATTGGACGCGCATTCGCGGTACGGCCCCGAGTATCTGCGGCTTTGTTGGGAAACCGCGCAACGCACCGGCGCGGAGAACATCGGCGGGCTGTTCATTACCCAACCCGGTGGGAACGGGCCGCAGGCGTATCTGGTTCAGGCGCTCACCACCCATCGGTTCGGCGTGGGCAACGCGGGCTTCCGCATCGGGGCGACCGAGGGTTCGGTCGATACGGTGCCCTACGGCTTCTTTCCGCGCCGGGTGTTTGAAAAGCTCGGTGGATTCGACGAGCGGCTGGTCCGCCATCAAGACTACGAGCTGAACCGGCGGATCATCGCGGCGGGCGGCAAAATCTGGCTCAACCCGGCGATCCACGTTTTTTATTTCAATCAGCCGACGCTGGCCGCGTTTTATCGGAAGCAATTCTTTAAGGAAGCGCCCTTCAATCCCTACTGTTGGTACCTGGCGCCGTACGCCTTTGCCTATCGACACGCGATCACCGGCGCGTTTGCCGCGGGGATCATCGGTGGCTGCGTCCTCGGGCCGGTCTTTCCGCGGTTGGGCGCGGTATTTGCCGGGGTGATGGCGTTGTATGGGGTATTGGCGATCGTTTCGGCGGCGCAGCAAGCGCTTCGCTATCGCCGGCCAAGTCACTTGCTTTGGCTGCCGTTTTGCTTTTTCGGTTTCCATTTTATCCACGGCTTGGGGGTGCTGAAAGGCCTGTTTAACCTCGCCGTTGGCGCGGCGCCGGTTCAACGGGTCCACGAGCCGTGGCCCGGCGCGGGGCGACGCCGCGCCTGGCCGCCCGCGTCGGCCGCGCCGGACGCCGCCGCATAATCCTGGTGGGCGAATGGCTTGACTCCGTGGCTCCGACCAAGGAGCTTGAGGTTGTTCCGACTATGGGAATTCGCAACCGAGACTACATGAAGCGGCCCTCGGACGGCGACGACGAGCGCGCGTCCGAGCCTGATGCCAGGTTAGAAGGCTTCTTCAGCGCGTTCCTTGAGAAACACCCAAAATTCTTCCGTTACTCTGGCATTGCCTTGGTCGCAATTTTCATTCTCACGATTGTTTTAGCCAAGGCGCTCAGCGGAGCTCATTGATTCAAACTGACCCACTACCCCGGACAAGCGAACGGTTTCGGGGAGCGCCCGTTTTTGTAACATCCCCGTTGACCCGCCAAACGTGGCCGACCGCTCCGACGAGCGGGGACGCCGCGGCGCGGCGCGAATCCTAAAATTCCATGCCTATTCTGGTTGTAGTCGCTCATCCCGATGACGAAGTATTGGGTTGTGGCGCCACCGCCGCCGCCCTGGCGGCGCGCGGCGTGGCCGTGCGGACGCTCTTCTTTTCGGCGGGTGCCGCCGCCCGCAATCACCGGCCCGGCGATTCCGATTTGCGTGCTGACACCCTGAACGCCAGCCGGATCCTCGGAATGGGCGAGCCGATACTGGGCGATTTCCCCAATATCGCGCTGAACACGGTGCGGCATCTGGACCTGGTTCAATTCGTGGAGCGCGCGATCCTGGAAACCCAAGCGGATTTCTTATTCACCCATCATCCGGCCGATCTCAACGACGACCACCGGCACGTCTCGTTCGCCTGCCAATCGGCGGCCCGACTTTTCCAGCGCCGGGCCGGCGTGGCTCCGCTCAAAGGCTTGTATTACATGGAAGTGCTCTCCTCGACCGAGTGGTCGTTCAGCGGGCATTCCCAGCCCTTTCAGGCGGACACGTTCTTTGAAGTGGGCGATTACCTGGACCGAAAACTCGAGGCGCTCCGCGCTTACCGGGGCGTCATGCGGAACTTTCCGCATCCCCGCTGCGAGGAAATCGTTCGCGGTCAGGCGGCGTTTCGCGGGGGACAGTCGGCGATGAAATACGCCGAGGCTTTTCAGACCGGCTATCGCTCGCTGGATGCCGCCATGCTTTAGTTTGAATTCGGCTCCGACACGCCAGCGCGGGCGAAATGTCGAGTGGCGCCCGCCGATCGCCCCAGCGAGCTTGCCCACGCCCGATGGCGGCGCGGCGCCAGTTCTTCGCTTCCGTATGCCCGTCCGTCATCAAGCTCCCCGTCGCCTATGAGATTTGCCTTTGTCACCTGCGTGCGGATTGGCCTGGATTGCATGGAGGAGATTTACCGGGTCGGTGGCCGGCTGGAGCTTGTGCTCACGCTGAAAGACGAACTGGCCCGCGACAAATCAGGGCGCGTTTATGTCGATGACTTCTGCGGGCGCCACGCGATTCCCACGCGGAAGGTCCGCACGATCAACGAGGCCGAGGCGGTCGAGGCGATTCGCGCGGCGCAGATCGATTGGCTCTTCATCATCGGTTGGTCCCAAATCGCCCGGTCCGAGGCGCTCGCGGCGCCGCGCCTAGGCGTGATCGGAATGCACCCGACCTTGCTGCCCGAGGGGCGTGGCCGCGCGGCGATCCCGTGGGCGATTTTGAAGGGGCTAAGGGAGACTGGCGTCACCATGTTCAAACTGGACAATGGCGTGGATACCGGCCCCATTCTGGCGCAAGCGCGGTTGCCAATCGCCGCGAACGAAACGGCCACGACGCTCTATGACCGCGTCTGCGAAGCGCATCGCGGACTGATCGCGCAGGCTTGGCCGACGCTCGCCGCCAACCAGGCGCGCGCGATGCCCCAGGACGAGTCACGCGCGAGCGTTTGGCCCGGTCGCAAGCCGGAAGACGGCGTGATCCGGCCCGAGATGACCGTCGAGCACGTGGATCGCCTGGTTCGCGCGACGACCCGCCCGTACCCGGGAGCCTTCTGGGACGCGGCGCCACAAGGCCGGATTCGCGTTTGGGGCGGCGCGCCCGCCGCGAGCGCGCCGGCGGCCCCGGGCGCCTGGCGGCTCCCACTAGCCGATGGCGCCTACGACGCTTTAGATTACGTTCTCGAAGCCCGGCCAGCGGCCGGAAAGCCAGTATAAGAATAGCCGAAAACGCTGTCCATCGTCGCTTGACCGGCCGATAACCGAGAGCCAGATGCAAAGCCCGAAACTAATTCTCGAGCACCTGATCGCGCCCGTGGGGATCGCCTGGTCGCTCATGCTGCTCATAGCGTTATGCTCGTTCGCGCGTGGGCGCATGTTCACGACGTTTTTGGCGTTGGTCAGCGCAGGCGTCCTTTCCCTCTTCGGCAGCACGCGAATTTCCGCGCATTTGCTAGCCGCCATGGAGCAGCCTTACGCCGGGCAGGGCCTCGATAAAGTTCCCGTCGTGGACGCCATCGTCATGCTGGGCGCCGGCCTAAGTCCCAGCGGCGAGGAAGCCGCCGGGTTCCATCTCTATGAAGGGGAAGCGAACCGGATCGCGACCACGCTCGAACTGATCAAGCGCGGCCGAGCGCGGGCCGTCGTCATTGGCGGCGGAGGCGCGCCCAGCCCGGGCCGATCGGATTCGCACTACGTCACGAATTGGATCAGCAGACTCAACTTAGGCCCGGCTGAGTTGATCGCGTTGCCCGCGGCCGCCGACACGCGCGAGGAGGCCCTGTTGGCGCAGGCGGTTTGCCGGCAACGGGGATGGAAACGGATCATCGTCGTCACCTCGGGCTACCACATGAAGCGGGCCGAAGCGGTTTACCAACGCCTGGGCTTGGACGTGGTCCCGGTCGCCGGCGATTTTCCCGGGCTGACCGGCGCCGCGAGTCGGTATTTGTTCGATCCGGTTCCCAGCCTGCCCAGCATCGAGTTGCTCTCGCTTTATCTCCACGAAAGGGTAGGTTGGATAGTCTATTGTTGGCGGGGATGGATCAATGCAGGAATGTTCTCATGAAAACACCGACGTCAAAAGCCGCTAAAAGAATCCTCCTGTCGGTTCCCCACATGGGGGGCAGAGAGCTGGAATACGTTAAAGAAGCCTTCGCGACCAATTGGCTTTGCAGCACCTATGGGCCGCATCTAGCGACCTTGGAAGAGCGATTTTCAGCCTTGATCGGCCTGCCGTCGGTCGCGCTGGGGAACGGCACCGAGGCGCTCCACCTCGGCCTCAAGCTGCTGGGGATCAAAACGGGGGACGAAGTGTTGACGCCGACGCTGACGTTCGCGGCCAGTTGCAATCCGGTCCTGTTTGAACACGGTGTCCCGGTGTTTATCGACAGCGAACGCGCCTCGTGGAACCTCGATCCGGAGTTGTTGGCCGGTTTTCTCAAGAAGCGGGCGCGAGTTAATCGGCTGCCGAAAATCGTCACCGTCGTGCATCTGTTCGGCCAGAGCGCCGATCTCGATCCGATCGTGGAGATTTGCGGCCGGTACGAGCTCCCGTTGCTGGAAGACGCCGCCGAAGCGTTGGGCACCCGCTACAAAGGACGGCTCTTGGGCGGGTTCGGCCAGGTCGGGATCTATTCATTCAACGGCAATAAAATCATCAGCGCCACCTCCGGCGGAATGCTCGTCTCGCCGAATAAGGAATGGGTGGACAAGGCGCGCTACTGGAGCACGCAAGCCCGCGACCCCGACCCGACCGGCGTAAACAACTATTACCATTCCGAATTGGGCTACAATTATCGCCAGAGTAACGTCCTGGCCGGGATCGCCCTGGGCCAACTCGAGGTGCTCGACCAGCGCGTGGCGGAACGGCGGGCGGTCGCGTTTCGCTACCGCGACGGTTTCGCGGACTTGGCGGGCATCGAATTGATGCCCCAAGCGCCTTATGGCCTCCACACGAACTGGCTGAGCTGTTTTCTGATCGACCCGGCGAAATTTGGCCTCACGCGCGATGAGTTGATCCATTTCCTCAACGCCGCGAACGTCGAGTCACGGCCAGTTTGGCGGCCGATGCACCTGCAGAAGCTCTACGAAGGCTACGAACGCGTCGGCGGCGAAGTCGCGGAAGACTTGAACCGGCGCGGCATCTGCCTGCCCAGCTCGAGTTCATTGAGCCTGGAGGACCAGCGCTTCGTCATTGAACGGGTCCGCGAGGCCCACCATTTGAGCAGCGTGAATTAATCGCGGGTTTTTTCCCCCGGCCCACGGCGACCGATCGGATCGGGAGCCGCGCATCAGCGCGTTCCGCGGGTTTCCACACCCAATCGGGTGTGGAAGCTGCTTGCGGGACGCGCTTTTTTGGTCTAAAGACCCAGTGATTCCCGCCACGTCGCGACCGCCGGGCAAGGAATGAACGCGCAAATGGATAATCCTCAAAACGGCAGTTGGAGCGCGCCATCTTGCGTAATCATTTGGGCATAAACGTTTCGGAAAAAGTTCACCAGACCGCTGCGGGTATGCCTTCACTTTTTCCAAACCGTTTCTGCTCCAAAGCCTTACTCAATCTGGAGCGCTCCAACTGCCGTTTTAAGGATAATAAACCTCGCCCTCCGCGGTGCGTGCGCGTCTTCCTCGCCGCGCTGGCCGCCTGGGGCCTGCTCCTCACGACGGGGTGCCAAGCTCCGGCCGCCAAGTTTTATCCCATCGGAATCTACGGCGCCGGGGACGCCGGCGCGTTGGGAACGATTCGAGCGGCGGGTTTCAACGTTGTGACCGGTCCGGCTACAAAAACCTACCTCAACGCCGCCCAAGCCGCCGGGCTGCGAGTTCTGGCCTCGCCTGGGAGTGAGGCCGGACCACACTTTAACGCTGGCGCCGCGCGCGCGACGGTTCGCGAATTTGATCGCCACGCGGCGTTGTGGGCCTGGTACCTTGAGGACGAACCCGATATGAAGTTGACGCCGCCGGGCGAGGTGCGGCGGGCGTACCGGGTGGTCAAGTCTCTGCGACCGTCCAAGCCAACGGCGCTATTGATCTTTCACGGCGAGGAGGCGCCGGATTACGCCCGGCTGACCGACGTCTTGATGATCGATCATTATCCGGTCCCTTGGCTGCCGCTCGCCAGCTTTGGTCAACATGTCGGCCTGGGGCGAGCGGCGCTCGGTCCTGACAAACCGCTGATCGCGGTGGTCCAGGCTTTCGACTGGAATTATTTTCCGGAATTGCTGCCCGCGGAGAAGAATCTCCGGCCGCCGAACTTCGCCGAACTTCGCTGCATGACGTACAGCGCTTTGACGCAACGGGCTAACGGTCTGTTTTTCTACGCGTTCGAAGCGGGCGGCTGGCGGATCCGCGAGCATCTCGAGACTTGGGACGCCGTCCGTCGGATCGTCGCGGAAGTCAACGAACGCCTCCCCTTATTCGAGGCCGAGCCACTCTGGTGGCCCAAGTTGCACGCGTTTGGCGACCCCGAGCGCCGCTTCAACGCCGCCCTCCAGAGCAGCGTTTCGGCCGTGCTTTTGCGCGTAAGGCGTGGGACTCACGCAACGCCCGCCGGGGATTATGTGCTCGCGGTGAATACCTCCGCTTGGTCGCAAGAGTACCGCTTCACTTCCCCGCGGCCTCGCGCGGCGGCGGCGCCGGTCCTGGCCGAAACTCGCCAACTTCCGGTCGAGGCCGGCTGGCTCGCCGACCATTTCGAGCCTTACGCGGTTCATATCTACGGTCCGTTCGGTAATTGAGCCGCGCGCGGACGCCCGGAGTGAAGGTTCCGGCGGTATTCGTCGGACAGCGGGGTGTGCCCGAAAAGCACATGGACGGCGTGGCACGTTTCGTGCTAAAGTTACAGCCTTCGGAAGCGCTCGAGCGCGCCGAACAGGAACCGGTTATTTTGGTCCGAGCACGAACATTTCTTCGTTCTGCGCCGCCGAAACGGCAACCCCGCTGCGGATTGGGAGGATACAATTTTGCGTGTAGTGGTTTGCAGTACAAATTTTTAGGGAAGCGGGTGCTTGCGACGGGGAAGATCGGATGTAGCCTAACGGGAGCGGCGTCGCTAAAGCGGGGCGTCATGGCGGCTGATTTTAATGATTTATTCAGAGCGCGCGGAATCGAATGGGCGCGCGGCGGCGATCCCGCGCAGGGCTGAAGATCGGTTCCGAAGGTAGATTCTGGCTATGAAACGTGTGGTGGATATTGTCGTCTCGACGGTGGCATTGGCGCTGATTTCGCCGCTGATGTTGATCGCGATGGCGCTGATTTGGGCGGTGGATTTTCATTCGCCGTTTTATGCGGCGCGCCGGGTCCGGCGGCGGGGTGAGGTTTTCCACATGCTCAAACTCCGTTCGATGGTGGTCAACGCCGACCAGCTCGGGGGCACCGCCACCGCGCTCGATGACCGGCGAGTCACCCGCATCGGGCGATTCGTCCGGCACTGGAAGTTGGACGAATTCCCGCAGTTTTGGAACGTCTTGCGCGGCGAAATGAGCGTGGTTGGCCCGCGCCCTCGAGTCCAGCAGGACGCCGACGCTTTCACCGAGGAAGAGTACCAGATTCTGGACACGCCGCCCGGCGTGACAGATTTCGCCTCCATTGTATTCACCGACGAAGGGGAGATCCTCAAAGGCAGTTCGAATCCGGACCAGGAATATAATCAGGTGATCCGGCCGTGGCGAAATCGGCTGGCGTTGTTTTACGTGAGGAATCGCTCGGTGGCGACCGATCTCAAGCTGATCTGGCTGACGGCGGTCAGCATCGTGAGCCGCCCGGCGGCCGTGCGCGGGGTGGTGGCGCTGTTGCGGAAATTGAACGCCGACGAGCAGCTCATCATCGTAGCCAGCCGCACCCGCCCGCTCCACGAGTTCGCAGTGACGGGCGCCAGCCGCAACGAAGCCGGCCTCACTTCCCTGCCGGTCCCATCCCGGCCGCCGCTCGATCCCCGCGGCGGCCTCGGCCACTCTCGTACGCCCGTGAGCGTGAACCGCGCGGCCTCGGAGGTTTAAGCGGCTCTGTGACTGAGACCCACCACCACCGACTGGCCGCCGAGCCGCCGCCGTTGCTCACCCTGCCCACCGCGCCGCATTTGGCGAACGGTTTCTTTTTGGGGCATTCTATATAGAAACCTATATACCAATACGGATGAGCGCCCCTTCGCAAGCCCGCGCGGTCCTGAGACAAATCGCCGCGATCAAGGTGATGGAACCCGGCAAGCTCTGCCTCCTAAGGCGCGGCCCGACCGGGCCGTATTACAATCATCAAACCTGGGAAAAAGGCAGGAATGTCTGCCGCTATGTCCCCCGCGAGCAGGCCGCCGCCTTGCGCCAGGCGATCGCGGGCTACCGTCGCTTCCAAAAGCTCATGGCGCAGTACGTGGAATTAATGGCGAAGCAGTCGCGCGCCAAGCGCAGTCTCGGCGGGAAAAAGTGAGGTGGCGCCGAATGGGCGTCCGACCGGCCTCGATTCGGCGCTCACCCGGCAACCCCAGCGCGGAAAACCAGCGAGACGCCCCGCCGTCCCCAATCAGGGTAAGCCGAAACGCTCGCGCGCCATCCCCTTCCGCCGCCGGCATTTCGTCGCGCGGCGTTTCTTGTCTCGCGCCGAGCGGTCGCGTCAGCCGTTGAAAATCCGGTCCATCCGCTCCGCGATGTTTTTCAATCGCTCGACGCCTCCGCCGGGAATTTCGGCGATGCTCCAGCCGTGGAAGCCGACTTCATCAAGCGCCTTGGTGACCGCGGGCCAGTCGTTGTCCCCTTCGAGCAGTTCGACGTTGAAGCCTTTGACCCCGCGGCTGTATTCCTTTATGTGGAGCGTGACGATCCGCTTGTTCAAGATGCGGATCCAATGCTCGGGCCAGCCGTAGCGGACGACGTTGCCGACGTCGAAATGCCAGCCCACCCACGGGCTGTTTAATTCATCGACGAAGCGGGCCGCCTCCAGGGGGCTGAGGAGAAAATCGTTCCAGACATTCTCGATGGCGATGCGCACCCCCAACTCCTTGGCCAGCGGAATCGCCTTGCGAATCTCTTCCTGCGAGCGGGTGTAGGCGTCCGCGTACGAGACATCCTTCATAACCCGTCCGGCCACAAGCAAAACGGCCGGGCAGCCGAGGTCTTTGGCGTCGTGGAGGGCTTGCTTGAGACCGGCCAGTCCTTGCGCTCGAATCTCGGGGCTGGGATCGGTGAGTCGTTTGTCCCAATGGATGGAATCGATGATGTTGCCGATCTTTATCCCGGTGGCGTCGCGGGCCTTGATGATCTCGGCTTTGTCCGGCCCGTTCGGGTAATTCAGTTCGATGCCGTCGAAGCCGAGTTCCTTGAGCAATTGAAATTTCTCGAGGATGGACTGGTTGCCCTGGATCATGCCCAGACTGACGCCCTTGCGCAGCAGGCGCCGGTTCGCGGCGGCGGCGGTGTGGCCCGGAGTGACTCCGGCGGGGTCAAGGGCGGCGACGGCGACGGCGGCGCCGCCGGCTTTCAGAAAATCGCGGCGATTCAAGTCGGTTTTCATAGTTTGCGACGTCGTTCGAGAAGGGCGGTTGCTCACGCGAAACGGGTGATGCCGGGCAACGCCATCGGCGGTGAGGGCAGCCGCATGTCCCAGGCCAGATTCTCGGGGAAGAGCGATTCCTGGGAATTGAGGGCCTGGTCCCAAGTAATTTCCTGTCCCGAGTACGCTGCCATGCGGCCCATGAGCGCCATCAGCGTGCTCGTGCACATGCGATCCCCGTTATTAATCGGATCGCCGGCGCGGATCGAGGCAAACAGCTCGTTGTGCTCGACCTGGTACATGTTCGGCTTCGGCCCGGTGTAACGCCAGGCGGTCTCGCCCGCGATGTCGGGCTCCCCCCCGTGAACGCCGATCGTCCCGATGCCTTTGGTCCCGATGTGATAATCATTGGTGGCGCTGTAGCAACCGGTCTGCTGCCGGCAGCCCATGAACGCGCGCACGCCGTGGGCGTATTCGTAGTTCACCTCGAAATGGTCGTAGATATTGCCGCCATTCGCGGGGATTTGCCGGCCGCCAACGGCGACCGCCTTGAGCGGCGGAACATCCTGCATCATCCAGGCGATCTTATCGACGCTGTGCACGGCCTGCTCGACCAGGCTGTCGCCGCAAAGCCAGACGAAATTGTACCAGTTGCGCAACTGCCACTCGAGATCGGTGACGCCCGGTTGGCGTGAGCTGGCCGGCGGCATTGGTTTCACGGGGCCGGTGTAATAGGTGGCGTAAATGGCCCGAATCTCGCCGATTTGGCCCCCGAGGACTCGCTTGAAATATTCGCGCCGCGCGTAGTCGTAACGCCAACAGAACCCCGCCACCAGAGCCAGTTTCTTCTTTTTCGCCTCGGCGACCGATTCCATGACGGAACGCAGGCCCGGGCCGTCGGTGGCCATCGGCTTTTCGCAAAAGATATGTTTGCCGGCGGCGACGGCCGTTTTCAGGTGCAACGGGCGAAAGCCCGGCGGGGTCGCCAACACGACGACATCGACGCCGCTGCTGAGCACCTTTTGGTACGCGTCGAGGCCGACATAGCAATGTTCCGGGTCAACTTGAACCTTGTCGCCGGCTTCCTTTCGGAGGCTGGCCAGACTGCTGTGCAGGCGGTCCGCGAACGCATCGCCCATGGCGGTTAGTTTCACGTTCGGGTCCGCTTTCAATGCCTGCGCCGCCGCGCCGCTGCCGCGGCCACCGCAACCGATCAGGCCAACCTTCAAGGTTTCATCGCCGGCCCCGAGCGAGCGTTGCGGCAGAGCGAGGTTGACCGCCAGGACGCCGCCCATCGCGGCGGCGCCGGAGGTTTTGATGAAGTCGCGGCGTGAGGACGGTTTGGTCGGAGAGGAGGAATCGTTCATGCTCATAGCGGAATGTCGGTTACGGGTTAAGAGATAGTTCCCCGTCAAAAGGGCGTCAAGGAAAGAGGGCGGCAAATCCGTCCCGCCGCTCGGTTCGCGACAGAATCCATTCGCCCGCGCGCGCATTTCGTGGCAGAGTGATCGTCAATGCCACTAGCGACGCTCATATTCGCTGGACGCGCCTGGCTGGCGCCCGCCGCGGGGCTGGTCGTCGCGACGGCGCTCTTCGTGGTCTGGGGTTATCGGCGCGCGGCCGCGACCGTGCCGGTGCGGTTGGCGAGCGCCGCCCTCAAACTTCTGGGCGTTCTGGCGCTGGCCGCCTGCCTGCTCGATCCCCAATGGTCAGGCCAGCGGGCCACGCCCGGTTCGAACCAATTCCTAATCGTCGCGGACAACAGCCAAAGCCTTCAGGTCCACGATGACGGCCACTCGGAAAGCCGGGGCGACGTGCTGCGCAACCTGCTTTCCGGGGGGCAAAACAATTGGCAGACGAAGCTCGAGGAGTTCTTTCAGGTTCGCCGCTACTGGTTTGGCGCGCGGTTGGAAGCGACGCGCGATTTTGGGGAAATGAATTTTGACGGGCGCGCCTCCTCCATCGGCGCCGCGTTGCGCGCGCTGAAGGATCGTTTCGAGGGCCGGCCGGTCGCGGGCATCCTATTACTGACCGATGGCAACGCCACCGATCTCCCCGGAGGGACGCTGGACCTGCCCGGGCTGCCGCCGGTCTATCCGGTCATCATGGGCAACGACGAGGCGGTGCGGGACGTGGCCTTGAATAACGTGCGCGTCAGCCAAAGCGCCTTCGAGGACGCGCCGGTTTCGGTACAGGGAGACGTTTCGGCAACCGGTTTCGCCGGCTCCAAAGTCACGGCGCAAATCATCGATCGCGCCGGCAAAACCGTCGCGGAACAGACCCTTACCGCCCCAGCCGAGGGCGAGGGCCTGGCGTATCGTTTTCAATTGCGTCCCGAGACGAACGGGGTTTCGTTCTATCGCCTGCAAGTCGCGCCCGCCCGCGAGATCGGCCGGGCCACGAATGAGGTCGTCCTTTCGGAAGCGACCCTGGCGAACAACCGCCGCCTGCTGACGGTGGACCGCGGCCAAGGCCCGCATCGGATTCTTTACGTCGCCGGCCGGCCCAACTGGGAATACAAGTTCCTCCACCGCGCGATCGACGAAGACGATCAACTGCAGTTAGTCGCCCTAATCCGCATCGCCAAGCGCGAGCGCAAGTTTGCTTTTCGCGGACGCGAGGGAGAATCGAGCAATCCGCTTTTTCGCGGCTTCGGCAACCAGTCGGCCGAGGAGATCGAGCGCTACGATCAACCGGTGTTGCGCCGGTTGAACACGCGCGATGAAACCGAATTGAGCGGCGGCTTCCCGAAAACGGCGGAGGAGTTGTACCAGTACGAGGCGGTCGTCATCGGTGATTTGGAGGCGGAATTCTTCACCGCTGATCAAGCCTTGCTGCTGCAACGGTTCGTATCCGAGCGGGGCGGCGGGCTGTTGATGCTCGGCGGACAGGAATCACTCCACGAAGGCAACTACCAGCGGACGCCCATCGGCGACATGCTGCCAGTCTATCTCGATCAAGCGCCCTCCACGAATTCGCCGCCCACGGTGCGGCTGACGCTCACCCGGGAAGGGTGGCTCCAGCCTTGGGCGCGGCTGCGCAACAACGAGCAGGACGAGCGCTCCCGCCTTGAGGACATGCCGCCGTTTCTGGTGTTGAATCAGGTGCGCGACGTCAAACCGGGCGCGAGCGTCATCGCGACCGTCGCGGACGCCGCCGGAAAAAACTACCCGGCTCTCGTGGTCCAGCGGTTCGGGCGCGGACGCACCGCCGCGATGATGATCGGAGACCTTTGGCATTGGGGTTTTCGCGACGAGGCGGTCCATCGCGACTTGGATAAATCGTGGCGCCAAACGATGCGGTGGCTGGTCGCCGACGTGCCCAATCGGGTCGATGTGCTCGCCGAAGCCAAGCCGGGCGACCCGAATCAAACCATGCGACTCCAGGTCCGCGTGCGGGACCCGAAGTTTCAGCCGCTGGATAATGTGTCGGTTTCACTGCAAGTCCACCCGGTGACCGAGGGCTTGACGAATTTGCCCGCGATTCGCCTGCGGGCGGAGCCGGCGTTGAACGAGGCGGGCTTGTATCAGGCCGAGTTCGTGCCGCGCCAAACCGGCGGCTACCTGGTCGAAGCCACGGTGACGAATTCCGTGGGGGCGGAAGTCGGTCACGCGCAGGCCGGATGGACGACCGATCTCGCCGGCGATGAATTTCGGTCATTGAAGCCCAACCGCGCGCTGCTCGAAGCGCTCGCCAAAAAAAGCGGCGGCGAAGTCGTCTCGATCGGCGGCTTGAACCGCTTCATCGAGAGCCTGCCAACGCGCAAAGCTCCGGTCATGCAGCCGTGGAGTTACCCGCTCTGGCATCAACCCGCCGTTTTCTTGTTCGCCCTCGCCTGCTTCGTGGCGGAATGGGGCCTGCGCCGCTGGAAAGGGATGCCGTGAGCAAATGGCTCGCCCTACTCCTGCTTTTCCCGTGGACGGCCCTCGCGTCGGAGCCGGCTCCGACCGCGGCGCTGGATCAGGCGACGGTGATCGTCGTGGTCGGCGCCCCGGGCGAGGAGGAATTCGGCAAGGTGTTCGCCGAGTCGGCTGACCGCTGGGAAAGCGCCTGTCGCGCCGCGGGAGCGAAGGAGTTGACGATCGGCCGGAAAACGGAGGCCGAGGGCGCCGACGCGGACCAATTGAAGAAAGCCCTCCAGGACGAGCCGAAGGAAGGCGTCGCCGAATTATGGCTGGTCCTCATCGGGCACGGAACCTTTGACAACCAGGAAGCCAAATTCAATCTGCGCGGCCCCGACCTTTCGGCCACCGAGTTGGCCGCATTACTCAAGCCGTTCAAGCGGCCGGTCGCCGTCATCGACACCGCGTCCGCCAGCGGCCCCTTCATTAACAAGCTTTCCGCGCCTAATCGCGTCGTCATCACCGCGACTCGCAGCGGGTTCGAAGTGAATTACACCCGTTTCGGCAAATATTTGGCGGAGGCCATCGCCGACCCGAAAGCCGACCTTGACAAGGACGGGCAGACTTCTCTGCTCGAGGCCTTTCTGATGGCGGCCCGGCGGACCGAGGAGTTTTACAAGCTCGAAGGTCGCCTGGCCACCGAGCACGCGCTGCTCGACGACAACGGCGACGGTTTGGGCACGCCGCCGGACTGGTTTCGCGGCATCCGCGCCTTCAAGAAAGCGAGCGACGGCGCCTCGCTCGACGGCGCTCGCGCGCACCAATTCATTCTAGTGCGGCGCGGGGCTGAAAAGCAGATGCCCGCCGCGGCCCGCGCCCGCCGCGACGAATTGGAACAGTCCATCGCCAAACTCCGCGGCCAGAAAAGCCAATTGGCCGAGGACGAATATTACAAGCAACTCGAAGTTCTCATGCTCGAACTGGCCCGCCTCTACAAGGCGTCGGAAACGCCTTAGCTCTCGGGCAGATTGGCGGTCGGTACACCGGTCTGAACCGGGTCGATCACAAGGCCGAGCAAGCGTTTTTAGGACAATCCCGTCAACGGTCCCTCGCGCCGCATCGATACCCCAAGCCGCGAAGCGCGACTTTCGCGGCCTCGCGTTCGCCAGTCCAGAACACGACGAACTCCGGTTGGCCGGGCGCGTGATGCCGGAGGCGCAATCCTTGAGACAACAATCCGCCGTAATCGTCGAAAACCTCGACGCATTCGCTTGGGAATAGATACGCGCGGCGCCAGATGAACAGGTCGATGTGGAGCGTTACGCCGCTTGGGTCGCACTCCAACTTAGCGAATGGAAAGGAGACATTGAGTGGAAAGAACCCGTCGCCGATCCGCGCGCCTCCCGTCACTGAGTAGGGACCTCCCATTGGTTAAATGCCCTCTTGGTCCATGAGGCGCTTCACTTTCTCGGACGTGATGATCTCGCCGCGCGAGCGAGGCAGCGGCACGCCGCCGCGAAACGCGGGGGCGCCTTTTGGTTCAAGCGTTGGCGACGCCAATTCGGCGCGCGCGAGCCGCGACAAGACTCGACCCGTCGCGGTCCCCTCGCGTTGCGCTAATTCTTTGACGGCTTGAAGCACGTCATCATAGATGTCCAACCTGACCCTCACGCGGCGAATTTTATCTTATCAAAAGGTGACTGGCAACGCGATCACCCGCCAGTAGCTAAAAGCGTCTTGCCTTCAATCAAATCGCCACCGACTCGACGGCAAAGCCCGATTCCGCCGTCACAACGTCCATCTGAGAGCCTCCAGACCAAATGATCCGGTGATGTGCCAAGTTAACGCCGCGTCCTAAGCACAGGGACTTCAGTTCGGCTATCAATGTCGATTCCTCAATCACCATCCAGTCGTCGATCGTTTCTGCGCGACTATTAGTCCCGAGGAGGGTGGAACTGATTTGCCAACAATTGTCGCAGGTCAAGCGGAGCGACCGGCTCGTAATCCCGAGCTTTGAAATTTCGTCGAGCGATTCATCCCCATGCAGCCTGATCGCCAGACAGAATCTAAGTCCGCCGTACCCGCCAGGCACGATCTCAATGGACACCACCTGCGCGTCGTGGACGGGCAGGACCCGTAACAATTCTGGCGTCAGAGGTATTCTCATCTACGTATCGTACCTCCACGATACCGTGCGGCCGGGAGATTGCCAGGGGATCCGGTGACCTCCGAAATCTCTCGTCATCGTTCTTAAGCCCGTCGTAAAACCTCGTCCATGGGATTCTTGAAACGCTTTGCGCGGGGCGAGTTGCGGCTCAACCGGATCGAGGCATTCAGTGACGGCGTCTTTGCGATCATCGTGACGCTGCTTGTGCTCGAATTAAAGGTCCAGCCCTTGCACGATGCGCGGAGCGTGAGTGAGCTAGGCCAACGCCTGCGGGAATTGGCGCCGGCGCTGGTGAGTTGGTTGATCAGCTTCATCATCGTGTGCAAGTTTTGGTTGAACCATCACCACGTCCTGGGTCTTGCCCGGCACGCGGATTACGCTTTGGTTTGGTTGAACGCGCTCTTCCTGATGTTCCAGTCGTTTGTGCCGTTCCCGACCGCGTTGATGGGGGAGTACCCGGCGAATCCGCTCGCGGTCAGCCTCTTTGGCGTCGTGATGTCATTCAACACCCTCCTCTTCATCGTGCTGCACGCTTACATCTTGCGCCGTCTGATCAAACCCGAGCTGGCGTCCGAACAAGACCCGCGGATCATCGCGAAATCATTTGTCGGCGTAATCGCGTACTTGGCCGGCGCCGGCGCCGCGTGGTTCAGCGTTGAGGTGGCGTTTCTGGTATATTTGCTAACCCCCTTTTTCTTCATCGTGCCGCCGGAGCGCCGTCGCGAAGGCGTGGCTCCTGGAAGGGCCATCGCGCCACCGCGAAGCGAGGCGGAAGAATAGCGCTGAATTCGCACGCCGACGAGCGCGCAAACTTTCTCCCCGGCGCCCCGCGTTAAGCTCCGATCGGCACTTCGTAGTACTCCAGCGCCCATTCCTGCATGTAGCGGACGCGGGATGGCCTGACGCGATAGACGATCAATTGCGGGTTGTCCACCGAACCGAGGTACTGGCGCAACAGCGGACTGGCTTCCCAGATTTCCAGCAAGAGCGCGCGCTCGGTCACGATTTCCGCGACGCCGCTGAGGCGCACCTGGTTGTGGCCCTCGTCCACGTAGCAAAGCTCGACGTTCGGATTGGCGGCGATTTCGCCCGTTTTGTGGTACGCCCGGAGATTCGCGATGAAAATTGTGAAGCCGTCGCTGCGAATCGGCGAGACCGGCCGGACGCGCGGATGGTCCCCGTCGATTGAGGCGAGCGCCGGAAAGCGGTCGGCGGCAATCACCCCGAGCGCGAGTTTCACCAGCGCGTCCGGATTGATCGATTTCGGAATGGGTTTGGACATGGCGCCAGCGTAGCGCTTGATGGCGGGCAGACGAGCGGGAAAAACAAGTTGGCGGCGCCCCCACTCACATTGTGTCGCCGAGGGGTAATGTAATCGCCGAAATAACCAAAAGTTTAGCTTGACTTCGGGCTGCGGATTACGCGAGGGTCTGCCCGATAAGTTGGTATTGATTCACGCGGTGATGCAAGCCCGGGGCGTCCGGCGCTTCGTTCTGCCGGCGCGTCGCGAAGGGATTCGATGGGAAAGGGGCAAGCGCGGACGCAACCGCAGTAGAATATGCAGCGCCTGGGCTCGTCGTGGGCATCGGACGCGTAATCAAACTGAAATCCAAACGCAACCATGAATCCATTGCCTTGCCCCATCGTGCCCGACGCGCCGCTCTTTTGCGATCCGACTCCCACCGTCAGCGCGTCCCGGCGCGAGACCGGTGGACGCTACGCGATCATGCTTCGCCGAGCGGCAGCCGTGGCGGCAACGACCGCCGCGGCGTTGCTGGCCGGCTGCGCGACGCCGTATCAAACGGGCGCTCTCGCCGCCGGCGGCGCCATCGCCGTCGTCAGCGGCATGCCGGTTCAGGAACTCGAGCAAGTCTATTACCTCGGGGTTTTCGATCCCGAAGAGCAACTGCCACCCACGGTTTATCGACTGACCGTGCATGGCCAGGCGAGCGTCGTCAGCAGCACTCGGTTTGCCTCCGGCTGGGTGCCCGCCGGGGTCATCGATTCCCTCACCGGCCAGGCCTCGCTTGACGCGAACGGAACCGCGCCGGTCGAGATCAACGCGGGCAATACCAACTATACCTCGACGTTCACCACCGGACGGCGCTTGATGCTCTTTGGGCCGGAAGGGTTTCGCGAGGCCCCGGCGAATCACCGCCTGGTGATCGTCATGGGCGCCAGTCCCAAAAATTTCTTTGAACGCGTGGACGAGGCAATTGGCCAGGTCAGCGGCGCCGCGGTGATGCAGAACAACGCCGCCCTCGAGAAGAAACTATTCGAGGCGTTGATTACCACCAAGAGTTCACTCGGCGCCCTTGACCGCCTCAAGAGTGACATCGCCGACGCCCTGCCCCAATCAAGCAAGTAAGCCGACGCTCAACCCGAAGAACGCATGAATAAAAAATTGTCGGTTTCAATCGCGGGGCTGCTCGTCCTGGCGACCGGCTGCGCGGTCTTGACCGTGGACGTGGACGTGTACACCGGCCCGCTCAGCAACTCGATCGAAGTGCAGGACGATCAGGCCATCAGCCTCGTCATGGGCCTCAAGCCGGTGTTGGTTCAGTTGCGCGACTATCTCGAGGTCTCGAGTCGGGCCCAGTACGGGCTAATGCACGGCGCGGAGCGGCTAATCTTTCAAACTCCATCATTGCAGCAGGAGCTCGTCGATTTTCGAAGCGCCGATTTTTATTGGCCGGGCTTTTTTGCACCTTCGGACGGACGCAAACAAAACCTGAGGAATGACTCAGCGATCCGCGTGAACGAAATACTCGGACTCTACGAGGACCGGGGGCCGTGGGAGCTTGCCCCTTTGCTCGACCGCGGTTCGGAGGCTCAACAAAAATACATGGACGCCTACAACACGTTTCATCCGCAGCAGGCGGACGCCGACGCGACGATCTGGAAAGAAATTAAACAAGGTTTTAAGCCCGACGCGGACTCGAACGTTATCGCGGCCTACAGCCAGTTCCTGGTTCCCGAGACAACGTCCCCCGGCAAGCGAACCGTTAGGAGATCCGACCGTCTGGAAGCGCTTCTTTCCCCTGATTTGCGCAAGATTTATCCGAAAGGAGGAAAAAGCTCGAACGCACTCTTTGTGTTCCTCTCGCGCGCCGAAAATCTGTCCGGGCACACCGACGCCCTTTTTGCCGCTAACGAAGGCGCCCGGAGGACCAATTTCGTCCAACGAGTCACACTGCTTGCGGGAAGCTTCTTGGAAGCCCGCGCCCAAATGCGAACACTGCTGCTGACCGCTTTCGACGAATACGCGCTCGCCGCGACCAAAGGAGAGGGACGAGTCAGACTGTTTGTTGAGTCACCCCGCGTGCAAGACATTGTGCTCACTAACGGCGCCAGCCTTATCGCGGCTTTTGAACAACCCAAATCCTTCTCTGAAACGGTGCAACAACTGAATGCGCCCGACTCCGCCGCCGCGAGACTTGCCGCTCGAGTGGCCGACGCGCTGAAGGCCCCGGCCGATTACCGGACCGCAAACAAGATGGTCACAGAAACTCTCCTGACGCGCGAAGGCAGCGAGATCGTTCGGTCACTCCAAGAGCTTGACGCGTTGCTCGTCAACTCAGGCGACCCGGAATTCAGATTCGGCTTGGCCCGAGGGCCGACGGCCGACCTTGAAGGGAACGACGTTTTCACCGAGGAAGTATTGCGTTCAATGCGTAATCTGGAAGCGACGGTCAATAGCTCGTTTAGCGGTGGACGGACGCAGTTTGGCATGGAAACGACCATCGAACATTACCTGGAAAGCACGCGTTCGAGCAAGTGGTTCAAGCAGGAATCCCAATCGGATCAGTTTAGCGGTCTCCTCAGCGCGCTTACTCAGTTCGCCCAAAAGACCGTCACGCTAGGCAATACCGCCAGCCTGCTCACCTCCACCAGTGATCCCGAGGTCAAAAAATATATGAGCGTTCTCCAATACGCCGGGAATTCGATTCTCGTGCAGGTCGATGAACTCAAAAAGCATGCCGTCTATCGGCGAGACATGGAAGGCAAGGCCCCGTTGACCGCGCAAGCTCTGCAGACCGCCGGACTCGGCAGCTTGGCCACTTCCCAAGTGATGAACGATAACTCGAATCACTGGGACGCGAAGGATCTGCTGGCAAATCTCCTCGAAGAACTGCGTGCAAGAGAGGTCAGAGCTTTGCTCGACCAAACGGCGCCGTCAGGTGGAAAGCCCACCGCTGCCGCTGCCGTACCCGCCGCCGTTGCCACTCCCGCCGCCGCCGCACCCGCCGCCGCACCCGCCGCCGCACCCGCCGCCGCACCCGCCGC
>CAZFVY010000017.1:0-60781 GCA_964522665.1 uncultured Verrucomicrobiota bacterium | reverse complement strand
CCGCCGCCGCACCCGCCGCCGCACCCGCCGCCGCACCCGCCGCCGCACCCGCCGCCGCACCCGCTGCCGCACCCGCTGCCGCACCCACCAGCGCCCAGCCGGCCCAGGACAAATTCCTTCAAGCCATCAACCGCGTGCTGGACATGAAGAGCGGCAAGATTTACCTCCGGCCCGCCTCGGCATACTTGCGGAGCAGTTATCCGGCGTCGACGCTGAACGCAAACAGCAGCACGGTCTGGCGCAATGACCTTGAGCGTCAGGCGTGGCGTTCCTTGCCGCTCATTGGCAACCTCGTTGACGCGCAAGGAAAGGCGCAGAGCGCAGCGCTCCACGAGCTCGACAAACAGTCTTGGCAAAACATTAACCGCGTCCGCGTGGCGGGCGCCGGGGACGCCAACTATGTGATCGCCAAGGACGACATCGGCAACTGGTACGTGAAGAGCTACGCCTCGAACCCCTCCAACATCGTCAAGACCGCCAGCAATTTGGCGCTCATGTCAATGGGCACGACCGGTCTCAATGCGCTCTCCGGCGGCAAAGGCCTGATCGCCACGAATTCTCCGTTCAACGGAGAGTTCGAGCTGGCGGCGACGAATTATCTAACCCAGACGTCGAACTCCTGGTTCAATCTGACGAACCAACTCTTGGGAACCGGCTTCATTGACAAGCTGATTCGCGCGTGGTCATCGGCCGGTCTGACGGACCTCGCAGGTTTAACCAACATCGCGATACCGAAGGCGAGTGACTACACCACCGTTGTCACCAACGGCGCCGCCAACATCGCGAAAGCGAATGGCTCCGCCCAAGCCTTCGATGCCGCCATCCTGGATCTCCTCACTGCCGTAAAACGGTACCACGGCGACGTGCGCCCGAACCTCACGGCGAATCCGACGACGAGCACGGCTCAAGCCCAGCAGACGTTCTCCACCTACGTCCGAGGTTTCTTAGACGGCGTGGTCGCCGAGCGAGCGCAGGCGCTGGACCGGTTTGACGTTGCAATCGAGTTGATCGAAGGCGCCTCGTCCAAGTAGCCGTTGCCTCGCGCGCGAGAGCTCATTTGCCTGCAGGCGGTTTGGGGAGGCGGACGGTGAAAGTCGTTCCAACCCCGGGCTGGCTGGCGACTTCGATCCGGCCGCCGTCGGCTTCGACGATCGCTTTGCAAATGGCCAAGCCGAGGCCGAAATGGCCGTCGGCGCGGGAGCGCGATTTGTCGGCGCGATAAAAGCGCTCGAAAATGTGCGGCAAATCCTTCTCGGCGATCCCGCGCCCGGTATCGGCGACCGTGAGGACGGCGGACTCCGGTTCGGCGCTGACGCGGACACGGATTTCGCCGTTGGGGCGATTGTAGTGGATGGCGTTGGTCAGCAGGTTTGTGATGACTTGATCGAGGCGTTCGGGATTGGTGAACGCCTCCGTCGCCGCGAGGTCGCAGTGAAGCTGAAGCTTCTGTTCAGCCGCCAGCGGACGGACGCGCTCCACGCCGGCGCGGGTTTGCTCGGCCAGATCGAGGGCGACCCGAGGCGCCGGCTCGTGACCGGCATCGACGCGGGCGAGGTCGAGCAATGATTCGGTGAGGCGGCGCATCTGTTGCGCGGTCACGAGGCAGGCTTCGATGGTTTCGCGATATTCTTCGGGACTGCGTTCGCGGGCCAGCGTCGTCTGGGCTTCGGAAATCAGGACGGCGAGCGGGGTGCGCAATTCGTGCGAGGCGTCCGCGGTGAACTGTTTCTGTTGCGCGAACGCGGCTTCGAGGCGCGCGAACGTGGAATTCAACACGCCCGCGAGCCGGCCCAATTCATTGTCGGTATCGGCGCCCTTGATGCGCTCGGACAAGTTGCCCGCCGAAATGCGGCTGGCGGCGGCGCTGATTTCCACGACCGGACGAATCGCGCGGCTCGTCAACAGCCAGCCGCCGCCGAGGCCAAACGCCAGCACCGTGCCGCCCGCGGTCAACAGCCACCAGGCGAACCGGCGTAAGCCGTTTAAATCCGCCGTAATATCGCGCCCGGCGAGCACGCAGTCGCCCATTTCCGTGAAATGATACGCTTCGCGAAACGGTTCTCTCATGCGGGTATGGGGCAACGTGTCCGCGCGGGCCGGGCGGGGCAATTCCATGGGCGCGTTCGTGGAGCGTTCCAAAGCGTCGCCGTCCCGGGACCAGATCGCGAAATAAAACGAACTGGCGTTGGCCTCCTCGAACAAATTGGTCACCGCCGCCGAAAGGTGAATCTCACGGCGCATCCCAGGCCCGCCGAACGGCGGTGGCGAATCGGGCCAGCCATGCGGTGGCGGATGGTGTGCGCCGCCGTCGAGGTCAAAGTCAGGCCGGTGGCCATCGCCACCGAAATCGGGCCTTCGCCCCTCGCCGCCTTGATCCGGCCGATGTCCCCCGCCATCGAACGGCGGCCGACCGGGGCCGAATCCGCGCGACGGACCGCCGCGGACGGCGGCGCTCAGCGCCACGACCCGCCGCTCCAATTCATCGTCAATCTGCTTGAATTGGTTATCGCGGTGAAGCTGGTTGACCGCGGCGCCGAAGCCGCTCAACACGCAGACCAGCAAAAACGCGAGCCAGAGTTGCAGCCGCCAACGGATCGATTTGGTAAACATGAGGCGGAATTAATTCTCGACGCAGTAGCCTTGCCCACGGCGGGTCGCGATGAGATCGCGGCCCAGTTTTTTGCGGATGCTGAAGACGTGCACGTCCACCAGGTTAGAGAGCGTGTCGTCGGTTTCATCGAAGAGATGCTCGTAGAGCGCCGTGCGCGTCACGACTTCGCCGCGGTGGAGCGCCAGGTACTCGAGGATCGCGTACTCGCGCGCGGTGAGCGTGATCGCCTCGCCGGCGCGCGTTACCGAGCGGGACCGGGTGTCGATCAGGACGTCGCCAAATTCCAGCACGGAATCCGCTTGTCCGGCGGAGCGGCGAATCAGCGCCCGCAACCGCGCCAGGAGTTCGGCGAGGTCGAACGGCTTTATCAGGTAATCGTCCGCGCCCGCGTCCAAGCCGCGCACGCGGTCGGGGTGAGCGTCCCGGGCGGTCAGCATCAGGACCGGCGTGGATTTCTTCTTGCGGAGCCGCTCCAGTAGTTCCCAGCCGTCGATTCCGGGCAGCATCACGTCGAGCACGATGGCGTCGTAATTGTAGCTATCCGCCTTGAACAGGCCTTCCTCGCCCTCTTCGGCGGTATCGACCGCGTAGCCGGCCTCGCGCAAGGCTTTGGCCAGATTGCGCAACAGACGCGGCTCATCTTCGACGACCAGGATTCTCACGATGGTATTTCGGGCATTTGTATCACGGGCAGCCAGCGAAGACACTTCAATTGGCGCGTCCCGGCCTCAAAGCATACGCGAGGCTCGATTAAGGGAGGATTAAGAGGGATCAACTCCCCGCTCATGCCGAGGCCGGCCAGCCACTTTTTAGTTGCCTTAATGTCGCCTTAATCTGCCTTCGCGTAGAGTGCGGCCGTCAATACAACAACTATGAATATTTTATCCGCATCGATGTTGGCCGGGCTGCTCGGGGTCGGCGCCTCCGCCCTCGCCGACGACGTTTGGAACATCAGCAAAGTGGATGTCAGCAAGCTCCCGCCCGCGGCCACGGCGGCGGGCGTGACCTACGAAAAGGACATCCGGCCGATCCTGGAAGCATCCTGTTTTCGTTGTCACGGCGAGGAGCGGCATAAAGGCGATTTGCGGTTGGACAGCCTGGCCGCCGTACTCAAAGGGGGCGAGGACGGCAAAGTCGTGGTCGCCGGAGCCAGCCAGAAAAGTCTTTTGGTCGCTGCCGCCGCGCGCATTGACGATGAGATCGCGATGCCGCCCAAGCGCGGTCCCGGTGGTCCGGGCGGGCGGGGCCCCGGCGGCCCTGGTGGTCCCGGTGGGCCAGGCGGTCCGCCTCCTGGAGGCCCTGGTGGTCCGCCGCCAGGCGGCCCGGGCGGTCCTCCCCCCGGGGGACGCGGTGGTCCCGGCGGTCCCGGTGGATTTGGTCCGCCGCCGAAACCCTTGACCGTCGAACAGGTTGGTCTGCTGCGCGCTTGGATTGATCAAGGCGCAAAATAACGTCCGCTCACGACCGAACCTTAGACAGAGACCGCAAACGTTAACCATGCCAACCGCCTTATGAATAACCGTATCCAGAGACGCCTTTGCCTGATCGCCGTGACCCTTTCCACGCTGGCCGCCGCCGCCCCGCGCGTCGTCGCGCAGGCGCCCGACGGTCCGCCGCAAGGGCCGGGCAGCTTCGACCCGCAACAGATGCGCCAGCGCGCCATGGAGCGGATGCGCGAGCAGTTCGACGTGACCAATGACGACGAGTGGAAGTTTATCCAGGACCGTATCCAGGTGGTGATGGATACCCGGCGCGCGGTGGGCGGCGGTGGCGGATTCGGCGGAATGATGGGCGGCCCGCCGCCCGGACGAGGTCCCGGCGGTCCCGGTGGCGCCAGCGGTGGCGCGGGCGGGACAGGCGGTGAGAACGGCGGCGGCCCGGGCGGGCCTCAAGTTGGCGGCGGTTTTAGACCGGGCGGTCCGGGTGGTCCCGGTGGCCAAAGCCCCGAGACCAAAGCCTTGCGCGACGCGTTAACGGCCAAAGCGTCACCCGACGAGATCAAGACCAAGCTCGCGGCGCTGCGTGAATCCCGCCGCGCCAACGAGGCCAAGCTCGAGCAGGCGCAGGAGGAATTGAAGAAAGTTCTTACCACGCGGCAGGAAGCGGTGGCGGTGCTCAATGGATTGCTGAAGTAACACGCGCGCGCCAGTCGGCGCGATTCCCGCGTTCGGGCCCCGAACGGGCAAATCGGTATCCAACGGCGCGCGACTCTGTGAGTCGCAGCGTGTCCACCAGTCAAGTGGGCGCACGTCTTTCCGATTGGGCGCTGGTTGCAGTAGCTGCTACGGGCCGCAGACCCGCGCTCCGAAACCGGCGTGACTCAGCGGGGGCGAACGCTACCGTTTCGGGGTGATCATCGGGGCCGTGAAGCGGCGCGCAAGCGTGGCGCGAAAACGCGCGCGCAGTTTGGCTCCGGAGGACGCGCCGACCGCGAGGTCCAAGACGAGGCCTAACGCGAACCAAATCACCAACGCGGTCGCCGCATCGCCATTGCTGTGAAAGCGGGGCGCGATGATGGGGAACAGAAAGATTAACATCCAGGGGACGCCCATGACGAGACCGAGGGTTTCCGCGATGGCCCGCGGGTGCTGACGCGCGTTAAGCCCCTGCCACATCCCGACACGGATTAACGCCCCAGAATCGGCCCAGGCCGTCGCCGCGCCGCCGATGAACACGAGGAGGAAGAGCCCCAACTCGTTCGGGTTGATATGGACGCGTTCACCCGAGAGCAGAACCGCGGCCACCATGGCGCCATTGACCGCCGCCAAAGCCCAAATGGGCCGGCGGAACTGATTCCGCAGGGCTTCCGTTTGACCGTGCAGAATCGCGGGCACGGGGAGCGGTGTGACCAATAATAGTTCCCAGGCGCCGCTTTGGCGGTCCTCGTTCATCCGCCGACTCGCCTCGGTGGCGATCAAGATCTTGATCGTTTGATGAAGCCCATACGCCGTGAATAGGGTGATGACAAAGGCTTCCGAGCGCGACGTGGCGAAGGCCGTGAGCAGCGACACCAGCCAAAGGGGAATCAGCCAGACGAACACCTGCCACGCGCGGCGAAGCGGAGCCGAGTCGCGGATGGCGAGCCAGTAGCAGGGCGGGTGGTCGGCGAGCGCGGGCGGTGGCGCTTTTCTGTTCCGCCGGCGGCGAAACGCGCCGGCAGGGCGGTTCGCGCCAGGCGCCGCGGCGGGCAGGTCCTTCCAGCCGCGCGGCAAAACGAGGCAGGCCGCGATGAGACATCCGAGGCCGATCGCGGTGATCAGGCTCAACGAGAACCAGTAATCCGCGGCGCCGCGCCTCGTCGCGTACGCGGATTCAAAGGCCTGGCGGTACGCGTATGCCGGGCTGATCCACCGCAGGAAATCCAGCGAGGGAATGTATTTGATTAGCGAGACCAAGAGCCAGACGGCTGGGCCAACGCCCGTCAACCCGAGCAAGACCAGGAGCGTCCGGCCAATCCCGTCCCGCGCCTCGCGGCTGAACGCCGAGACGACCATGCCGACGCTCGTCGAAAGGAACAGCGAGGCCAGGCAGACCAGCAACAACCGCCAGCATTCGGCTCCGGTCACGCTGCCCGCCAGCAACGCCAGCGTGAGCAAGGGAAACATCGCCAGCAACGCGAAAAACGCGCGGGCCGAGCCGATCACGAATTTTCCGAGCACGACGTCGTACGCCCGCAGGTCCGTCAGAAAGAGCAGGCCCAGCGTCCCTTCACGTTTCTCGACCGAGAGGCAGTCAGAAGTCAGGAACACCCCGGCGGTCAAACACAGGGTCAGGGCGATCACGCCGAGACCATTCAAGAGGACGAGGCCGCGCTGCGGCGGAGGCATCGAGCCTAGATTGGCCAGCATCACGAGCCAGATCACGAGCACGCTGAACGCCACCCAAAAGCGGGTCCAATAGGTGGCGGCGTGGCGCGCCGCCACCCGCAGTTCCCGTTCCACGATGGGCAAAAATGTCATGCCTCAAGACGGGTCAATTCGTTTCCACGCGGCGTTCATTCTGAAGGCCTTGGACATCGGGCGCCGTGATTCGCTCAATGTCTCGCGGCGAGCGTTCAGGCGCCGACCGTGCCGCGCCTTTGCAATACCGCGCGGAAATGGTCGCGGAGATTTCGCTTCGCCACTTCTTCAAGAACTCTGTCCAGCAGCACGAAGCCTCCGATCCAGGCGACCTGCAGCAGGTGCGGTGAGGTCAGAATCCGGGTGACAAACGGCAGCAGCATGATGCCTCCCAGCCAACGCGCCGCGATGACTTGGCCGTACGTCTCGAGGATGGCGCCGCGGTGTTGCTTCGCGTTCAGGCCCCGCCACATGCCGACCCAGGCCAGGGCCTCGAAATCGCGCCAGAGCAGGATCGTCTGGCCGATCGCCATGACGATCGGCAGCCAGACTCCTTGCGCCGACGAACCGGGGACTTGCCCGACCAGTCCGGTCATCAAAAGCGTGTTTACCAAAACCACGACCGTTAGGAACCAAAGCGTCTTGCGGAACTGCTCTCCCAACGCGCGCCGCGACCCGTCCAAAATCTCGTCAAGCGAGAGCGGGGTGACGAGCAGGAGCTCCCACGCGCCCGTTTGACGATCCTGATAGCTGCGGCGGCTGGCCTCCGAGGCGACCATTAATTTCAGGAAGAAAATCATGACGTACGTCGATAATTGAGAGACGCCGACACTGATCGCCAGGGACGCGGAATTGCGATAGAAGGCGAACACGAGCATGGCCACCACCCAGATCGGACCCAGGCAAACGATGGCGAGCGAAACCCCACGCCGGCCGACCCGATCGCGCTTAGCCAGCCAATAAAATGGATTTTGATCCGCCAAGGGTAGAAGTTGCCCGCGGCGTTGGGCGGTGGCGCCGACATTTGCTCGCGCAGCCTTGGTCGCCCCTGGCGCCGCGACTTCCCGGTCTTGCCAATGCCGGGGCAACGCCAGGTTTGCCCATGTGATGGCGCCCAACCCCACCAGAGCCACGCCGCTCACGGAAGCCCAGAAATCACGCGGGCCTTGTCGCAGAAGGTAGCTTGAATTAAAGGCGCCGCGGAAGACGTGGTACGGACTTATCCAGTTGAGGCTTTCCAACCAGACTGGGTGCCGCGTAAGCGAGAGCAGGCCCACGAACGCGGGCGGCCCGACGGTCACCAGGATAACGACCGTCATGGCCCGCGATAAGGCGTCGCGCGCCTCGCGACTCAACGCCGAAACGCACATCCCCACGCTCACTGAGAAAAACAGCGCCAACAGAAAAACCAGCGTCAAGCGCGCCACCTCCCAGCCGGTCACGCCCCCGAAAGACAACGCCAGGCTGAGCATCGGCACCATCGCGAGCAGCCCGAACAAACTGTGGAGCGAATTCGCCGCCAGTTTGCCGAAGACGATGTCGTAAGTCTTCAAATCGGTCAGGAAAAGCAGGCCCAGCGTCCCTTCCCGTTTCTCGAAGGCGAGGCAATCGGCGGTGAAAAACGCCCCGGCCGCCAGGCAGAAAATCAGGGCGATTCCGCCGATGCCGTTCAGCAGGACTTGTCCGCGAACCGATTGGGGAAAGTTTTGCACGCTCGTCAGCATCACGAGCCAGATGGTCATGACCACCAACGCCACCCAGAAGCGCGACCAATAGGTTCCGGGGCGGCGCGCCGCCACTCGGAGTTCCCGTTCCGCAATCGGTAAAAATGTCATTGTTATGCGCCTGCCTCACCCGTCTGAGCCGCGCGAGCTTGGCGCTCCCGGCTTCGGTGGTAAAGTCTGTTGCGCGAGGAGATCGCGGATGGCGGCGGGCATTCGGCCAATTCCGCGGACGATGGTGACGAGCGGCGTCGGCGCCCGGACCACAGACTTGCCGCCGCCATCGGAACGGCGCCGAATCTTCACTGGCAACCCGACCGAAGCGCGCCTAATCTCTCCCTCGCTCGACGAACCGATTGAGCCTATTAACCATGAAAAAAACCGTTCCCCGTCTTCATTTATCGATGGCTTCCCTCGCCATATTAGCCTGCGTGTTTGCTCCAGCCCCCGCCCGGGCTGATCAAGCGACCGTCCTGCGCGACGGACCCGTCGCCTATTACCGGCTCAACGATCCGACGACCCGGTCGAACGTAAACCTTAACGCCGGCAGCCTCGGCGCCGCCGGCGCCGCCACGAATGTCAACACGCACCTGATTCCCGGCGCGATTGTCGGCAGCCATAATCCCGCCACGTATTTCGATTCGACCGCCTGGACGACGGTTCCGTGGAACGCCGCGTTGAACCCTAACGCCACGAACTCGTTTACCATCGAGGCCTGGTTTTACCCCACCAGCGACAAGGTCGCGGGTTCCTTTGCCGGCCCCGCGCCGATCATGAACCGCTACTCCTATTCGGGCGTCAATCGACAGGGTTGGGTTTACTTCCAGCGCAATCCTAATTCTACTTATAGCACGGATGGCGAGACACGGGTTGGATGGACTTTTGCGACCTATACGGGAAACGGAAGCAACGTAGGCATCAACCTCGCAAGCGGCGCTCCGTACAGGCTGGGCCAATGGCAGCATGTCGTGACCGTCTGGGACGGGGCGGCGCAAACGGCCACGATGTACATCGATGGTGTCCAAGCCGCCACCGGCGGGAACACGAGTTCCGACCCGAAGGCGTACGTCGCCAATTCCAACGATCATCCGGCTTCCGAAGCTCCGAACGGTCCGGCTGGGTTCACGATCGGCTCGTACAATAATACCGCGCCCGGTTCGAATCCGTTTCGCGGCGGCGTCGATGAAGTCGCGTTTTACGCCAAGAAGCTGACCGCCGCGCAAATCCTCGCCCACTACCAGAACGCGACGAACGCCGCGCGCGCGGTCGCTTACGAGCAACTCGTCCAATCGGACGGCCCCACGCTTTATCTCCGCCTCGACGACCGCGCCCCTGGCCCGGATGTCGCGGTTAACCTGGGCTCTTTGCAGGCCAGTGGCATGGCGACGCATACCGCCGATGTCCGCCATCCCGTCGCCGGCGCCGTCGTCGGCTCGACCAGCGGCGGCGCCGCGTCGTACCATTATCGGAACGGCAGCGCGACGACGGACATTCCGTGGATGGCCGACAACAACCCGCCCGAGAACGAACCCTTCTCCGTCGAAGCGTGGTTCCGCGCGACCAGCGACCGTCAGAATCCCGGCGCCGCGCCGATTAATAATCGTTACGTCCAATCCGGCAATCGAACCGGCTGGGTGTTCTTTCAACGCGCGCCGAACGCGACCTATTCCAGCACGTCAGGCTACTCCGGCGTCGGTTGGAATTTCCGGATGTACTCCGGCAGCGGCTCGGGCGGGCAGGACGTCACGAGCGGGGTCGATTACACGGTCGGCGAGTGGCAGCACGTCGTGGCCACTTGGGACGGCGGCAATGGCGAGGCGATCTATATAAATGGCGTACTCGCCGCCACGAACAGCGCGGCGATCTATAAAGCGAACACCAATCCGACCGAGGACAACTCGCCCCCGGCCGACCTGGCAATCGGTTCTTACAATATCGCGTCGGGAATCGGTGCGAACGCCTTCGAAGGCGACGTCGCGGACGTCGCAATCTACAAGACGCTGCTCACGCCCGATCAAATCCTCGCCCATTATCAGGCTGGCACAAACTACAATCGCGGCACGAACTACGAGACGCTGGTGTTGACCGCGCCTTACGATCAGTCGGGAACGCAGGCCTTGCAGCCGGCGACTTACCTGCGCTTGGACGAGCCGGCGTATTTCCCGGCCGGCAACAGCGGGTCGCTCGGCGACGCCGCCTCGGGCGTCATGATGGATACCACCGCGTCAGTCGCCGGTTTGACCAACGCCGGCTTTGAACTCGCCAATCTCGCCGCGCCCTTTAACGGGACCAGCGGTTGGGTGAGCTTCGATAATCCCTCCGGCCTAAATATTTCCAATCGGATCAGCCTCGAGGCCTGGATCAAGCCCGACGCCACGCAGGGAACACTGGCGCGCGTGATCTCGCACGGCCCGCCGACCATCACTTCATACCCGGACCCGACCCTGGTCGTGACCAACGGCTCCGTTTACGCTGGGTCCGAAGTCTTCCTGCGTCTGGAGAATAACGGCGCGAATTACGCCTTCGGCGCCTCGGACGGCACGAACACGCACAGCGTTTCCATCGCCGTGCCCGCGGGTGATCTCGGCGGCGGCAAATGGATCCAGTTGGTCGGCGTTTATGACGGCGCCCACTGGAACCTCTATCGTAACGGCGCGCTGGCAAATTCCACCACCGACCCGATCGGCGCGTTGCCGGTCAACAACGCCGGCTGGGCCACCGGCTCGACGGGCAACGGCTGGGATGACTTCTTCACCGGGACCATCGATGAGGTCGCCATCTACAACGTCGCGCTTACGGCCGGCCAGGTCGCCGCCCACTATACGTTTAATCCCGCGGGTTCCGGCGCGTTGACGGTGACCCACGCGGGCGCCGCCGTCACGGTTACCTACGTGGCGGGCACGCTTCAGCAAGCGGACAATGTGACCGGACCTTTCGCTGACGTGTCTGGCGCGTCATCGCCGTTCCACCCTGCCGCCGGCACTTCGGCGAAGTTTTACCGGCTCAAATTCTAGAGCCGGTCGTCTGGTAGAGAACACACCAAACGCGCACACGCGGGCCGGGGTCACTCCCGGCCCGCGTCTTTTTTTTGGCACAGATCGGCTCCCTAACCACGCGGAGCCAGCTTCTCGAGTCGCGGACTAATCGACGGGATTCACTGATTGACCGGCGGCGCCTGGCCCAACTGCAACGCTGGGAGCCAGGCGTTCTCTTTGCGCCGGGTGAAGGCGGCTTGCGAGTCACGCACGTTTTGATGACCAGACTTGGGCAGGATCACGATTTCTTTGTGTGAGGTGATTTGGTTGGCCGCGGCCAACACGCCGGCGGGCGGGCAGGTTTCATCGATCAAACCCAGTCCGATCAACATGGGGCACTTGATACGCGGCGCGAAGTTGCACGCGTCGAAATAGCGGCTCGCCTCGCGCACCTTGGCCGGGTCCTTGCCCGAGACGTTGTCATACCAATTCGGCCAGCCCGCGCGGCGGCCGGCCACTGGACCGAGCAAGTCGCAGCCCGCCGGCACCAACGCCAGTCCGGCGGTGATTTTCGGATGCATTCCCGCGGTGATGAGCGTTTGCATGCCGCCTTGACTGTCGCCCATCACGACCAGCGTTTTGCCGTCCCAATCCGGCCGCTCGGATAAGTACTGCGCCGCGCGGTAGCACGAAAGATACATGCGCAGGAAGTAACTGGTCTCGCGATCATCGTTGCCAATCGAAGGGTAGCCGCGCAACGGGCCGTTGCTTTGGTCCTGATAAAACGAAGCCGGTTGATCGATGGGCAAATCGTGCGCCTCGATATTGAGCGCCAGCCACCCCTTCACCGCCCGGCTCGTCACCCAATTGGTCTGCAACGGATAGACGCCCGCCCATTGCACGATCAGCAACGCCGGAAATTTCTCGCCCGTCTGCGGCCGCGCGATCTGGCCATGGATATGCGACCCGTGAATGTTATCCATCGTGATCTTCCAATAATCCACGCCCGCGGGTCCCGCGCCCGGCTCGAGTTTGGGATTGGGCGGAATCGCCTGCAACTCCTTCACTTTCGCCTCCCAAAACGCGTCAAAATCGGCCGGCCGTTCCGCGGCGAGCTTGATTTTGCCCGGCGCGACCGCGGCGCCGCTCAACCCCACGCGTCGCTTACTGGAGGCGTTGCTAACTTCGACCAACAAGGTGCCCGGCTCGTCGAGTTTGGTTTCGATCACGGCGGCTCCGTTCGTCAACGCCAACGCGCCCGTCCCCGCCTCGGTCAAGCCGCCTCGTTTGATGGTGTAACGGAGCGAGTCGGCCGTTTCGCCGATCGACTCGACCCGCCACCGGATCGTCTGGCCGGTCTCGTACACGCCATCGGCGTGATCAGGGGTGACGATGATTTGCTGGGCGCGCCCGCCGCATGGGCCAAGCAAAGCGGCGCCGGTCAATAGCGCCAAAGCGAAACGAAACGGAAGGGACGATTGCATGGTGTGGATGATGGCATAAGCGCAATCCAACGTTCAAGCTCCCACCAAGCCGGCCCGTTCAGCGCATTCGCGCGACTTCATTTTGTGGCAAACGACGCGCCCGACGCTCCGGCGCGCGGGTCTGTGACCCGCAGCAAGCTCCGCACGTCGGAACGCGTTGACAGTTTGGGGCGGCGTCTCGCGGGCGGAGCCGCGTGAGCCATGGCCGGTTCGATGCGCCAAACTCCCTTGCGTGGCCGCTGCGGCTCACAGAGCCGCGGTCCGGCGATGGCGGCAGGGCAAACGCATCTAAATGTGGAACCCACCGACGGTTGTTACCAATCCCACCGAATTCTCGATACAACCCCGTGGTAGTCGTGAGGAGCTTGTTGCCGTAACCGGATTACGATTTAAAAGGTCAGCCATTTTTTGCGCCCGCGCCCTTCCTTCGGCCCCAGCGGGGCTGAGTCGTAAAGCCCAAGGATGGCGCAACGCGCCTTCCTTGGGTTCAATCGCGTGTGTTTGCCAACCCCGCAGCGGGTTGTGGCGGCGGCTGGCGCCACAACCGGCTTCGGGGTTGGATCGGGACGGACCGGACACCCAAGGTTGCCCGCGGCGCGGGACAACCTTGGGCCTTGGGACGGAATCCCTCCAGGATTCTTTCACTAGATCGTCTCCTAAAACCGAAGGAAGCGACCCTTGCTCAAAAAACGGGCCGACACGACTCGCACGGCGGGATTTTGATGCATCTGCCCTGGCGGTGGCGGCCCCGGGATCTGATTCTTCTCGCTCAACCGTCCACCGTTCCGAGATCTGCGCGAAGGTTGTGGCGCGTCACGGCGCCCGACGCGCCGGCGCGCGGGTCTGTGACTCGCAGCAAGCTCCGCATGTCGTAACGCGTTGACAGTTTGGTGGCGCGTCTGGCGGACGGAGCCGCGTGAGCCGTGGCCGGTTCGGTGCGCCCAACTCCCTTGCGTGGCCGCTGCGGCTCACAGAGCCGCGGTCCGGTCGCACGCAAGCCAGCGCGAGTCTGATCACGTTCGACGATTCGCCGCGCCGCAGGCTGGCTCATCCTCCTATCGCAGCAATTACGGCAGTTCCAGGCGGCTACAATCCCGCCCTCACTTTGTAATGGTTTTCGCCGTGGCGCTGAGCTAAACGAATAGCGAAACAGATCGCGGCGCAACGCAACCAAAACCAACTTAACCGCCGGCCCGAGGCGCGGTGGAAAGAAAGTCCAAACTTATGCAAATGCACGAAGTCGATTACCAGATTTATGGCACGGAAATGCAGTTCGTCGAGGTCGAGCTGGACCCGATGGAGGCGGCGGTGGCCGAAGCCGGTGGCATGATGTACATGGAGGACGGCATCGAGATGGAGACCATTTTCGGCGACGGCTCGCAATCCCGCAGCGGTTTCATGGACGCGCTCATTGGCGCCGGCAAGCGGTTTCTGGTCGGCGCGACGGTCTTCACCACCGTGTTTCAGAACCGTGGCATGGGCAAGAAGCGGATCGCCTTCGCGGCGCCTTACCCCGGCAAGATCATCCCGATCCGCCTGCCCGACGTCGGCGGCGAGTTGTTGACTCAGAAAGGCGCTTTTCTTTGCGGCGCGAAGGGGGTCAGCATCGGGATCGCCTTCACCAAACGCTTCGGGGCCGGCTTGTTCGGCGGGGAAGGGTTCATCCTCGAGCGGCTGCAAGGCGACGGATTGGTCTTCGTTCACGCCGGGGGAACGATCTATCAGCGCGACCTGGCGCCGGGCGAAATGCTGCGGGTGGATACCGGCTGTCTGGTCGCGCTCCAACCCTCGGTCGATTACAACATTCAATACATCGGCAGCATCAAAACCGCGTTGTTCGGCGGCGAAGGCTTCTTCTTCGCGACGCTCCGGGGACCGGGGCGGATCTGGCTGCAATCGCTGCCCTTCAGCCGCTTGGCCGGACGCATCTACGCCGCGGCGCCGCAAACGGGCGGCGGCGGACGCGAGGAAGGTTCCGTCCTGGGCGGCTTGGGCCGCTTCCTGGACGGCGACAATCGCTGACTGAGCGACGACGGGCAACTCGCCATGGCGCCGCGAAACCTTGGCGGGCGCTGGCTGGCGGACGTGTGGCGCGAAAAGTGGAACGACCACTTCAGCCGCCGCGCGAGCGTCGAGCCGAACGCGGCGACCAGACGTTGGGAGTTGGACGCCAGCCAACTCGGCGCCTACCAGGCGGCCCTCGCGTCGGTAGGGACGTCAGCCGATGAAGTGGACGAGCGGACTTGGGCGGACCTCGAATTCGACAAGATTCTTGCCCGGCTGGACCGCTCCGTCACGCCTTTGGGCGCGCAATATCTCTACGCGTTGCTGCGCCGTTATCAAGGTCATGAGGAATCACTCGCCGCCAACGTCCGCGATTGCGATGTCTTCGCCGCCCGGCCGCGGGAGCGCGACGCCCTCGCCGAGGCGCTCGCCGATTTGAACCGAAACGAGCCGGGCGAACTGGCGCGCTTTCTCTTCGGGCCGCCGGAGTCGAATCCGTCGTATTATCGTTGGTTTTACCTGCTCTCGCTGGCGGCGCTCGCGTGTACCGCCGGGTTGCTTGTGAGCCGCTGGTTCCTCTTCCCGATGTTGGGCTGCTGGATCGTGAACATCGTTGTCCACCTCCGCCACGGTCGCATGATCCAGGAACGTTCGGCTCCGCTGACGAGCCTGGGGCGACTGCTCGGCTGCGTCCCGCGATTGATCGTGGCGCTGCGCGGGGTTGATTTGCCGGAGGTCGCGGAACTTCAGGCGTTGGCTGGCCCGGCGAAGGACCTGCACGGCCGAGTTTCGCTTGGGTTGTTGCGCAAATTGGAAGGCAACGATCTGGCGGTCGCGCTGATCGAATATCTGAATCTGCTTTGCCTGTTCGAGCTGTCCGCCTCGTGCCGGGCCGTTGCCGCGCTGAACCAGCGCCGCGCCGAAGCGCTGCGGCTGTTCCAGGTCGTGGCCCGGCTCGACGCGTTCCAGGGGCTGTCGCGCAGCCTCGCTGAGTTTCCGTATGTTTGCCGGCCCACGTTGAACGCGGGCCGACGTTTCGAATTCGAGGCGGTCTTCCACCCGCTGGTGTAGTGTCTCATAAATAACTGGTCATTCGTTGCGCCGGATTGGGTCGGTGGCGAGGCGCAACGAAGGAGCATCCCCGCGCTGGGGCTGTGACTGAGGCGCAACGAAGCCACCGACCCAATCCGGCGCAACCCGAAGGGCGGCAGTCCTTTTTGACGCCGGCTTCGTTGCTCCCTCCTTACAGATCCGCTTGGATATGCTCGTCGCTCGCGCCTCGCTGGCGCCAAAAATCCCTGGCCGCGAATGACCAGTTATTTATGAGACACTACACAAGTGCCGCGGCCGGTCGGCGCGTCGATCCAAGGCTCCGGGCCGTCGATTCTGCTTTCGGGGACCAACATGTCGGGCAAGACCACGTTCATGAAAACGCTGGCGCTGAATCTGGTGCTCGCGCAAACGCTCGGCATTTGCCTGGCTCGGCGCGCGTCGCTGCCGCCGGTGCGCGTGATGACGGTGATCGGCCGCGACGAAAGCACGACGAGCGGGCAAAGCTACTTCTTCCGCGAGGCGAGCGAATTGCGGCGGATGCTCGGCGAGGCGCTGGCGAGCGGGCGCGAACATTGGTTCGTGATCGACGAACCGTTTCGCGGCACGAACTCGGCCGAGCGGGTCGGCGCCGGTTACGCCGTGCTCAAATACCTCAACGAACATTGGTTGGTCGTGGCCAGCACGCACGATCAGGAGTTGATCGACCTCCTGCGGCCCCAATTCGACGCCTACCATTTCTCGGAGGTCGTCACCGACGCCGGCGCCTGGTTCGACTATCGCCTGCGCCCCGGCCCGTGCCGGACCCGGAACGCCGTCAAGATGCTGGTCCTGGCCGGCTACCCGCCCGCCGTCACCGACCTCGCCGAGAAAACCGCCGCGTCGGCTTTGACTTGTCAGGCGGCAAAAGGGTAATCCAAAAACCGGCCATACCGACACGTCAGATTGGGTGAGGATTTGGAGCAGCGCCAGTTTGGAAGAATCGAGGCAATACCCGCACTGGTTTGGCGGGATTCTTCCGAGCCGTTTATTCCCAAAGGATCACGCAAGATGGTTTGCTGCTACCGCTGACTTTAGGGTAAATCGTGTCGTCGTGCGAGGCTCACGCGGCGCCGGCGCGGAGATCGAATCAAGACTCTTTGCCGCGCCGAGCGCGCAAAAGTCTTGATTCGCTTCAAGAAAAAGAAGAGCCCCGCGATGCGTTCCAGGCACGCGGGGCATAAAAACCGACCTCCTTGGCTTATCCGGGCGCCAGCGGTGTATCGCTGGTTTCATAGTCTTATACGGACCATTTTCGCCAATCTTTCAAAGAATTTGAAAAAAGCGCCTTTTTTCGACGAAATCGGGAATTCAGAGCGGCGCGCAGGCGCTGCATCGTAAAGCTGCAACATTTTGGACTTCAGGAAAATAGAGACTTTCCTACACCACCTTGTCTGTCCCCCGCACAAACCTTCACGATCTTCCAGGCCGGATGCTGAGTGAAATTAAGGTGGGGCAATAATTACAACCTTCGGGAAATAACTGCGATAGCGGGCTGCGTCGCGTGTGACGAGAATCCGATTCTCGGCTTCCGCGTGTGCTCCAATATAGAAATCCGGCATGGGGGAGGTTTTGGCGCCACCAGCGCGCCGGTATTTTAAGAAAGCCTGCGCAGCCAGCCACCCGGCGGCGTACGGTAGCGGGAGCCTAACAAACACCGCTGGATTAAGCCATCGGTCGAGGTCGGAAGCAGAGTCAAAGGCCGGAGCCAGTTCGGCATAGACGATTGGGTTGATGAGAATTGGTCCCTGAATGATGGCGCTGCGATACTGCATTTCCGACCACAACCGCCAACGCGTGTCTGCTGTGGCGATGTCCAATAGGACATTCGTGTCAAAAAGGATCATTCCTCGCCTCGGGTGAGAGCCATCACTCCCGCGGTGGTTACGCCCTGGGTCGCGGCGCCGCGCGCCTGTTCCAACCAGCTCTCGATCAAAGGCGCCGCCGGGCGGCGCAAGCGGAACGTTTCCAACCAAACCGCCAATTCATCCACTTGCGGTGCAGGCAGTTTTTCGATGGCGGCTTCGATTTCAGCGATACTGCTCATTACCATATTATACCGCAGGCGACTCGTCAGCGGCAAGTCGCTAAGGCGGTTCAGAGAAGGAGCGCGTCGAGCTGGTGGTCATGCCGTCCAGGGATTCGACGGCGCCGGGGGCAATCGTGTATTCGTGGCTTGCGTCGTCGCCCGTCTTGCCGATGCTGTGCGAGGACGAGAAAGCTGCGGCGCTATCGCAGACTGGATGACATTCGGGTTCGATATTCGCCGGTTTCGCGCGTCGATTTCGCACGCCCGTAAGGCTGGGTCATTTTGGCGGATTGCCAACAACTTTCTCGCAAAAGCGGGGAGGCTCTGGCATCTTGGGTGGGTATGAATGGTGTTCGGGAAATCGAGCAAGCGCTGCGGCAAGTGCCGCCGGAGGAACGCAGGGAAGTCGCCCGGTGGCTGCTCGAAGAATTGCAGACGGGCGCTGGCGTTATGGCTGAAGCCAAAGGCTCTGGCGGGAACGATGAGCGGGTTCCGTCTCTGCCAGATTATTCCAGCCGACGGTGACGGATATTCGGGAGCAAGGTTCTGCCGAACATGGCTCTGGCTGCCCGCGCTGAAGAGCCGAGGTGAATGTTTACACCGACACCAGTTTCTTGTTTTCGCTCTACGCGACCGACGCAAATTCGAGCCGAGCTGACGCGTAGCGCGCGGCGAACCCGGAGCCTCTGCCGTTTACCGCCTTTCACCGCCTCGGAATGGGCAGAGGGCGGAACTTAGGAGGCCGCCAAAATTAGAGAAGCGCGCTGATGATCCCGAAACTTCGATTGTTTTTCTAGACGATTTCGCCGACACTCTAATAATGTTAATGTCTGAACCTGCAGAGCGAATTTGGACTCTCTGCGAGGAATACATCCCGCTTGCGATGGAGCACTTGTCACTCGCAAACCCATATCCGGATAAGCCAGCTGAAAATCGATTGGATATGATCCGTGAGGTGCTTCGAATTAATTTTCTTTTCCCAAGAATCGCCCCAAAGGGATTTGACGCGCTTGTTACATTGAGATGGCAACAATGGATGTGTCGTGGTGCGAAACAGGTCGAGGCCAGTCAAAAGTCTATCTTAGCGGCTTCGGGCGCAGAGCATCGGGAGGCTTTCTTCAACGAATCGAAAGCGATCGTTGAGAGTTTCATGGAGAGCCTTTCGCCAGTGCAGCAAGAAATTGTACGGGAGAAATTCTTCATGATCGAATGAAGACTCTCGGGCCGTGAACCGCCCCATGGTCTTCAGGAAGCGCTACGGCAGTTCGCGGACGCGCTTTTCGTCGCGGCGGCCGACCGGGCGCAACTGTGACGCCAGGACCGTTGCGACCGCGACTGTCTGGCCCGTCAAAGTGAAAAACTCGACTTCGCACGCGGCCCCCGCGCGGTGGATATGCACAACCGTCCCTACGTCACCGGCCCGCACGTTTTCGCCGGGAAGGTTGGCGGTTAAGACGACGCCATCGTGTTCATTGATCGTCATCGGGCCTACTCCCACTCAATCGTCGCCGGAGGTTTGCTGGAGATGTCGAGGCAGACGCGGTTGACGCCTTTGACTTCGTTGATGATGCGGGAGGAGAGTTTTTCCAGGAGGTCGTAGGGGAGGCGGACCCAGTCGGCGGTCATGCCGTCCTGGGATTCGACGACGCGCAGGGCGATGGTGTATTCGTAGGTTCGCTCGTCGCCCATGACGCCGACGCTGCGGACCGGGAGCAGGACGGCGAAGCTTTGCCAGACTTTGTAATACCAGCCGGTGGCTTTCATCTCTTCGACCACGATGGCGTCGGCGTTGCGCAGGATGGCGCAGCGGGCCGGGGTCACTTCGCCGAGGATGCGCACGGCCAGGCCGGGGCCGGGGAACGGCTGGCGATAGACGATGTCCTTCGGCAGGCCGAGTTCGAGGCCGAGCTTGCGGACTTCGTCCTTGAAGAGGCATTTCAGCGGCTCGACCAATTGAAACTTCATGTTCTTGGGCAGGCCGCCGACGTTGTGATGGCTCTTGATCATCGCGGCCGGGTTGCCGCCGATGGGGACCGATTCGATGACATCGGGGTAAAGCGTGCCCTGAGCCAGGAACCGGGCTTTGCCGGCCCGTTTGGTGGCCGCCTGAAAGACCTCGATGAAGGTGCGCCCGATGATCTTGCGCTTGGTCTCGGGGTTGGTGACCCCTTTAAGGCGCTCAAGGAATTTCTTGGAGGCGTCCTCGTATTGCAGCTTGATCTTGAAGTTGCGGCCGAAGACTTTCTGCACGACGTCGGCTTCGCGGGAGCGAAGGACGCCGTTATTGACGAAGATGCAGGTCAATTGGTCGCCAATCGCCCGGTGGATCAGCGCGGCCGCGACGCTGGAATCGACGCCGCCGCTCAGGCCGAGGATCACCTTTTCACCGCCGACTTGCCGGCGGATTTCCTCGATGGCCTGGTCGAGGTAATGGCGCATCGTCCATTCCTTGCCGCAACCGCAAATCTGGTGGACGAAATTACTGATGATCTCGGGGCCGCGCGGGGTGTGCGCGACTTCAGGATGAAATTGCAGGCCGTAAAGGTGGCGGGCGCGGTTCTCGAGGGCGGCGTAGTCGGAGTTCTCGGTGACGGCGATCGATTTGAAGCCGTCGGGCACGCGGGTGAGTTTGTCGCCGTGGGAGTTCCAGACTTGTAACGACTTCGGCAGGCCTTTGAAGAGCGGGCAGCCGCTGTCTTTGATCGTGAGGGTGCCTTTGCCGTATTCGCGTTTGACGCTTGGTTCGACTTTGCCACCCAGATATTGCGCGAAAAGCTGCACGCCGTAGCAAATCCCGAGCATCGGTATCCCGAGCCGAAAGATGCGTTGGTCCGGCAGCGGGGCGTTCGAGGCGTAAACGCTGGACGGGCCGCCGGACAGGATCAACCCCTTGGGCTGAAGCGCGGCGATCTCGCGAGCGGGCGTGTCGTAGCGGAGGATGGTCGAATAGACGTTGCACTCGCGGACGCGGCGCGCGATGACCTGCGTGTATTGCGAACCGAAGTCAAGAATGGCGATTTGCTCGTTCATAGCGTTAAACGAAGCGTAAGTTTTTGCCCCGCCCCGCGCGCGTTGACGAGCAAAAAAAGCGAAAAACCGGCGGTCCGCGGGGCAAATTCACGAAGCGATCCAACTTTCACGAGTGTGGCCGTTGCCAATGACCGTTCTGCCTTTGTCGGGTGGGCGCGACGGCCCGGACAGCCGGTAGCCTCCGTCTCGAAGCGACTGACTGAGAATAGACCGGCGTTTCAGCGCCGGGAAGAAGCCCGACAGGCTTAAGTCCCGGGACGGCTGAATGCTCCACCCGTTGGAAGCGGAACGAAGTTCGGCCGTCCCTCCGGGGACCGAGCGAGTCGCCGACAACGTGAGCTTCGAGTCTCGGAGTCCCGCGGACGAACGCTGTCTCACACCCGCGCGAATCCGCGAGGGCGTTTTAAGATTGAACGGCGGACTTTCGGGCGCCAGCTTTCATTTGTGCGTTCCCGCGGCAAAAATATCCGGTTGTCGGTCATCGTGGCGCTCGCGTTGCTCGCGCCGGGACCGTTGGGCGCCGAAGCGGCGACGGCGGACGCGATCGGGGACACGGCGGCCGTCAGCGCGGCCCCGGCGGGCGGCGGCGGGCCGACATTCGACCGGGAGATCGCGCCCATTTTGTTTCAGCATTGCGCCGTTTGTCATCGCTCGGGAAGGCTGGCGACGGCGGCGCCGTTTCCGCTCCTGACGTACGCCGAGGCAAAAAAGCACGCCAAGGATATCGTCGCCGCCACAAAGCGGCGTTACATGCCGCCCTGGCTCCCGGCGCCGGGCGTGGTGGATTACCTCGATCCGCGCCGGCTCACCGACCGCGAGATTCAAGCGTTGCAGGACTGGCTGGCGGCGGGCGCACCGGAAGGCAACCCCGCGGATTTGCCGGCGCCGCCGCAATGGCCGGAAGGGTGGCAACTAGGCCAGCCGGACTTGGTCGTCTCGATGCCGGAGGCCTACAACGTGCCGGCCGAGGGGCGGGACATTTACCGGAGCTTCGCGATCCGGCTCCCGGGGACCGAAACGCGCTACGTCGTCGCGGTGGAATTTCAACCCGATAATCCCCGCGTCGTCCATCACGCGGGAATGGGGATCGACCCGACCACCCGCTCGCGCGAGCAGGATGAGAAAGACCCGGAGCCGGGCTTCGACGGCATGAACGTGCCCGACACGATGGTCGCGCCCGACGGCCACTTCCTGAACTGGCAGCCGGGCAAGCTGCCGTATCGCAGCCCGCCCGAGATGGCCTGGGTATTGCGGCCCGGCGCGGACCTGGTGTTGCAGTTGCACCTGCACCCAACCGGCAAGCCGGAAAAGGTCCAGTCGCGCATCGGCCTCTTTTTCACCCCGAACCCGCCGACCCGCAAGGCCTTCCGGCTGGTGTTGGACAACCCGATGATCGACCTGCCGCCAGGCGTGACCAACGGCGTGATCGAAGACCATTTCACGCTGCCGGCGGACGTTGAGGCGCTGGCGATTTTCCCCCACGCGCATTACTTGTGCAAGGTGATGGAGACGTTCGCCGAGTTGCCCGACGGCTCGACTCGCTGGCTGCTGCGGATCAATGATTGGGATTTCAATTGGCAGGGCGATTACCGCTTCGCCCAGCCGGTCGCGCTGCCCGCCGGTACGCGGATCGCGATGCGGTTCACCTACGACAATTCCGCCGGCAACGTCCGCAATCCCCATCACCCGCCGCGCCGCGTCCGCTTCGGAACGCAGACCGACGACGAGATGGGCGAGGTCTGGCTGCAACTGCTGCCGCGCGACAACGCGGACTTCGACCGGATCGCGCAGGCGTACCACGCGCGCGAGTTGGAGAAATTGCTCGCGGAATACGAGGCGAAAGTGAAGGAAGACCCGCAGAATGCGCCGTCGCAATTGATGCTGGGCAAGACCCTTTTGATGAGCGAGCGCTATCAGGACGCCCTGGGCCACCTGGCGACCGCGACGACGCTCGACCCGAATCTGGCGGACGCCCATTATTTCCTCGGCCTCGTTCACCGCGTGCTGAACCACCTGGAGCCGGCCCGCCAGGAATTCGAGCGCGCGGTCGCGCTGGACCCGAACCATTTCAAAGCGCATGGCAATCTCGGCTACGTTTATCTGGAGTTGGGAAAGCTCGCCCGCGCCGAACTGCATTTCCGCAAATCGCTGGCGCTGAACCCGGGCAACGACGTATCGCTCAAAGGCCTGGCGGAGATTCAACGTTTGAAAAATGGCGGCCCGCCGGGCGCGAAGTGACGTTGGCGCATTAGCCCGTTGCGCGCGTGGGAGGCATCCTTTACTATCGTGGCATGAGACGCATTGCCGGTTTGATCGCGACGGTCGCTTTGGCGTGGACATTGGCGGTCCGGGCGGAAGGCCCGGACGATCAATACGTCCGGATTTACAACCTCATTCAACAGGCGGACGCCCTTAACGACGCCGGCCAATCGCGCTCGGCGCTCGACAAGTATGTGGCGGCGCAGACCGATCTCCTGGCGCTCCAGAAAGCCAGCCCGACCTGGAACGAGCGAGTGGTCAAGTTCCGGCTGCGTTACCTCGCCGATAAGTTGGCGAAGATGAGCGAACTCCAGAAGGGCGTGACGCCCTTGCCCGAGGCGGTCGAGGCCGCCAAGCCGGCCACGCCGAATCCATTGGAAGGCGAACTCCGCCAGGCCAACGAGACCGTCCGCCAGCTCAACGAAACGATCCGCCAACTCGCCGCCGACAAGGCGTTGCTCGACGCGAAATTGCGCGAGGCGCTCTCGGCGCAACCCGCGGCGGTGGACCCGCGGGAGCTGGCCAAGGCCCGCGAACGCATCCGTTCCCTCGAAAAGGAAAATGAAGTTTTGAACGTTAGCATGAAACAGGCGCAGGCGCAGGCCGCCGCCGCCGCCGGGCGCGCCTCGCTGGCCGAGACGCAGAAGGCGCTCGCCGAGGCCAACCGCCAACTCAACCAGCAGGCGGAAGTCATCGCCCGGCTGACCCGCGAGAAGACGGAACTGCAGAATCGTCCGAAATCAACCGCGGACTCCACCGCCGTCAAGGAATTGCGCGAGGAGAACGACGCCTTGAAACGCCGGCTGGCCGCGCGCTCGGAGGAGCCGGCGGTTTCGCCCGAGGTTCGCCGCGCCCGCGAGCTGCAGAAGGAATTGGACGCCCAAAAGGCCCGCGCCGACGCCCTGGTCGTTGAGCGGAATACTTTGCAGAAGCGCCTGAACGCCCTCGCCGCCAACCAGGCGGCCCCCACGTCGGCGGCGCCGGAAGGCTCGCCCGGTGAACTGGCCAAGCTCCGCGCGCAGGTCGTCGAGGATGGAAATAAGATCTCCGTGCTCGAGTCGGCGCTCGGCGAGACCTACCAGGAGCGCAACAATCTGGTGAAACAAAACCAGGCCCTGCAAGCGCGGCTCGACGCCCAGGCCGCCTCCGCCCGCGCCGCGACTCCGGCGCCGGCGCGGAACGAGCCGGCGCTGCAAAGCTCGGCGGACGCGCGCAAAATCGAGAAGCTCGAAAAGCAGATCGAGGACCTGGAGAAGAAGCTCGCCGCCGCGCAAAAGGACGCCAAGGCGCCGCGCGGAAAACGGGATGATACGACGGCAGTGGGTGCCCAACTGGCCACGCTGCGGACCCGCTTGGAGGTGCTCGAGGCCCAGAAAGTTCCCTACACGCCGGAAGAGCTGGCCTTGCTCAAGGCGCCGGAATTGCCGGCGCCGAAGCCCGTGGTGGCTGACGACGCGAAAGCCCACGAATCCCTGCCGGCCGGAGCCGGCCCGTTGATCGCCCAAGCCCAAACCGCGGTCGCGGCCCGTCGTTACGACGAGGCGGAGCGCAACTATCAAAAGGTCGTGGGCATGGACGCGAAGAATATCGCGGCGCTGGGCAATCTCGCGGTGGTGCAGATGGAGCAAAACCGGCTGCCCGACGCCGAGGTCAATTTGAAGAAAGCCCTCGCGGCGGCGCCGGATGACGCCGGGACGCTCACGCTGATGGGCATCTTGAAATTCCGGGAAAAGAAATTTGACGACGCGCTCGACGCCCTTAGCCAAGCCGCCAAGCTCGATCCGAAGAACGCCGAGACCCAAAACTTCCTCGGCATCACGCTGAGTGAAAAAGGCCAGCGCGCGGCCGCCGAGGCCGCCTTGCGCAAGGCGGTGCAGCTTTCTCCGAACTACGGCATGGCCCATCACAACCTGGCCGTGATCTACGCCACGCAACGGCCGCCATTTCTCGAATTGGCGCGCTGGCATTATCAGCGAGCCTTGAACGCCGGCAACCCGCCGAACGCGGAACTGGAAAAACTCCTGGCCGCCAAGCCCGCCGCTGCGGCTGCCGCCCCCTAGGCCATTCGTGGTAGGAGTGCCGAGCACGTCTTCCCGCAGATCTACGGCGCGGTCCGCATTGGGGTCGTACCGAAGCGGAGCGGCGGCGGACCGCGCCTTGCGCGCCGCGTGGTGGCAAAAATCGCGGCAACGACGGTTCGGGCCGATAGCGCCAGACTGACGGAGAGCGTGCTTGGTTCGTTGGCCGTCGCAGTCAAATGTTAGCCCAAATCATCCGCGAACTCAGCGTCGCCACGCGCGGACGCGGCTTTTACGAGATCACCTCGGATGTGGCCGCGCTTGTCCGACAGGGCGGATTCAAGGCCGGGCTGTTGACGCTCCACTTGCGGCACACCTCGGCGTCGCTGTTGATTCAGGAGAACGCCGACCCGGACGTGCGCCGCGATCTCGAGGCCTTCTTCGCGCGCCTCGCGCCCGACGGCGACGAACTCTTCATCCACACCGCGGAAGGCGACGACGATATGCCGGCGCATGTCCGGACGGCGTTGACCGCGGTCAACCTGAGCATCCCGATAATGGACGGCGCCCTGGCTCTGGGGACTTGGCAGGGAATTTACCTCTGGGAACACCGTCGCCATCCGCATCGCCGCCGGGTCGTCGCGCATCTGCTGGGCGAATAAACGCTCTCCGAGTGTAGGCAGGAGATTCTGCGCCTGGACGAGTTACCCTTAAAACGGCAGTAGGAACCCGTCATCTTGCGTAATCATTTGGGCATAAACGTTTCGGAAAAAGCTCACCAGACCGCTGCGGGTATGGCTTCGCTTTTTCCAAACCGTTTCTGCTCCAAAGCATTACTCAATCTGGCGCGTTCCTACTGCCGTTTTAAGCGTTACCGTTCGTCGGGACCGACCGCCTCCTCAATTGACCATTCATACCGACCATCGGCATGACAATGGCAATGCGCCGCGAAAAAACCTCCGCGATGGCGCCAGAATAAAGGCCAGATTTGCTCGCGATCCGTTTGCGGCAGCGGCAACGCGGCGAGCGCCTCGACGGGAAAAAAGCGGAACGTTCCCTCCGCGTGAGCCGGCGGCAAATGCGTCAATTTGCGCTTCACTTCGAACAGGAACATCAGCCAATGCGCCTGCCCCTCGTAACCATGCTCGCTAATCAAACCCGCCAAACGCAGGTCCGCGGGCCGCAGGTCGAGGCCGATTTCCTCCTGCGCCTCCCGGCAGGCGCAGCGATAGGGCGATTCGCCCGTCTCGGTTTTAAGCTTCCCGCCGCAGGGGCTCCACAGCCCGCGGTTGGGTTCGCGCAATCGTTCCAGCAACAGAATTTCGTCCCGCTCGTTGAAGCAGTAAAGCAAGGTCGCGATCTTGTAAGGCAGCGCCACGCGCCCAACTAAAACAGTCCGGCGTTTCATCGGCAAGCGGCAGCGAGGGGAAAAGGGTCCGACGGTTCTCTTTGCGCGCGCATCTCCTATGTGAGACGATTGCAATTGACGGTTCGGCGACGGCGCGGGACGTGAACTGAAGCTTGGCGCGCGGGGAATTCCCGCTCGGTCAGCGGGCTTGCGCGGATGAAACGAAATGACAACCACAGCCAACTTTGAAACGGATTCCGCGGTCGAGGAGGCGGAGCAGGTGTTTCGCGTGCGCGGCTTGACCAAAGTGTACGGCTCGGGCGCAACCGAAGTGCGGGCGCTTGATGGCGTCGATCTTGATCTTTACAGCGGCGAACTGGTGGTGCTGCTGGGGCCTTCCGGCAGCGGCAAGACCACGTTGTTGAATCAGCTCGGCGGGCTGGATTTGCCGACGTCGGGCGAGTTGTGGTATCGGGACCTCGACTTGACGCAGGCGGACGAAACCGGCCTCACGCGTTACCGCCGGGACGCGGTCGGGTTTATTTTTCAGTTTTACAATTTGATTCCGAGCCTGACCGCGCGGGAAAACGTCGCGCTAATCACCGAGATCGCGCGCGATCCGATGGAACCCGAAGCCGCGCTGGAGTTGGTCAATCTCAGCCCGCGGCTCGATCACTTTCCGGCGCAGCTTTCGGGTGGCGAACAGCAGCGCGTGGCCATCGCGCGCGCGATCGCGAAGCGGCCCGAGGTGCTCCTGTGCGACGAGCCGACCGGCGCGCTGGACGTGCGCACGGGCATCGTGGTCCTGGAAGCGTTGCAGCATGTGAACCGCGAACTGGGCGCGCTGACGGTCGTGATCACGCACAACGCCGTCATGGCCGAGATGGCGGACCGGGTCATCCGTTTTTCCGACGGCAAAGTGCAGAGCATCCAGCGCAACGCCCAACCCGCGCCGGCCAGCAGCCTGAAGTGGTGATGATCTCGCACCTGGATCGCAAGGTCATACGGGACTTGAGCCGCATGAAGGGGCAGGCGGTCTCGGTCGCGCTGGTCATGGCCTGCGGGCTGGCGATGCTGACGATGGCGCGCAGCTTGATTAACTCGCTGGAGGGCGCCCGGAGCGAATACTACCAAGTCAATCGTTTCGCCGAGATTTTCGCGCACGTCAAACGCGCGCCGAATTCGCTCGCCGCGCAGGCGGCCGCGATTCCCGGCGTGGCCGGCGTGCAGTCCGGAATTTCAGCGCAGGTGACGCTCGACCTGCCGTCGCTTGATGAACCAGCCAGCGGCATGGTCCTCTCCGTGCCGGACGTCGGCGAACCCGAATTGAACCGCCTCTATCTGCGCGAAGGGCGCTGGCTCCAGCCGGGCGGTCGCGGCGAGGTTTTGGTCGGGGAGGCGTTCGCGCAGGCCAATGAGATTCACCCCGGGGACCGTCTGGCGATGCTGTTGAACGGGCGCCGCCAGGAGTTCCGCGTCTCCGGCATCGTCCTGTCGCCCGAATACATCTTCGAGTCGCGGCCGGGCGCCGCGCTGCCGGACAATCGGACTTACGGCTTCTTTTGGATGCCGTACGAGGAAGTGGCCAAGGCGTTCGATCTTTACGGCGCGTTCAATTATCTGACGGCGAAGCTGGCGCCGGGCGCTTCCGAGCGGTCGGTGATCGCGGGGATGGACCGTTTGTTCGCGGCGTACGGCGGCCGCGGCGCGTACGGCCGGGGCGATCATCCCTCGCATATCCGAGTGTCGGATGAAATCCGCGTGTTGCAGACCCTTTCGATCGGCTTTCCGGTGGTGTTCCTGAGCGTGGCGGCGTTCATGACGAACTCGGTCCTGACGCGCCTATTGGCGATGCAACGGGAGCAGATCGCGATTCTCAAGGCCTTCGGCTACGCCAATCGCGATATTGTGCTCCATTACCTCAAATTCGCCTTCGTGATGGTCCTGGGCGGATTGGCGATGGGCACGGTGGCGGGCATCGGGCTGGGACATCAACTGGTGGGCATGTACCACCTCTTCTTCCGATTCCCTGATTTGAGTTTTCATTTTGATAAAACGGCGTTGGTTTGGGCCACGCTCGTCGGGGTCGGCTCGGCGACCGTCGGGGTCTTCAGCGCCGTGCGCCGCGCGGCCCGATTGCCGCCCGCGGACGCGATGCGCCCGGAGCCGCCCGCCAACTTCCGCCCCGCCTTCATCGAGCGCACCGGCATCGCCCATCTGTTTTCGCACGCGTTTCGCATCGCGGTGCGGAATCTGGAGCGCCGCCCGATGCAGGCGATTTTCACCATCGCCGGGCTGGCGCTGGCAACGGCGATTTTGATCGTGCCGAACGCCTTCCGGGACAGCGTGAAGCAAATCCTCGACGTGCAATGGGACGTCGTCGCCCGGGACGACATGAGCATCGGGCTGGTCGAGCCGGACAGCGTGAAAGTGGGGTATAATCTGCAACATCTGCCCGGCGTCGTGCGCGCCGAGCCGTTTCGTTACGCGCCGGTGCGGGTCCGCTTCGGGAATCGGAGCCGGCAATTGGCCATCCGCGGACTGGACGGGCACGGCGTCCACGTCCGGGTGATTGACGCGGACCTGCATGAGGTGCCGCTGCCGTCCGAGGGCATCATCATTTCCTCGAAGCTGGCGGAAGTGTTCGGGGCCAAGGTGGGCGACCAATTGCTGGTCGAGGTCCTGGAGGGCAAGCAGATCACTCGCTCGGTCCAATTGGTCGCGTTGGCGGAGGACATGGCCGGCGTCGGCGCGTATATGGAGATTCACGCGTTGAATCGCTTCCTGATCGAGGGGGACGTCATCACCGGCGCCAGCTTTACCATTGACCTAGGGCGCCGCGCCGAGTTCCTGCGCGCGCTCAAGGGCATTCCCCGCGTCGGCTGGGTGGCGATCAAGGAGACGTTGCGCGACAACTTTCGAAAGACCACCGCCGCGAGCATCAACCTGATCCAGAGTATCTACCTGACGTTCGCGATCGTGGTGGCGTTCGGGGTCGTCTATAACAACGCGCGCATTTCGCTGGCCGAGCGTTCGCGCGAGCTGGCCACGTTGCGCGTAATCGGTTTCTCGCAGCGGGAGGTCGGGGCCGTGTTGATTACCGAATTGGCGATCCTCGCGATGTTCGCGATTCCCGTGGGATTGCTGCTCGGCACCGGCTTCGCGACGGGAATCGTGCGCACGGTGAATACCGAGACCGTGCGACTGCCGCTGATCTTGAGTTCGAGGAACTACGCGTTCGCGGCGCTCGTCGTCACGGTTGCGTCGGTGATTTCCTCTGTTGTAGTGTTGCGCCGGCTGAAACAGCTGGACTTGGTGAGCGCCCTGAAAGCCCCTGAATGAAAACGTCCGACGAATTGACGGCCGCCCGGCCCGCCGCCCAGGATCGCGTGACGCGTGTCCCGGGCGCGGCCAATCCGCCCTTGTCGGGATCGCGCTCCACGGCGCCGCCCGCGGCCCGGCGCAATAACCACGCCTCCTCCCGGCGCCGTTGGCTGCCGTACGCGATCGGCTTGGTCTTGATTGCGTTGATCGTCGCCGGGCTTTGGCCCAAGCCGATTCCGGTGGAGACCGCGAGCGCGATCATCGGACCGTTGCGCGTCACCGTCAACGAGGAGGGCAAGACGCGCGTCAAACAGCGCTACACGATCTCCGCCCCGGTGGCCGGACAATTGCAACGCATTCCCTTCAAGGCCGGCGCGGAAATCAAAGCCGGCGTGACCGTGCTCGCGGTGATTGATCCGCTCGCTCCCGTCCTCCTCGACGCCCGCAGCCGCGCGCAGGCCGAGGCCCGGCGCGACACCGCCGCGGCCAATCTCGAGCGCGCGCAGGCCGCCGAGAAATTCGCACAGAGTGAACTCAATCGCAATCTGCGTCTGGCCGCCCAAAAGACCATCTCCGCCCAGGAGTTGGATAATGTTCAGTGGCGCGAAACGGCCGCCGCCAAGGACCTCGCCGCCGCGCAAAGCGCGTTGCGTCAGGCTGAGGCGGAATTGGTTGAATTCACCGGTGGGGCTGTCAGCGGCGTCCCGGGTCGCGCGCCGGTCGAGGTGAAATCGCCGATTGATGGCCGCGTCTTGCGCGTCATCGAGGAAAGTTCGCGCGTCGTCGCCTCGGGCACGGCCTTGGTTGAGGTGGGCGATCCCGCCGATCTTGAGGTCGTCGTCGAGACGCTTTCGCGCGACGGCGCCGTGATCGGCCCGGGAACGAAGGTTGAACTCGAACAATGGGGCGGCGCCGTCCCGCTGCAGGCCCGAGTCCGCCTGGTCGAGCCGGCGGCGTTCACGAAAGTATCGGCGCTCGGCGTCGAAGAACAGCGGGTCAACGTGGTCGCGGATATTACGACCCCGCCCGACGAGCGCCGCGGCTTGGGTGACGCTTTCCGCGTCGAAGCCCGGATTATCATGTGGGAAGGCGCCGACATCCTCAAGGCGCCTTCGGGCGCGTTGTTCCGCCAGAGCGGCGATCACTGGGCCGCCTACGTGGTCCGCGCCGGTCGCGCGCGCTTGCAACCGGTCAAGGTCGGGCGCAGCTCCGGGACCGAAACGCAAGTTCTCGAAGGGCTAACGGCCGGTGAGCAGGTCATCGTCTATCCCGGCGACCGCGTCCGCGACAATCAGCGCGTCCGACCCCTCCAAGTTTCCGCCCAAAAATGAACCAGCCCCCTCCGAACCGCCGCTCGGCGCGTCACCCGCGCGCCGCCCGGGCGATTCGGAATGACGCCGCCCGCAACCTGCCGATCCTATGAAATCCTCCCCTCCTCCTTCCGCCAGTTACAGCTTCACGATGCGGTTAAGCTACCCGAATCACATCGGGATGTTCGCTCGCATCACCCAAACCGTCGGCGACCACGGCGGCGATTTAGGCGCGGTCGATATCGTTTCCACCGAGGCGAAATCGATGACGCGCGACATCACCGTGCGGGCGCGTGACCGCGAGCACGTCGCCGAGATCGTGACCGCGATCGAGCGGATCCGGAAAGTCAAAGTGGTCCACGTCTCGGACCGGGTTTTCCTGCTCCACCTCGGCGGCAAAATCTCGATCCATAACAAGGTGCCGGTGACGACGCGCGACACGCTTTCGATGGCCTACACGCCCGGCGTGGCGCGCGTCTGCGAGGCGATCGCGCAGGACCACTCCAAGGCGTGGCAACTGACGATCAAGGGCAACTCGATCGCGGTGGTGAGCGACGGGACCGCGGTACTCGGCCTGGGCGACATCGGACCCGAGGCGGCGATGCCGGTGATGGAAGGCAAGGCGATGTTGTTCAAGGAATTCGCCGGGATCGACGCCTACCCGATTTGTTTGAGCACGAAGAACCCGGCGGAAATCATCGAGACGGTGGCGCATCTGGCCGTTGGATTTGGCGGCATCAACCTCGAGGATATTTCCGCGCCGCGCTGCTTTGAAGTGGAGAAGGCGCTGCAGGAACGGCTGGACATCCCGGTTTTCCACGACGATCAGCATGGCACGGCCGTCGTGGTGCTCGCCTCGCTCCTCAACGCCTCGCGCCTGGCCCGCCGCGAGATCGCCAAATCGCGAATCGTCGTCGTGGGCGCGGGCGCCGCGGGCACGGCGATCACCAAGATCCTGCTCGGCGCGGGCGCGCGGGACATCATCGTCTGCGATAAGCATGGAATTCTGCACCAACGCGACGCCGCCCATTTGAACGAGAGCCAGGCCTGGCTCGCCGCCCACACGAATCCGCGCGGCGTCACCGGCAAGGTGGAGGACGCGTTGACCGGCGCGCACGTGTTCATCGGCGTCTCCGGCCCGGGCGTCGTGACGACCAAGTCGCTCCGGCGCATGGCGCGCAAGGCGATTGTTTTCGCCCTCGCGAATCCCGTGCCCGAAATCATGCCGGAGGAAGCGGCCAAGGTGGCCTGGATCGTCGCCACGGGCCGGAGCGATTACCCGAACCAAATCAATAACGTCCTGGCGTTTCCCGGAATTTTCCGCGGCGCCCTCAACGTGCGCGCCCGACGAATCAACGAAGAAATGAAGCTGGCCGCCGCCTACGCCATCGCCGGCTGCATCTCGCCGCAGGAATTGCATCCCGAATACATCGTGCCGAGCGTTTTCAGCCGTGAAGTCGTCAAGCGCGTCGCCGCCGCGGTCGAAGCCGCCGCCGTCAAAACCCACGTCGCCGGCAAACGCCTGAAGCCGGCGTCGGTTTAGGCCGTGGCGTGGATTGAGCGACGTGGTGATTGAATAGTATTGGAGGTGAGCGGCCCAGGCGCCGGCGGCTCCGACGTCGGGCGTTCGTTCTCACGGTAAACGCGAACGGCGCGAGCCATTGACCACGGCCGAAGTGGCGTCGAATGGGCGCGCGTGAACGCTTTTCGCTCGCGGGTCGGGGTCCCGATTGAGTCGCCTTTGGATTTCCTGCTCTTCCTTCACCCGGTCACGCACGAAATGGTATCCCAGCCGGCGACTCCACCAACTCCGCCGCGTCTGATCTTGGCCGACCAGATTCACCAGCTGAGTACCGCATTTCGGACGACTGTCGAAACTCCAAACAGCTAATCGGGTCGAAAACTCGGAATCAGCGTCGGACTGGCCGCGCAATTTGCCAAACCGATCACGCAAGTCCCAAAACCAGTCGATGTTGCCGTCGACCGTCCGACCGAGCTTGCGCATTGCAAGTTTACCCGCGGAATCATAAATATCCCAGCGCCAGCCGACGCGCGGCCAGACGCTTTGCGCGCGGCAGGTCATACCTTTCCAATTGTAGGTGGGGTCATTGCCGACAAAGCTGATCGTGTTGTAAACGCGTATCCGGACGGGCGCGTTGGACACGCACAAGGGGTCGGATTCGATAATGTTGGAAAGGCGGAGAATTGTCCGAAGCTGAAGCGTATGTTCACCATTCTTGAGCGAGTCATGCTGCAACCAGAAGCCACGCACAGGCCTAAAGTCTGGCGCCGCGAGCGTTCCAAAGTTGACGCTTTCGATGGATTCGTCGGCGTCGGACATTTCCCCGTCCACGCCTAGGAAGATTTCGGGCCAGAAAAGCCCGTTCTCGGCTTCCTTGCTTCCAGTGTAGCACGGAAGAAAATCAGATCCATCTAACTTTGGCGAGCCGGACAATTCGACGCCGTTCAGATCGAACCAGAAGTCTGGTACTACCAAAACGCGATAGAAGGCGTCCAAAGGCGTGCCGGGTTCCCGTGCCGGTTGGTTCATCCCTCGCTGGTCAACAAACGCGGTGCGATTTGTGGCGACGGCGGCTTTGAGATGATTCGTGAGCGCAACCCACTCGTTCGGGCATGAGGCGCACGCGCGCCCCAGGACCACAAAGCCCTCGCGCGGGTCGCTGGGCCAGGAAAGGATAACATTGGTCGATTCCACCCTAAAGGTCAGGCCGGCGACGCTGTCGGGTGAGATGATTCCAGACTCGTCGGCGCGGCTGCGGTTGTCGAACTGTAGAAGGATAAACAAGGCGGAGAAGAACCGAAGGCGTCGCCGCCAAGCTTGGCCGAGAGCGATTTTGCCGGGATGGATCACGGACAATCGAAGTTGCGCGGAAACTCAACCGAGGTTATCGCTGAATAGATAATGCCGGTGAGTGAGCGTTTCATTTTCGCCCGCTGCCCGCGTTTGGCCGCCGAAGCCTCGGCGCCGGAACAGCGCGGCGGCGCCGGCCGCCATCCCGAGCAGCAGCGGCGCGCTTGGCTCGGGAACGGTCGAGGCGGGATCCTTGCCGGTCAGTTCGAATCCACGGAAGCCGGTGAGAACGCCCGGGAAACTCGGGGGCAAGGTTCCGCCCTGCGTGTCGCCGCCGGTCACGACGGTGAATACCGCCGACACCCCATGCCGACCGTTGGCGGCGACCACCTGATCATAAGTTGATCCTAAAGCCGTGGACCATACCTGGATTTGGACGTACGCGACGCTGTTCGGCCCCACGTTCGGAATAATCCGGTTCAGACTGTCACCGGCGCTGCCCCAGTAGCCGGTATTAAATCCGCTCGCCACGGGCGGCGCCGGCGCCAGGCTGGTCGGACTTGGGCCGGCGAGCAGCTGAACGAAAAATGAAGCGCCGGTCAAACGAGTGAGGCCATCGATGTCGAACACGGGAGCGTTTACGCCGGCGCTCGTGTCCAGGTTGGAAAAGAATACCGTTCCTTGCGCGAAGGCGTGAGGGCGACCGACCAAGAGCAGCAAGGCCAGGAACGCCCGGGTTACGGCTTTCAAGAGTGATTTCATAACTCGTTGGTGATCGGCATTCGTCTGCGGCCGCGTTTTCGGCATGGCCCTGAACGCGCCGTGGCGTGACACCGGCAATTAAGGTCCCGGCATCAGACGGAAAAAAAGGGCCTCGCCCGGGTTGATGGTTGGAGGCGAGCCGGACCAGGCGCCGAACTGATACGAACTGATCACCCATTTGCCGCTGGCCCAGCGGTAGGCGGTGTCGCCGTCGATCGGCGGGAAGCTAAATAGGTCCGGGAACTGACAAGGCTGCTCCGCGCTGCAGCCTAGCAGGTAAAATCGCGGGCTGGACGGGCGCGCGGTGATCGGCGTCGGCGGCGCCGACTCGCCCGTAAACGAAAGCGTAACCGGCGCATTGGAGGGAATCGAAATGAACCCGGCGCGGCCCGCGTTGAAACCTGGGCTGCCCCGCGGCCACCAGCCAACAAAGTAGGAGAACGAGCTGACCTGATAAGTCTGGGTCGCGTTGTCAAAAAGGTAAACGGTCGTTCCTTCCGGTGGATTGGGCAGCAACTCGTCGAGCGTCGCCGTCGTGCTCAAAAACGGGCTGGAAATGAGGCTCAATCCCAACGGCAGAGTGAGGGTTTTCGTGACCGCCACGAAGATATAGGAACTGAACGCCAGCGGGACGGGCGACTGATCGAGTTGATTGCCGGTGAAATACGGGGCAAAGTTATCGCTCAAGTCACTTGACGATTCGCCGTACTCGCCGCCATTGGCGACGCAAGCGGCGTAGGTGGCCCCTTTGGCGCCATCCCAAGCGCGCACTCGCGCATAGGCCAATTGTCCTGGTTTCAAGAAGGAAATCTCGATCACGGCGTTCGTCGGAAATCGAGCGATGCCGAAAGACACGTTTGTCGTATCCACCGGGACAGGGACGCCGACCGCCAGGAAATTCGTGGGGTATCCCGGCTGGCCGGGCGCGACCGGAACGTTGGTGACGGCGACGGCGACGAACACTTGCGCGAGAAAGCCGGCCCGCAAATTCGGGGCGGTACGATCGAAAACGGCGTTCGCCCGGCTGGGATCGCTCAGGGTGATCGTTGGAAAACCGTGGGCCTGCAGCGAGATAACGCCGATTTGGTTCAGAGTGGCTTGGTAACCGACCGAAACCGTTTGTCGGTTTGAAATCACTCGGGGACCGGCGCCGGCGGTCTCGAACGTGGCGCCGAAGGTGGCATCCCATACTCTGACTTCGACCCACGCGCAGCAGCCGCTCGAAACGTGGATAACGCGCGTTGAATCCAAGCCCGGCTGCCAATAGCCTGCCGCCGGTCCAACCCCGAAAGGCGCCGGTGCGCCAACGGGAACTCCCTGTTGTCCGCTCGGGTCGGAGAAGGGATCCTGAGCCAAGTAGAGTTGCGCCAGATAATTGGTTCCCGCCAGACGGGCGCCGTCCGGCCCAATCGCCGGATTATCCAATATCCCGGGAATAAGATTCCGGAAGTCAATCACCGCGTCGTTTGGAGACGGGCCAAATTGAATCGGGTTGAGGCCAGTTAAAAGCGCCGGCGGCGCGCCGCCTCCGCCGGTACGAAGGCGAATCGGGGAGCTGACTCCATAGGCGCCACTGCTCAACGCCTGCTCGTAGGTCGCGCTCGCGCGGGCATCCCAGATCCGGACCTGCACGAGCGCGTAGTCGCCCGCTTCGACGTTCGTTATGGCGACGGTTCCGTCGCCGGCGGGCAGCCAGTAACCGGCCTGTGCTCCGGTACCGAATGGAACCGGAATTCCCATTGGCGCCAGATTGGCGCTCGCGTCACCGCCGCTATTATCCTGGTTGGTCAAGCCGCCATAGTCCGGGGCGGCATAAAGCTGGGCGACATAGTTCGAGCCGGCCAAAGGCGCTGGTTTCGCCGGAATTGACGAGAAATCAAAATAGGTCACGGGCGCGTCCACCAGTCCGGGAACATGGTTGCTGAAGTTTACCGTGCCGGAAATCGGGTCATTTAATTTGAAGGCGGTCAGGCCGGTCAGAACCGCCGGCGGCGCGCCATCGCCGCCAACCGTGACCTGGAGAAGCGCCGACGTTCCGCGCTTGCCCAACGCGCGGCCGGCCGCTTCATAGGTCGAACCCTTCGCCGCCTCCCAAACGACGACTTGCACCACGGCCGCCTGGCCGGCGGGGACGTTGGCAAGCGTCAGCGTGGCGGCGCCGTTGGTCAGCGGACTCCAATAGCCGGCGTTGGGGCCGACGCCGAACGGGACGGGAGAACCGACCGCGGTCAACGGGGCATTGGTCGCGAAAGCCGCGCGGTAATAAAGCTGCGCGAGATACCCCGCGCCCGCGAGGGGGGTGGACCCATCCGTGTCAAACACCGGCGCGTTCAGCGTCCCAGGCACGAAATTGAGAAAGCTGATTTGCCCGGGACCAGAACGGTGAAGTTGAAACGCGGTCAGCCCGATCAGCGGCGGTTGTTGAGTGACGTTTGGGGGGACCGTGTTCGTGAAGCCGGTGATCACCGGCACGATGGCCGACTCCGCGTGGGCGGCGCCTTCGGCGACGGCGATTTCGTAGGAATGGGCCTGGTTGAGGTCGTAAACTCGCAGTTGACAATAGGCCACTTCGCCCGAAGTGACGCTTGGGATCGTGGCCGCGTAGTTCGTTGACAAGACGTAGCCCGCCCGCGCTCCCGACCCAATGGACAAGAAAACCAGATTTGCGTGAAGCTGATCTGGCGCTGGTCCGGCGTACAGTTCCATCCCGTAAAAGGTTCCGCCGTTCGTCCCGTCCAAACGGGTGACGCCGTCGAGGTCCAGCGCCGGCGCGTCCACCACGCCGGGAATGTGATTGTTCACCCAGACGACGCCGGGTGTGCGCAATTGAAACGCCTTGAGGCCGGAGAGCGTCGGAATTTGGGCGATCGAAGTGTAGTTGCTTGGACCGGTCGTGACCGGGATGACGAGGGATTCGGCGTGAAAGCTGAGGTAATTCGTGACCGCGATCCCGTAGTCTGGCGAAGAGAGCGCGTTCCAGACCCGCAATTGGCAATAGGCGGTGGCGCCCGGCGCCACGCCCGGAATGGAGACGACCGTATTGGTGGCGGCGTACCCGGCGGACGCGCCGGTCCCGACGCTTACCGCCACGCCAGCGGGGGCAAGTTGGTTGGTGGCCGATCCGGCGAAAAGCTGGATGATATAGCGCCAGCCGCCATCGTTGCCGCTGAGGTGGGACACGCCGTCCAAAGCCAGAACCGGGGCATCAAGCTGACCGGGGATAAAATTGCTCAATTGCACCGTGCCCTGCCCGAAAACCGTCGTGGTAGTCCAAAAAAGCAGGGCGACGCAAATGAGGGAGCGCGCGCGATAATGTGTTCCCCAGTCCATGGGCTTTAGGATAATCACGGGTGGCTCGTTTGTCAAATGAAGATCACAATAGACTGCACTTAGAAACCGCCCTGCCTCTCCGTCGTGGCCTCGCGCGGTTTAGGATTGCCCCGCGCGGGAGCTGGGCTTTAATGGCGCCCGTCACGGCCCGACACGATTAAGATTATGGAAGACCCCGAAGTTCCGTTGGAGCACGCGCAAGAGACCATTGATCATCACGCCCGACATTCCAACGAATCGTGGACGATGGGCGTGGCGTTGACCTCCGCGCTGCTGGCGGCGCTGGCGGCGGTGACCTCGCTGCTGGCCGGGCATCATTCCAATGAGGCGATGATCGAGCGCATCCGCGCGTCGGATGAATGGGGCTACTATCAGGCCAAAGGGATCAAGGCCGGCGTGCTGGGGATGAAGCTCGAGTTATTCGCGTCGGACCACAAGCGAATCGATCCGAAGGACGAGGAGAGGCTCGCGCGTTACAAGGAGGAACAGGAGGAAATCCAAGGCAAAGCGAAGACGAGTGAACAAGCGTCCGAGGCGCATCTGAAGCGCCATCTCACCTTCGCGCGCGGCGTGACGTTGTTCCAGGTGGCCATCGCCGTCGCGGCGATTTCCGTGCTGACGAAGCGGCGGCGTTTTTGGAGCGTCAGCCTGGTTTTCGGCGGCGTGGGAGTTTTCTTTTTGGCGCTGGGTTTGTTGGGTAAATGAGCTATGGTTCCGCCATGAAAACCTTGCTTATTCTGGCCGCGCTGGCGATTGGCGCGGACCTTCGCGCGGCGCCGCTGCGAGCGCTGATCATTGACGGGCAGAACAACCACGATTTCAAAGCGACCACGCCGCACTTGAAACAGGTCCTCGAGGAGACCGGCCTCTTCACGGTGGACGTCGCGACCACGCCGCCCGGCGGCGGCGACCTCAGCGGTTTCAAGCCTGACTTTAGCGCCTACAAGGTGATCATCTCGAATTACAACGGCGACCCGTGGCCAAAGGAAACGCAGGCGGCATTGGTCGCCTTTGTCCGCGGCGGCGGCGGCTTCGTGACGGTGCACGCGGCGGACAACGCTTTTCCCGATTGGCCGGAGTTCAACGAGATGGTCGGCGTCGGCGGCTGGAATGGCCGCAACGAGAAATCGGGACCGTACCTGCGGCTGCGCGACGGCGCGTTCCGCCCCGATATGACGCCCGGCGTAGGCGGCAGCCACGGGCAACAACATCCGTTTCTGCTCGACGTCCGCGCGCCCGAGCACCCGATCATGGCCGGTCTTCCGCCGCATTGGCTCCACGCCAAGGACGAATTGTATGATCGTCTCCGCGGGCCAGCCCAGAACGTGACCGTGCTGGCGACCGCCATGTCCACCAAGGAGAGCCGCGGCTCGGGCGAAGACGAACCGCTGCTGATGGTCATCCGCTTCGGGCAAGGCCGCGTCTTCCACACCGCTCTCGGCCACAACAACGGCCGGGACATCACCGCGCAAAAATGCGTCGGTTTCATCACGACCCTTCAGCGTGGCGTCGAGTGGGCCGCGACTGGCAAAGTGACGCAAAAGGTTCCCGCGGATTTTCCCACGGCCGACAAAGTGAGCCTGCGCGAGTAGGCGCGAGCTTGGTTCAGGTAGAGCCGCGAGCGGCGGTAGCGCCGGTCAGCGGTAGAGAGCAACTCGATGCGCGCGTCGGGCGTGAGACGAAGGCATTCCGCTCGGAATGCTCGTCGGCGGGCAGACTTAGGCGCCCCCGCGGGCGGCGGCGCTCAAATATCGCGCCTATCCAAATGCTCGGACGCGCCTTGGAGCGCCGTGGCAAGCGTAGCGCGACACCGCCTTAAGCCCCGAAGCGGCGATTGAACAACCCGAACCAGAACACGCGTCCTGGCCCACGATAGCGTCGTCGCCGCTTCGCTCTGCCGACGCACTCCATACCACGCGCGGCGACTTCCGATCGATTTCTTCTGTTCAACCTCGCCGGTTTTGCCAAGATTCGCGCGTTAAATACTGACTTCGTGAATTCGTATGAAACCACCTCCCCCCTTCGCTCGCTTCGCGCTCGCCGTTACGACGCTCGCCGGCCTCGCGCTCCTCACCGCCTGCCGAAGCGGGATCATAGGCCGATGGTCCGGCGCGGACCGAGCGCCTTTCGAAGTGAGCGTCGAGACGACGCTGCCAACCTACCAAACGAATCGGGCCACGCTGGCCGTCGATGGCGATCGTGAGACTTACTTCCGCTCCCGACGCGCGCCGGATGAAAAGGACGATTTCACGCTGCGCTTCTCGCGACCGTTGAATTTGAATCGCGTTTCAGTCGAGACCGGAGCGCCGGGCGGGCGATTTCGCCTGACCGACGCCGTGGTGGAAATCTCCGCGGACGGACGGGAGTTTCACGCGGTCGCCGCGTTCGCCGCGGGCGGGGCCGGAACAAATTTCACTCGGCAAGCCGTCCGGGCGGTGCGGATACATCCGACCAAACGCCAGGCGGGGCCGGTGGCGATTCGCGAAATCTTTTTCGCGCCGGCGCCCCAGCCGTCACGCGTCGCGCAGACGCTGCGCATTGGCGTGGATACGTCCGAAGTTCCCGAATTGGCGGACTGGGGCAAGCGCGCCCAGCAGCTTTGTTTGGAATGGTACCCGCAACTGGTGGCTCTGCTGCCGAGCGAGAATTTCGAGCCGCCGCTGGCCACGCGCTTGTTGTTCTTAAAGGACATGCGCGGAGTCGCCGACACGAGCGTGAACGGCATCCGGATCGGGGCGCCGTATCTGAAAGGTCACACGAATGATTGGGGCATGGTCATCCACGAATTGACCCACGTCGTCCAGGCCTACTCGGGGACGAAGCAAGGTTACCAGCGGCCGCCGGGCTGGTTGGTCGAGGGAATAGCGGACGACATCCGCCTCTTCCATTTCGAGCCGGACACGCCCCGACCGCGCATCAATCCCGACCGGGCCAAGTACACGGACGCTTACAAAACCACGGCCGGGTTTTTGGATTGGATCGAGCGGCACTACGACCATGAACTGGTAAAGAAACTCAACGCCGCCTGCCGCGAGGGCGTCTTCGAGGAGGGGCTGTGGGCCAAATACACCGGCAAGACGGTCGATGCGCTTTGGAAAGAATTTACGGACGAACTACGCAAGAAGTAACGGACCACTGGGGCGTCACCGGGCGAATGATCGCCGAAATGGGTCGCGCTCCCTGTGACTGCAATCGGCGCTTGCGGTTCGCGCGCCGCGAAATAGATTCGCGGGAGTGACACGCGACGAATTCAAGATGGAGGACCCGGACGACGCGGAGGCGTTTCTGGCGTCTTTCTCCGGTCCGACGCAGCGCAAAGGCGAGAGTTACCTCCGCGCGGGCCGCGTGACGGAGTTGCTGTGCCTTGAACCGGGCCGCGCGTTTTCGGCCAAGGTCCAAGGCTCGGACCGCTATCAGGTTGATTTCTGCTTCGACGACACCGAAGGCTGGACGGCGAGTTGCAGTTGCCCGTTGGGCGAGGACTGCAAACATATTTACGCCGCGCTGAAGGCGTTGCTGGCGGAAAACAGCGTGGCCCAAGTCCGCGGGCTGAGCGCGGCTTCGGCGCCGGCGTCACCAAGACCCGCCGCGGCGCCGCTGTCGCGGCGCGAACCGGTCCCGGATGGGGCGCTGGCGGCGAAGGTCGCGGCCGCGCTGGGTCGGGGGTTGCGTAAAGACGAGGCGCAATTCCTCCGCAAAGTCACCGAGCTTTATCGTCGTCGCCTGGGCTCCTCGACCATCCCGCGCTCGGACCTGCTGGAGCTGGGCTATTCGGCTCCCGGCTATCCTTGGGATCAACTGCGCATCTGGCCGGCGGCGCCGCGGGATGAGATTAAATTCTGGCTGTATCTCGCTCACGCGATTCAGGAACAAGGTTTCGCGATTCCGGCGTTTATGGAGGCGGTCACCGACGCGAAGGAGATTCAAGCGGAGTTGCAGGGGTGGCGGCGCGCGGAGGAGGTCGCGCGCTGGCGCCATGCGCTGACCAACGCGCGCCGGCCCGCCCGCCGGCCGTTGAGCGCGGTCGGCGCAACGATTGATTTGCGAGTGCGGCTTGGCTCTCACGGCGGAAAGCTGGAATGGAAGCCGGCGGGCGCGGTGGAATTTGAGCCGATGAAGCAGCGGCAGTGCCGTGACTTGGGCCACGAGCTTGAGGAATGCAGCGCGCAACTCAGCGTCGAAGGCGAGTTGATTTGGCAGGCGTTTCAGCAGCAACTCTACCACCATCCCGAGAACGGTCTGACGTACAGCGACTATGGCGGCGTCCGGGCGCTTTCGCGCCTCGTGCGACATCCGGCGCTGCAAGATCGGATCGTCAATGAGCAAGGCCGCGCCTTCGCCCGGGCCGCGGCGCCGTTGCGCTGGGCGGTTTCACCGGCCCCCGATGAGGAGGGGAATTATCGGGTCCGCCTCGCGCGGGCCGATGGGTCGCCGGCGCCGCCGCTGCTGGGAAAATTGCCCGGCCAGCCGCTGCTTTATGTCACTGCCCAAGCGATCTTCCACGGGCCGGTCGATGAAGACGGGCTGCTGCAGCCCGGCCAGGAGACGGCGATTCCCGCCCCGGTCATCGAGAGTCGGGCGGGCGTGCAATTCCTGAACAATCTCGGCGCCGAGTTGCCCGCCCCGGTGCGCGAGCGCCTCCGCCCCGTGGCGATCACGGTGAAGGTCCACTGCAAACTGGCGCCGCAGTATCCAGGCGGCGACACGGAGGTCTGCGTCGTCAAAGTCACGGCGCTTTCCGATGACCGCACGGTCGAGGAAACCTGGACCGGCGCCCAATGGACCAGCGCGAAGCCGCTCCACGCCATCGAACCGGCAAAGGAAGAAACCGGGGAAATTCCAACCTACGACCTTTCCGTCCTGGATGAGGTCGCCGCGTTACTCCGTCCCTTGGACCTTAAGCTTCAGGCCTATCACGACGGACCCACCCTCAAGGTGACCAAGAAATTCCCGGAGGTCTTTGTGCCCTGGCTGAAATCCTTGCCGACCAGCGTGCAAGTGCATCTGGCCGGGGACCTGGCGTCGCTGGCGCGCGACCCGGTGGCCGGCAGCGTCTCGCTCGACGTGACCGAGGCGGGCGTCGATTGGTTCGACCTGCGGGTAGTTCTGAACATGGCGGACACCGAGCTGACCCAGGAGGAGCTTAACCTCCTGCTCGCCGCGAAGGGCCGTTACGTCCGCCTCGGGCGCAAAGGCTGGCGGCGGCTGGAGTTCGCGCTCACCGACGAGGAAGACGAGCGGCTGGCCCGCCTCGGCCTGAATCCGCGCGAGCTTAGCTCCGAGCCGCAGCGCCTGCACGCGCTGCAACTCGCGGACGACGCCGCCAAGCGGTTTCTGCCCGCGGAGCAGGTCGTGCAAATCCAGCGCCGCGCGAGCGAAATCAAGGCGCGCGTCACCCCGGAATTGCCGCCGAACGTCCAGGCCGAGTTGCGCCCCTACCAGCGGGACGGGTTTCATTTCCTGGCCTATCTTTCCGCCAACCATTTCGGCGGCATCCTGGCGGACGACATGGGCCTGGGCAAAACGTTGCAGGCGCTGGTCTGGCTGGCGTGGCTGCGCGCGGAGGCGGGAACCGCGGCTGGCCCGAGCCTCGTGGTTTGCCCGAAATCGGTGATGGACAACTGGCGGGCCGAGGCCGAGCGCTTTACGCCGGGCGTGCGCGTCAAGCTTTGGCCGGCGAGCGAACTCGGGTCGCTGGTCGAGCGGCTTGGCGAGGCGGACCTGCACGTCATCAATTACAGCCAGCTTCGCCTCATCGGCGAATCATTGGTTCCGGTCAGTTGGCTGGCGGTGATCCTGGACGAGGGCCAGTACATCAAGAACGCGAATTCCCAGACGGCGCAAGTCGCCCGCGCGTTGCGCGCCGAGCACCGGCTCGTCCTCTCGGGCACGCCGATCGAGAATCGCCTGCTCGACCTCTGGAGCCTGATGGCGTTCGCCATGCCCGGCATCCTGGGCAGCCGCGCGCAATTTGGCCGGCTTTACGACGCGAAGGAGGACCCGCTGGCCCGCCGCCGCCTCTCCGCCCGTGTCCGCCCGTTCCTACTCCGCCGCACCAAGACCCAGGTCGCCAAGGACCTGCCCGAGCGGATCGAGGAAGACTTGTTCTGCGAGATCGAGGGCGAGCAAAAGTCGCTCTACCGCGCGGAACTGAAGCGGGCGCAACAGATGCTTTTGAAGGTGAAGACCCAGAAGCAACTGGCGAAGGACCGTTTTCATTTCCTGACCTCGCTGCTGCGCCTGCGCCAGATTTGCTGCCACCCCGCGCTGATCAACCCCGACTCGAAGGCCGAGAGCGCCAAGGTCAACGCCCTGCTCGAGCAACTCGAGCCGTTGATGGAGGAGGGCAACAAAGTGCTGGTTTTTTCGCAGTTCGTCGAGATGCTGCAACTGCTCAAGACCGCGCTGGAAGGCTCCGGCTGGAACCACTTTTATCTCGCGGGCGACACGGAGAACCGGGGCGAATTGGTGCAGCGTTTTCAAAACTTCGAGGGCGCCGCGGTGTTCCTGATCTCGCTCAAGGCGGGCGGCTTCGGCCTGAACCTGACCGCCGCCAGCTACGTCGTGCTGTTCGACCCGTGGTGGAATCCGGCGGTCGAAAACCAGGCCATCGACCGGACCCACCGCATCGGCCAGACCAACAACGTCATCGCCTACCGCCTCCTCATCAAGGACAGCATCGAGGAGAAAATCCGCGCGCTGCAAAAAACGAAATCAGCCCTCGCGGAGGACGTGCTCGGCGAGGAGAAATTCTCGCAAAGCCTCGCGCTGGAAGACCTGCAGTTCCTGTTCTCGGATTGACGGCTGACGCCGCGTCAGCCGCCCTATCGACGGCCATCCTTGAGCGACGACTCTGAGCGCGTTGATAGGGGCGGCGCACCCGAGTTCGTCCACGGCTGCGACCTGGGTCGAACTCTAGCCTGGCCGAAGCGTGTCTAAGGCGCGCCGCGCTGACCGCGCCGCTACGCTTTTTCGCGTTTTAGTTCACCATACCTCAATCTTCGTTCAAAAAGCAGGTAGGACCGATCAATCGGCGCATTAGGCAAGTGGAATCCGTTTAAGTGAGAGCGTCTATTTTGTTGAGAGCTTTTTTGGCCTCTTGGCGAATCCAAACCTTTGGATGCTTGACGAACGGAAGAAGGTAAGGCCGAGCTTTCACCGCGGTTAACTTTCCCAGGGCGATTATCGCGTGTCCGACAACTTTTTCGTCATTAAGAAGGCCAATGAGAACGTCCACGGCTTGAGGAGCTTTCATCTTCCCGAGGGCCATTGCGAGCATCTCACGGGCCCTGCCGTGGCGTTTGTCTCGAAGAAGTTCGACGATATCGTCATAAATCCTGTCGGTGGCAAGTACTTCCAAGGCGTTTGCAATCGTCCATTTCAGTTTGAGGTTCTCGCCATCAGAACTGCCACGGAACTCAGCCAACAATGCCGCTTCGACGCGCCCTTTGGCCCAAGGGACCGAAAGCGCTCTGACGATCGACTCCTTCACTCGCGAGTTCGCCGACCTGGGAAGCCACTTTATCAATATCGGAATGGCTCCCTTGGACTGGCTTGGTCGTGCGAGGTCGGAAAGGGAGCCAACGCCGTAGCCGGAGGAAGCCAATTCTGACAGTAGAGGCCCAGCAGCCTCTCTAAACTCATCACTGGCAGCTATCCTTCGCTGCTCCAGGCGCCGCAATCGATCTTTATACCCGGGGTCATCCTCCTGCTGCTTCAAAAGATCGCCCGCGTGTATGGCATCACTCTTGCCGAACCGTTTCTGCTCCGAAAGCTTCTTCAAACTAGCCCGTTCCTGCCTGTGATTTAGGGTTGGACAGCGTAACTACGGTTTTTTCGGCCACGCCTGGCCGTCGGCGAAGATCACGCCGACCACGCGGACCGACATGCTTTTGGTTTCGAGCGGAACGTGAAACACGGGGCACTTGAAGACCCGGGTCGCGTTGCCGGCGACCAGATTCTCGGCGTCGGGGTCCTGGTGCTCGCTGGTCCAGTTTTTCAGTTTCTCGCCTTTGGCTCCGAGGTAGTCGAAGGCGACGTTGATCTGGTGGACCGGCTTGGGCGAGTGGTTCTCGATCTTCAACTTCGCTTCCCGCAATGACTCTAGGTCGCCCGGCAGCAATTCGACAAAAGCCAGATCCACGGGCGACGGCTCCGGCGGCGCGACCTCCTGAACTTTAACCACGCCCCGTGGCGCCCGTTTGGCGTTAAGGGCCGCGGCCTGGCTGGCGCTTTGAACCGCCTGCAAGACTTCATCGACGCTTAAACCGCTGGTGAGCCGAAGTGTGCTCCCGGCCATGACGATTTTAGCGCTCTGAACCGACGGAGAGTTGCCTTTCGCGTTTTGGGCTCCGGTCAATTGTGACATCGTCAACAGCGACTGGACGAAGGTCCCGATTTGTTGCGCCGCGGCGGCGTCCGTGAAGCCCAGCCCCAGCTCCAATCGCAGGAGGTCATCGCCAAACTTGAGGCCCAGGCCAACGTTGCGCAATTGCCGCAGGCCACCGGCCATCGGCTGCGGCAACATCGCCAGGCCGTTGGCCGACCCACTCAGTTTCTGCAGTGCGCTTTCCGGAATCGCGGCCGCGATCCAGACTTGCCCGCGATTCACCAGGAGATCGTCGATCCACCCGGGAAACTGGCCGTCCCGACGCCCTTCAAGGAACGCGCGCACCGCATCGCCTTTGCCGATGATGAGTTCTCCGCCGCTGGCGCTGGAGCCAACCGCCATCGCCAGAGGAAACGGCAATTGCCCGTCGCCGGACCCGTCGGTTGGCAAATCATAATAATCAGCCGCGCCGACGCGCCGTTTCGTCTTTTCGAGCTTGGCGCGAGCGCCGGGTTGCAGCCGTTCCATGCCGCTCAGGAATTGATCCAGCGCCTGGCGCCAGTCGGCTTCCGGCTCGAAGCGCGCCCCGACCAGCACGCCAAAGTCTGGATCCGACTTGGTTTGGCCCGGCCCCGTGAACGCGCCCTGACCTTCGACGACGACGCTGATTTCCGCCAACTCCGACGGCTTGAGCGCCGCAAAAGCGCCGTTCGGGCCGAACATGCTCGCGTCGAATCCGCTCAGCGCGTTTTGCAACAGCCCGGCGCTTTGGGCCTGGTCGCGCACCGTCCGCCAAATCGCCGCCCCACTGGCGCCATGCACGTCGATTTGAATGATCAGGCTGGCCTTGGCCGAACTTAGCTTCGCCAGCGGCGGCACGAAGTCCTCGCCGTAGCTGGCGCCGACGCCGAAGACCACGCCCGCCAGAAACGTGAGCGCCACCGCGGAAAAACGGTGACGCTGACGTTGAAGGAAGCTTCGCGTGAGCGTGGGAACTTTAATTGCGTTCTTTAGAATCCGATTCGGAGCCAACTTTTTCATAGGTCAAGAAATCGACGGCTCCGAGCTTCGGTCGGATGCGTCAATCTCATTATCCCTCTTTTTCGAGGAGGCGCACCAGTTTTTTTAGGTGAATGTCGCCGGAACTGGACCGCAGCAACATCGCGGGTCCGCCGCCGTTGATCTTGCCTTGCAGGGCGTCCGTTCTGGTTTCGCCATGAATCGTGATCGTGACTGGGATGTCCGCGACGATGCGTCCGCCGCTGCTGTGGGCGTCCAGGTTGAGCGCCGCGGTCTCGGGAAGCGTCAGCGTGATTCCGCCGCCGGAAACCTCCATCCGGCTGTCAGCCGTCGGTTGTTTGGTGAAACCGACCGCGATGGTCCCGCTGGAAGTGGTGGCGACGACGGCGCCGCGCGCCTCGGCGAGCGAGATGTTACCGCCGGAATTCTTGAGATCGGCCTGGCCTTTCGCCAGGTGGATTTCGACGTTTCCGCTCGACGTTTGCGCGACGACCTCACCACCGAGGTCGCCCAGGGTAATGTTGCCGCCTGAGTTTTTCGCCTCGACGTTACCGCCGGCGCTCTTCAGCCGGATATTGCCGCTCGAGGTTTCGACGACTACACCGCCCGCCGCCTCGCCAATGCTGATGTCGCCACCCGAATTCCGGGCCTCGACCAGTTTGCCGCCGACGTGGCCGATGCGGATCGCGCCGCTGGAGGTCCGCGCCGTGACGCTGCCGCCGGCTGATTCAATTTTAACGTCGCCGCCGGAGTTTTTGGCGTTGACCGCGCCCTGAATCACGCGCAGGGCGATTTGTCCGCTCGAAGTCTGAGCGCGCACTTCGCCGCGCGCCTCTTCGACGCTGATGTCGCCGCCCGAATTGGAAAGCTCCGCGGCGCCGTGGGTGGAGCGCAATTGGATCGCGCCGCTCGACGTCCGCGCCACGACATCCCCGCCGATGTCACCGAGGCGGATATCGCCGCCGGAATTCGACGCCTCGACCCGCCCGCCGACCGCGCGCAACCGAATGGCTCCGCTGGAGGTCCGCGCGCTCACGTCGCTCCGGGCGGCGCCGACTTCGATGTCGCCGCCGGAATTGCGCGCCTCGATCTTCCCGGTCGCCCCGGCCAGGTCGATTGCGCCGCTCGAGGTTCGCGCCGTGGCGGCGCCGTCCAACTCACCAACGCGCACGTCGCCGCCCGAAGTGCTCAACTCGACGTCAAATTTCCTGGGCAGATTGATTAGGTACCGGACTTCGAGGTAAGGGCGCCCGCGCCAACTGAACCCATTGGAGGTCTTGGTGTTCCGGGCCGAGACGGAGACGACGTTGCGTTCCTGGGTGAACGTGACTTCATGATTCGAAAACAGGTCGAGCGCCTGCGCCTGGGTGGCTTGTTTGGCCTCGCGCAGGACGTGGACCTCGACTTTGTCGGTGTCCGTGGTTTTGACGTCGATGGAACCTTGGTCCGCCATGACGATAAGCTTGCCGCCCCCGGCGACGGGGAAGGTTTTTTCGAGGTTTTGTTCGGGGCCAGCCGCCAGCAAGACCCGTCCCGTGCCGAGCAACACGCAGACCAAGGCGATTTTTGTCATTTTCATAATGGGAACGCGCAATTTGAGTTCAGTATAGCCGTACAGCGTCACCGGATCGAGTTCTTCCGAACCCGAAACCACCCGAGGGCGGGCAGCCGGAGACGCCTATCCAAGTGTATTAACCGGAACCGCCCGGAAATGTTTCAATTTGTTTTCCGTCGGTCCCGAACCTGGCCAGCACGCCGCTACGGCCTGCGCGACGTCGCCGCGCAGAAACTCCTCGCCGCCGTGGGCGCGGAGACCGTAAAAAGGCGCGCATTGAACGTCATCCCAGCCGAATCGAAGAGCTTCTACGACCGGACGCGCGGCGCGCGCAAAGTGATCGTCGTGGACCCCGGTTTCCTGGGCGACACGGTCCATCTGATTCCGGCGTTGTGGGAGATCAAGGACCACTATCCCGGCGCCGAACTGCATTTGCTTTCCAGCCGACTCGGTTGCGAGGTCGCGCGACTGGCGCCGTGCGTCGATCAGACCTGGCCAATTGAATTGGACCCCGCCAAACGCACGATACGCGAGCAGTGGTCGCTGGTTCGGCGGCTGCGGCGCGAGCGTTTCGACGTCGCGTTTAATTTCAGCGGGGCGGATCGCTCGATTTTCCTGACCGCGCTCACCGGCGCGCCAAACCGAGTAGCGTATCAGGGTGGGCGCCGACATTTTTGGAATCGCTGGCTGGCGCGTGAGTGGATTCTGCCGGCCTCTGAAAGTCTGCCGATTTTTGAGCAACACCGTCGGACGCTGACGGCGTGCGGCTTTTCGGTGAAACCGCCGCGCTTCGACCTGCGCGTCAACGATGCCGATCGCGCCTGGGCCGCGGCCAACGCTCCCCGCGGCGGCGTCCACTTCTCGCTCAATTCCGCCAATCCGTTGAAAGAATGGCCCGTCGAACATTACGCCACCCTGATCCAGAGTCTGCTGCGCGAGTATCCGACCACCCCCATGCTCGCGTCGGCCAGCGCCAAGCCACGCGAACAGAGCCGCGTTCAGGCGCTCGCGGCCGCGGTCGCCGACGCCCGTTTGACCGTGCTGCCGCCAGGCTTAACGATCGGACAATTGGCCGGCGTGCTGGAGCAGAATCGCCTGCATTTCGGCCCCGACTCCGGCGTGCTGCATCTGGCGCTGGCGCTGGGCGTGCCGACCGCCTCCCTCTTTCGCGATTTGCCGGGCCTCGAGAAATGGTCACCCGCCCTGCCCGGGCATCGGCGCTTGGTGGCGGCCTGCGCCTGCGCGGGTCAGCGGGCCGCGCCGTGCGAGGCGCAAGGGCGAGCCCAGTGTCTGGCCAGAATCTCCCCTGCCCAGGTCGATGTGGAAATCGCGGAAATATTGCGCATGACGCTGAGTTAGCTTAATTAGTACCGCGGTTGCCAGATGTATTCTATGAGGCTAACTGAACAAGGAGGCGGCTTGCTGCCTTTTCAGGCAATGCGCTAGCAATTCTCGTATTTCCAATTGCGCGATTTGCCCTCGACGAGCCACTCGAGCATCGTCTTGAGTCGGCGTTCGCGGGTTGGCTCGGTTTTGGCCTCGGTGATCCATTCGACGTATTCGCGCTTGTGGCTCGGGGGGAACCCCTCGAACGTCGCGAGGGCGCGCGGGTTTTTCCTCAAGGCGGCCGAGACATAATCAGGGATGACCAATTCCTTCTTCGCCTTGCGCTCGGTGAACGCCGGGTTTTTGACGCCCGCTTCGTTCAATCGGACCGCCTCGCGGACGTAACCGATCAGGACTTCCTCCTTCGGCAGATCCGCGAGGGACTGAATCCGGCCAAATTGGCCCATCGCCGCTTCTTCGTCATCACCGCCCCGCGCGGGGACGATCAGCTTGCCCTTCCAGAAGCCGAGGGTGCAGTGCTGTTTGAACGCGGCCATGTTGCAGAGAATTCCTTTGTGTCCAAAACTGGGCATGCTCCACTTCATGGATTCCTCGACGTCCGGGCAGCCCGCGTGGACCGCCTTGCGAATATACTTGAGGATCGGTTTGGCAAAATCGGCCGCCTCGGCGATATAGGCGTCCACGCGCGGGTCTTTCTTGCTCATATAAGATCGGGAGGAAAAAGGCTGGACCGCGGCGGGACTTCAGGCGCGCCGAGGATCAGAGTGTTTCGACGGGTCATGGCTGACGTTTTGTCCAGTCAACCTCGCCGCGTCGCGGCGTCAAGAAAATCTTGGGAGGCGAACGGGCGAACGGGGTTTGTCGCGCCTCTGGGTGAAGCGGGTCATGGCAGCCCCACCCAGCTCAGCAGGTCGAGCGTCTCGCGAAGGGAGCGTGGAAAGTGGACAGGCCTGTCTCGGCTTACGTCGGCGCGACGAGCGGACCGGCGCTGTCGCCGAGGGATTCGACTTTGGCGCCCATCCGATCAAGCATCGAGAGGTAGAGGTTCGAGAGCGGCGTGCGCTTGGGATACTGGACGTGTTTGCCCGCCTGGAGCGGACCGGCCGCGCCACCGGCAAGGATCACCGGGAGATTGTCGTGGGCGTGGCTGTTGCCATCCGCGATGCCGCTGCCGTAAACGAGCATGCAGTTGTCGAGCAGCGTGCCGTCGCCTTCCTTGATCGATTTAAGTTTCTCGAGGAGGTAGGCGAACTGCGTCATGTGAAAACGATTGATCTTCGCGATCTTGGCCTTTTTCTCTTCGTTGCCACCGTGATGGGAGAGGTCGTGGTGGCCGTCGCGGACGCCGATGAACGGGTATGGCAGATTGCTGCCGTCGTGGGCCAGGACAAAACTGGAGACGCGCGTGGTGTCGGTCTGGAACGCCAGCGCCATCAGATCGCACATCAAACGGATATGCTGCTCGTAGGTCTCCGGAATGCCGGTCGGCTTCTGGTAATCCGGCAAGGCGGCGGCGAAACGCTCGGATTGTTCGATGCGGGTTTCCAGCTCGCGGACCGCGCTCAGGTACTCATCGACCTTGCGGCGGTCGGTCGCGCCCAAGCCCGACTTCAACCGGCGGGCGTCCTCGAGCACAAAATCGAGCACGCTCTTCTGATAGCGATTGCGCAGGGCCTGATTTTCGGCCGTCCCCGATTGGTCGGGATTCGCGAACAACCGCTCGAATACCAGCCGGGGATCGACTTCCGCCGGCATGGGGGTCGATTCGGTTTTCCAGGAGATATTGAACGAGTAGGCGCAACTGTAACCGGAGTCGCAGTTGCCCGCCTGCTGGCCATGTTCGCAGCCAAGTTCGAGCGACGGAAAGCGGGTCAGATGGCCGAGCTTGCGCGCGGCGACTTGATCGACCGAGACGCCGACCTTGATGTCCGCGCCGTTGGTCTTGCGCGCGCGGCAACCGGTCAGAAACGTGGCCGAGGCGCGGGCGTGATCCCCGGCGCCGTCCGGTCCGGCAAAGGCGTTGACCTGCGCGAGACCGCTGAGCACTGAGAAATCCTTCCGAAATGGCTGGAGCGGCTCGAGAATGAGCGGAAGTTCGAAATCAGCGCCGGTCGTTTTGGGGATCCAATCGGCCATGTTGGCGCCATTAGGCACGTACAAAAAGGCCATCCGTTTGGGGGCGGTCTTGACGGCGCCAGCCGCCGTCGCGGCGAGCGAGGCGCCCGGGGCCATCGCCTCGAGCATCGGTAACGCCATCACGGTGCCCAGCCCTCGGAGGAAGGTGCGGCGCGGTATTTGCCAGTTCTTGCTCATATTGAGACTGTTTTGCCGAGTATTTAGACGAATCATCCGCCCGTTGACTTCAATAAATCAAGCGCGGAACACGGGAAAATCGGGCTCTTGACGCAAGACCGAATTCTTCTTCCGACCGGATTCGCCGGGGTATGTACGGATTGATGGTCTAGCAAACGGGGCATCAGGGAGGAGCCGTTGGGAATAGCTCGGCGCTTCAAAGCCGGGTCAGTTACGTGATCATGCTCAAATCCCGCTGCGGCGCCTGAGTTCGAGACGTCCTCGCGGCTGCCGTAAGCGTACGCCCGGACGATCTCGTGCCGCGGGAGCTCAACCTCAGCCGTCCCTATCGGGACTTTTGATCACACCGCCTTTAACTCGGCGTTGAAACGCCGAGCTACTCTCGGTCGTCCCTTACGGGACGAGGCGAATGGTCGGGAACGTTATCTCAAATCCGGCAGTTCCGCGGAAGAATTCTGTCTCACACCCAGCCCACTGGGACGCTTCTCATTTTTTTGTCGGTCGGCCGCGGATTTGGCGCAACCGACGCTGATTTCCCCTCTTCCCGCTTCCCTCCCTGATTATCGACCTGTCAAAATAATGAGATGCGCCCGGCCCACTGCGCCCGTCCAAAGCCCGCAATTCTCGTTGACGCTCGGGCGACCGCCGTTAACATGCCGACTGCCGGTTATTGTCAGTGTTTTAACAAATTCGGAAGAGAGCTTATGGCAGTTAAAGTTGCAATTAATGGATTTGGCCGAATTGGACGTCTCGTCTTTCGCGCCATGGTGGAACAGGGCTTGGTGGGCAAAGAAATCGAAGTGGTGGCGGTGGGTGACATCGTTCCCGCGGACAACTTGGCCTATCTGCTCAAATATGACTCAACGCAGGGGCGTTTTGCCGGGACGGTCGGCTCCAAGAAATCGGACGCCACCAAAGCGGAAGACGACATCCTGGTCGTGAACGGCGCCGACATTCATGTCGTCAGCGCGCGGGATCCCTCGGGGCTGCCGTGGAAACAACTCGGCGTCGATATCGTGATCGAATCGACCGGCCTCTTCACCGAAGCCGAAAAGGCCAAGGGCCATCTCGCCGCCGGCGCGAAAAAGGTCATCATCTCCGCGCCCGCGAAGAACGAAGACATCACCATCGTGATGGGGGTCAACCACCTCCAGTACGACCCGGCCAAGCATCACATCGTCTCGAATGCCTCCTGCACGACGAACTGCCTGGCGCCCATCGTGCATGTCCTGCTCAAAGAGGGCTTTGGCATTGAAGAGGGCTTGATGACCACGATCCACGCTTACACCGCCACGCAGAAAACGGTGGACGGCCCCAGCAAGAAGGATTGGAAAGGCGGCCGCAGCGCGGCGATCAATATCATTCCTTCGACCACCGGCGCCGCTCGCGCGGTCGGTTTGGTCTGCCCCGAGATCAAGGGCAAACTGACCGGCATGGCGTACCGCGTGCCAGTCCCCACCGTCTCCAGCGTGGACCTGACGGTTCGCACCGTGAAGGAGACCAGCTACGCCGAAATCGGCGAAGCGCTGAAGCGGGCCAGCGAGACTTACCTGAAGGGAATTCTTGACTACACCGCCGACGAAGTGGTGAGCACGGATTTCATTCATTGCGCCGCGTCGTCAATCTTTGACCGCGGCTCGGGCATCGAGTTGAACAAGCGGTTCTTCAAGCTGATCAGCTGGTACGACAACGAGTGGGGTTACAGCAACCGCGTTGGCGACTTGGTCAAGCACATGATCAGCAAAGGTCTCTAAGGCCTCCGCGAGGTCCGGCGACGCCGGACTTTCGCTCCGTTTCGCGGGGCGGACGAACGCCGTTATTCGGCGCCGTCCGCCCCGTTTGCGTTGTCGATTTGGGCGTGAAAATCGAGTGAAAACATCCGGTGGGGCGAGGCTCTGCCGTGCCGTGGTTGGTTCCTGCGGGCCGCTGCCGTCCCAACCCATTCAGGGCTCCACAGAGTGTCGCCCCACCAAGCCTTTCGCCGTTCGCCCCGTTTGCTTGAAAGGCTCAAGCGCAAAGCTTGATGAACGCCTCGGTGAGCGGTTGCGCGCGATCCTGGCGCCAGGCGATGAACAGGTCGGCCGGCGCGGAGGGCGTGACCGGCCGAAAAATGACGCCCGGGTGCGGCAAAGCGCGCAGTGGCTCCGGCAGCAGAGCGACGCCGCAAGCGCCCGCCACCAATCCGAGAATGGCGTGCCCGCGTTCGGCGACCTGGAGAATTTTCGGGCGAAATCCCGCCTGCTCGCACGCGGCGACGACGAAGCGCGCCGCGCCGGGATAGTTCTGCTCGGAGATGGCGATGAAAAACTCCGGCGCCAGCGCCGCCAGGGGCACGCGCGACCGCCGCGCCGCGGGATGGTTCGCGGGCAGGGCCGCGACGAAGGCGCACGCGCCAACCTTGCGTTTGGCCAGCCCGGCGGCGTCGGCTTCATGCGCCAGCCCAATGAATCCCGCGTCCAATTCGCCGTCGGCCAACAGGCGCGCCTGCTCGACGGCGGTGAGGTCGAGGAGATTGACGGCGACGTCGGGGAATTGCGCGCGGAAGCGGCTCAACGCCGCCGGCGCCAGCGAGTGAAACAAACCCCAGACGTAGCCGATGTTCAACTGGCGGCGTTCGAGCCCGCCGCGCTTTTGCGCCGAACGCATCACGTCGTCGCTCTGTTTCAGCAGCGCCGTCGCTTCCGCCAGGAACGCCCGGCCCGCCTCGGTGAGGCGCGCGCCCTGGCGATCGCGTTCGAGCAGCCGCGCGCCCACCTCGTCTTCAAGCTGGCGAATCTGCCGGCTGAGCGCCGGTTGCGCGACGTGGAGTTTGCGGGCCGCCTTGGTAAAGCTCGACAGCTCGGCCACGCCGACGAAGTAGCGTAGATGACGCAATTCCACGCCACCCACCATACTCAAACGGCATCACGGCGCGAACAAAGAAGTATTGGCGCGCCCCGCGCGCCCCGCGCTATCAATGACAGCATGAGCCAGGGCGCTAAATACGATCCGTCAACCGCGGCCGCGTTATGAATTGGAATCAGCGATTCGCGCGGCGAACGGAAGCCATGAAACGTTCGGCGGTGCGGGAACTTCTGAAGTTGACCGCGCAACCGGGGATGATCTCCTTCGCTGGCGGCTTGCCCGCGCCGGAATTGTTCCCGGTCGAGGCGGTTCGGCGCGCCGCCGACGCCGCGTTGGCGCTCCGGGGCGGGAGCGCCCTCCAATACGGCGAAACCGAGGGCCTGGCGGAACTGCGCGACTGGATCGCGGCGAGGTTCTCGCGGACGGACGCGCCGCTCGACCGTTCGCGCGTGGCCATCGTCAGCGGCGCGCAACAGGGGCTGGATTTGCTGGGGCGCGTCTTGCTCGACCCGGGTGACGCCGTGGTGGTGGAGAACCCGACCTACCTGGCGCTGCTTTCCGCCTGGCGCCCGCTGGGCGCTCGGTTTCTGCCCGTACCCTCGGACGCGCGCGGGATGCGGGTGGATGAACTGGAGAGCTTGCTGCGGCAACGCCCGAAGTTGATCTACGTGACGCCGACGTTTCAGAACCCGCAGGGCACAACCTTGACGCTCGAACGCCGCGTCCGGCTCGTGGAATTAGCCCACCGCTACGACGTGGCCCTGATCGAGGACGATCCATACGGGGAGTTGCGTTACGAAGGCGAATCACTGCCGAGCCTCTTCGATCTGGCCGGTCGGGCGCGCGGACACGATGGCTCGGTCATTCACGTCGGCACCTTTTCAAAGACGCTCGCGCCGGGCCTGCGGGTTGGCTGGGCGCTGGCCGCCCCCGAGGTGATCGACCAGCTGACGCTCGCGAAACAAGCCGCCGATTTGCATACCAGCACGCTCAATCAGGGGATGGTGCTCGAATTGCTCCGTGAGGGCGCGCTGGCTGGCCACCTCCCGCGCCTGCGCGACGCTTATCGGCAGCGGCGGGACGCCATGCTCGCGGCGCTCGAAGCTCATCTCCCTCCGTCGGTCCGCTGGACGCGTCCCGAAGGCGGGATGTTTCTCCTGGTGACGCTGCCGCTCGGCTGGAGCGGCGCGGAGTTGTTGAAGCAAGCTCTCGCGCGGAACGTTGCGTTCGTTCCCGGGGAGGATTTCCACCTCGACGGCGCCGGTCGAAACACGTTTCGGCTCAATTTCTCAAATGCGACGCCGGAACGAATTGAGGAAGGCGTTAAACGATTGGGTGAGGCGCTGCGCGCATGGGCGCCGGAGCGGTCGGGCCAATTGGCCGTGTCGCCGGGCTAGCGATGTTCGCACAGCGGCCCGCTTACAACGGTGAGGAGCTCGCCAGTCTCCGCGTCCGCCGCCGGGCGCGGCCCTACTCGATCTGCGCCAGGCGGACAATTACTTCGTACGCGGCCACTACCCCGACGACCAGAAGGAAGAGATGCCAGAACTTGACCTTGCGGAAAGGCGTCTTTTTGAGCAAACCGCTCCACCGGCGGCCCGTTGAGCGGCGCAATCGCGAGTCGCATTTTTCGCAACGGGCGGCCGCCCGCGGATTCCGCTGACCGCACTGCAGGCAGCGGACATACAAGCCGGCGCCACACTTGGCGCACGTGTCCTGGTCTCCGGTGTTCCGGTGATTGCATTTGGAACAGGTGACCTTTTGTCTGTCGGCGGTTGTTTCCATTTCTGAAATTATATTCATTCGGCCGCGAACCAAGACGAACGGTTCGCGCTTGACCGTCGATAAGGTCGAGCGTGGCCGGCGTTCTGTCCAATGTTTTCAGATCGACCGGCCTCGGTAAGCCCCGCGAATCCTGGTCATCCCGAAGCCAATAAACGGGTGGTTGACCAGTTCCGGGAGGTGCAGCGCGACGTCGGCGCGACTTATGCCCGCCGGCGTTCGATCCACCCCGATCACGAGCCGAAACATTGCCCGGCCTGCCCGGAACACGCCAGCGCAATTTGTATAGGTCGCTATTTCCTCACGGCCAATTCATGAGAGGTCTTTAATCGAGAGGCGCTTGCACAGGATCGGGCGAAGGGCCCGAGCACGGTGATTTTCAGCCGGGAGGGTTTGGAAGTTGGTGGTCGTGACGTGGTCTGGGCGACGGCGGCCGGCGCCCCACTGGACGAAGCGGCTATTTGCGACGCGACGAAACATTCCCAGAACCCACAAGTCACCTGCCGCCGCACGGGTGAAGAGTTTGCGGCCCAGCGCCGCCTGCGCGGGCGGCTCGCCGGAAAGGAAACGCAGCAGGACATTCGTATCGACCAGCAAACGGCGGACGCTCATCGCAACCCCTCGCCGGAAGCCTGATTGGCGATGGCGGCGCGGGCGTTTAGTTTCTCCTCGCGGGCGCTGGCAACCGGCTGCTTGAGCTTGACGCTGCCGAACAAGTCGTCGAGCGACGGCACCGGGCGCATGGACTCCACGAAGGCTTTGCCGTCCGTCAAGGGACCTGGCTGCGTCCAGTATTTCGGGAAGGGGGGCGGAATTGGACGAGGTAGTTTCTTCGAGTGGGCGTCTCAATTCGCTACTGAACAGCTTTTGCACACTCCACGATTTGTGCGGTCACGGGGTCATAGCGATATTCTCCGATCTTGCCGTCCATGAGTTTCTGAATTGCTTCCTCAATCGCCGCTAGCGGAACGAGGAACCATTCTTTCGGCTCCACTTTTCCGCCGAAGCGATCCTTCAATTCCAAATCCAATCGGGCGCCGCCGAAGAATCTGTGGAGCAATGCCTCCAGTCGCGTCCGGTTGATGTTGGAGAGCCTGAAAGTACCCACAATGTCCACGTCTGCCAAGAGGTAGGTCGGGTCTTTTCTGGCGTTGGCAACCCGGATTTTTACGTCGCCACCGGTCACGCCGATCTTGTGAATCACCGACCTGTTCTCCGCCACAAAGGGATGTTGCGACTTGCTCCGAAGCACGTAGATGTAGCCGGCCGGCAGGTCTTCGTCGTCCACCACTTCCGAGAATAGAGGCCCAAGGTCCGGCTCGACGACGCGACGGCTCGCCTTGTCCTTGTTCAGCGCTCGTTGCAGCGATCGGACCAGCAGATCACTTTCGGTCCCGTTATCGTAAACTACCCTGAGCCTGCGGTCGGGACGGCCATAATCGGCGATAAACGGATCGCCCATCTCGGCGACTATTATTGTTTGGCCATCGAGGATGAACAGGTCGCCTTTGTTCACGTCCGCATTGTCCTGGTACTTGAGCGTTCGTCGTTTGCCGGAAGCCAGATCGTCTCGAACCCTTTCGAACAGCTGCCGGAATTGTTCGAAATCATTGCAGAGATTCCGTCGTGCGCTTTCTTCGGCAGCCTTAATCTCCTCGCGGGGGCGCACGTGAACGAGTTGCCTGAGGTCGTCGGTTGGATTCGGTACCACCCCGAGAGATGCAAGCAGCGTTTCGTCATTGGGCTCCTCGTTTAGCAGGCACGCCTCGTTACCATCCGCGAGGCTCAAGAGTCCGCGGGAATCCAGGACCCTCAACACCTCGCGACATTCCGAAGACTCACGCAGCCGATCCAATCGCACCGCATAAAGACGTTCGAAAATATCACGGTTTTCTCCGTGCTGAGGCGGCCTCCCGTGCTCCTCGACAAACCGCTCGATTTCCTCGAAGCCAGCGATGATCCGTTGCGCTTTGGGAGATCGCCCGCCGGGCGGGGCGGGCTCCGTCTCGACACCCAGCTCGCCGAGCAGTTCCAGGTCCTCATCATTGACATGATCAGCCATTTGGACGCTCCTTCACTTTTTGTTGGAGAAACGCAATCCCTTCCGCCATCCGTTTTTCCCACGGATCGATTGCGGTAAGCGAAGGAAGCCTTCCCTTTTCCTGCTTGAAGCGCAATGCCCGCTTGGCCAATTCCCGTGCCTCTTCCAGCGTCAGACTTACCCGACGGCCTGCAATCACCTGGGCCACTTGTTTGAGCCGTTCCTCCGTCATCGCCTTGGCGAGGATGGCATAAGCTTCCCCGAAAGGATTGATTCGATCGATCAGATCGATGTCAAGGTCGGTCACTGACAACGCAAACTTCCTGACGCCGTCAATGATCGAAGTGTTTGTGGACTCCACGGATCCGCCCTCGTTCAACACCTTCTTTGCCTGTTGGACGAAATTCAACGCTGCGACCGCGTGCTGGCGCACCGCTTCCTGATCCTCCTGGTCAAGATTCGGGAATTTCTCTTTTACGATCTTGCCCATCCGCACCTGGGTCAGTTCCTCCGGCACCAACTCTTCATCAAACATTCCGCGCTCGATGGCTTGCTTGTCCTGCACAAAGGCCGTGATCAATTCATTCAAATCCTCGCGGCAAATGCGCTCGGCCTCGTGGCTCTTCGGTTCGGCGAGGCCTCTGATTTCCAGTTGGACGCGGCCCGCTTCTGAGTTCACGCCTATATTACACTTGGTTGGGTCGAAACCACCTTCGCCATAGTCAAAGCCCGGCGTGGGTTCATTCTGAGGGCGCTTCGGTGTGAACTCGAAGCGCGGAGCCAACACCTGTTCCATCAGGAGGCTCGCAGCTATGGCTTTGAGGGTGTCGTTTACCGCCTCGGTGACCGCCGCCTCACTCGCATCCGGCTCCGCAATCAGGTTCGTAAATCGGGCTTTGGTCTTGCCGGGCGCATCTCGCGTGGCGCGGCCGATGATTTGCACAATCTCGGTGAGGCTGGAGCGATAGCCGACCGTCAACGCGTGTTCGCACCATATCCAGTCGAAACCCTCCTTCGCCATGCCCAGCGCGATAATGATGTCCACGTGATCCCGGTTGGTCTTCTGCGCGGAGTCTTTCAGGGCGGCTGAAACTTTGTCCCGCTTCCCCGGGTCGTCGTCCACCAGATCGGCAATCTTAAGAATCGTCCCGTCAGCGGTCTTCACAAGTTGGAAACCGGTGTTCGGATCGGCGCCCTGCCACTCGCCAAGCTCATCGATGATGTGCTCCACCTCGCGAATCTTGTCCTTCGTGCTCTCGCGTGAATTGACGTTCGGGATGTGCAGGATCGTTTTCTCCTTTGGGTTCAGCACCTTCAGGATCTCGTCCGTGTAGCTGCCAGCGTAGAAGAAATAGCCGATGTCGAGCTGCTTCAGGTATTGGTAGGTCCTTGTCGCTCTCTGTTCGCATTACCCTTACTCGCTCGAAACGCTCAGCAAGGTATGGAATGGCTTCTGCATCGGACCGTTGGGCGTCGGGGATCCAGATGCAATACCTCAATCTCCCCTGTATCGAATCAGCTGCCCCGACAAACAATCGGAGGTATGACTTCGATCACTCTCATCCGGCCATGGGGAAGCTCGGCGATTGTAACCCACTAAACGGG